>NZ_JAZGON010000001.1:0-868210 GCF_036421975.1 Georgenia wangjunii | reverse complement strand
AGTCAACTTCGACACCGGCAGCCCAGCGGTCCTCGAAGTACTCCACGACAACCTCGTGCGGGCCGTCCTCGAGTTCCAACTGCCCGGTGTGGATTACCGACCGGCTACCAAGCGCCCACTTGTCAATCACGGCAACGCCGTCCACCAGCACCCGGACCCCGTCGTCAGCACGCGCTTGGAACTCATACGTCCCAGCGCCCCCATTAAGGGTCGCGGTCCAACGGACCGAGAAGTGGTCAGTGCCCACCCCCTCGGGCCCACCGTTACCCCAGTCCTCGCTGATCTCGTCCACGCACTCCCGCAAGAGCACCGGACCCGCGAGCTTCGCACCACCGAAGTACTCCGCCGCCCACAGTCCCGGCGCGCACACCTGAGGCTCGTCAGGCTCATCCATCTTGAACCAGTCAACTTCGACACCGGCAGCCCAGCGGTCCTCGAAGTACTCCACGACAACCTCGTGCGGGCCGTCCTCGAGTTCCAACTGCCCGGTGTGGATTACCGACCGGCTACCAAGCGCCCACTTGTCAATCACGGCAACGCCGTCCACCAGCACCCGCACCCCGTCGTCGGCGCGCGCCTGGAACCCGTACGTACCCGCACCGTTGTCGATTGTCGTGGTCCAGCGAAGGGAGAAGTGGTCTGTGCCCAAGCCCTCCGGGCCAGCACTCCCCCAATCTTCGCTGATCTCGTCCACGCACTCGGTCCGGACGGGGTCACCGATGAGCTGGGTCCCGGTGAAGTACTCCACCGACCACTGACCCGGCGCACACACCTGCGGGCCCGTCGGGGTCTCCACGGTGACCTGCTCAGCCGCCGCGGTGGAACCGCCGTCGCCCACCGCGACAACGATGTAATGGTAGGTCGTGTCGGGCTCGACGTTCTCGTCGACGAACGCGGTCTCCGTGATCGGCGTGGCGCCGTTCAGAGGCTCACCGACAGCCTCGGCGGGAGCACCGATGCCGCGGTAGAGGTTGTATCCGGTCGCGCCCTCAGACGCGTCCCACCGCAGCGCGACAGCGCCGTCGGCGCGGACCGTACCGGCGAAGTCCTCGGGCGCCGCCGGCGCCTCGGGCACGTCAGCCGGCACGACGATCTCGAGCGCCTCGGAGGCAGCGGACGCGCCGGCCTCGTTCACGGCGACGATCGCGTAGTAGTAGGTCGTGCCCGCCTCGGCGGACTCGTCGACGTACTCGGCGTCGGTGACCGTGGCGAGGGGCGCACCCTCGGTGCTCACCTCGGAGTCGGTGGAGCGGTACACGTCGTAGCTCGTGGCACCCTCGGTCGCGTCCCAGGTGAGCGCGACGCCCGCCTCAGTGATGTTCCCGTCGAGGTTCGCGGGCACAGCCGGAGCGGCAGGAGCCTCGGGCACGTCCACCGCGACGGACTCGGACAGCTCCGAGGAGCCGCCCTCGTTCACCGCGACGACGGCGTAGTAGTAGGTGTTGCCCGCCTCGACCGTCGCGTCCACGTACTCCGCGCCCGTGACGGGCTCGGAGTTCAGCGGGCTCGCGTCGGCCAGGCCGGCCTCGTCAGCGGCGCGCAGGACGTTGTAGCTCGTGGCGCCCTCGCTGCTGGTCCACTCGATGAGCGCACCAGAAGCGTTGTGCGTGGCGACGACATCAGTCGGCGCCGCGGGGGCCACGACGGCCTCCTCCTCGGCGTAGATCTCGACGTAGGCGAGCTTGGTGTTGTCGCCGCCGGTCTGGTCGATCGTGAGCGTGCCGTCGGTGACCTCCACGGTGCCCACGGCCTCGTCGTACTCGCGGGCCGCGTTGGGCACGAAGCCGTCGATGAGGGTCACACCCTCGGCGTTGATCACGTTGACGCTGTCGTACCCGCCGGTGGCGTACTCCCCAGCGTCACCGACGGCGGCCACGACGGTGTACATCCCGTTGTCCAGGTCGTACTCCCACACGCCGTCCACGGTGCTGTTGACGTGCTGCATGTGGATGATCGTGGCGAGGCGCAGGTCCGGGTTCACCCCGGCGGCAGTGCGCTCACGCGTCACGGTGGAGAGGTTCAGGGGGGCGCCGTCGGCGGCGCTGATCCAGCCGAAGCCGCGGTCGGCGTCGTAGGGCAGGCCGGTGTCGGCGCTGAAGCCCTCGGGGGTCGTGGTCTCGACCGTCTGGAAGTTGATCTTCTCGACGACCTCGGCGTCGACGCCGGGGATGGTGGTCTCGGCCGTGATGGCATCGGAGGGGTTTCCTGCCGCGTCGACCGCGACGACGGCGTAGTGGTAGTTCGCGCCGATGAAGGTGGTCCCGTCGGTGAACTCCGCGGTCGTCAGCGGCGCGGAGCCTGCGATGCCGGCGCCCGTCGTGGCGACGGGGCTCTCGGTCCCGCGGTAGACGCGGTAACCGACGACGTCGGACTCCGCTGCGGCCTGGTCCCAGCTCAGCGTGACGCCCGAGGGGCTAGCCGCCGCCTCGAGACCGGTCGGAGCATCGGGCCCTGTGGTGTCGATCTCCGCGACGGCGAAGCTCTCGAACGAGTACGCCGCGGCGCTCGCGACCGCCATGTTGCGCTTGGTCGTGAAGATGCCGGCGAAGGACGACACGTCGGGGATCTGCTCGGTCACGAGGCTGCCGTCGGCAAAGCTCGCCGGCAGGGCGAGCGTCCCGACGGGCAGGACCGCGCCGGAGCCGATCTGGTACGAGGCCGTCATCGTGCCCGCGGCGCTGTTGACGTCGAGCGTGAGCGTGACGGGCGCGGCGCTGAGCGCGGCCTGCGTCGTCGAGATCGTCACCTGGTCGTTCGTCGGCACGGTGGTGTCGGTGGCACCGGCGATCTCACGCGAGAGCTGGATCTGGCGGGAGTCCTTGGTGGTCGTCGCGTTCCCGTTTCCGATGACGGCGAGCTTGACGTAGTTGTCGTCGTCTGGGCCGAACCACAGGCCAGCTTGGGCCGAGCTGTGCACATCCGCCGGACTGAGGAGCGTCGTCGTCAGACGCACGCCCGTCTCGGTGGCGTCGACGCCCACCCCAAGTGTGTTGTCCTGCTTGTTGATGTCACCCGACACGCCGGAGCCCGGCTTGGAGTAGGCGATGCCCTTGGTGGCCGTGATCGTGAGGTTCCCGTTCGCCACCTCGAGGTTGCCCGGCACGTAGTACGCCGGGTCCGCGCTCGAGGGCTGCACCATCGTGAAGCCGGTGTCGATGTCCGCCGCGGAGTGCAGACCGCCCTCGGTGCCGTCGAAGGTGAGCGCGATCTCGTTGCCCGGCGCGGCGAGCTCGGCCGCTGGCAGCGGGGAGTACGGCGACGTCTCCCACTGCGTCGCGTCCGCCGGCACGTCGGCCACGGGGATCGCCGCCGCCGGCACGGCCAGGACGGACATCGTGGCGACCAGCGCGAAGGCCGCCGTGGCAGCAGTGCCGGCTCGCCTCATCGCCGCTCTGGGCCGGCTCGGACGGGGGGCAGGTTGACGGGGCATAGCCGTTCCTCTCGGGTGAAGCTCATGGCTGTTGGGTTGGCCGGCGCTCGGGCGCGGAGCGCGCCGACCCGGCAGACGGAAGAGCGTGCGGAAGATGCGAGAGGGTGGGAACTGGTCAGCACCGCTCACTGCGGATGCTCGGTCGTCATCACTCGCGTGCATGTGGAGTTCCCGTCTCTGGTCGTACCGGCATGGCGCACCGGATGCGAACCGCCCCCCGGTCTCAGCGCGTCGTTGCGCTGACCCCTAGGAGAGCACTCAGCGATCCACTCCTGGAACATGCAAAGGGATGAGGTATGGACGAACGTCGAGGCTCGGCAGGGTGAGTAGTGGGGGTGAGGTGAGGGTGAGCCGACTGATCAACATGGCGCTCCACCTGCGGCGATCTCTCGCCCGCGGCAGCGGCAGGGTGAGTCGCCGCCCCGGCTGCCAGGAGGAAGTCAGACCAGACGTCGAGCCGGCCGCCAGTGCGCGCGCCCGTGCCCGGCGTCAGGGCGGAGCGTCCGAGCGCAGCGTCAGAGCCCTAGCGTCCGAGCGCGTCAGAGCCCGGGCCACGGGTTCGGCTGACAGCCCTCGAGCCGGAGGGTCTGCTGAAGCATGATCGGCGCCGGCTCGCCCGGCACCTGGCAGCTCTCGTGCGGGTGCCCGAGGACGTGACCCACCTCGTGGTTGACGAGGTACTCGCGGTACTGGGCCACGGTGCCCCCGCCGGCGAGGAACGGCTCGGCGCCGACCGCCCAGTTGCGGGCGTTGAGCACGGCGAAGCCGACGCGCCCGCACGAGACGCGCCCCTGCGTGTCCACGGGGTAGCACAGGCGGTCGGTGGTGGCGGGCGAGGCGAGGGTGACGTCGATGTCTGCCTCACCGTCGGTGCGCGCGAACGCCACCGAGCCGTCGTGGCCCCAGCCGCGCGGGTCGTTGAGCGTGGCGAGGACGGCGTCGGCGAAGACCGCACCGTCGATCCCGAGCCCTTCCTCGATCTCGACGCGGACACTGAGGATGCGCGCCGCCTCGTGGGGCGCCGGCACGGAGCCGGCGACGGTCCGTAGCCGCCCGCCGCCGTCGACGGGGATCTCCGTGCTCCACAGCCCACCGTTCTCCGCGACGAACGTGGGCTCGACCTTGGGTGGGACGTCCGCCGGGCGGCGACCGCCGTCGCCGGGCGCCGTCGTGCCCGGCGCGGGCACACCGGGCGGGGTACCGTCCGGCTCGGAGGTGCCCGGCTCTGCCGCGCCGGGAGCGGCGGCGCGCGTCGACGGGACCGGGGCCGGGACGGGCTCCTGCGCGGTCGGGACGGCGCCCTCCTGCGAGGCGTCCCCACCGACCCACCCTGGTCCGAGGACGAGCGCGAGAGCCGCCAGGGGGACGCCGACCGCGACGGCCGCTCGTCGGCCCTTGCTCACCATGGCACTCCCCCGGATCGTGCCGATCATAGGAGCGTCCCGCCCATGGACCGAAACCGGCGGCCTGCGCTCAGGAGGGCTGCGACCCCTGCTCAGCGATCTTCGCCCGCACCTCGTCCATGTCGAGCCCGCGGACGGCGCCGACGAGCTCCTCGAGGGCGGGGCCGGGCAGCGCGCCGGCCTGGGAGAAGACGAGGATTCCCTCGCGGAACGCCATGAGGGTCGGGATCGCCGTGATTCCGGCCTCGGCGGCGAGCTGCTGCTCGGCCTCCGTGTCCACCTTGGCGAAGACGATGTCCGTGTGCTTCTCCGAGGCCTTCTCGTACACCGGCGCGAACTTCTTGCACGGCCCGCACCAGTCGGCCCAGAAGTCCACGAGGACGATGTCGTTGTCGGTCACGGTCTGCTCGAACGTGCCGGTGGTCGCGTCGAGGGTCGCCATGGCCCTCCTCCTTGTGTCGTCGCTGTCGCGTTGCTCTGTCGACGTCCAGCCTCGCACCATTTGGTCCGGTTGTCGGCTCACGGACATACGCTGAGGCGATGACGAGGGCAGTTCGGGGCAGATCCGCGCGGCGCGGTGGACGGACCCCGTGGCCGCCCGCCGACTGGGAGCTGCGCTTCCGGGCCGCGCAGGTCGACCTGCCCGACTGGGCGGAGGACGCACCGGACCGCGCGTGCGTCGTCGCGTCCGCCCACGGCGTCCTCCAGGTGCACTCGTGGGACGTCGCCACGGGCCGGCTCGTCCAGGCGACGGACCGCCCGGCGGGCACCACCCTGGCCACGATCGACCCGGCCGGGCAGTGGTTGTGGTGGTTCGACGACACCGACGGCGACGAGTACGGCGTGTGGCGGCGCCAGCCATTCGCCTCCCCGCCGAGCCGGCGGCCGGAGACGCCGATCGCGCTGCCCGCCTCCTACCCCTCGGGCCTCCTCCTCGCCCGCGACGGCACCGGCGTCATCGGGCGCAGCGACGAGGGGTACGGCACGACGATCCACCAGGTCGTCATCGGTCCCGTCGCCGCGGGCACGGACGCGCCGGTCCTGCTCTACACGAGCGAGCACGACGCCGAGGCGGCCGCCCTCAGCCACGACGGCAACCTCGTCGCCGTCGAGCACTCCGAGCGGGGCGACGCCCGCCACCCCGCCCTCCGCGTCCTGCTGGCGGACACCGGGACGGTCCTCGCCGACCTCGACGACGGCCCGGGCAGCGGCCTGTGGGCGCTCGACTTCGCGCCGATCGACGGGGACCCCCGCCTGCTCGTCCTGCACGAGCGGGGCGGGCACCCCGCGCTGGCCGTGTGGGACCTGCGGGCGCGCGTCCGCCAGGACATCGACCTCGGCCTGCCCGGGGAGGTCGCGGACGCCGCGTGGTACCCCGACGCCCGCGGCATCCTCGTCGCCGTCGACCACGACGCCCGCACGCGCCTCGTCCGCTACGACGTCACCTCCGGGCAGACGACGCCCGTCGGGCCCACGGACGGCACCGTCGCGCAGGCGTGCCCCCGGCCCGACGGCGACGCGTGGGTGCGCTGGTCCTCGGCCGCCGTCCCGCGCTCCGTGCGCTCGGCGCGGACCGGTCGCGAGCTCCTCCCGTCCATGGGCGCGCGGCCGGCCCCGTCGGTGCCCGTCGAGGACGTCTGGGTGGACGGGCCCGGCGGGCGTGTCCACGCCCTCCTGCGCCTGCCCCCGCCGGCGGCCCGGCGCGGGCAGGAGGGCCCGTACCCCGTCGTCGTCGACGTCCACGGCGGCCCCGAGGACCACCGGACCGACTCCTTCTCCCCCTCCCTCGCCGCGTGGGTCGACCACGGCTTCGCCGTGCTCAGCGTCAACTACCGCGGGTCCACCGGGTACGGCAGCGCGTGGCGGGACGCGATCGAGCGCCGGGTGGGCTTCACCGAGCTGGAGGACATCGCCGCGGTCCACGAGCATCTCGTCCGGGCCGGCGTCCTCGACCCGGCGCGGTCCGTCCTCGCGGGTGCCTCGTGGGGCGGCTACCTCACGCTCCTCGGCCTGGGCACCCAGCCCGAGCGGTGGACGGTCGGCGTGGCCGACGTCCCCGTTGCCGACTACGTCGCGGCCTACGAGGACGAGATGTCCGGGCTGCAGGCCTTCGACCGCGCGCTCTTCGGCGGTTCCCCCAGCGAGGTGCCGGACGCCTACCGCGCCGCGAGCCCCGTCACGTACGTCGACGCCGTGCGGGCGCCCGTCCTCGTCCTCGCCGGGACGCAGGACCCGCGCTGCCCCATCCGCCAGGTCGAGCGGTACGTCGGTGCCCTGCGCCGGATGGGCGGCACCGTCGAGCTCCGCACGTTCGGTGCCGGCCACGGCTCGTACGCCGACGACGAGCGGGTCGGGCAGATGCGCGCCCAGATCGAGTTCGTCCTCAGCCACCTGTGAGCGCGAGCGGTACTGTCGGCGGGGCTTGAGGCGCCTGTCGGGCGCGAGCGGGAGAGGACCTATGTCGCTGACGGTTGCGGTGGGGCAGTTCGCCCCCACGGAGGACAAGGGCGCCAACCTGCGCGCCATCGAGGAGCTCCTCCAGGCGGCGACGGCGCGCGGCGCGCGCCTCGTCGTCCTCCCGGAGTTCGCGGTCTTCACCGCCTCCGCAATGGACGACCGGTTCGTCGACAGCGCGGAGCCGCTCGACGGTCCCACGGTCGCCCGCCTCGCGGCCCTGTCCGCCCAGCTCGGTGTCACGCTCGTCGCCGGCGTCAACGAGCCCGCTGGTGACGGTCGCATCCACAACGCCCTCGTGGGCGTCCAGGACGGCGAGGTGCGGGCCGTCTACCGCAAGGTCCACCTCTACGACGCGTTCGGCTACCGGGAGTCGGACCGGGTGGTCGCCGCCGACCCCGTCGCACCCGCCCTGCTCGACGTCGACGGCTTCACGGTGGGCCTGCAGACCTGCTACGACCTCCGCTTCCCCGAGGTCTCGCGCGCGCTCGTCGACGGCGGCGCGGACGTTCTCGCGGTCCCGGCGGCGTGGGTGCCCGGCCCGCTCAAGGAGTACCACTGGGGCACGCTGCTGCGCGCCCGCGCGATCGAGAACACGGTCTACGTCCTCGCCGCCGACCAGACGGGGCCGACGGGCGTCGGCGGCAGCGTCGTGCTCGACCCCATGGGCGTCGCCCTGGCGGCGCTCGGCGAGGCGCCCGGTGCCGCCGTCGCGAACCTCGAGCGGTCCCGCCTCGAGCGCGTCCGCCAGGTCAACCCCGCGCTCGGCCTGCGGCGCTACCGCGTCGTGCCGCGCGAGGCGTAGCGGCCCGTCGGGCGGTGCTCACTCGGCCGGGATGATGACGCCCTGGTACTCGTCCGCGATGAACTGCGCCATCTCGTCCGAGGTGAGCAGCTCGAAGAGGGTGACCACGCGCGGGTCCTCCGCGAGCTCCGCCGTCGTCGTCAGGACGTTGTAGTAGTCGCTGTCGTTGCCCTCGGCGAGGATCTGCTGGTCCTCGCTGAGGCCGGCCGGCAGGGCGAACGCGGCGGTGACGATCGCGGCGTCCTGGTCGTCGACAGCCTGCGGGAGGGTCGCGTTCTCGATCTCGACGAAGGTGATGTTCCGCGGGTTGGCGGTGATGTCGTTGATCGTGATCGGCTCGTCGGTCACCTCGATGAGACCCTCGGCGGCGAGGAGCTTGAGCGCGCGGCCCTCGTTCGTCGGGTCGTTGGGGATGGCGACCGAGGCGCCGTCGGGCAGGTCCTCGAGGCTGTCGTAGTCGTTGGAGTACAGGCCCATCCGGGGCAGGTAGACCTCGCCGACCGAGACGAGGTCCTCGCCGCTCGCCTCGTTGTAGGTCTCCATGAACGTCGTGTTCTGGAAGAGGTTGGCGTCGACGTCACCGTCGGTGAGCGCGGGGTTGGGGGTGTTGTAGTCGCTGAACTCGACGAACTCGACCGTGAGGCCCTCGGCGGGCGCGAGCTCCTCGGCGACGAACCGGAGCATGTCGCCGGCGGGGACGGCGAGCGCGCCCACCCGGATGGTGTCGGTCTCCGCCGCGGCGGTTCCGCCGTCGCCGTCCTCTGCCCCGCAGGCGGTGAGGGCGAGAGCGGTGACGACGGCGAGGGGCAGGGTGCGGGTGAGGCGCATGGTGATTCCTTCTAGCGGTGGGAGGCGCGTCGGGCGACGTAGTTCCCGAGGGACTGGAGGACCTGGACGATGAGGACGAGGAGCACGACGACGACGAGCATGTACTCGAGGCTGTAGCGCTGGTAGCCGTAACGGAAGGCGACGTCGCCGAGCCCGCCGCCGCCGACGGCGCCGACCATGGCGGAGTACCCGATGAGGCCGACGACGGTCGTCGACAGGCCGAGGGCGAGGGCTGGCACGGCCTCGGCGAGGAGCACCTTCGCCATGATCGTGCGCTTCGTGGCACCGAGGGAGACGGCGGCGTCGACGACGCCCCGGGGTACCTCGCGAATGGCAATCTCGACGAGGCGGGCGAAGAACGGGATCCCCGCGATCGTCAGCGGCACGATCGCGGCCGTCGGGCCGATGAAGGAGCCCACGACGAGCCGCGTGAACGGGATGAGCAGAATCATGAGGATGATGAACGGGATCGACCGGCCGACGTTGACGACGACGTCGAGCAACCGGTTGAGCACCCGGCCGAGGGTGCGCGAGCCGAAGGGCTTGGCGTAGAGGCCGCCCTCCTCGGTCGTGACGAGGAGGAGGCCGACCGCGATGCCGACGACGACGGTGATCGCCAGCGCGGCGAAGACCATGTAGAGGGTCTCCCACGTCGCCGCCGTCACCACCTCGACGAGCGTGGACCAGAAGTCCGGATCGTCGCGGTCGATCATCGGACCACCTCCACGAAGAGCCCCTGCGAGCGCAGGTACGTCAGCGCGGTCGCGACCTGGTCCGCGGTGCCGGGGAGCTCGAGGCGGGTCCGCCCCGTCTGGGTGCCGCCGTGGATCGTCTCGATCGCGGCGCCGAGGATGGCGACGTCGAGCCCGTGCTCGCGCGCGAGGCGGGCGATGACCGGCTCGGACGACGTCTGCCGCGTGAACGTGATGTCGACGATCCGCGTGCCGCGCTCGGGGGGTAGCTCCCCGAGCTGGAAGAGCTCCGCGGCCAGCCGTGAGCCCGGCGTGGTGAGCAGCTGCTCCATCCCGCCGTGCTCGATGATGCGGCCGTCCTCCATGAGTGCGGCCGAGTCGCAGATTCGCTTGATGACGTCCATCTCGTGGGTGATGAGGAGGACGGTGAGCCCCAGCTCGCGGCTGAGCCGGCGGATGAGGTCGAGGACGGACCGGGTGGTCTCCGGGTCGAGCGCGGAGGTGGCCTCGTCGGAGAGGAGCACGTTGGGGCTGTCGGCGAGCGCGCGGGCGATGCCGACCCGCTGCTTCTGGCCGCCGGAGAGCTGGGCGGGGTAGGCCCCGGCTCGGTCGGACAGGCCGACGAGGTCGAGGATCTCCGCGGCGCGGGCGCGGCGGTCGGCGCGACCGACGCCGGCGATCTCGAGGGCCAGCTCGACGTTGCCGAGGGCGGTGCGCGAGCTGAGGAGGTTGAAGTGCTGGAAGATCATGCCGGCGCTGCGGCGGGCCTCGCGCAGCTCACGGCCGCGCAGGTCGGAGATCGTGCGGCCATCGACGGTGACGGTGCCGGAGTCCGGCATCTCGAGCGCGTTGACCGCGCGGATGAGGGTCGACTTGCCCGCACCGGACTGGCCGACGATCCCGAAGATCTCGCCCGGCTCGACGTGGAGGGTCACATCGTCGAGCGCATGGACCTCGCCCTTGGGCGTGCGGAAGACCTTCGAGACGTCGACAAGGTCGATCAAGAGGGTCTCCTCGGGTTGGCGGGCACGAGCCAGGCCCGGGCGTGCGCGACGCTCGTCCGCGCAAGCCTCACCAGGGCGACGGGTGATTGTCCAGTTGCAGAGACGGCGATCTCACATACCGGATACCCCGAGCTGCGCGACGCGGCTCCAGTGCGTCAACCGCGGAGGCGGGCCAGGCCCCCTGCCGCGCGGTCCAGGACGGCGTCCTGCTTGACGAAGGTGAAGCGCACCCACGAGCGCAGTGCCTCCGCCGTCGGGGAGCCGGCAGCGCAGAACGCCGTGACGGGGATCCCCACGACGCCGGCGAGCTCGGGCAGCCGCCGGCACAGGTCGACGGCGTCGAGGAAGCCGAGCGGCCCGGCGTCCGCGACGACGAAGTATGTCCCGGCGGGGCGGACGGTGCCGAAGCCCGCTCCGTCGAGCGCCCCGAGGAGCAGGTCCCGGCGGGACTGGAGCGTGGCCGCCAGCCCGGAGACGTACTCCCCCGTGCGGCCGTCCTCGTCGGTGAGCGCCGCGGCGACGGCGTGCTGGAACGGCCCCGAGGCGACGTAGGTGAGGAACTGCTTGACGGTGCGGACGGCGGTGACGAGCTCGGCCGGGCCGTGGACCCAGCCGACCTTCCAGCCCGTGAAGGACAGCGACTTCCCGGCGGAGGAGATCGTCAGCGTGCGCCCCGCAGCGGCGGGCAGGGTGGCGAGCGGGACGTGCCGGACGCCGTCGTAGGTGAGGTGCTCGTACACCTCGTCGGTGACGAGAACGGCGTCCCGGGCGGCGGCGAGCTCGGCCAGGAGGGTGAGCTCGGCCGTGGTGAGCACCGTGCCGGTCGGGTTGTGCGGGGTGTTGACGAGGACGAGGCGGGTGCGGCCGGAGAAGGCCGAACGCACGTCGTCGGGGTCGAGGTGGAAGCCGTCCGGCCCGGGACGCAGCGCGATGGTGCGGTGGGTGGCGCCGGCCATGGCGATCGCGGCGGCGTAGGAGTCGTAGTACGGCTCGAGGGTGAGGACCTCGTCCCCCGGGCCGGCGAGGGCGAGGATCGTCGCGGCGAGCGCCTCGGTGGCCCCGGCGGTGACGAGCACCTCGGTGCCCGGGTCGACGGCGAGGCCGTAGTGGCGGCCCTGGTGGGCGGCGACCGCCTCGCGCAGCTCGGGGATGCCGCCGCCCGGCGGGTACTGGTTGTGGCCGGCGCGGATGGCAGCAACGGCGGCGTCCTTGAGGTGCTCGGGGCCGTCGACGTCCGGGAACCCCTGGCCGAGGTTGACGGCGCCCGTCCGGGCGGCGAGCTCGGACATCTCGGCGAAGATCGTCGGCGCGACGGCGCCCGACGGGGCGAGGAGCCCGGTCGCGCGGGCGACATCGATCCAGCGGTCACTGCGCATGCGACACATCCTCCCATCGGTGCGGCGTCGTGGACCGACCGTCCGCACCACGCCGTGAGCACCATCCTCCCGTCGTCTGCCGCCGCGAGCGCCGCGTTCGTGGCGTCACCTGCGCTCGGCGGTCTTCTCCTTCGCCCAGCTCTCCAGCCAGGCTCCCGCTGAGGGCAGCGGCTCGGGCCGGTCCAGCATGACGAGGCTGGTGAGGTCGAGGTTGTGGTGCTGACCGAAGGCGGCCAGCACCTCCGCACGGAAGCGCTCCGGGTGGTCACGCACCAGCAGCAGGATCCGGTCGCGAGAGCCCTTCTCCCGCGCCTCCCCGACCAGCCATCCGCCGGAGTACTCCGCCTCGAAGCGACCGGACAGCCCGCCGTGCTCGCCCGGCTCCTCCATGATGACCAGCGGCGCCTGCCCTGGCGGACTGACGACGGTCACGTCGTCCAGCTCCGACGTGGCGTGCTGGCGGCGCCGTCGCAGCTCCGCCTCGTCCAGCGCGGAGGTGAGGGGGTAGGCGGTCCACTCCCGGATGCTCGCGAAGGAGCCGAGCGAGGTCCTGGAGAAGGGCGCGCGGAGCGCTACCTGGAGGAACTGCTCCTGCAACGCCGTCGCGGCGTCGACCCGCAGGCCCCGGCGGCGTCCGCGAAGGATCACGAGGTGGTCCTGCGCGAGGGCGCCGACCCGGGACAGCTCCCTGGCGCCGAGGGCCAGCACGAACCCGAGCAGCACGAGACCGGCGGCGACGAGGTAGACGTCCCGGGCGAAGTCATCGTCGTAGGCCGGGAGCCAGAGGGCGAAGAGCACGGCTGCCCCGGCAGCGATCCAGAGGAGCACGGCCGGGACCTTGAGCCACCCGGCGAGCCCGGAGAACGGCTCGACGACGGGCAGCCCACGCGCCAGCTGACCTGGGCGCCGACCGGCCCAGCGGACCGCGTACCGCGCATCGGCCAGGGCGATGACGGGACGCATGAACGAGAGCAGCCAGCGGGCCAGCACCGCGGCTCCGAACGTGCCCACGATCGCGAGCACGACCGGACGCCCACCGTCACCCGTGACCTCTCCCAACGCCTCGAACGGGTCAGAGGCTGCGCCGTCCTCGCGCGAGGCGACCATGCCGAGCACGAACGCCGCCACGACCGTCACGACGAAGATAGCGCTCAGGATCCAGAACAACCGGGACAGCAGCGACGCGAGACGCTCGGCGCGGAGCCCGTCGGGGTGGTCGAGGCGCCGCGCCGCGAGGAACTCACGACCGTCCTGGACGCTCGCGCCTGTGCGGACCGGCCGGTTGGCGAGGAGCCCGTCGATGGCCGCGGTGCGGCTCGCCGCGCCCACCAGTCGGTCGACGTCCGTGGCACCGAGATACCGGCGGAGCCGGCCAGCAGCACGCCGCTGTTGGCGGTCGGACATCTCGCTCACGACCCTCATACGGATTCCTTCGCCGCCCGACCTGGTCGCTCGGCGCCGCGCACGGGCCGAGCCTGACATCGTGCAGCGGCGAGGACCGGCGCCCGCGCGGGCGGGCGCCGGTCCCCGGGCGCCGACGCGACTACGCGCGGACGAGCTTGGCGGCGAGGAGCTCGGCCACCTGGATGGCGTTGAGCGCCGCGCCCTTGCGCAGGTTGTCACCGCTGACGAAGAGCGCGAGCCCGCGCCCCTCCGGCACCGAGGCGTCCGTGCGGATGCGCCCGACGAAGCTCGGGTCCTTGCCGGCCGCGTGGAGCGGCGTCGGCACGTCGGCCAGCTCGACCCCCGGCGCGGCGGCGAGGAGCTCACGCGCCTGCTCAGGGCTGAGCGCCCGCTCGAACTCGGCGTTGATCGAGAGCGCGTGGCCGGTGAAGACCGGCACCCGCACGCACGTCCCGGCGACGGCGAGGCCGGGCAGGTCGAGGATCTTGCGGGACTCGTTGCGGAGCTTCTGCTCCTCGTCGGTCTCGCCCGAGCCGTCGTCGGCGTAGTTCCCGGCGAGCGCGATGACGTCGAACGCGATCGGCGCGACGTACGTCTGCGGTTCCGGGAGGGTGACGGCGGCGCCGTCGTGGACGAGCGCCGTCGTGTCCTGCTCGACCGCGGCACGCACCTGGGAGTCGAGCTCGCGGACCCCGGCCAGCCCCGAGCCCGAGACGGCCTGATAGGTCGAGACGATGAGCCGGCTCAGGCCTGCCGCGTCGTGGAGGACCTTGAGGACGGGCATGGCCGCCATCGTCGTGCAGTTGGGGTTGGCGACGATGCCCTTGGGGATCTCGTCGAGCGCCCCGGGGTTGACCTCGCTCACGACGAGCGGCACCTCGGGGTCCATCCGCCACGCGGAGGAGTTGTCGACGACGATGGCGCCGGCCTCGACGAAGCGCGGGGCGTGGCGGCGGGACGCCGAGCCCCCGGCGGAGAAGATGGCGATGTCGATGCCGGAGAGGTCCGCCGTCTCGACGTCCTCGACCGTGACCTCCTCGTCGCGCCACGGCAGGGTCGTGCCCGCCGAGCGCGCCGAGGAGAAGTAGCGCACCGACGCCGCGGGGAAGTCCCGCTCGACGAGCAGGCGGCGCATGACGGCGCCCACCTGCCCGGTCGCTCCGACCAGCGCGATGCGCAGGCCGGCCGCGTGCGTCTGCTGCTCACTCATCGTCCGCTCCCTCCGTAGACCACGGCCTCACCCTCGGCGGAGTCCAGCCCGAAGGCGGTGTGCACGGCGCGCACCGCCTCGTCCAGGTCCTCGATCCGGGTGACGACCGAGAGCCGGATCTCCGAGGTGGAGATCATCTCGATGTTGATGTTGGCGCCGAAGAGCGCTCCGAACAGCTTCGCCGAGACGCCCGGATGGGTCCGCATGCCCGCCCCGACGAGGGAGAGCTTGCCGATCTGGTCGTCGTAGCGCAGGTCGGTGTAGCCGAGCTCGTCGGCGGCCGCGCGCAGGGCGGCGAGAGTCGCGGGGCCGTCGGCCTCGGACAGCGTGAACGAGATGTCCGTGAGCCCCGTCGACTCCGAGGAGACGTTCTGGACGATCATGTCGATGTTGGCGCCGGCGCTGGCGACGACCTCGAAGAGCCGGGCCGCCGCGCCCGGGACGTCGGGGACGCCCAGCACGCTGATCTTGCCCTGGCTGCGGTCGTGCGCGACGCCGGAGATGAGGGGCGCTTCCATGGTGTCCTCCTGCGGCTCGTCACTCGTGTCGTCACTGATCCACGTGCCCTCCTTCGTCGAGAAGGAGGAGCGGACGTGGATGGGCACCCCGTAGCGGCGGGCGTACTCGACCGCTCGTAGGTGCAGGATCTTGGCGCCGTGCGCGGCCATCTCCAGCGTCTCCTCGCTCGTGATCGAGCGGATGCGCCGGGCGGTGGGCACGATGCGCGGGTCGGCGGTGAAGAGGCCGTCGACGTCGGTGTAGATCTCGCAGACGCTCGCGTCGAGCGCGGCCGCGAGGGCGACGGCGGTCGTGTCCGACCCGCCGCGACCGAGGGTGGTGACGTCCTGCTGCTCCGACACGCCCTGGAACCCGGCGACGATCGCGATGACCCCGTCCTGGAGCGCCCGGGCGATGCGTTCGGGCACGACTCCGACGATCGACGCCCGCCCGTGGACGGCGTCGGTGAGGACACCCGCCTGCTGGCCGGTGTAGGACTGCGCCGGCACTCCGAGGGCGCTGATCGCCATGGCGAGCACCGACATCGAGATGCGCTCGCCGGCCGTGAGGAGGATGTCGAGCTCGCGGGCCTCCGGGTCGTCCGTGACGGAGGCCGCCAGCTCGAGGAGCTCGTCGGTCGTGTCCCCCATGGCCGAGACCACGACGACGACGTCGTTGCCGGCGCGCTTCGTCTCGACGATCCGTTTGGCGACGCGCTGGATGCTGGCGGCATCGGCGACGGACGAACCGCCGAACTTCTGCACGACGAGGGGCACGACGAAACTCCCAGACCGGTCGGGGCGTGCGGGACGCACGCAGGACGTCGAGAAGTGTAAGTCGTCTCAGATCGCGGGAACCGGCGTGTCCGTCACGTGACATGCCGCGCGGGTGTGCTCAGCCCAGCAACGTGGACAGGACGTCCCACCCCAGGCGCACGATGAGGGCGCCGACGACGAGGACGAAGATGACACGGACGAAGGCGCTGCCGCGCGAGACCGCCATGCGCGCCCCGACGTAGCCGCCGGCGAGGTTGGCGACCCCGACCATGAGGCCGAGCCCCCACAGCACCGCGCCGTAGGGGATGAAGAAGATGAGTGCCCCGGCGTTCGTGGCGAAGTTGACGATCTTCGCGATCGCCGACGCCGGGAGGAACGCGTACCCGAGGACGCCGACGAGGCTGATGACGAGGAACGTCCCGGTGCCCGGGCCGAGGAGCCCGTCGTAGGCACCGATGACGACGCCGAGCCCGGCAGCCGCGCCGTGGTGGCGCCGGCCCGCCCACCGCAGGTCGGTCGTGCGTCCCACGCTCGGCCGGGCGATCGTCCACGCCGCCACCCCGAGGAGGACGACGAGGATGATCGGGGTGAAGAGCTCCTCCGGGATGCGTGAGGCAAGCGCGGCGCCGCCGACGGCGCCGAGGAGCGCCGTCACCGCCATCGGCGCTGCGGTGCGCAGGTCCGGCCCCACCCGCCGGTAGTACGTCACGGCGCTGACGGAGGTCCCCATGATCCCGGCGAGCTTGTTCGTCGCGAGCGCCTGGACCGGCGTGATGCCGGGGACGAGAAGGAGCGCGGGGAGCTGGATGAGGCCGCCCCCGCCGACGACGGCGTCGATCCAGCCGGCCGTGAAGCCGGCGAGGAGGAGGAGCACGACGGCGAGCACGTCGAGGTCGGGGGGCACGCGGACATTTAACCGCGCCGGTGGGACCGGCTCGACCGTCGCGGTCACCACCACCAGCGGCGAGACCGCACGGACCTGGGTGAGACCGCACCGTCCGACCGCGCCCGGGACCAGAAGGGTGCGGTCTCACGCGCGGCGACTCGCTGACGAGGAGGGCGCCGAGGTGGGGAGGGCTGGGCGGCGGGGTCGTGGAGTCTTCGGGTCAGCCCTCGGCGTGGAGCGCCTCGAACTCGGCGTCGGCGGCCACCTCGGCGTCCACGTCGAGGCGCAGGTGGGCCAGGATCGACAGGAGCGTGCGGAGGGCGGCCGCGGCCCGCTCGCCCCAGCTCGAGAGGTAGGAGAACTGCCACCACCACAGGGCCTCGATCTCGTGGCCGGCGCGGTGGTGCTGCAGGCCCCGGCTCAGCGCCGTGGCGATCTCGCCGAGGTCGGCCGACAACGAGCCGGTCACGGTCCGCGGCGCGAGGAGCGGGTCGGCCACCTCGCGGTACTCGTCCACACCGTCGAGCGCGTTCGCCAGGCCCATCCGCAGGGCGTCGGCGTCGGGCTCGGCGCCGTCGTCGGGCTCGAAGCGTTCCTGCGGGACGACGTCGACGATCGCGCCGAGCCGCGCCCCGGCGGCCGTGACGTCGGAGACGGCGAGGAGGAGGAGCGCGACGACGGCGTCCGGGTTCGCCCCGGCCGCGACCTCACGCAGGGTGGTGAGGAAGCGCTCGGACTCGGCGGCCATCGCGGCGGCGAGGACGCGGAGCTCCGCGGCCTCGTCGGCGGGTGCCGGCTCGTGCTCAGGCATCGATTCGTCTCCGTCCCTCGAAGGCACGCCCGAGAGTGACCTCGTCGGCGTACTCCAGGTCTCCCCCGACCGGAAGGCCGGAGGCGAGGCGCGAGACGGGGATGTCCATCCCGCGCAGCAGGCGGGCCAGGTAGGTGGCGGTGGCCTCGCCCTCGATGTTGGGGTCGGTGGCGAGGATGACCTCCTCGACGGCACCGTCGGCGAGGCGGGTCATGAGCTCGCGGATGCGCAGGTCGTCCGGCCCGACGCCGTCGATCGGGTTGATGGCGCCGCCGAGCACGTGGTACCTGCCGCGGAACTCGCGGGTGCGCTCGATCGCGACGACGTCCTTCGCCTCCTCGACGACGCACAGCACCGTGAGCGAGCGGCGCGGGTCGGCGCAGATCCGGCACTGCGGGCCCTCGGCGATGTTGCCGCACGTCTCGCAGAAGCGGACCCGCTCCTTGGCCTGGGTGAGGGCCTGGGCGAGCCGCGTGACGTCAGCGGCATCCGCGTTGAGGACGTGGAAGGCGATCCGTTGCGCGCTCTTGGGCCCGACGCCGGGAAGACGGCCGAGCTCGTCGATCAGGTCCTGGACTGCGCCTTCGTACACCCCGTCAGCCTACGGCGCGCCGGGCGAGCGGTCGTCCTGCTCGTCGATGACCGTCCCGCCAAGGAGCCGGGCCACGAGCGGGGCGCCCACGAGGCCGGAGTCCTCGGCGTCCGGGTCGTCCATGCTCGGGTGGTCGTCCTTGGCGGCGGTGCGTCGCGCCCCCTGCGCCGGCGCGCCACCCGGGCTCGCGCCCGGACGATCCCCGTAGCTGCCGGCGCCGCCGGGTCCGCGCGCGTCGCGCGGGGTGCCCGGGCGGGGCGAAGCCGCCCCCGTGCCGGACCGCGAGGTGGCGCCCGATGGCCGGTCAGAGCCGTCGGCCGGGGAATCCGTGCGCGAGCCCTCGGGGCGTGGGCCGGAGTCGCTCGTACCTGGGCTGCTGCCACCGTTCCCGCGGCGACTCGAAGGGCTACCGGCGGCGGCCGGCGCACCGAAGGGCTCGGGACCGGCGTCGAAGGGCTCGTCCGGCGGTGCCCACTCGGGCTCCGCGGCCGGTTCCCACGTCGTGGCCGGCATGGGCCCGTCAGCGGGCGCGGGGTTCGGCCCACCGGCGCGACCGCCCGGGGCACCCGGCGCCGCTCCGGGAGCGGGTCGGCCCTCGGCGGCCTGGCTGAGCACCGCCTCGATCCGGACCTGGACGCCGAGCGTCTCCGCCAGCGCGCGCTGGAGCGGCTCGACGTGGTTGCCGTTGCGGAAGGTCTGCGCGAGGCCCGCCGTCGAGAACGCGAGGCTCAGCACGCCGCCCCCGATCTCGGCCACGTGGCCGTCCTGGGACACGAGCGCCCACGTGCCGCGCCGCAGCCGGGCGAGGGTCTCGAGGACCTCGGGCCAGCGGCGCCGGACCATGTCGGCGTCGACGCCCGGCGCGACCGGCGGCGCAGCAGGAACCGGCGGCGCGGCAGGAGCCGGCGCGGCAGGCACCGGGGTGGCGGGGGCCGGCGCGGGAGCGGGCGTGGCCGGGGGCGACTGGGCAGCGGCCGGGGAGGGCTGAGGGGCGGCCGTGGACGTAGCCGGGCGCGAGTCGGGCGCCGCGGACGTGGCCGGGCGGGTCTCACGTGCCACGGACGGCTCGCGCGTACCGCGGTCCGCCGTGCCCGCGGAGGCGCCGTCGCCCATGTCCTCGCCGCGGGCGGGCACGTTCGAGGCCGGGGCGGACGCGCGCGCAGCCGGGGCGTCGGACGTTCCCGCGGGAACGTCTCCGCGAGGCTGAGCCGGTGCGGGCCGGCCCGGCGCGGCACCCACCGGGCCACCGGCCGGCCCGGTCGGAGCCGGGCCGCCGCTCGGAGCCGGGCCGCTCGCCGGCTGGCCGGCGTCGGACGTTCCCGCGGGAACGTCCCCGCGAGATTGAGCCGGTGCTGGTCCCGCGCTGGCCGACGTGCCGGCGAGGCCACCACTGGCCGGGCCGCCGCTCCGAGCCGGGCCGCTCGCCGACTGGCCGGTGCCGGGCGTTCCCACGGGAAGGTCTCCGCGGGGGGCGGTCGACGGACCGGAGCCCGGGCGGGTCACCGGAGCGCCTCCGCCGTCGGGGGCAGCGGACGTTCCCGCGGGAACGTCGACGCGAGCCGCGGGCGTGCGGCCAGCGTCCGCACCTCCGGGCGCGCTGGCACCCGCTCCGCGTGCAGCCGCCGGAACACCCTGGCTGGCGCCGGCCGGAGCCGTACCGCCGGTCGGCGTTCCCGCGGGAACGCCACTTCCGCCTGCGGTCGTGCGACCCGCCGCGGCGACGCTCGAGAGGTGCCGCTCGATCCGCTCGAGGCGGGCGCCGTGGCCGCGAGCGGCGTCGTCGGCCCCGGGCAGGAGGATGCGCGCGCACAGGAGCTCGAGCTGGAGGCGCGGGGACGTCGCCCCCGCCATCTCGGTGAGGGCGTCGTTGACGAGGTCGGCGGCGCGGGAGAGCTGGGCCGGGCCGAGGTGCTGGGCCTGGATCCGCATCCGCTCGAGCTGGTCCTGGGGCGCGGAGCGGAGCACCGAGCCCGCACGCTCCCCGGCGACGGCGATGACGACGAGGTCCCGGAGCCGCTCGAGGAGGTCCTCGACGAAGCGGCGCGGGTCGTGCCCGGACTCGATGACGCGGTCGACGACGCGGAAGACGCTCGCCCCGTCGCGCGCGGCGATCGCCTCGACGACGTCGTCGAGCAGCGTGGCGTCGGTGTAGCCGAGGAGGGCGATGGCGCGCTCGTAGCTGACCTCGCCGTCCTCCGCGCCGGCCATGAGCTGGTCGAGGACGGAGAGCGAGTCACGCACGGACCCGCCACCCGCGCGGACGACGAGCGGCAGGACGCCGCCGGCCACGCGCACGCCCTCGGCGGTGCACAGCTCCTCGAGGTAAGCCTGGAGCCGCTCGGGCGGGACGAGCCGGAACGGGTAGTGGTGGGTCCGCGAGCGGATCGTGCCGATGACCTTCTCGGGCTCCGTCGTCGCGAAGACGAACTTCACGTGCCGCGGCGGCTCCTCGACGAGCTTGAGGAGGGCGTTGAAGCCCTGGTTCGAGACCATGTGGGCCTCGTCGATGATGAAGATCTTGAAGCGGTCCCGCGCCGGCGCGAAGGCCGCCCGCTCGCGCAGGTCGCGGGCGTCGTCGACGCCTCCGTGCGAGGCGGCGTCCATCTCGACGACGTCGAGCGAGCCGGCGCCGCCGCGCGCGAGGTCGACGCAGCTGTCGCACACGCCGCACGGGGTGTCCGTCGGCCCCTCGGCGCAGTTGAGGCAGCGCGCGAAGATGCGGGCCGACGTCGTCTTGCCGCACCCGCGTGGCCCGGAGAAGAGGTAGGCGTGGGTGACGCGGTCCCCGCGCAGGGCCGCCATGAGCGGCTCGGTGACGTGCTCCTGACCGATGACGTCCGCGAAGGTCTCCGGGCGGTAGCGGCGGTACAGGGCTGTGCTCACCCGACGACTCTAGGCGCCCGGACCCACACGGCGCACCGGTGCGCCCGGGTCCTGTGCGGGCATGAAAGGACCCCCCGTGCACCCGCCAGAGCCCACCTGCCCTTGCTGCCTTCCGGCCCTGGGGGAGTTCAGCAGGGTGACGCCGCACGAGGGGTCGCGGACAAGTCTAACGGACCCTGTGAGCGAGTCCACCGGCCCGCGGTTCGGACCCTCGGCCCGGCTCGGGTATCGTGGTCGGGCCAGGAGGATTCGCCTAGTGGCCTATGGCGCACGCTTGGAAAGCGTGTTGGGTTAACGCCCTCGGGGGTTCGAATCCCCCATCCTCCGCCGCCCGAAGGGCCCGTGACCCGCAGCAGTGCCGGTCCGGGCCCTTCGTCGTCGGGGCGTCGAGGGCTCGGCGCCGTGCTCCGTCGTCTCCGATGGCTACCTCCGCCGAAGACCTCAGCGGCACCGCTCGCCGGGGGCCAGCGGCGTAGGCACCGCCGTCCTGCCGGGCCCGTGTCGCCCTCCCTGAGCGGTGGGCCGACACCTGATGTTTCCTGGGAATATAGTTCCGGCGAGTCCAGTTGCCGGTGTCATGGACTTCTTCGACACCTTGGTTCGGTACGAGACCCACCTGTGGAACCACCTCGACGGCCGCCTCCGCGCCGCAGGCGGCCCGTCGCTCGCCACCGTGCTGGCGCTGCGGGTCGTGGCCGGGCATGCCGGTGCGTGCCGGGTGCAGGAGCTGCGTGCGGACCTGGGCATCACCGTCGGCGCGGCGAGCAAGCTCGTGGACCGGCTGGAGCGTGACGGCCTGGCCGTGCGCCGTGCGAACCCGGACGACCGTCGCTCCTCCCTCATCGACCTCACTACCGAGGGCCGGCGCGCGCTCGAGCGCGGCACCGACGTGGTCAGCAACGGCCTCGCCGAGCACCTGGGCGACGACCGCGACGTCGCCCAGGTGACCGCCGCGCTCACGCGCCTGGACGGACGGCTGCACGACGGCGCGGCGGTGGCGTCATGACGGGGCGCATGCGCGCGGTGGTCATCGACGCGCCCGGCGGCCCCGAGGTCCTGCAGGTCCGTGACGTCCCGGTGCCCGACGTGGGCCCCGGCCACGTGCTGATCCGGGTCCGCGCCTTCGGCCTGAACCGGTCCGAGCTGCACTTCCGGCGCGGCCAGGCCTCGTTCGGCACCTTCCCCCGCATCCCCGGCATCGAGGCGGCCGGCGTCGTGGAGGCCGCCCCGGGCGGTGAGTACGCCGTCGGCACGCAGGTGGTGACGATGATGGGCGGGATGGGCCGCACGTCCGACGGCGGCTACGCCGAGTACGTCGTCGTGCCCGCGGGTCAGGTCATCGCCTTCCGCAGCGACCTGCCGTGGGACGTGCTGGGCGCCGTTCCCGAGATGCTGCAGACCGCGCACGGCTCCCTCGCCGTCGGTGTCCGGGCGAACGCCGGTGACACCCTGCTGGTGCGCGGCGGCACGTCGGCCGTCGGCATGGCCGTGGCCGTCCTCGGCAAGCTCCGCGGGATGACCGTCCTGTCCACCACCCGGTCGCCGAGCAACGTTCCCCTGCTGGAACGCCTCGGCGTGGACCACGCACTGGTCGACGACGGGCAGATCGCGGACCGGGTCCACGAGCTCGTCCCGGGCGGCGCGGACGGCGCGGTCGAGCTCGTCGGGGTGAACACCCTGCGCGACTCGCTGCGCGCGGTGCGGTCCGGCGGCACCGTGTGCTTCACGGGGATGCTCTCGGACCAGTGGACGGTCCCCGAGTTCTACCCGATGGACTGGCTGCCCAACGGCGTGCGCCTGACCGCGTACTCCGGCGGGGCCGGCGACCTGCCGCCGGCCGTGCTCCAAGACTTTCTCGACTCTGTCGCGGCGGGCCACGCACGCGTCCCGGTCGGGCGCACCTACCGGCTCGACGACATCGTCCAGGCGCACAGCGACCTGGAGGCGAACGCCGTCGGCGGCAAGGCGGTCGTGGTCCTGTGAGCGTCGACCGGGCGCCTCACGGAGGTGTCGCGTGATCACCTTCGACTCCGTCAACAAGACGTACCCGGAAGGGACCGTTGCCGTCCGCGAGTTCAGCCTCACCGTCCCGTCACACCAGACGGTGGCGCTCGTGGGGTCGTCGGGGTCGGGGAAGACGACGTTGCTGCGGATGGTCAACCGGATGGTGGATCCGACCTCCGGCACGGTCGCGGTCGACGGCCGCGACGTCGCCACCGTCGACCGGGTGACACTCCGGCGATCCATCGGGTACGTACTTCAGGCCGGCGGGCTGCTGCCGCACCGCACGGTGCTGGACAACATCGCGACGGTGCCGGTCCTGGCGGGTACTCCGCGGCGCCGCGCCCGGCACGCAGCCGCGGCTCTGCTGGAACGGGTGGGGTTGGACGTGTCGCTGGCCGACCGCTACCCGAGTCAGCTCTCCGGCGGCCAGCAGCAACGCGTGGGCGTGGCTCGCGCCCTGGCCGCCGACCCCAACATCTTGCTCATGGACGAGCCCTTCGGCGCCGTTGACCCGATCGTGCGGCGCGAGCTGCAGGACGAGATGCGCCGCCTGCAGCAGGACCTGGGGAAGACCATCGTGCTCGTCACCCACGACATCGACGAGGCGTTCCGGCTCGCCGACCACGTCGTGGTCCTGCGCGAGGGCGGGCGGATCGCCCAGGCGGGCACGCCCCTCGAGATACTCGCCCGGCCCGCAGACGACTTCGTGCGCAGCTTCGTCGGCGCCGACCGCGCCGATCGGCACCTTCGCCAGGTGGACGTCGACGGCCGCCCCGTCGTCATCGACGGCGAGGGCCGGCCCGTGGGGGTGCTGGCGCCGTGACCTGGCTGTCCCACGCCTGGCCGCAGGTGGTGGAGCTGACCGGCACCCATCTGCTGCTCAGCGTCCCGGCAATCGTCCTGAGCGTGCTGCTCGCGGTTCCGATCGGCTACCTCGCCGCCCGGCACCCGCGCGCCGGAGGCGTCCTGCTCGGCGCGGCGACCCTGCTGTACGCCGTCCCGGCCCTGCCGCTGCTCATCATCATCCCGGCCGTGCTGGGAGTCCCGTTGCGCTCGGCGGCCACCGTCGTCGTGGCGCTGACCGTGTACGGGACGGCGCTGCTCGTACGGACCGCCGCCGACGCCTTCTCCACCGTCTCCTCCGAGGTCCGCCAGGCAGCCGCCGCTGTCGGGCACTCCACATGGGCGCTGTGGTGGCGCGTCGACCTGCCGTTGGCCGTGCCCGTGCTGGTCGCCGGCGCCCGCGTCGTGACGGTCAGCACGGTGGGGCTCACGACGATCGGTGCGCTCATCGGCGTGCCGAGCCTGGGGACTCTGTTCACCGACGGGTTCCAGCGAGGCATCCTCGCCGAGGTCGCGACGGGGATCGTCGTCACCGTGGCCGTCGCCCTGCTGCTGGACGGGGTGTGCCTCCTCACCGGTCGCGCGTTGACCCCGTGGACGCGCAAGAGCGCCACGCCACCGGTGGCAGTGGAGCTTGCCCGATGAGCCTCCTCCTCGATGCGTTCGCGTGGCTCGGCGACCCGGCCCAGTGGGCCGGTACCGGCTCGATCCCCGCCAGGCTCGCGGAGCATCTGGCCATCACCGTCGGCGTGGTCGTCGTGGCCGCCGGGCTGGCGATACCCATCGGTGTCGCCGTCGGTCACACCCGCCGCGGCCAGGTGGCCGTCGTCGCCGTCGTCGGCGCCGCCCGAGCCGTCCCGACGCTCGGCTTGCTGACCGGGCTCGCACTCCTGCTCGGCATCGGCGTCCGCGCACCGGTCGTGGCGCTCGTCGTGCTCGCCGTGCCGTCAGTCCTGGCCGGCTGCTACGCCGGCATCCAAGCCGTCGACGCCCTCACCGTCGACGCCTCGCGTGCCGTCGGCATGAGCGAGGCCCAGGTGCTGGCGCGGGTCGAGCTGCCGCTGGCCGCACCCGTCGTCGTGGGCGGCCTGCGCGCCGCCACGCTGCAGGTCGTCGCCACGGCAACCCTCGCTGCGTACACCGCGGACCTGGGTTTGGGGCGTTACCTGTTCGCCGGCCTGAAGTCCGGCGACTACGCCCAGATGCTCGGTGGAGCCCTGCTCGTCACCGCCCTCGCGCTCCTCCTCGAGCTCGCCCTCGCAGGAGCTCAACGGGCTGTGGCCCGGCGCACTCGTCCCGAACCCAGCCGTCGTCTGCGACGGACCCCCACAACGAAGGACACCGCATGACGTTCCGCCCCCGCCTCGCCGTCGCTCTGACCGGCGTGGCGATCACCCTGACCGCGTGCTCGAACGCCGACCCGCTCGCCGAAACCACCGGCGAGCCCACGGACGGGGGGTCGTCGACGATCGTCATCGGCTCCCAGGACTACTACTCCAACGAGATCATCGCCGAGATCTACGGCCAGGCGCTTGAGGCCGCCGACTACACCGTCGACCGCCAGTTCCGCATCGGCCAGCGCGAGGCCTACGTGCCCGAGCTGGAGTCCGGCAGCATCGACCTGTTCCCCGAGTACAGCGGGCCCCTCTTGCAGTACTGGCGGCCGGACACCACCGCCCGCCTCGCCGACGACGTCTACGCCGAGCTCGCCGAGGTCGCCCCTGACGGGCTCCGGCTGCTGGACCAGTCGCCCGCCACCGACCAGGACTCCTACACCGTCACCCGCGAGTTCGCCGACACCTGGGGCCTGACCACCATCGACGACCTGGCCAAGGTCACCGTGCCGCTGACCCTCGGCGGCAACTCCGAGGGCGAGAACCGCCCCAACGGGCCGCGCGGCCTGCGGGAGAACTACGGCGTGGACGTCTCCTTCACCCCCATCGAGGACGGCGGTGGACCGCTGACCGTCAAGGCCCTGCAGGACGGGGACATCCAGCTCGCCATCATCTACACGGCCGACCCCTCCATCGGGACGAACGACCTCGTCTCGCTCGAGGACACGGCGGGCCTCTTCCTCGCCTCCCACGTCGTCCCGCTGGCCAGTGACGACGTCGACGACGCAGCCGCCGAGGTCATCGACGCCGTCAGCGCGGCCATGACCGCCGAGGAGCTCGTCGCCCTCAACGCCCGCAGTGTTGACGAGCAGCTCCCCGCGGCGCAGATCGCCGCGGACTGGCTGGCCGAGCACCCCGGGCTCAGCTCCTGATCACCCCATCCCCCGAGACCGAGGACACCATGACCACGACGTTCGACCTCACGACGACCACGACGGCGGTTCTCGTCGTCGACATGCAGAACGACAACCTTCACCCCGACGGCGCTTTCGCCTCGAGCGGCGCCGCCGACCACGCCGCCTCCCAGAACGTGGTCAGCAACGTCCGCACCGTGCTCGACGCGGCCCGGGCTGCGGGCACCCACGTCTTCCACAACCGGATCGTCGTCTACCCCGGCCAGGACGTCGGCGGCAGCAACGCGCCGATCTTTCGGATGCTCGGGCCCGAGTCCCTCAAGCTCGGTACCTGGGGCGCCGCGATCGTGGACGGGCTCGACCCCCGCGAGGACGAGATCGTGCTGGACCGGATGCGGATGAGCGCCTTCCACGGCACCAGCCTCGACGCCATGCTCCGCAACCTCCGCGTCACCGACGTGGTCGTCGTCGGCGTCTGGACGAACATGGCCGTCGAGCACACCGTCCGCGACGCCGCCGACCTCGGCTACCGGGTCGCGATCGTCTCCGACGCCACCTCGTCCATCAACGAGGACTGGCAGCGTGCAGCCCTCGGGTACGCGCTGACGAACATCGCCACCATCACGGACACCGCGGCGGTCACGGCCGCGCTCGGGTCGGCGTCCCGGTAGGACCGCTCGGACCAGACCTCTCGGCCGGTCGGGAGCGACCATCAGAGCCGCCCCGGCCGGCCGGTGAGGTTCTCGGGCCTACTCCTCGAGGGGCTCCGCGTCCGCCCAGCCGTGCGAGGCGCGCAGGCTCCGGGAGCGCGCTGCGTCCGCGCGCCGCCGCTGCGCCGCGCGCTCGCTCGCTCGGGAGTCGCGCACGTCGATCCGGATGCCCTCGTCCGCGTCCACCCCCGCCACGAGCTGCCGGCCGCGCTCGAGCTGGACGTCGAGCTCGGCCCCGTAGAGCAGCGACATGTTGATGATCCACAGCCACAGGAAGAACACGACGATGCCCGCGAGCGCCGCGCCGTAGCTGATGTCGAACCGCCCGAACGCGCTCACGTAGAAGCTGAGGCCGTACGAGGCGGCCGCGGCGATCGCCAGGGCGACGACGGCTCCGGGCGAGATCCAGCGGAAGCGCGGGTACCGGACGTTCGGTGTCGCGTAGTAGAGGACCGCGACGACGAGGATCGCCGCGGCGAGGAGCACCGGCCAGCGCGCGACCTCCCAGGCGAGCACGACGGCGTCACCGAGGTCGAGGACATCACCGATCGCGTGGGTCACCGGCCCGGAGACGACGAGCATGAGCGCGACGAGCGAGCCGAAGGCGACGAGCATGACGGTGGTGACCAGGTGCCAGATGAGCAGGCGCCACAGGGGCCGGCCCTCGTCGACGCCGTAGATGCGGTTGAGCGCGCGGCCGAACGCCCCGACGTAGCCCGACGCCAGCCACAGCCCGGTGAGGATCCCGACGACGAGCGTGATGCCGGCGGAGGGCTGGTTGAGGACGGCGAGAACCGGCTCGGTCACCGAGGCGAGCGCCTCGTCGTCGGGAGTGAGCTGGCGCAGGATGTCGAGGACGGCCTGGGTGCTCGTCTCGCCCTGGCCGATGAGGGTGAGGACGGAGACGAGCGCGACGGCGACCGGAGGGATGGACAGGACCCCGAAGAACGTCAGGCTCGCGGCCCGGTCCCAGCACTCGTGGGCGAAGAACTCGCGCAGCGCCTTGCCCGCCATGAACCGCCGGGAGGGGCGGCGCCCCACCGTCGGCGCGCGTGAGTCCCGCCCGTCCCCGCCCTCGGCGGGACCGGCCGGTCGGGACGGCGCGGCTCGCGGCGTCGCCTCCGTGCGTGCCATGCCCCGAGTGTGCTCCGGCCGCCGGAGCACCACCACCTGTCCGGGGTCTCACCGGCGTCCGGCGTGCACCGAGCCGTTGTCGCTCGCTGACCGGCGCCGACCCTCGGCCGACGTCCGGACCTCCCCGTAGGATCGCGGGATGATCTTCAAGGGCGTGGGCGACGGCCGTCCGTACCCGGACCACGGGCTGCGCACCGCACGGGACTGGGCGGTCGTGCCGCCCCGCCAGGTGCGCCTCGACGAGCTCGTCACCACGAAGCGCGAGCTCGACCTGCACAGCCTCCTCTCGGAGGACTCGACGTTCTACGGGGACCTCTTCGCCCACGTCATCTCGTGGCGCGGCACGCTCTACCTCGAGGACGGGCTGCACCGCGCGCTCCGGGCGGCGCTCCAGCAGCGCCTGCTCCTGCACGCCCGCGTCCTCGAGCTCGACCTCGAGGGCCGGCCCCTCCTGGGACGCTGAGGCGCGGACCGTTTCCGAGAACGTGGGCCCGAGCGGCTACCGTTCCCCTGTGACGCAAGCATCAGCGGCCGACGCCGCGCGCCGACGCGCCGAGCGCCGACGCCGGCTCCAGCAGCGCCAGACCGTGATCTTCGGCCTCCTCATCACGATGCTCCTCGCGGTCGCGCTCGTCGCCGGCGCGATGTGGAGCGGCGTCCTGCCCTCACCGGTCGCGCGCCCCTTCAGCACCCCGGCGCCCACCGAGGAGGCCCAGGCGTTCTCCCCGTGCCCGCCGCCGGACGCGCTCCCGGTCCCCTTCGGTGAGATCACCGCGAACGTCTACAACGGCACGACGCGCGGCGGTCTCGCCGCCACGACGGCGAGCCAGCTCTCCCAGTTCGGCGTCGTCATCTCGAGCGAGGCCAACAACCCCGGCGGCCGCTACTCCGGGACCGCGCAGATCGTCACCGGCCCGATCGGCATCACCTCGGCGTACACCGTGGCCGCCCTCATCCCCGACGCCGTCGTCGCCCTCGAGAGCGACCGCACGGACCAGACCGTCGACGTCGTCCTCGGTGACGCCTTCGAGTCGGTCCTCACGCCCGAGACGGCAGCCGTCGACCCGACGATGCCGCTCGAGGCGCCCGCCGGGTGCACCCCGGTGGACGCCCCCACGGCCGGCGAGGGCGGCGAGGTCGAGCAGCCCGCCGAGGGCTGAGCCGAGTCCTCCTGCACCCGCGCCCGCACCCGGGTCCGCGCCACAGGGCCGGCGACGCAGCGGGGCGGGAGCCCGGACGGCCCCACCCCGCGTCACGAGCTACGCGCTACGCCCGGGGCGTGCGCGCCTCGCCGCCGCCCGGCACGGACGCCGGGCTCGCCGGCTCCGTCTCCGTGCCCCGCCAGCGCGCCACCGCGCGCATGAGGTGGTAGACGCCGAGGGCGGAGGCGGTACCGAGGGCGATACCGCCGAACTGGAGCTGGCCGACGCTCCACGTGTAGTTCGCGATGCCGACGACGAGCGCGATCGCCGCCGTCGTGAGGTTGACCGGGTCGGAGAAGTCGACCTTGTTCTGCACCCAGATCCGGGCACCGAGGACGCCGATCATCCCGTAGAGCACGGTCGCGGCGCCGCCGAGGACGCCGTCGGGGATGGTGTTGATGACCTCGCCGAACTTCGGCGAGAGGCTGAGGAGCAGCGCGACGGTCGCGGCGACGCCGTACGCGGCCGTGGAGTAGACGCGCGTCGCCGCCATGACCCCGATGTTCTCGGCGTACGTCGTCGTCCCGGAGCCACCGCCCGCGCCGGCGAGGGTCGTCGCCAGGCCGTCGGCGAACAGGGCCCTGCCGGTGACGTCGTCGAGGTTCTCCCCGGTCATCGCGGCGACCGACTTCACGTGCCCGATGTTCTCGGCGACGAGGACGAGGACGACCGGCACGAACAGGCCGAGGAGGGCGGGCTCGAACGTCGGGGTCGTGAAGGAGGGCAGCCCGAACCACGCGGCGTCGTCGATGGCCGTGAAGTCGACCTCGGAGCGCAGCACCGCGACGGCGTAACCGACGAGGACGCCGACGAGGATCGCCAGGCGCCCGAGGATCCCGCGGAAGAGCACGGTGACGAGGACGATGGCGGCGATCGTCGCCACGGCGGTGACGGGTGCCACGGAGACGTTGTTCCACGCCTCGGGCGCGAGGTTGAAGCCGATGAGCGCCACGATCGTGCCCGTCACGGCGGGCGGCATGACGACGTCGATCCAGCGCGCCCCCGCGACGTGGACGACGAGACCGACGATCGCGAGGAGCACGCCGGTGACGAGGACGCCGCCGAGGGCCGCGGACATCCCGCTCGACGCGGTCGCCGCCCCGATGGGTGCGATGAACGCGAAGCTCGAGCCGAGGTAGCTGGGGAGCCGGCCGCGGGTGATGAGGAGGAAGAGCGCCGTGCCGATCGCGGAGAAGAACAGCGTCGTCGACGGCGGGAAACCGGTGATGAGCGGGACGAGGAACGTCGCCCCGAACATGGCGACGACGTGCTGCGCCCCGATCCCGATCGTCCGCGGCCAGCTGAGCCGCTCGCCGGGGGCGACGACCGCGTCCGGTGCGACGCGCCTCCCGTCACCGTGAACCGTCCACATGCCCGCCATGGCGAACCTCCCGCGTCGTCCGTGCGGCCCCGGGCGGGACCTCGCGAAGGGTAGTACCGTCCCCGCCCGTGCCGGCGGCACCGCCGTCCTGTGGGACCGGGCGTGAGATCGTTGGCCGACGAGCACGGGAGGTCTCCGATGAGCGACGACCGCGGGCGGGACGGCAACCCTGCCGGGGCACCGTCGGGTGCCCAGGCGCCCTGGTCCGCCCCTGGGCGGGTCCCGGCACCGTCCGGCGGCACCGGCACCGGCACCGGACGTGAGCCTCTCCCCGCCCCGGGCTACGGCCCGGCCCCTGCCGCCTCGGACGCGGCTCAGCCCTACGGCCGGGCGCCGTCACCGTACGGGCAGGCACCGGCCGCGCCGGACGTGGCCACGCCGGCACCGCATCCCGCCGCCGACGACCCCCCTTCCCCCTTCGCCGCGGACGCCAAGGAGCGGGACCGCGTCTTCGCCGGCCCCGGCTACACGAGCGCCGGGCTGCGCAACGACGGGTTCGCCGTCGGCGCCATGGTCCTCGGGATCCTCGGCATCGTCGTGCCCGGGGTGTGCCTCGTCGCCATCGTGCTCGGCCACGGCGGCCTCCACCGGCTCCGGACGTCCTACTCCGGCGGGCGCGGCCTCGCGGTCGCCGGGCTCGTGCTCGGCTACGCGGGCCTGGCCATCTGGGTCTCGGTCCTGCTCCTCTACCTGGCGCTGCGGACGTTCTCCTGAGGGATGCGGCCCCGGACTGCGGGCCGCAGGATGGACTGACGCCCCCGCCGAAAGGACGTCATGACCGCCACGCTGAGCCGCGCCTCTGTCCGCGACACCGCCCGCATCCTCGCTCTCGTGCTCGCGCCGACGGTGGGCCGAGGGGTCATCATCCGTCGCGAGGCGGTCCTGCCCCTCGCCGGTCGGCTCGACGTCGACCAGCGGGCGTGCGCGGTGCTCGCCGAGGTGCGCGAGCGGTACGGTCCCGGCCCCCTCCGGCTGCGGGCGCCGCTGCTCGACGTCGCCGTCGTCCTCGATCCCGACGACGTCGGGCGGCTCCTCACCGAGACCCCCGAGACCTTTACCGCCGCCGAGCGGCTCAAGCGCGGCGCGCTGACCCACTTCGAGCCCACCGGCGTCCTCGTCTCCGGGCGCGACCGCCGGGCGCTGCGCCGCCCGTTCAACGAGCGCGTCCTCGACACGAGCCTCCCGGTGCACCACCTCCACGACCGCTTCGCGCAGGTGGTCCGTGAGGAGGTGGACACGCTCCTCGCGGCGCAGGAGGTCGACGCCGGTGGTGCTCTCACGCTGCGGTGGCCACCCTTCCACGCGACGTTCAACCGGATCGTGCGCCGGGTGGTCCTCGGGGACGCGGCAGCCGACGACGAGCGCCTCACCGAGGTGCTCGACGAGCTCCGCGCCCAGGCCAACTGGTCGTTCTTCCGGCCCCGCAGCCCCGGCCGCCTGCGCGAGCTCGCCGAGGGCCTCAAGGCCTACGTCCGCGCGGCGGAACCGGGCAGCCTCGCCGCGGTCGTCGCGGCGACCCCCGCCCCGCCGGGCACGGCCCCCGTGGGGCAGATCCCCCAGTGGCTCTTCGCCTTCGACGCCGCCGGCATCGCCGTCTACCGGGCGTTGGCCCTCGCCGCGTCGCACCCGGACCTCGCCCGGCGGCTGCGTGCCGAGGCCGCGGCCGACGGCGGCGTCCTGCCTCTCGCCCGGGGGACCGTCCTCGAGTCCGTGCGGCTGTGGCCGACGACGCTGACGATCCTGCGCGAGTCGCTCCGCCCCACGCAGTGGTCGGGGCGGACGGCGGCGACCGGCACCTCGTTCCTCGTCGTCTCGAGCTTCTTCCACCGCGACGAGACCCGGCTCGAGCACGCCGACCGCTGCGAGCCCGAGATCTGGCTCGACGGCCGGGCGGACACCTCCTGGTCCCTCGTCCCGTTCAGCGGCGGGCCGGCCGGCTGCCCCGGCCGGAACCTCGTCCTCGCGGTGACGAGCACGCTCCTGTCCGCCGTCGTCGGCGGGCTCGACGCGCGCGCCGAAGGGCCCGTGCGGCTGGACCCGGCACACCCGCTCCCCCGCACGCTCGACCACACGTCCGTCACCCTCCGGCTCCGCCCGGCCACCGCGGCGACCGGCGGGCCGGCGGCCGCGAGCGCGCGGTTCGGTCCGGACGCCGGGCGGAGATAGCCTCACCTGTCGTGAAACCCTTCCTGCTCCTGGCCACCCGGTCCGAGGACGAGGCCGCCGACGGCGAGTACCTCGCCTTCCTGCGCGCCACCGGCCTGGCCGAGGCGGACCTCCACCGGATCCGTCTCGAGGCGACGCCGCTGCCGGAGATCGACCTCGAGCAGTACTCGGGCATCTTCGTCGGAGGCAGCCCGTTCACGAGCTCGATCCCGCCCGAGCACAAGGGCGACACCCAGCGGCGCGTCGAGGCCGAGCTCTCCGGCCTCCTCGACGTCCTCTGGGAGCGCGACTTCCCCTTCTTCGGGGCCTGCTACGGCATCGGCACCCTCGCCCGGCACCGCGGCGGCGTCATCGACGGCACGTACTCGGAGCCCATCAGCGCCCCCGTCGTCACCCTCACCGACGAGGGGGCGCGTGACCCGGTCCTGCGCGGGCTGCCGCACAGCTTCCAGGCCTTCGTCGGCCACAAGGAGGGGTGCACGGTCCTGCCCGAGGACGCCGTCCTCCTCGCGAGCTCCCCCCTGTGCCCCGTCCAGATGTTCCGGGTCAAGGAGAACCTCTACGGGACGCAGTTCCACCCCGAGCTCGGCCTCGAGGGGCTCGTCGAGCGCATGGAGATCTACCGCCACGCCGGGTACTTCCCGCCCGCCGAGTTCGACCTGGTCCTCGCCGAGGTCCAGCGCGCCGACGTCCACGAGGTCGGCCAGATCCTGCGCAACTTCGTCGAGATCTACGCCCGCTGACCAGCCGGGGGACGGCCCGGGAAGCAGAACGAGCCCGCACCATCGGTGCGGGCTCGTTGCTCTGGCGGTAGCGCTGGGATTCGAACCCAGGGTGGCTGTTAACCACACACGCTTTCGAGGCGTGCTCCTTAGGCCGCTCGGACACGCTACCCCGGCGCGCTACGTTACCCGCTGGCGCCAGATCCGCCCAAACTGGGGTCGGCCCGCACCGGGACGCCAGCCGTCCGGTCGCCGGAACGGCGCACCCGCGCCACGATGATCGTCCCGAGACCGCCCGGCGACGACGAGGTGCCCCGTGACTTCCCTGTGGTTGGACCGCCCTGACATCCCACGCTTCCCCGCACCCCCCGCGGGCGCGAGCTACGACGTCGTCGTCGTGGGCGCCGGGCTCACGGGCCTGACCACCGCGCTCCTCCTCGCCCGGGCGGGGTGCACGGTCGCCGTCCTCGAGGCGCGCGGGGTCGGGGCCGCGACCACCGGCAACACGACGGCCAAGGTCAGCCTCCTCCAGGGCACGAAGCTCTCCCGCATCTCGAGGCACCACCCCGCCTCCGTCGTCCAGGACTACGTCGAGGCGAGCAGCGAGGGCCAGGCGTGGCTGACCCGGTACTGCGCCGACCACGGCATCGCGACCCAGCGGCGCGACGCGTTCACGTACGCGACGACCGAGGAGGGCCTCGCCGCCGTCGAGGCCGAGGTCGAGGCCGCGGGCGCCGCCGGCCTGCCGGTCGAGCTCGTCCCCGACGCCGGGCTGCCCTACCCGACCCTCGGTGCCGCGCGCCTGGCCGACCAGGTCCAGCTCGACCCCATGGACGTCCTCGTCCAGCTCGCGCGCGACGTCATCGAGCACGGCGGGGAGATCTACGGGGGCAGCCGAGTCGTCGACGTCGCGAGCGGGAAGCCCTGCACGGTCCACACCGAGGACGGGACGGTCCGGGCGGACCGCGTCGTCCTCGCCACCGGCATCCCCGTCCTCGACCGCGGCGGGTTCTTCGCGGGGCTCGAGCCGCAGCGCTCCTACGCCCTCGCCTTCGCCGTGCCGGGCACGGTACCGACCGGCATGTACCTCTCCGCGGACTCCCCCACGCGGTCCCTGCGGACGGCACCCGGGGCCGATGGCGAGCTCCTCCTCGTCGGGGGGTCGGGCCACACCGTGGGCCGGGCGGAGTCCCCGCGCGGCCACGTCGAGGAGCTGATGGCCTGGACGACGGAGCACTTCCCCGGCGCCGAGCTGACGCACTCGTGGTCCGCGCAGGACTACCGCCCCGTCGACGACCTCCCGGTCGTCGGGCCGCTCACCGCGACGAACGACCGGATCCTCGTCGCCACCGGCTATGACAAGTGGGGCATGACGAGCGCGGTGGCCATGTCCCTCGCGCTGTCGGCGCAGCTCCTCGGGGGGAACATCCCGTGGGCGCACTCGCTGCGCTCGTGGCGGTCCGGCGCGCTGCGTGGTGCGGCGTCCGCGGTCCGTCTCAACGCCGAGGTCGCCGCCCGCCTCGCCACCGACTGGGCGAAGCCCCGTCCCCACAGCCGCCCGGGCGTACGGCCGCCGGAGGGCGAGGGACGCGTCGAGCTCGACGGCGTGCGCCCCGTCGCCACGAGCACGGTCGACGGCACCACCCGCCGCCACTCGGCCGTGTGCCCGCACCTCGGCGGGATCCTCAGCTGGAACGACGCCGAGCGGTCCTGGGACTGCCCCCTCCACGGCTCGCGCTTCGCGGCCGACGGCTCGGTCCTCGAGGGCCCGGCCCTCTGCGGCCTGCGCGCGCTCACCCCCGATCCGTAGGCCGGGCGGCGGCGGCGCCGTCCTCCCCGCACGCTCCCACCAACCGTCCCGGCGCCGAAGCGCCGCAGCCCCGAGGAGAACCATGGCCACCGCCTCGAACCCCAGCACCCCCCGCACTGAACCGACCGAGGGCTCCGGCGGTGACGAGACCCGCCTCAAGCGGAGCATCACGGGCCCGCTGCTCTTCGTCTTCATCCTCGGCGACGTCCTCGGCGCCGGGGTCTACGCCCTCACCGGAGTGCTCGCCGGGGAGGCCGGGGGTGCCATGTGGATCCCCATCCTCGTGGCGCTGGCGATGGCTCTGCTGACGGCGGCGTCCTACGCCGAGCTCGTGACGAAGTACCCGCGGGCCGGCGGCGCGGCCGTCTTCGCCCAGCGCGCCTTCAAGTCGCCGGTCGTCTCGTTCCTCGTCGGCTTCTCCATGCTCGCGGCCGGCGTCGTCAGCGCCGCGGGCCTGGCCATCGCCTTCGCCGGCGACTACCTCGCCACGTTCGTCCCCGTGCCGACGGCGGTCGCGGCGCCGGTCTTCCTCGTCCTCGTCGCGCTGCTCAACGCCCGCGGCATCAAGGAGTCGATGCGCTCCAACCTCGTCATGACGATCATCGAGACGTCCGGGCTCGTCCTCGTCATCGTCCTCGTCGGCATCGCCCTCGGCGGCGGCGCCGGTGAGCCCTCCCGGATCATGGAGTTCCCCGACGGCGTGCCCGCGGGCTCCGCGATCCTCGCAGCCGCCGTCATCGCGTTCTACAGCTTCGTCGGCTTCGAGACGTCGGCGAACATCGCCGAGGAGGTCCGCGACGTCCGGCGCGTGTACCCGCGCGCCCTGTTCGGCGCCCTGCTCGCGTGCGGGGTGGTCTACGTCCTCGTCGCCATGGCCTCGGCCGCGATGCTCCCCCCCGACGAGCTCTCCGGGACCAGCGGCCCCCTCCTCGCGGTCGTCGAGGCGACCGGTGCCGGGCTCCCGCCGTGGGTCTTCAGCGCCATCGCGCTCGTCGCCGTCGCCAACGGCTCCCTCCTCACGATGATCATGGCGAGCCGGCTGACCTTCGGGATGGCGGAGCAGGGCCTCCTGCCGCCCGTCTTCGCCCGCGTGCTGCCCCGGCGCCGTACGCCGTGGGTCGCGATCGTGGCCACCACCGCCGTCGCCATGGTCCTGACGATCGTCGGGAACCTCGCGACGCTGGCGGAGACCGTCGTCCTGCTCCTCCTCCTCGTCTTCATCTCGACGAACGCCGCTGTCCTCGTCCTGCGCAAGGACCGGGTGGACCAGGCGCACTTCCGTACCCCGGTCGTCCTGCCGGTCCTCGCGCTCGTCTCGTGCGTCGTGCTCCTCATCCAGCAGAGCGCGACGGTGTGGCTGTTCTCGGGCGTCCTGCTCGTCGTCGGCGCCGTCCTCTACGTCGTGAGCACGCAGCCGTGGCGCACGAAGCAGGACGGGGCCGGACGTCCCGACGACGCGCGGACGGACGACGTCCACCCGTAGCCTCGACCGATGGACACCGGGGGCGGTCGGCGCGAGCTCTTCCCGACCGCGTACGCGAGCGAGCGGACGGAGTCGCTGCCGCGGTTCGTCGTCAAGCCCGCGCTGCTCGCCCCGCCGGCCTCGGCGGCGACGCCCGAGCCGGAGGACCTCGGCGCGGCGCTCGCGCCCGTCGTCGACGCCCTCGCCGGCCGGCGGACGGCGGTGCTCACCGGCGCCGGCATCTCGACGGACTCCGGCATCCCGGACTACCGGAGCCCCGGGTCACCCGCCCGCCAGCCGATGACGTTCCAGCAGTTCGTCTCGAGCGAGGCGTTCCGCCGGCACTACTGGGCGCGCAACCACCTCGGCTGGCGCCACCTCCTCGCGGCACACCCGAACGCCGGGCACACCGCCCTCGCCGAGCTCGAGGCGGCCGGTGCGGTCACGGGCGTCGTCACGCAGAACATCGACCTGCTCCACCTGCGGGCCGGCTCGCGCACGCTCGTCCACCTCCACGGCCGGTACGACCGCGTCGTGTGCCTGAGCTGCGACGTCGTCATCCCCCGCGCGGAGCACGACGAGCGCCTCAGCTCGCTCAACCCCGGCTGGCGTGAGCGGCACGCGCAGGTCGCCGATGTCGAGGTCGCGCCCGACGCCGACGTCGTGCTCGACTCCACGTCCGACTTCCGCATCGTCGACTGCCCGCGGTGCGGCGGGATCCTCAAGCCCGACGTCGTCTTCTTCGGATCGAACACCCCGCGGGAGCGGGTCGCCGCCGCCACGGCGCTCGTCGACGACGCCGACGCCCTCCTCGTCGCCGGCTCCTCCCTCGCCGTCATGTCCGGCCTGCGCTTCGTGCGCCGTGCGGCGAAGGCGGGGATCCCCGTCGTCGTCCTCAACCGCGGTCCCACCCGCGGCGACGACCTCGCCGACGTCAAGGTCGAGGTGAGCACGACGCGCGCCCTCCCCGCCCTCGTCGCCGCGCTCACCGGGGGCACGAACGCGGCCGCCGCGGAAGGCACCGGCTGAGGGCCGCCCCTCACCGCCGTCGGGCGAAGAACTCCCGGAGGAGGTCACCGCACTCGTCCGCCCGGACGCCCCCGACCACCTCGACGCGGTGGTTGAGCCGCGCGTCGCGCACGACGTCGCGTACAGACCCGCACGCCCCGGCCTTGGGGTCCCACGCCCCGAGGACCACCCGCTCGAGGCGGGACAGGACCACCGCGCCCGCGCACATCGTGCAGGGCTCGAGGGTGACGACGAGCGTGCAGCCGTCGAGCCGCCAGACGCCGCGAGTGGCCGCGGCCGCGCGGATGGCGATGAGCTCCGCGTGCGCCGTCGGGTCACCCTCGGCCTCGCGGAGGTTGTGCCCCCGCCCGAGGACGGTGCCCTCCGGACCCAGGACGACGGCTCCCACGGGGACGTCGTCGCCGGCCCGGGCGCGGTGGGCCTCAGCGAGGGCCAGCCCCATCGGGTCGGACCATGTGCTGGGGATCATCCCCCCATCATTCCCGGCCCGGGCGCGCGACCGGTACGTTCTACCCATGCGCCTGCATGTCGCGGACCACCCGCTCATCGCCCACAAGCTGACCGTCCTCCGCGACAAGCGCACGACGTCTCCGACGTTCCGCCTGCTCGTCGACGAGCTCGTCACGCTCCTTGCCTACGAGGCCACGCGCGAGGTCCGCACCGAGCAGGTCGAGGTGGAGACGCCCGTCGCCCCGGCCACCGGGACGCACCTCGCGGCGCCGCGGCCCATCGTCGTGCCGATCCTGCGGGCCGGCCTCGGCATGCTCAACGGGATGTCACGCCTGCTCCCGACGGCGGAGGTGGGCTTCCTCGGGCTGCAGCGCGACGAGAAGACGCTCGAGGCGATCACGTACGCCAACCGCCTGCCCGAGGACCTCTCCGGGCGCCAGTGCTTCGTCCTCGACCCCATGCTCGCGACCGGGCACACGCTCATCGCCTCCATCGACTACCTCCTCGAGCGGGGGGCGCGCGACGTCACGGCGATCTGCCTGCTCGTCGCCCCCGAGGGGCTCCGCACGGTGGAGCAGGCGATCGGCACGCGCGGTGACGTCAAGATCGTCACCGCCGCCGTCGACGAGCGGCTCGACGAGAACTCGTACATCGTCCCGGGCCTCGGCGACGCCGGCGACCGGCTCTACGGCATCGTCTGACCCGTCGCCAGGCGCCGCCGGGTCGAGGCCCGGGCGGCGTCGGCGCGCCGCACGCCCGCCGCGGCGCGCGTCGGGTGCAAACCGCTGAGACGTGTGTGACTGGTGTTATCTGTGTGACTGGTGGTGTTCGTGTGACAAAAGTGCACTCGCGGCGCTAGTCTCGACGCGCACGTCAGCACGACCCCCGGTGGACGCCTGCCCTGCCGCCACCAGGGGCCCTACACGAGATCACAGCCGGCGGGGAGCACGACCAGTCGGGACCCGAGGGGCGCAGCGGGTGCCGCGCCGCGCGCAGCTGCGACGGCAGGCCGGTCGAGGCGGCGGCAGGAGACCTCACCGTGGCCCGTTCGACCCGCCCCGCGCGGAACACCGCCGCCTCGCGCGCTCGAACCTCGCTCCGGCGCGCGGCCGTCCTCACCGGTGCGTGCGGGCTCGCCCTCACCGTCATGGCGAACGCGACGACCGTCAACCCGTCGACTCCCGCGTGGCTCGTGCTCGGCCTCGAGGCCACCGGCATGGAGACGCACCTCGCGCGCCACCCCGCCGGTGACGCCGCCCAGCGCTCGAAGCGCACCGACGTCGACGTGCTCGCCCGCGCCGACCTCCTCGCCCCTGGCGAGAAGGTCGACATCGCCGAGGTCTTCCTCAGCCCCGCGCCGGAGCCCAGCGCGCAGGCCGCGCCCGAGCCCGACCCCACCGTCGAGGCACCCCGCCGGCGGGCCGTCGTCGCGGCGGCACCCGCCGCGGAGCCCGCGCCGTCGGCGAAGCGCTCCGTCGAGGCGCTCGAGCCGGCGCGCACCCCGGCAGCCGCCGCGCCGCCGGTCGCCGCACCGGTCGACGCCGTCGTTCCCGACGCGGCCGGCACTCCCGTCCCGGCGCCCTCCCCGACGGCGGAGCCCGTCCCCGCCGCGACGGCACCGGAGACCCCCACGCCCGTGGAGCCCGAGCCCACGCCCGAGGTGACGGCCCCCCGCCCGACCCCGGAGCCGACACCCGAGGTCACGACGCCCGCGCCCACGCCCGAGCCCACACCTGCACCTAGCACCACCCCGACCCCGACTCCCGCGCCCAGCCCGACGCCAACGCCGACGCCCACGCCGAGCCCGACACCCGCGCCCAGCCCCACGCCGACCCCGACCCCGGCGCCGACGCCCGCGCCCGTGCCCGCGCCCGTGCCGACGACACCCGCACCCGCGCCGAGCCCCACGCCGGCTCCCGCGCCGACGCCCGCGCCGACGCCGAGGCCGGAACCGACGCCCGCGCCGCAGCCCGAGCCCGTCGACACCTACTCCTACGAACGCAACTGGCTGTTCCAGGCGATCAACGCGCTCCGCGCCGACCACGGTGTCGCGCCCGTCGTCCGCAGCGCCGAGCTCGACGCGCGCGCCCAGGCGTGGGCGCAGCACATGGCGCAGACGCAGAGCCTGTACCACACGCCGAACTTCAGCGCGCAGATGGACGCCGCCGGGTGGAGCCGCAAGAGCGAGCTCATCATCCGCCTGCGGAACGGCCAGAACACCCCGACGTCGCAGATCCTCCCCTACATGCACGGCTGGTGGGTGGACTCCCCCAACCACTACCCGTGGATGATCAAGCCGTACTACACCCACGTCGGGTACGGGTACTTCATGGGCCCGGCCGGTCCGTACGCCGTCACCGTCCTCGGCGGCCGCTGACCGCAGACGACCGAGACGCCCCGCCCGGATCCGATCCTGGCGGGGCGTCGTCGTACGGCGCGGGCGTCGTCATCCCCCGTGCCGACGGCTGCCTCGCACGGGTCCTCCGCGGGCCGACCACGCCGGCCCGTGATGCGTATCATGAAGCGCATCAGGACACGAAGTGGTAACCTTGTGCGAGCACGGCATTGGTGCTCAGTAGGCAAACAAGGGCACCGTCGCTCCGTCAGGTCGCGCTTCTTCCCCGCGTGACGAACGCCGCCCGATCGCTCGGCGCGGCGCCCGCCAGCCCACTCGATCGCCGAGGTCTCACATGCCCCGTCCGACCATGCGCTCCTTCGCCCGCCTCCCCCTCGCCGCTGCCACCGCCCTCGCGCTGGCCGCGGCGTTCCTCGTCTCTGCCCCCGCCGCGCAGGCGGCCCCGGACGACGTCCGCTCCCGCGACTACACCGGCGACGGCAGGACCGACATCCTCGTCGTCAACGAGGCCGGCCAGCTCAGCATCTACGCCGGTGACGGCAACGCCGGCTGGACCGGTGCCGCGCTCGTCGGCCCGGGATGGAGCGGCTTCACGGTCGTGACCCCGGGCGACCTCGACAACGACGGCCGGGCGGACATCGTGGCCGTCTCCGACGACGGGCGCCTCTACTTCTACGCCGGGACCGGCAACGGCTTCGTCGCGCGCGTCCAGATCGGCCACGGCTGGCAGAACTTCACCAACGTCTTCTCGCCGGGGGACTTCAACGGCGACGGCGAGCCGGACATCATCGCGACCACCGCGTCGGGGGAGATGTACATCTACTACGGCAACGGCGCGGGCCGCACGAGCGGGTCCGACCAGATCGGCTTCGGCTGGGACGTCTTCACCGACGTCATGCCCGGCGGGGACGTCAACGGCGACGGCCGGGCGGACATCCTCGCCCGTGACGCCGAGGGCCGGCTCTTCGCCTACTACGGCCGGGAGGGCACGACGATGTCCGCGCGCGACCAGGTCGGCAACGGCTGGGGTCCCTTCGACCGGATCTCCTCAGTCGGTGACTTCACCGGCGACGGCCACACCGACGTCTTCGCCGTCCACGAGCGCTCCGGCGAGGCCTGGGTCTACCCGGGCAACGGCCGCAGCGGGTTCGGCTCCCGCATCCTCGTGGGGACCGACTGGCGCGAGCCGACGACCAGCGCCGACGCGAGCTTCAGCTACGAGCGCACGTGGCTGCGCCAGTCCCTCAACACGCTCCGGGCGCAGCGGGGCGTCGCACCGGTCGCCCGCAGCGCGGAGCTCGACGCGCGGGCGCAGGCCTGGGCGCAGCACATGGCCCAGACGCAGAACATGTACCACACGCCCGGCTTCTCGGCCCAGATGTCGGCCGCCGGGTGGAGCTACAAGAGCGAGCTCATCGTCCGCCACGGCGGCGGGCGGAACATGGCGACGTCGGCGATCCTCACCTACATGCACAACTGGTGGGTCGCCTCCCCCAACCACTACCCGTGGATGATCAGCCCCAACTACACCCACGTCGGGCACGGGTACTTCATGGGACCGGGCGGCCCGTACGCCGTCACCGTCCTCGGCGGTCGCTGAGCGCACCGCCGCACCACTGAGCCGCACGGGGCCCGTCCGCCTCGTGCGGCTCAGTGCTGCTCGAAGCCGGCCTCGCCGCGCGGATCCTCGGTCCGGACGTCCACGCCGGTGACGTCCGCGCCGTCGGGCCCCTCGTGAAGCCAGGCCAGCAGGGCCGAGACCGCTGCCTCCTCCCCCTCGAGGACGGCCTCGACGGTGCCGTCCGAGCGGTTGCGCACCCAGCCGTCGACCCCGTGGCGCTCGGCCTCCCGCACGCACGCGAAGCGCATGCCGACGCCCTGCACCAGCCCCGTCACGACGACGTGCCGCCGTTGCCTCATCGGTCCTCCTCCTTCCCGAGCAGCTCGAGCACCTGCGTCGCGGTCCCGGTGAGCCACCCGGCGTCGGGGACGTCCGCGACCTGGTCCGCCGCGACCTGGATGACGACGGCGTATCGGTCACCGTCGTCGTCCACGGCGAACCACGAGCCCGTCATCTCGCCCGGGGCGCTGCCGCCCTTGAAGGCGACGTGCTCCCACGGCGCCGCCACCTCCGCTCCCGGGTTGGCGGAGAGGACCTCCCGCACGGGCTCCCCCGCCGCGGTGCCCGCGAGCGCGTCGAGCCCCGCGTGCGCGGCGCAGAGGTCGCGCGCGGTCGCGAACCAGTCCAGGCCCGCCGGCCACGCGGGCTGCGCCATGAGCGCCTCGTCGAGGGTGACGGCGCCTCCCGGGAGCGTCTCGAGGATCGCCTCGCGGGCGGGGCGCGCCGCCGCGGGGTCCGCGCCGGCGTCCTCCCACTGGCGGCGCAGCACCGGGTCGGTGAACGCCACCTGGAACATCTCGCGCGTCGTCAGGAGCGGGGACATGACCTCCGGCGCGGAGTGGCCGAGGTCGCCGAGCGCCGTCTCCACGGCGTCGCGGCCGACGGCGTCGATGAGGAGGTCGGTCGCGGTGTTGTCGCTGATCGCGATCATCCCGCGCGCCGCGTCGAGCACGCTCACCTCGGTGCCGGCCGGCTCGTCCTGGAGGACGCCGGACGGCAGGGAGCGCAGGTCGTCCGTGAGGGTGAGGGGGTCCTCCCAGGCGAGCGTCCCGTCCTCGACGGCCCCGACCACCGCGCCGAGGACGTAGAGCTTGAAGGCGGACCCGATCGGCCGGAGCTCGCCGGCGTCCCGCTCGTGCAGCGGCGTGCACGTCCCGTCCTCCCCGACCCGGGCGACGAGGGCGGACGTCTGCGCATCGAGCGCCGCGAGCGCACCGTCGAGGTCCTCGAGGCTCGCGACGTCGGGGACGGCGGTGGCCGCCTGGAGGAACAGGCCCTCCATGCGCCCGTCCGCCACGGTGGCGACGTGGGCGACGAAGCGCTGGTCGTCCGCACCGACGAGCTCGAGCTGGCCGGCGTCCTCGGTCCCCGCGTACCCGGTGGCGACGAACGGGCCCAGCGCGCGCATCTGGTCGAAGACGGCGGCCACGTCGGCGGCGGGGACCTGGGCGAGGAACGCCTCGGCGAAGCGCGCCGCGGCCTCCTCGGCGCTCGGGCCGGACTCCGCCGCGAGCTGGTCGAGCACCCACCGGGCCGCCTGCCCCGCGCGGTCCTCCGGGATCTCCACGGCGGCGCCGGGATCGCTCGGCGCCGGGGTGGCGGTGGCCGTCGTCGCCGTCGTCGGCCCCGGCTCGGGCGGTCCCTCCCCCGCGCACCCGACGAGCGCGAGCGTGGCCACCGCCATGCCCGTGCCGGCTCGTGCGCTCCGCCGTCGGACCCCCGTCGCGCTCATCCCCCCATCGTCGCAAGTCTCGGGTGCGGGCGTCGAGCGCGGCCGGTCGCCGTCCGGCTCTCGCGGCGTCCCGGCGCCAGGCGCGGGGCGTGGGCCGGCCCGCGTGGGGCATGATCGGGCGCATGGCCGACGACGACCGTCCCTCGATCCCCGCGCCCGCTCCCGCCGTCACGGACGTGCTCGGGGAGCCCTGGGTGGCACGCGAGCTCCCGCTGCGGCCGTCGGACGCGTACGGGGCGGCGCCGCGGGCGGTCCTCGTCCACCAGCGCGAGCGCGTGAGCCGTCGCGCGGTCCTCTACCTGCACGGGTTCACCGACTACTTCTTCCAGGCGGCCCACGCCCAGCGGTGGGTCGACGCCGGCACCGACTTCTACGCGCTCGACATGCGCCTGAGCGGCCGGGCGATCGGTGACCACCCCCGCCCGTCCGACGTCCGGGACCTCGCCGACCTCGACGAGGAGCTCGCCGCCGCTCTCGAGGTCGTCCGCGGCGACGGGCACGACCAGGTGGTCCTCCTCGGGCACTCGACCGGCGGCCTCGTCGCCGCCGGCTGGGCCGTGCGCCACCCCGGCACGGTCGACGCCATCGTCCTCAACAGCCCGTGGCTCGAGCTCAACTCGGGCTGGTTCGAGCGCGTCGTCGCCACGCCGGCCATCCATGTGCTCGCACGCTGGTTGCCGAGCATGCCCGTGGGGCGCCTCGACCCGGGCTACGGGCGGTTCCTCCACCGCACGACCGGCGGCGAGTGGGAGTACGAGCTCGCGTGGAAGCCGATCGCGGGGTTCCCGGCCCGGGCGGCCTTCATCTCGAGCGTGCGGCGCGCGCAGGCGGCGGTCGCCCGCGGGATCGACGTCGGTGCACCCGTGCTCCTGTGCTGCTCGGACCGCTCAGGTCCGCCGAAGCACCCCTCGGCCGAGGAGCTCGAGCGGGCGGACTGCGTCCTCGACGTCGCCCACATGCTCGCGCGCGGTCCCCTCCTCGGCGAGGACGTCACGATCCTCACCGTGCCCGGCGGCGTCCACGACCTCGCCCTGTCGCGGCCGGAAGCCCGCGCCCGGTACGAGTCCGCGGCCATGGCGTGGGTCGATTCCCGGCTGCCGCTGGCCTGACCTGCACGGCAGCGGGACCCGCACCGGTACGGGTCCCGCAGATGCCGGCACCGGTGCCCCGGCCGGCTACGCCGGGGGCGTCGAGCCCGGGGGCGTGCCCGGCAGCCCCGGGCGCTGCCCGGCCTCCTCGCCGGCCGGACCCGTCCCGGGCGCGTGGTCCGCGGGCTCTCCGCCGGACGCGCCGTCGGCGGCGGCCGTCGTCGTCCCGGCACCGCCGCCGGGACCCGCGGGCGTCGGTGCCCCGGCGGGCGTGCCGGTCGCGTCGGTGACGGCCTTCTTCACCTCGATGTCGACCGTGCTGCGCAGCGTCGAGTTCCGCATGAGGAGGACGGCGACGAGCGCGATGACGTTGAAACCCGTCATGACGACGAAGATGAGGTCCATCCCGTCCCCGTACGAGCTCCGGACGATGTCCGCGACCTGCGGCGGCAGGGCGGCGAGGTCGAGGGCCCCGCCCCCGCCCGCGCCGTCGGCCGACGCCTCCGGGTAGCCGGCCTCCGCCATCCGCCCGCTCAGCAGCGTGGCGATGTGGCCGGCGAGGAGGGCACCGAGGACCTGGACGCCGATCGCGCCGCCGAGGGAACGGAAGAACGCAACCGTCGAGCTGGCGACCCCCATGTTCTCCAGGCGGACGGTGTTCTGGACCGCGAGGACGAGGTTCTGCATCGACGCGCCCTGACCGATGCCGACGAGCAGGAGGAAGATCGCGAGCAGCCACAGCGGCGTCGAGACGTCGATCGTCGACAGCAGGGCGACACCGACCGTCATGGTCGTCACCCCGCCGACGACGTAGCGCTTCCACGTCCCGCGGCTGCTCACGAGCCGTCCGGCGATCGTCGAGGCGAGGAAGACGCCCAGCATCATCGGCACCATCATGAGGCCGGACTCGGTGGGCCCGTACCCCCGCCCGATCTGGAAGTACTGCCCGAGGAAGACGGGCGCGGCGAACATGACGGTGCCGACGGAGAAGCTCGCGACGACGCTCAGCGCCGTCGTCCGCTCCGTGAGGATCCACATCGGCACGACGGGCTCGGGCACGCGGAGCTCGACGAGGACGAAGGCGACGATCGCGGCGATGCCGCCACCGACCATGGCCACGGTCTGCCAGGACGCCCACGCGAAGCTCGAGCCCGCGAAGGACAGCCACAGGAGCAGGAGCGTGACGGCGAGGATGATGAGCGCGGAGCCCCAGTAGTCGATCTTGGGGTGGCGGCGCGTCGTCGGCAGCACGTGCAGCCGCCGGTAGAGCACGACGATGGCGACGAGCGAGAACGGGATCGCGCTCCAGTAGCACCAGCGCCAGCCGAGCCACGGGGTGTCGACGATGACGCCGCCGATGAGCGGGCCGGAGACGGTGGCGACCGCCATGACAGCACCCATGTAGCCGTTGTACCGGCCGCGCTCGCGCGGGGAGATGATCGTGGCGATAACCGTCTGCACGAGGGCCATCTGCGCACCCATGCCCACGCCCTGGACGACGCGGAAGGCGATGAGCGCGCCGGCGCTCGTCGCCATCCCGGCGAGCAGCGAGCCCACCGCGAAGAGGGCGATCGCGAAGAGCAGGAGCTTCTTCTTGTCGAAGAGGTCCGCGAGCTTGCCGAAGATCGGCGTCGCCGCCGTCGAGGCGAGGAGCGAGGCCGTGACGATCCACGTGTACTGGAGCTGGTTGCCCTCGAGGTCGGCGATGATGACGGGCAGCGCGTTGCCGACGATCGTCGCGGAGAGCATGGCGACGAACAGCGCGAGGAGAAGGCCGGAGAAGACCTCCATGACCTCGCGGTGCCGGCGCTCCTCGGCGGGGTTGCGGCGTGCGCCGCCGAACCGCCCGGTCGCGCGGGCACGGGGTGCCTCGGGGCTGCGGTCGCGGCTCATGCGCGCACCGCCGACCGGATGCTGCGGGCACGCGCGGCCTCGAGCTCGTTCCCGATGCGTCCGAGCGCCGCCGCGAGCCGCTCGACCTCCTCGGCGTCCCACGCGCTCAGCGCGTCGGAGATCCGGGCCGTGCGGATGCGGCGCGTGGCGGTGAGGGCGGCACGACCCTCGTCGGTGAGGCTGACGAGCGTGGCGCGCCTGTCACCCGGGTCGGGGCGGCGGTGGACGTGCCCGGCCTGCTCGAGCCCCGCGACCTGTCGGCTGATGACCGACGGGTCGACCATGTGCTGCTCCGCGACGTCCGCGAGACGCGCCTCTCCGAGGGAGTCGAGCATGGCGAGGAGCGAGAGCTGGTTCGGGGCGAGGCCGGTCTCGCGGCTGACGTCACCGCTGATGACGCGGTTGAGCCGGACGAGGCCACCGAGCTCGTGGATGAGGGCGCCGCAGGCGAGGACGTGCGGGGTTTCGGGCGTATCGGGCACGCCTACGACGATACGCGTACATGCACCATGCACCTATCTGCGCAGGGCGTGGGTCTGCTCACAGGACGACGCCCGCGCCAGCCGAGCGGCGGCCGCGCAGGGCTGGGCGGCGCGACGCACGTGCGGGAGGATGGTCGGTATGAACCCGGTGGCAGCGCGGACCGTCCGGCTCACGGCCGGGCTCGCCCTCCTGCTCGCCCTCGCCGCGTGCGGGCAGCCCGAGTCCCCCGGGGGCCGGGACGAGTCCCCCGAGACGACGACGGAGCCCACGATGACGCACCCGCCCACCACGCCGCCGCCGGGGACCCCGGGGCCGACCGGGCCCTCCTCCGCCGACGACACCGTCGCGCAGGCGGTGCGGGATCTCGCCGGGCGCCTCGGCGTCACCGAGGACGACGTCGAGGTGGCCCGCGCCGCGGCCGTCACGTGGCGGGACGGCTCGCTCGGGTGCCCGGCGCCGGGCATGGCCTACACCCAGGCCCTGACCGAGGGCATGCTCATCGAGCTCTCCGCCCAGGGCCGTACGTACTCCTACCACTCGGGTCCGGGCCGGGAACCGTTCCTCTGCGAGCGGCCCCAGCCGCCCCTCCGCTCGGGAACCTGACCGGCGGCCCCCGGCACGCCGACGGGCGTGACCCCCAAGGGATCACGCCCGTCGTCGTTCAAGGGTTACGGGTACCCGGGAAGACCCGGGACCAGCCACCCGATGAGGCTCCAGATGAGCCACTCGAGGAACGAGCCGAACCAGTGGGCCCAGCAGCTCGAGTCGAAGATGCTGCACTCGGGCACGCCCGGCCCGCCCGGCCCGCCGGAGTCGGCGCTGTCGAGGATGCGTACCGTCGCGCTCGACGGCTCTCCGACGTCGTAGGCCTCGGCGTCGACGACCGTGAGCGTCACCGTCCGCTCGTCGCGCTGGCGGCCGCTGCGGTTGATGACCTCCACCGCCTCCGTCGCGGTGGCGGAGCCAGCGGCGAACGTCACCGTGCCGTCGAGCGCCCTGATGTCGCGCCCGATCCGCACCCTGTTGTTGTGGTCGACGTCGTAGGAGACGGTGAGCGCCTCCGCGAGGTCGCCGGTACGCGTGAAGGTGACGATGCCGTTCTGGCTCGGCTCCTTCGCGTCGCGCGTGCGCTCGACCGTGATGACGGGCGTCTCGGCGACAACGCCCTCGATCGTGACACCGACACCGATGGTCACCGGCTGCGCACCGGGGTTGTCGGTGACGTGGGTGACCTCGTTCGTCAGCACGTCCCCGTTGGCGAGGCCCGCGTCGTCGACGGTCACCTGGTAGCTGATGGTGACCGGGTCGAACGAGGCGCCTTCGTAGTCGAAGCAGATGACCGTGTCGTCCTCGACGACGCCCTCGCCGGAGTCGCGGTTGACGAGCGCCTGGCCCGTCGTGCCGTCCGCGTTCTCGGTGCCGATCGTCAGCGGGCCGTCCACCGGGCCGGTGATGTTGTCGTAGGCGACGTAGAACTCGTAGGCACCGGGCGCGTCGTCCTGACCGCGGAAGGCGAAGAGCTGCACGTCGTACGTGCTCTCCGGGTCTTCGTAGAGCTGGACGTCGTCGTACTCGATGACGAGCGCGCTGCCGGGGACCGTCCCGCCGAGGTTGACGAGGGTGACGCCCTTGTTCGTCGCCGCGTCGTAGACGATCTCCATGTCCTGCCACAGCATGGCGAGGAGGTTGTTCGGCGCCGCCGGGTCGGGCAGCGCCTGGGGCTCCCACGGCGCACCGCCGTAGTTCGTCGCCGAGTCGAAGACGACGAACCCGTCGTCGGTGAGCGTGATCCCGTTGTAGTCGATGCCGTAGAAGCTGAACGGCGATGCGCTCGAGACGGTGAACGCCACCGTGTCCCCGGAGACGCCCGGGTCCGTCGCGAAGCTGCCGAGAGAGGCGAGGTCGACGTAGCCACCACCGTTCAACGGGTTGGCGCACGCCGGGTTCTCACCGCTGCGGGTGATGGCGTAGGTGCCCGTGGCGCCCGCGGCGGTGGGCAGCACGCCCTCCCACTCGAGGACGCCGTCGGTGACGGTGGCCCCGCCGGTGGCGGAGCCCTCGACGTACGTCATCCCCTCGGGGATGTCGTCGGTGATCGTGTAGGTGAGGTCCTCGTCCGTGACGTTGGGCTGGACGGTGACCTCGTACGTGACGGTGTCACCGGGCGCCGCCGTCTCGACGTCGGCCGTCTTCGTCACGTCGTCGGCGAACCGGTTGAGCGTGACGGGCAGGATGCCGATGTCGTCCGGGGAGCCGGCGGAGGAGCCGAGGGTGATGGCCCCGTACCAGCGCTCCCCGGCGTCGAGCTCGGGCTCGTCGTAGTACACCCGCAGGTCGAACGGCTCGCCGGTCGGGTTGGTCTCCGGTCCCTCGACCGAGAGGTTGCCGGCGTCGCCGGCGACGACGGCGGTCCCGAAGGTGAGGGTGTCCGTCGCTCCCGGCGCGGATGCCTCCCAGTTCTGCAGGAGGATCCACCACGTGCCGGCCTCCGGTGCCCCGATGTCGCACTTCTCGAGCGCTCCGGCGGTCGCGCTCATGCAGATCTCGGTCTCGAGGCTCGGGGTGTCGCCCCGGCCCACGAAGAGGTCGATGTCCGGCGCCGTCGACTCGGTGACCTCGGCGACGAGGCGGCTCGCACCCTCGGGGACCTCGACGGTGAGGACCGTCGTGCCCGCGGGCGAGTCGTACGGGTCGGTGTTCGTCGGGTCCTGGACGAGGGAGTACTCCTCGGTCACCAGCTGGGTCAGGCCGGCGACCGTGGCCTGCAGGTCGGTGATCTCGATGGCCTCGAGGTCCTCGACGAGCTCCGACCCGGCGTCCCGGCGGGTGTCGATGACGACCTCGCTCGGCAGGACGCCGGTCGACGGCAGGACGGCCACCGGCAGGGAGGCGTCCGAGATGCCGGCCGTTCCCGGCGTGAGGTAGACCCGGCCGAAGAGCCAGGTGTCCGCCGCCGCGTCCGCGGCGCGTACGTCCGCGGTGATGGTGATCTCCTGGGTCTCGCCGTCGGCGAGGGAGAACGTGGCGGGCTCCACGGTGATCGCCACGTCGTCGTCGGAGGCGACCGTCGCGCTCCACTCGACCGTCCCGGCGGCGTCACCGGTCAACGTCCGGGTCCACGAGCACGTCTGCAGGCACTGGCTGTCGGCCATGCTGGCCAGGTTGACGGTCTTGGGGTCGCCCCCCTCGCTCGGGTCAGCCGCCTCGTAGCGCGCGATGGTCTCCTCGAGGACGAAGCCGGCGTTCGCGGCGGCCGCGACATCGATGCGCCCCGAGCCCATGTCGAACGGGTCGGCCGGTGTGACGCCGTCCTCCTTGGTGACGCCGTCCATGACCGCAGTCGTCATGAGGGCGGACTGGATCTCCGCGGGCGACCAGTCGGGGCGCAGGTCGGTCAGCAGCGCACCGGCGCCGGCGACGTGGGGGCTGGCCATCGAGGTGCCGGAGATGAACCCCCATTCGGGGTCCACCTCGCTCTCCGCCGTCGACACGCCGACCGCGGCGAGGATGTCGACGCCGGGCGCGGCGACGCTCGGCGAGAGGATGTCGAGAGCGCGGTTCGGACCGCGGCTGGAGAAGCCGGCGGTGACGTCCCCGTTGGCAGGGTCTTCCTCGAGCGTCGCACCGGTGATCGTGCCGGTGTGCCCCTCGCCCTCGTCCAGCCACGCCTTGAGGGCGAGGCCGTCGTCGTACGAGATGTGGACGGCCGGCAGGACGTGAGCGTCGCCGGTGAGCGAGTCGCCGTTCGGCTCGTCGTTGGCGAGGATCATTCCGCCCGCTCCGGCGTCGGCGACGACCTGGCCCTTCTCGACACGGCCGCTGATGCCGCGGTCGCAGACGACGATCTCGCCGTCGAAGGTGTTCTCCTCGAACGCGCCCGCCTGGCACAGCGGGTCGCCGTAGTCGCCCGCGTAGACGATCGGCGCGGGGCCGTAGCCCGTCGTGAACCCGAGGCCCCCGATGTCGCCGAGCTCGGGACCGTCCTCGCGGGTGAGGTCGACGAGCGCGTTGAGGTAGACCCGGTCGTGCGTGGAGGCGGCCACGGACGTCACCCACGGCACGTCGGCGGGCGAACCCACGGTCGACGGCCCAGGGCCGTCGTTGCCGGCCGAGGTGGCGACGAAGATGCCCGCGGCCCGTGCGTTGAGGAACCCGATGGCGTCGGGGTCCGACCAGGCGTTCGACGGCGCCGAGCTGCCGATCGAGTAGTTGATGACGTCGACCTGGTCCTCGATCGCCTGGTCGATCGCCGCGGTGATCGCCGCCGCCGAGCAGCCGTCCGCGTCGCAGACGTCGTAGGCGATGAGATTCGCGTGCGGGGCGACACCGGAGATCGTGCGGGTCTCGCTGATCCCGGACGGGCCCTCGACGACGGCGGTCACCTGGTTGCCGGCGGTGGTGCTGGCCGTGTGGCTGCCGTGGCCGTCGTCGTCGAACGGACCTTCACCGATGAAGTCGTACGCGCCGATGAGCTTGTCGTTGCAGGGGAACCGGGCGTCGTACTGCTCGGTGTTGGCCGCGTCGCACATGCCGAGGTAGGTGCCCTCGCCCAGCGGGTTGGTGTGGTCGTAGCCGTCACCGCCCTCGGACTCCGGGACGGTGTCGGCGAACGAGGGGTTCGAGGGGTTGATCCCGGTGTCGAGGATGCCGGCAACGATGCCCTCACCCTTCGTGCCGACGCCGCCCGTAGCCGCCCCGTCCCAGATCGCCGGGGCGCCGATCCACTCCGGACCGTTGTCGGTCTGGATCTGCCGGTCGAAGTCCACGACGACGGAGGTGACGCCGCGGAGCTGCGCGACGGCGGCCGCCTCGTCCGCCGTCAGCTCGACCGCGATGCCGTTGAGGGCGTAGGTGTAGCTGAAGTCGACGGCCGGCGCCCGGCCGATCTCGGCGCGGATCTCGCTCTGGAGGTCCGCCTGCTCGCCGGCGAGGAACTCGGTGTAGGCGCGCACGGGCGCGGCGCTCGCGTCGAGCCTGTCGCCCGGCTCCGGCTTCGTCGCCTGGAGCCGCGCGATGCCGCCGTCGTAGGCGGAGACCGCGGGGGCGTCGAGCTGGACGATGTAGCGCTCAGCGGTGGGTGCGGACCCGAGACGCATGACGGTGCCCTTGGCGCCGTCACGCGCGACGCTCGTGCTGCCGGACGTCTCGGCAGGCTCGGCGGCGGCGCCGGCGAGGCGGTCGTCCGTAGCCGTGGCGGGCGCCGCCCGGTCAGCGGCAGCGGCGCGGCTGACCGAGGAGCGCTCGGCGGTAGCCGTGGCGGAGGAGGTGGTGCGCTGGGCTTCGGGAGCAGAGCTGGATGCGTTCGCGGTGGGGGCAATACCCACCGCGAGTGCGCATGCTGACAGCACAGCCAGAAGCCGATGTGGAGCTTTGGACACAGGCGATCAACCCCAGGACTAGGAGCCCGGGGGTTTTCCCGGGCAGGTCACGTCTGTCTAACCCCATGGCATAGCCCACGTCAACGACCGTCCAGAATCCTCGACCATCGTCTACCGGCGCCCGGTTCGTCCGGGTCGGCAGGGCCGCCACGGCAGCACCCCGTGCGTCGCTGCAGGAGGGGCGCGGGGCACCGTCCGTCGCCGCCCGCGACGGCGGTGCGCGAACGACGGAGGCCCCGGTCCGCGGCGGCGGATCGGGGCCTTCGTCGTGCTGTGCGCCCGGAGGGACTCGAACCCCCAACCTTCTGATCCGTAGTCAGATGCTCTATCCGTTGAGCTACGGGCGCATGGCCGTGAGGCCGAGGACAACAATAGCCGTGCGCCGCCGGATGTCCCAACCCGTTCCGCGTGACGCCCGTCACGGGCCCGGCGCGCGCCCTACTGGAGGAGGGTGCGGTCGTCGAGGCCGGCGCCCTTGACCTGCTCGAACGCGGCGAGGAGGTCCTGCACCGTCGCGCGCTGCTTCCGCTCTCCGGCGATGTCCACGACGACGCGGCCCTCGTGCATCATGATGAGCCGCGTCCCGAGGCGGAGCGCCTGCTCCATGTTGTGCGTGACCATGAGCGTCGTGAGGTGGTGGCGCTCGACGGACTCGATCGTGAGCCGCGCGACGAGCTCGGCGCGCTGCGGGTCGAGTGCGGCGGTGTGCTCGTCGAGCAGGAGGATCTTCGGCTCGCTGAACGTCGCCATGAGGAGCGAGAGCGCCTGACGCTGCCCACCGGAGAGCATGCCGACCTTCGTCTTGAGCCGGCCCTCGAGGCCGAGCTCGAGCGAGCGGAGCTCGGAGACGAAGACGTCCCGCTTGGCCCGCGTGACGCCACGCCGCAGCCCGCGGCGCCTGCCGCGGCCGTAGGCGATGGCGAGGTTCTCCTCGATCGTCATCTCGGGCGACGTCCCGGCCATCGGGTCCTGGAAGACGCGGCCGATGTAGGCGGCGCGCTGGTGGTCGGCGAGCCGCGTGACGTCGTCACCCGCCACGCAGATCGTCCCGGCGTCCGGGAAGAGCTTGCCGGCGATCATGTTGAGCAAGGTCGACTTGCCCGCACCGTTCGACCCGATGACGGTGACGAACTCCCCCGCCGCGAGGGAGAGGGACACGCCCTGGAGGGCGGCGCGCTCGTTGACGGTGCCGGCGAAGAAGGTCTTCCTGAGGTCGGTGATCTCGAGCATCCTCACTCCCCCGTCCGGCTCGGCACGACGCCGGCGGCGTCGGCGGTCGAGGCCGCCGCGGCCTGGGAGCGGCGGAAGGAGCGCAGCGTCGGGATGCGCCGGAAGACCTTCCACTGCGGCAGGACGAGGGCGATGACGACGAGGACCGCGGAGACGAGCTTCATGTCGTTGGGGTCGAGGCCGGCCTCGAGCGCGATCTGGATGGCGACGCGGTAGAGGACGGACCCGGCCACCACCGCGAACGTGGAGATGACGATGAGCCGCGCCCCGAGGATGGCCTGGCCGAGGATGACCGAGGCGAGCCCAGCGATGATGAGGCCGATACCCATCGAGATGTCCGCGAAGCCCTGGTACTGGGCGATGAGCGCCCCGGAGAGGCCGACGAGGCCGTTGGACAGCCCGAGCCCGAGGATCTTCGTCCGGTCGGTGCTCACGCCGAAGCTGCGGATCATCGCCTCGTTGTCACCCGTGGCCTGGAGCGCGAGGCCGACGTCGGTGTGGAGGAACCAGTCGAGGACGAGCTTGACGACGAGGGCGATCGCCCCGAAGAGCGCGATGGACGCCGCGCCCCCGAGGAGCCCCGCCTCGCGCAGGGGGGTCAGGACCGTCTCCTCGCGCAGGAGCGGGACGTTCGCCCCACCCATGATGCGCAGGTTGATCGAGTACAGGCCGATCTGGGTGAGGATGCCGGCGAGCAGCGGGTTGATCCCACCCTTGGTGTGGAGGAGGCCGGTGACGACGCCGGCCGCCAGGCCCGCCACGCCCGCGGCGAGCGTGGCGAGCAGCGGGTCGGTGCCGCCCGTGATGAGGATGGCCGCGGTCGCCGCCCCGGTGGTGAAGCTCCCGTCCACCGTGAGGTCCGGGAAGTTGAGGATCCGGAACGTCAGGTAGACCCCGAGCGCCATGACCGCATAGATAAGGCCCAGCTCGACGGCGGTGATCATGGCAGGGGGCGTCAGTCCAGGACGGAGTCGGCGTCGTCGAGGAGCGCCTGCGGGATCTCGACGCCCATGCGCCCGGCGGCGGCGGAGTTGAGGATGAGCTGGAGCTCGGTCTGGGTCTCGATCGGCATCTCGGCCGGGTCGGCGCCCTCGGTGAGGATCCGGACGGCCATCTCGCCGGTCTGGTACCCGAGCTGCTCGTAGTCGAGGCCGTAGGTCGCGAGCGCGCCGCGCTCGACGCTGTCACCCTCGGCCGCGATGACCGGGACCTGCTTGGTCTCGGCGACCTGGATGAGCGACTCGAGCGCCGAGACGACCGTGTTGTCGGTCGGCACGTAGAACGCGTCGACGTCGAGGGAGTCGGCGGCCTGCTGCACCTCGCCGGAGTTCGTCACCGTGGCGACCTCGACCTCGAGCCCGAGCCCGGCAGCCGCCTCGCGGGCGAGCTCGACCTGGATCTCCGAGTTGACCTCGCCCGAGCTGTAGACGATGCCGAGGCTCTCGGCGTCGGGGGCGAGGTCTTCGAGGAGGCCGAGCTGCTCGTCGACGGGGTTGAGGTCGCTCGTGCCGGTGAGGTTGCCGCCGGGACTCTCCCAGCTGTCGACGAGGCCGGCCTCGAGCGGGTCGGTGACGGCCGTGATGAGGATCGGGACGTCCGTGATGGCCTGCGCGGTCGCCTGGGCCGTCGGCGTGGCGATGGCGAGGATGAGGTCGTGGTCCGCCGAGGCGAAGGTGTTCGCGATGGACGTCGCGGTCGCCTGGTCGCCCTGGGCGTTCTGCTCGTCGTACGTGACGTCGAGCCCGGCGTCCTCGAGGGCCGCCTTGAAGCCGACGGCGGCCGCGTCGAGGGACGGGTGGGAGACGATCTGCGTGATGCCGATGCTGTAGCTCTCGGCGGCTGCGCCACCGCCGGTGCTCGTCGCGTCACTGGTCGCGTCGCTGCCGGCGTCTCCGCCACCGCACGCAGCGAGCGCGAACGCGGGGGCGACAAGTGCGGCGACCAGCAGGCGGGTCCTCGAGATCGTCATGATGGGTTCCCTTCCTTGGGGTCCGCGGGCCGACGGCGGCGAGCCTACTCCACTGCCCGGCATGTGAGAACGGCATCTCATGAACTGGTTGACAGCGGCCGCCCAGCCGGACGCCCCGGCCCATCAGACGCGGACAGCCCGACCCCACCGAGGGGGCCGGGCTGCCGACGCACGCCGTGCGGCATGCAGGAGCGGAGACGGTGGGATTTGAACCCACGGACGGGTTGCCCCGTCACGGCCTTAGCAGGGCCGCGCACTAGACCGGACTATGCGACGTCTCCAAGAATCCGGGGCCAGGCTACCCGGTAGGACGGGCACGGCCAAAGTCGGCTCGGTCGACACCGCCGGACCGTTGGGAACTGCTCGTCCCCAGCCTGCGGAACGTGGCCCCCGCGCACCCACGGACGCGGGACAATCGGCGGGTGCGCCCACCCTCACCCGTCCGCCGCGCCACGCTCGCGCAGGTCGCCGAGCTCGCCGGCGTCAGCCTCAAGACCGCCTCGCGGGCCCTGGGCGGTGAGCCGTACGTCAGCGCCGCGACCCGCACCCAGGTCCTCGCGGCGGCTCGCTCCCTCGACTACCAGCGCAACACCGCCGCCAGCCTGCTCGCGAGCGGGCGCCTGTCGGACTCGATCAGCCTCATCACGGGCGACATCACCAACCCGTTCTACTCGGCGCTCGCCAAGGGTCTCGAGGACGCCATCCGCGAGCGTGGCATGCACCTGTCCGTCGCCAACGCGCGCGAGTCCGCCGAGCACGAGTGGCGCCTCGCGCGCAGTCTCGCGGACCACCAGACCAAGGCGATCGTCGTCGTCTCGGCGATGGCGGACCACTCCCCGTACGAGACGCTGCAGGCGCGCGGGATCCCCGTCGTCTTCGTGGACCGGCCCGCGGAGCAGGTCGCGGCCGACTCGGTCGTCCTCGACAACCGCGGGGGCGGGCGCGCGGCCGCCAGCCACCTCCTGAGGATCGGCCACCGGCGCATCGCGTTCGTCGGGGACTACGAGTGGCTGCCCACGCACCGCGAGCGGGTCGCGGGCATGGCCGACGTCCTCGGCGACGCCGGCGTGAGCGGGTGGCGGGACCTCGTGCGGACCGGCGCGCACGACCCCGCCACGGCCCGCCGGCACGTGCGCGAGCTCCTCGACCTGCCCGAGCCGCCGACGGCGTTCGTCGCCGGCAACAACCAGGTGGTCCTCGGCCTCGTCGAGGAGCTGACGGTGCTCCCGCCGGCGGGAGCGCGGCCCGCCGTGCTGGGCTTCGACGACTTCGAGTGGGCGCGCGTCCTCGGCATCACCGTGGTCGCGCACGACGCCGGGGAGATGGGGGCCCACGCCGCCCGTCTGGCGCTGGCGCGGCTCAGCGACCGCGAGCGCGCGATCGAGACCGTGGTCCTGCCCATGACACTGGTCCCCCGCGGGTCCGGGGAGCGCCCGCGGGCGTAGCGGCGTAGTCGGCAGGCGTAGCGGCCCAGCCGGGCGCATCGGCGCAACCCCCGCAGCGCGCACGCCAGAGGGGCCGGCACCTCGCGGTGCCGGCCCCTCTGCCTACGTCGTCCTGCTAGCAGGTGCGAGCGTCGTACGTCGCGCTCACCGTCGTGGTCGCCTCGACGCCCTCGGTGCTCGCGGTCACGCTCACCTCACCGGCCGCCACGGAGGTAGCCCGGGTGCTGAACGCCACCGAGGTGGCGCGCCCCGCCTCGAGCGTCACCGTCCGCGTGCCGTAAGGCGAGGTGATGGTCGCCGCCACCGGCGTCGTCCCTTCGTTGGTCACCCGGACGGTCTCGACGACCCGCCCGACGACGCACCGGGTGTCCGCCACGACCGAGATCTCCGGGCCGGTCGGCGCGGGGTCCTCGACGGTGATCTCGAGCGACGTGGCGGCGGACCGGCTGCCGTCGTCCGCCGTCACCCAGACCTCGTAGGTCCCGGCCGCGGCGTACGTGTGGCCGGCGACGACCACGCCGTCGACGACGTCGACCGCCGACACGGGCGACCCGTCACCCCAGTTGACGACGGCGGTCACGCCGTCGCCGCCTCCGGTGACCGTCGCGAGCGGCGCCTCGAAGGCGGCTCCGCTCGTCTGGGTCCCGACCTCACCGGCCGAGACCGCGAGCGCCTCGACCGCCGCACGGTCGCCGTCGGAGGCGATGGCGAAGGTGTGGGTGCGGCCCTGGGCCCGCAGCGTCCCCTCCTCCGCCGGCAGGGTGATGCTCACGACCGTCTTGGGTGCACCGTCCTCGCCCACCGCGAGGGTGAGCGGCGCCGTGGCGAATATCGCGCTGTTCTTCACACTGCCCTCGGGGCTGACGCCGGAGAGACGCCCCTCGGACAGGCCGACCCTGACATTGCCGAAGAGCGGGGTGCCTGCGGCGCCGACCCAGTCCCCGAACTCGATCGGCAGGGCCTGCTCGGTGCCGTCGGAGAACGTCAGCGTGCCCTCGACCTGCTTGTTCAGCTCCGTCGCGGTCCCGATGAGCGAGATCTGCGTCGCGCCCTCGCCGAGGTCGACGCGGAACGTCTGCCCCTCGCCGGTGACGTTGTCCGGCTCGCCGGGGGCGACGTCGGGCAGGTCGAACGTGAGGTCGGTGCCGGGCACCGGGATCGTCTCGCCCTGGACGAACCCGCTCGCCGCGAGCTTGTCGCGGAAGAAGGTGTGCCCCTGGCCGTCGCAGCTCCCGGCGGTGAGCTCGAGGTCACCGATGCAGATGTTGTTGAACTGCCCGACGAACGTGTCGTCGCGGAAGGCGGACACCTGCGACGTCGCGGTGGCGACCGTCCCGACGCTGTCGGTGGCCGTGACGACGGCGGAGTAGACCCCGGCCCGGGTGAACGTGTGCGGGGCGCGCACGGTCCAGCCGCCGAGCCCGTTGGCGCTCAGCACCGCGTCCTGCGGGCCCGACCCGTCGCCGTAGTCGACGACGACGGAGTCCCCGGCGGAGAAGTCTCCACCGACGACGGTGCCGACCTGGCCCGTGAGCTCCGTACCCACCCGGACGCTCTGGTCGTCCGCGGCCAGGACCGTGAGGTCGCCGGCCTCGGCGGGAGCGGCGAACAGCTCGACCTCCGCCAGGCCGAGGTTGCCCTCGCCCGCGGCGACGGTGAGCCGGTAGTGCGAGTACGCGGCGGAGCCGTCGGGCACGGAGAACGGACGGGTCTGCGTCGAGTGCGGGAACTGCTCCCCGCTGCGCGCGTCGAGCTCGGTCCACGTCAGCCCGTCGACCGAACCCTCGAGCGTCCACGAGGCCGGGTCGGACACGCCCTCACCGGTCGGGCTCGTGAGGGTGTACTGGTGGACGAAGACCGGTCCGCTCGCCGAGGACCACGTGAGCTCGGCGCTCTCGCCGGCGAAGGTCACGGCCGAGCGCATGTTGTCGTCCGTGAGCGCGCCGACGGCCGTGCCGTCCGCCGCGGTCAACGTGCCGAAACCCGGCTTCGTCGCGTCGACGAGGGCCTCCGGGGCGGAGAGCTCCTCGTCGAGGTCCTTCGCGCCCCAGCTCGTCGGCGTCTCGCTCATCGTGAAGGTGAGCGTGCCGCCGTCGCGGATGAGGTCGCCGTCGATCGTCGTGTCCGTCAGCGCGACGCCGTCGTGCTCGAGCCCGGCCACGTAGACGAGGCCGTCGCTCGCGCCCGGCGCGTTGATCGTCAGCGGGGTGTCCCCGAGGTTGAGGGTGACGCTGTCGAAGAGCGGGGACCCGATCGTGTAGTCCCCCGACCCGACCTGCAGCGGGTAGAAGCCCAGCGCCGAGAAGATGTACCAGGACGAGAACTCGCCGTTGTCCTCGTCGCCCGGGTAGCCCTGCCCGATGTCCGAGCCGGCGAACAGCCGCTGCTGGATGTCCCGGATGAGCGCCTGGGCGCGGGCCGGGTCGCCGGCCTCGGCGAGGACGTAGGGGATGTGGTGGGCGACCTGGTTGGACATGCCGAGCATCCCCAGGCGCACGTCGCGCGCCTCGCGGGCCTCGTGGATGCCGGAGTAGTCGGCCTTCTCCTGGTTGGTGAGGAAGGCGTCGAGCTCCTCGAGCAGCTCGCGCCGCCCGCCGTAGAGGGCTGCGAGGCCGTCGACGTCGTGCGGGGCGTGGAAGGCGAAGGTCCAGGCGCTCGCCTCGGTGAACGCGCCGCCCCAGGCCTTCTTGTCGAAGTCCGCGCCCTCGGGCCATGTGCCGTCGGCGTTACGGGCGGTGAAGACCCCGGCCTCGGGGTTGTACATCTCCGCGAAGTGGCCGGCGCGGGCGTCGAAGTACTCGGCCTCCTCGCGCAGCTGCTGGACGCGCTCCTGCGGGGTCGCCGGGTCCTCGGCGAGCGCCTCGGCCATCTGCGCGATGCCGAAGTCGTTGATGAAGCCCTCGAGGCCCCACGAGGCGGACTCGTGGGTGGTGGCCTCGGTGAAGCCGAGGAAGATCGAGCGCTCGAGGCCCTTGCGGCCGACGGCGTTGGACGCCGGGAGCACGGTCGCGTTCTTCACCGCGGCGTCGTACGCCTCGAGCGCGAGGTCGTTGCTCAGCGCGCCGGCGAGGTAGGCCTCGGCGAAGGAGACATCCGAGCTCGTGCCGGTCATGAGGTCGGCGTAGCCGGGCGAGGACCAGCGGGCGACCCAGCCGCCGTCGCGGTACTGCTGGACGAAGCCGTCGACAAGCTCCTCCGTGAGGTCCGGGTAGAGCATCGCGTAGGCCGGCCACGCGGTGCGGTAGGTGTCCCAGAACCCGTTGTTGACGTAGACCTTGCCGTCGACGATCTCGGCGTTGGTCTCGGTGGCGCTCGCGCTGCCCGTCGTCGGGGAGACGGGGCTGGCGTACCGGTAGACCGGGTCCGCCGCGGTGCCCGTGTTCTCGAACTGGGAGTTCGGGTAGAGGTTGAGCCGGTACAGGCCCGAGTAGAGGTTGACGAGCTGGGCGTCGGTGGCCCCCTCGACGTCGGTGATGACGCTGAGGCGGTCGTTCCAGGCGGCCATGACGTCGGCGTGGACGTCCTCGAAGGTGCGGCCGGTCAGCTCGAGGTCGAGGTTCTTCGTCGCCTGGTCGAGGGAGATGAACGACGAGGCGATGCGCAGCTCGACCGTCGCGTCCTCGGAGGTGTCGAAGGCGGCGTAGCGGGCGGAGGCCCGGTTGCCGCGCGGCGTCGTGCCGGCGGCCGTCGGGGTGGCGTCGAACTGGCCGGAGACGAACATCCGGGTGCGGCCGGGCCAGCCCGAGCCGCCGTCGACCCAACCGGTGACGGCGCCGTCGGCGGAGACGTCGAGCCCGGACGTGCCGACGCCCTGGTCGACGAGCACGCTGCCGGCGTCACCGGTGAACGTGAAGCGGTAGACGGCGCCGTGGTCGGTGGGGGTCACCTCGGCGGCGATGCCGTTCTCGAACTCGACGGCGTACCGGTCGGGGCGGGCCACCTCGTTCTCGTGGCGGAACGCGAGCCTGCGGTCGGCGATCGTCGACGTCGGGTCGGCGCCCTCGGCGGGCAGGACGGCGAGCTGGTTGCGGTCACCCATCCAGATGCTCGGCTGGTGCGAGAAGCCGATGCCGGCGAGCCCGGGCAGGTTCTGCGCGTTGTTGTCGCGCTGGTAGCTGTAGACGGTGCTGGTCGTGTCCGGGTTCGTCATCGGGGTGATGAAGTTGAAGCCGTTGGGCCACGCGCTCGCGGGCAGGTTGTTCCCGCGGGAGAACCCGCCGGTCGAGTTCGTGCCGCGGCGGGTGTCGACGTAGCTGATGAGGCCGTCGGAGGTGTCGCGGGGCTCGGCGGCCTCGATCGTCACGTCGTCGAGGTAGCCGAGCACCGGCGTGCCGGCCGGGGCGCCCGGCTGGTCGTAGGAGAGGAGCACCTTGTCGACCGTGCGGCCGGCGAGTGCGCCGAGGTCGACGGTGACGGAGTTCCACTGGTCGGGCCAGAGGATCTTGCCCGTCCCCTGCGAGCGCGCGTCGGCCCCGAAGCCGTACGCATCGGTCGCGTCCGTCGCCGACAGGCGCGTCCCGTCGTCGAGGACGAGGTCGACGGCGACGTGCGTGGCCGCGTAGGTGAGCGCGGCGTCGAGCACGGGGAAGATCTTGTAGGTCAGCTGGCTGTCCGCGGCGATCTCGACGTTGACGTCGAAGAGCTCGTTCGTCGCGCTCGCGTCGCCGTCCTCGAGGACCTGACCGACGTACTGGAGGGAGCGGGTGCCGGTGAAGCCGACACCCGTCTTCGCGGTGTGGGAGGACGTGGGGCCGGAGGTGACCTCGGTGATCATCGGCGAGATCATCACCCCCCGGTCGGCGTCGATGAGGTCGAACTCGGCGAGCTGGACGATGTTGGTGCCGTTGTTCGCCGTGACGTCGAGGCGGTAGTACGCGTACTCCGCGCTGCGTCCGGCCAGCTCGTAGCCCTTCGTGACGCCGCGGTTGTTCTCGCTGCCGACCTGCCACGCCTGACCGGTCTGCGCGTCGAGCTCGACCCAGGTCGTGCCGTCGGTCGAGCCCTCGACGGTGAAGTCGCGGGGGTCACGCTCGGGTGCGTCGTTGGCGGAGGTGAGGGCGTAGCCGGTGATGGACACGGGCTCGCTCAGCTCGTAGGTGAGCGTGCCGGTCTCGGCGAACGTGAGCCACTTCGAGCTCGGGTTGCCGTCAGCGGCGTTCGGCGGCGCCTCCGCAGCCGGGCTCGAGCCGGTGCCGGTGACGCCGGTGACGTAGCCGAGGAGGCTGCCGGCCCCGAAGCGGTCGCCGGTGACGTTGACCGGGTCGCCGCCGAAGGACTGGCTCACCGCAGGCTGCGCGTCGCCGGACTCGAAGGAGGAGGCGAACTCGGTCTCGGCGGCTGCTGCGGGCAGCGCCATGGCGGCGAGGCCCATCGTGCCCGCGAGGGCGCCGACGAGCGAGACCGCGATCGTGCGTCCGGTCCGCCGTCGTGGCGCGGATGTCGGGAGTGTCATGTGCAGGATCTCCTTCGGCTGCATCGTTGAGCCGCACCGTCGCGGCACTGGTCGGCCGTGCGACCAGGCTGTGGGCGGGCGCCGCGCAAGCCGCTCGTGCCCGACCCGCACCCCGCCCACCCGCCTGACATCGCTGTCACACGTCCAGGAAGACGGTATCACCGTAGCCCTCGACGACGTCCTGCAAAGGGGCCCGCTCGGCTCGACGGACGGATACGGTCGCGGTGAGATGGAGCGACCTCCCGCGCCGGGGCTGACACCGGCCACGCTTGCGCTGCTGGCAGTCGCCACCGGCCTGCTCGCGGGTGGGAACTACCTCAACCAGCCGCTCCTCGCCGAGATCGCGCAGGCGCTCGACGTCTCCGACGCCGCCGCTGGACGCACGGTCACGGTGGCGCAGGTGGCCTACGCCCTCGGCCTCGCGCTCCTCGTCCCGCTCGGCGACCGGTTCGAGCAGCGCAACCTCGCCGCCCTCCTCATCGCGCTCACCGCCGTCGGCCACACCGTCTCCGGCTTCGCGACGACGTTCCCCGCCCTCGTCACCGGCATCGCCCTCGCGGCCGTCTCCGCGGCCGCCGCCCAGGTGCTCGTCCCCATGGCCGCCGCGCTGTCGGACCCCGTGCGCCAGGGCCGCACGGTGGGGATCGTCATGTCCGGGCTCGTCACCGGCACGCTCGTTGCGCGGGCGGCGTCCGGTGCCCTCGCCGAGCTCGGGGACTGGCACACGCCCTACCGGGTGGTCGCCGTCCTCCTCCTCGCCATCGCCGCCGCCGTGCTGCTGACGGTGCCGAAGGTCGGGGCGACCACCCGGGCGCGGTACGGCGCGATCCTCGCCTCCGTCGTCCGCCTGCTCCGGGACGAGCCACGGCTGCGGACGCGCGGCGCGACGAGCGCACTGACGTTCGCGTCCATCTCCGCGCTCTGGGCGACGATGACGTTCCTCCTCGCCGAGGACCCGCACATGCTCTCCCCCGCGCAGATCGGGCTCGTCACGCTCGCGGGCGTCATCGGCGCCCAGGCCGCGACCGTCGCCGGGCACCTCGCCGACCGCGGCTTCGCCCAGCGGACGACGGCGGTCGCGCTCGCCGTCCTCTTCCTCTCGTGGGCGGTGCTCGTGCCTGCCACGCGGTGGCTCGCCGCGATGATCGTCGGCTTCGTCCTCATCGACGCCGCGCTCCAGGCGGTCCACCTCAGCAGCCAGAACGTCGTCTACTCGCTCGTGGACGGCGCACGCTCCCGGCTCAACGCCGCGTACATGACGACGTACTTCGCCGGTGGTGCGCTCGGCTCCTGGCTCGGGGTGTGGGCGTGGTCCGGGTGGGGGTGGCCCGGCGTGTGCGTCGTCGCGACGGGGCTGGCCGCGGGCGCCGTCGTCGCGTGGCTCCTCGACCTGCGGGCCGAGCGGGCCGAGGGCCGACCCGTCTAGTGCCCGCGGTCGATCCAGTCCTGCAGGTGCGGGGCCTCGTCGCCGATCGTCGTGCTGTCCCCGTGGCCGGTGTGGACCGTCGTCGCCGCCGGGAGCGCGAGGAGCCTCGTGCGGATCGACTCGACGATCGTCGGGAAGTCGCTGTAGGACCTCCCGGTCGCGCCCGGGCCGCCGCTGAAGAGCGTGTCGCCCGAGAAGAGCGCCCCGAGGGCGGGTGCGTAGTAGCAGACCGCTCCCGGGCTGTGCCCGGGGGTGTGGAGGGCGTGGATCTCGATCCCGGCCACGGGAACGACGTCGCCGTCGGCGACCTCCCGCGCCGGCCGGGTCCCGGGGTAGACCGCCTCCCACAGGACGAGGTCCTCGGGGTGGAGGTGCGCGGGGGCGTCGACGAGCTCCTGCAGCGCCTGGAGGGCGTCGATGTGGTCGTCGTGGGCGTGCGTGAGGAGGATGCCCACGACGCGTCGCCCCCCGACGAGCTCGGCGATGGCGGCGGCGTCGTGCGGTGCGTCGATGACGACGCACTCCTCGTCGTCACCGACCACCCACACGTTGTTGTCCACGTCCCACGTCCCGCCGTCGAGCGAGAAGGTCCCGGACGTCACCGTCTTGTCGATACGCGCGTTCATGCGTCTCCTCTTCCCTGGCGTCTGGTTCAGGCGTCCGCGAGGACGACGACGGAGCGCAGGACGTCGCCCCGGAGCATCTTGGCGAAGGCCTCTTCGACGTCGCCAAGCCCGACCGTCTCGCTGACGAAGTCGTCGAGGTTGAGCCGGCCCTGGAGGTACAGGTCGATGAGCATGGGGAAGTCGCGGCTCGGCAGGCAGTCGCCGTACCAGGCGGACCTGAGTGACCCGCCCCGCCCGAAGACCTCGTCGAGGGGGAGGGTGATCTCCGTGCCCGGGGCCGGGACGCCGACGAGGACGACGCGCCCGGCGAGGTCACGCGCCTCGAACGCCTGGCGGTAGGTCTGGGCGAGCCCCGCCGCATCGATGACGAGGTCGGCGCCGAACCCGCCGGTGAGCTCGCGGATGCGCTCGACGGCGTCCGCCTCGCGGGAGTTGATCGTGTGTGTCGCGCCGAACTTCCGCGCCCACTCGAGCTTCCGGTCCTCGACGTCGACGGCGATGATCGTCGTCGCGCCGGCCAGCGCCGCGCCCGCGATGGCGGCGTCGCCCACGCCCCCGCAGCCGATGACCGCGACGGACTCGCCGCGCGTGACCTCACCGGTGTTGATCGCCGCGCCGATTCCCGCCATGACGCCGCAGCCGACGAGGCCGGCGACCTGCGGCGGGACGGCCGGGTCCACCTTCGTGCACTGCCCGGCGGCGACGAGCGTCTTCTCGGCGAACGCACCGATCCCCAGCGCCGGGCTCAGCTCGGTGCCGTCGAGGAGCGTCATCTTCTGCGTCGCGTTGTGGGTGCTGAAGCAGTACCAGGGCTTGCCCTTGGCGCAGGCGCGGCACTGCCCGCACACGGCGCGCCAGTTGAGGACGACGTAGTCGCCGGGAGCGACCTCGGTGACGCCGGGGCCGACGGCCTCGACGACGCCGGCGGCCTCATGGCCGAGGAGGTAGGGGAAGTCGTCGCCCACCCCGCCGGCGACGTAGTGGTGGTCCGTCTGGCAGACCCCGCAGGCCTGGACCTTGACGACCGCCTCACCGGGACCGGGGTCCGGGACGACGATCGTCGTCAGCTCGACGGGCGCGCCCTTGGCGCGCGAGATGACACCTTGCACGTGCTGCGGCATGCCTGACCTCCGTGGTGCGGGACCGGTCCAGCGACCATACAGCGGGGCTCCGGCCGTGCGACCGGAGCGCCTGGTGGCAGGCGACGCCGGGCGTGCCCGTGCCGGCGTCGAGCGGAGGGCAAGGGATTCGAACCCTTGGTGCGGGGTCACCGCACAACGGTTTTCAAGACCGTCACATTCGGCCGCTCTGTCAGCCCTCCAGCCCCACGGCGCCAGGCGCCAGGGACGCCGGCAAGTCTAGGGGAGCCGGTCCCCGCCACGACGTCGCTGCCTGAGCGCGTGCTGCGCTCGATCGGCGGGCTGCTGCCGGCGCCCGCGGCTCCCCCCCGCGCCCCGGCAGACCCTCGGGTTCCGCGGCCCGCACCCCGGACCCGCGCCCCGCAGCTGCCGCCAGCCCCGCCCCTGCCCCCCAGCGCACCTCGTCCTAGCATCGACAGATGCGTGCGATCACTGTGACCGATGACGGCACCCTCGAGCTGACCGAGGTCGAGACACCCACGGCCGGGCCCAGCGAGGTCCTCGTCGACGTGGCGGCCGCGGGCGTCAACCGCGCCGACCTCCTCCAGCGCGCCGGGAACTACCCGCCCCCGCCCGGCGCCTCACCGATCCTCGGGCTCGAGTGCTCGGGCACGATCGCCGCCGTCGGCGAGGGCGTGCGGGGCTGGGACGTCGGCCAGGACGTCACCGCGCTCCTCGACGGCGGTGGGTATGCCGAGCGCGTCGCGGTGCCCGCTGGGCAGCTGCTCCCGGTGCCCGCGGGGCTCGACCTCGTCGACGCCGCCGGCCTGCCCGAGGCCGTGTGCACGGTGTGGTCCAACCTCGTCCACGTCGCGGGCCTGCGCGCCGGGGAGACGCTCCTCGTCCAGGGCGGGTCCGGCGGGGTGGGCTCGGTCGCCCTTCAGGTGGCGGCTGCCCTCGGCACCCGCGTCCTCACGACCGCCGGCGGGCCGGAACGGGTCGCCCGCTGCCTCGAGCTCGGCGCCGACGTCGCCATCGACCACCGCGCGGAGGACGTCCTCACCGCCGTCCGGGAGCACACGGGCGGGCGGGGTGTCGACGTCGTCCTCGACGTCCTCGGCGCCGGTGGGCTCGCCGTCAACGTCCCCGCCCTCGCCGTCGGCGGGCGCCTCGTCGTCATCGGCACCCAGCAGGGCCGCCGCGGGGAGCTCGACCTCGGGGCGCTGCTCACGCGCCGGGCGAGCATCCACGCGACGACCCTGCGGGCGCGGCCCCGCGCCGAGAAGGCCGCCATCGTGGCCGATGTCCGCGCCCAGGCCTGGCCGATGCTCGACGACGGCCGGCTGAGCGCCGTCGTCCACGCGCGGCTCCCCCTCGCGGACGCGGACCGCGCGCACGCACTCATGGACGGCGGCGAGGTGTTCGGCAAGGTGCTCCTCGTGCCCTGACGAACCACCTGGCGCTGTCCGCTTGACCCTCACGCGACGTGAGGCAGGAGGGTTGGTCCATGACCGCGACAGACGAGGAGACGACGGTGCTCACGGTGGGTCAGGTGGCTGCCCGGTACGGCGTCACGGTGCGCACGCTGCACCACTACGACGACGTCGGGCTGCTCACCCCCAGCGCACGCAGCCGCTCGGGCTACCGGCAGTACACGCCCGACGACCTCACGCGCCTGCAGCACATCGTCGTCTACCGGCGCCTCGGCTTCCCGCTCGAGGCGATCGCGGAGCTGCTCGACGGTGGCGCCGTCGTCGAGCACCTCCGGCGTCAGAAGGACGTGGTCATGTCCCGGCTGGACGAGATGAAGGATCTCGTCACGGCCATCGACCGAGCACTGGAGCAGGAGATGAACGGAACAAACCTCACCCCCGACGAGCAGAAGGAGCTCTTCGGCGACGGGTTCGAGGACGAGTACGCGGCCGAGGCCGAGGAGCGTTGGGGCGACACGGACGCGTGGCGGCAGTCACAGGCCCGGACGTCGCGCTACACGAAGACGGACTGGGAGGAGATCAGCGCGGAGACCGCGGCGATCAACGCCGCGTACGTCGCCGCGATGGAGGCGGGGCTGCCGGCATCGAGCCCGGAGGCGATGGACGCGGCGGAGCGCGCGCGGGTCCAGATCCACGAGCGCTTCTACGACATCGACGCCCAGTTCCACCGCAACCTCGGCGACATGTACGTCGCCGACCCGCGCTTCGCGAAGACGTACGAGGACATCCACCCCGGACTGGCCGGGTACGTCCGTGACGCCATCCACGCGAACGCGGACCGGCAGGCCGGCTGACCGCACCGCCACCGGCCGGCGCCCTGACCCTCGCGGACGAGGGTCAGGGCATCGGGTGGCGGTTGTCGAGGAGCCCGGCCGCGACCGCGGGGGCGAACGCCGGCGTGAGCGGCAGACGCCCGACGAGGGTGGCCTGGAGCGAGTGGTAGATGTCCGGCTTGCCGGGCCACGTCTTCTCGCTCGGGCCGTTGCGCGGGCTCAGCTCGTGGCGCCATGCCCCGGGCGCCTCGATGAGGTGGACGGCGGCGTAGTCCCACCAGGTCCGGTACCACTCGTCGTAGCGGTCCTCACCGGTGGCCGCCTGGAGCGCGGCGGCTGCGGCGATCCCCTCGCAGACCACCCAGTGCATGCGCTCGCGCACGACCGGCTCGCCGGTGAAGTCGACGGTGTAGACGAAACCGTCGGCGCCGTCGACGGCCCAGCCCTCCTCGACGGAGCGGTCGAACAGGGCACGTGCGGACTCGAGCATCCACGGCTCCGCCTCACGCCGGCGCACGAGGAGCGCCTCGCGGGCGTGGAGGACGAGCCTGGCCCACTCGAGCCAGTGCCCGACGGTGGCTCCGAAGGGCCGGAAGGGGTGCGCCGGCTGCTCGCGGTTGTAGTCGAGCAGCGCCTCCCACCCCGGGCCGAAGTGCTCGGGGATGCGCCAGTGATTCTCCCGCGCGAACGAGTCGAGGACGCGGCGCGTGATGCGCACGGCGCGGTCGAGCCAGCGGTCGTCGCCCGTCACGTCCGCCGCCGCGAGGTACGCCTCGACGGTGTGCATGTTCGCGTTGACGCCGCGGTACTCCTCGCACGCGGAGAACGAGCGGTCCCAGGACTCGACGACCATCCCCTCGTCCTCGCTCCAGAAGTGCCGGTCGCTCACGGCAAGGGCCTCGTCGAGGAGCTCGCGCGCCCCCGGGCGCCCGGCGGCCGCCGCCGACGCGGCGGCGAGGACGACGAACGCGTGGGCGTAGGCCTCCTTGGCGTCGACGACCACGCGCGGGTCCGACGGCGCGGCGGCGCCACCGGCATGCGCATCGGCGCCCACCTCGGTGCTGGCGTCTGCGTCAGCCTCGGTGCCGGCACCGGCGTCAGTCCCGGCGGTGGCCACGTCCTCCACCCGGGCCTCGACGGCCGAGTACCAGCCACCGTGCTCAGCGTCGGCGAACGCCCCCCGCAGGGCGGCGATGCCGTGGTCGACGAGCGGGCCGAAGCCCGGGCGCCCCAGCATCGCGCCGAGAGCGAAGCAGTGCGTCATGCGGGCGTTGACCCACAGCTCGGCCGGCTTCGCCGGGTCGACCGCGCCGTCGGCGTCGAGGTACCCGAAGCCGGTCCGCAGCCGCGCCCCCCGTCCGAAGGCGAGCAGTGCGTCGGTCTCGGCGCTCAACCACTGCGCGTGGGTCTTCGAGCCCAGCCAGGTCATCGGTCCTCCTTGATCGCTTCCGCCCGAGGCTACTGCGCCCGGGCCGCCCTCCAGCACGGCGGAAGCCTCCGAGCCGGCGCGACGGAGCCGCGGGCGCCCGTGGCACCCGCGGCTCCGGCGCGGCTCAGCCCTTGACGGACCCGGCCAGGAGTCCTCGCACGAAGTACTTCTGCAACGAGAGGAACACGATGACGGGCACGATGATCGAGACGAAGGCGCCCGCCGTGAGGAGGTGCCAGTCCTGACCGCGCGAACCGGCCATCTCCGCCAGCCGCGCGGTGAGCGGCTGGACGGCGTTGTTGCCGCCGGTGAACGTGAGGCCGACGAGCAGGTCGTTCCACACCCACAGGAACTGGAAGATCGCGAAGCTCGCGATCGCCGGCACGAGGAGCGGGAGCATGACGCGCAGGAACACGGTCACGTGCCCGGCGCCGTCCACCCGCGCCGCCTCGATGAGCTCCCGCGGGATCTCCGACATGAAGTTGTGGAGGAGGAACGTCGCCAGCGGCATGGCGAAGCACGCGTGCGCGACCCACACCGCGAGGTAGGGGAACGCCTCGCTCGCGGCCGTGCCGGAGAAGATCCGCAGGAGCGGGATGAGCGCCATCTGCAGCGGCACGATCTGGAGCGCGAAGACGAGGATGAACACGGTGTCCCGGCCCCGCCACTGGAGCACGGAGAACGCGTAGGCGGCCATCGTCGCGACGACGAGCGGGATGACCGTCGCCGGCACCGTGATGACGACGGAGTTGATGAAGAAGCCCGACAGGGCACCCGAGGAGGCGCGCCCGAAGAGCACCTCGGAGTAGTTCTCCAGCGTGAACGCCGGGTTGGCGAAGAACGTCCACCAGCCCGACGTACGGATGTCCGACTCGGGCCGCACCGAGCTGAGGAGCATGCCGACGATGGGGATCGTCCACAGGAGCGCGACGACGACGGCGACGGCGGAACCCACCCGGGAGGTGAGCATCTGCTTGGCCCGGCTGCTGGCCGAGCGCCCCGACGTCATCGGGTCGGGCAGCGTGCGCGAGCGCCCCGGCTCCGCGATCGCGGGGTTGGCAGGTGTGGTGCCGCTCATGATCCACGCACCTCCCTGTTCTTGATCATCTGTCGGACGTTGAAGACGACGATGGGGATGACGAGCACGAAGATGACGACCGCGAGCGCCGAGCCCGTGCCGGCGTTGCCGAACGTGAACGACTGGTCGTACATCATGTTGGCGAGCACCTGGGTGTCGAACCGAGCACCCGTCATCGTGCGGGGGATGTCGAAGATCTTCAGCGTCGCGATCGTGATCGTCGTGACGACGACGACGAGCGTGGGCCGGATGCTCGGCACCGTGATGTTGCGGAACATCTGCCAGGCGCTCACGCCGTCGAGGCGCGCGGCCTCGACGATGTCGTCCGGGATCGCCTTGATGGCCGCGGAGAGCAGGACCATGGCGAAACCGGCCTGGATCCAGATCATGACGACGATGAGGAAGAACGTGTTCCACGGCGCGTCCTGGAGGAACCGCACCGGCTCGAGCCCGACGCCCGTGATGATCGCGTTGAGCAGCCCGATCTGCTCCTGGGCGGCGCCGCGGTACTCGTAGACGAACTTCCAGATGATGCCCGCGCCGACGAACGAGATGGCCATCGGCGTGAAGAGCAGCGTCTTGGCGACCTTCTCGAACTTCGCGCGGTCGATGAGGATCGCGTAGAGCAGGCCGACGCCGGTCGACACGGTCGGCACGAGGACGACCCACCAGAAGGTGTTGATGAACGACTGCAGCGAGTCGGGGTTGCTCAGGACCCACGCGTAGTTGTCGAGACCGACCCACGTGCTGCTCGAGCGGTCCATGAAGGACATCATCGTCGTGCGGATCGCGGGGTAGATGAGCCCGACGCCGAGGAGCGCGAGGGCGGGGCCGCCGAAGAGCAGCACCATCCAGATCGTCCGCGAGCGCCCCGCCACCCGGTCCGCGACCTTGGCGAGCAGGAGGAGGACGGCGACGACGGCGAGGAAGGCGACGACCGCCAGGATCATCTGGCCGAACTTGGAGTAGAGGAAGAAGTCCACGCTGAGCAGCTCCCTTCAGGAGACCGCGGCGGGGGCACGGCATACGCCGTGCCCCCGCTCGTCGGTCAGGTCAGCCGGCCGGCCAGGCGGCCTCGATGTTGTCGAGGACCGACTGCGTGTCGGAGCCGTTGATCCAGTCGACCATCCCGGTCCAGAACGCGCCGGCGCCCACCTCGGACGGCATCATGTCCGAGCCGTCGAACCGGACGACGGTGTCCTCGGCCTGGAAGAGCTCGATGGCCTGGCGGAGCACGTCGGAGGTGGCCAGCTCCGGGTCGACGTCGAGGTGCGCCGAGGTGACGCCGCCGATCTCGACGCGGGTGTTCGCCCACTCCCCGGAGGACATGAAGTGCTGGACCGCCTGTGTGGCCTCGCGGTCGTTGAAGGCAGCGACGAACTCGCCCGCGACGAGCAGCGGGGTCGCGCCGGCCTCCGTGCCGGGCAGCGGGAACGCGAACACGTCACCCTCGGGGCTGACGTCCGTGCCCGCCGGCCACTGGGCCTCGTAGAAGGAAGCCTGGCGGTGGAGGAAGCAGTTGCCGTCGAGGATCGGCAGGCCACCGTCGTTGAAGGACGTCGTCGCGATGGAGCGCGAGTCGCCGAGCCCGCCGTTGACGTAGTTGTCGTCCTTGAGGATCGCGCCAGCCATGTCGACGGCCTCGACGATCTGCGGGTCGTTGAAGGGGATCTCGTGCGCGACCCACTGGTCGTAGACGTCGCCGCCGCCGACGCGCAGGACGAGGTCCTCGATCCAGTCGGTGGCGGGCCAGCCGGTCGCACCGGCCGACTCGATGCCGGCACACCAGGGCTTGACGGTGTCGGAGCCCTGGTCGGATGCGATCTGCTCGGTCAGCTCCATGAGCGCGTCCCACGTCTCGGGGACCTCGTAGCCGTTCTCCTCGAACGCCTGCGGCGGGTACCAGACGAAGGACTTGACCGAGGAGAGCATGGGCGAGGCGTAGAAGTCGCCGTCGACCGTTCCGTAGGTCTTCCAGTCCTCGGTCCAGCCCTCGTCGACGTTCGCCTCGACCTCCTCGGTGGCGGGCAGGACGTGGCCGTCACGCACCATGCGCTGAAGGAGGCCAGGCTGGGGGATCGCCGCGAGGTCGGGGGCGTTGCCGCCCTCGGCCTGGACGACGAGCTGCTGCTCGAACTCGCCGGAGCCGTTGTGAGTGACCTCGATGCCGGTGCACTCGGTGAACTGCTCGAACGAGTCCTGCATCTGGTCTGCCTCGACCTCGCGGATCGAGGTGAACAGGGTGACCTCCTCACCCTCGAACGTGCCGTACTCCTCGAAGGCCGAGCAGTCGCCGTCGGCGCTGGCGTCACCGCCGCCACCGCCACCGCCACCACCTCCGCCACCGAGGTCGTCAGCGCCGCCGCACGCGGCGAGCGCGAGCACGAGGGTCAGGGAGCCTGCTGTCACGGCGACCTTGCGTCGTCCGGTTCGAACCATTGCCGATTCCTCCTCATTACCGCGTCGTAATGCGCGCGCAGGGAAGCGGACGTCCCTACGCGTCCCCAGACAATCCCGTGCAACGCCTTCGCGCAAGCAACGCGCAGGATGATCGGGTAACGATCCGATCACATCGTGAGACGGGTCACGGCCCCCTCACGCGGCGGTGCTCAGCCGAGGAGAGCCCGCAGGACCGGGACCGCCCCATCGTCCTCGACGGCGTCGGTGAGGGCGTCGGCGGCCGCGCGCGTGACGTCGTCGGCCCCGCCCATGGCCACCCCGTGCGCCGCCCAGCGAAGCATCTCGATGTCGTTGCGGCCGTCCCCCATCGCGAGCGTCGCCCGCGGGCCGACGCCGAGCCGCCCCCGCAGCATCTCGAGCGCGCTCGCCTTGGACACCCCGTCGGGGGCGAGGTCGAGCCACGCCGTCCAGCCGACGGCGTAGGACACGCCGTGGAGCCCGACGCGCTCGACGAGGGCGTGGAAGTCCTCGGCCGACAGGTGGGGCGCCCGCAGCGTCACGCGGCTGGCGGGCGAGGCGCACAGCTCCTCGAAGTCGACGACGTGCACCTCCCCGGACAGCTCACCCGCGGGGAACGGCTCGCTCACCTTGAACCCGCGGCCCAGGTCCTCGACGGCGAACCGGCCCTCGGGCAGCTCGGCCCGCAGGAGCCGCAGCGCCGGCTCCGGGTCGAAGGTGACGACGTCGCTGATCTCGTACCCGCCGTCGAGGGCGGGGTCGAGGCGCAGGCACACGGCCCCGTTGGAGCACACGGCCCAGCCGGTGACGAGGTCGAGCTCGGCGAGGACGGGGGTGACGGCGGACAGCGACCGGCCGGTGGACAGGACGACGTGGGCGCCGGCGTCGTCGAGCGCGCGGACCGCCGCGCGCACGGCCGGCGAGAGGACCTGCTCGTGGCTGAGGAGCGTGCCGTCGATGTCGAGCGCGACGAGGAGGTCGGGCCCGGCGGGCGGCAGGTCGGGCGGCAGCGCGGCGCGCGCGGTCGCGACGCGCCCCGGCATGGCGGGCCCGCCGTCGTCGTCGCCGACCGTGCCCACCACGACGTCCGGGCTCACGCCCGCTGCCCGCCGCCGGTGGGCTCGAGGACCTCGAGCCCGCCGAGGTAGGGCCGCAGGCCCGCGGGGACCCGCACCGAACCGTCGGGGAGCTGGTGGTTCTCGAGGATGGCGACGAGCCAGCGCGTCGTGGCGAGCGTGCCGTTGAGCGTGGCGACCGGGCGGGTCTCCCCCGCCGCGGTGCGCTCGCGCACCCCGAGGCGGCGCGCCTGGAACGTCGTGCAGTTCGACGTCGAGGTCACCTCCATGAACCGCTCCTGGCTCGGCAACCAGGCCTCGCAGTCGAACTTGCGCGCGGCGGAGGAGCCGAGGTCGCCGGCGGCGACGTCGATGACGCGGTAGGGGAGCTCGACCTTGGCGAGCATCTGCTCCTCCCACGCGAGGAGTCGCGCGTGCTCGTCCTGCGCGTCCTCCTGGGCGCAGTACGAGAACATCTCGACCTTGTTGAACTGGTGGACGCGGATGATCCCGCGCGTGTCCTTGCCGTACGAGCCGGCCTCGCGGCGGTAGCACGTGGACCAGCCGGCGTAGCGGAGCGGGCCGTCGGAGAGGTCGAGGATCTCCCCGGCGTGGTAGCCCGCGAGCGCCACCTCGGACGTACCCGTGAGGTAGAGGTCGTCCGCGGGCAGGTGGTAGATCTCGTCCGCGTGGGCCCCGAGGAACCCGGTGCCGGCCATCATCTCCGGGGAGACGAGCGTCGGGGTGATCATCGGGACGAAGCCCTCGGTGACCGCCTGGTCCATCGCGGCGTTGAGGAGCGCGAGCTCGAGGCGCGCGCCGATCCCGGTGAGGTAGTAGAACCGCGCGCCGGACACCTTCGTGCCCCGCTTGGTGTCGATCGCACGCAGTCCCTCCCCGAGCTCGAGGTGGTCGCGCACCGGAACGCCCTCGGACACCAGGTCCCGCACGCTCCCCTCCTCGCGCAGGACGACGAAGTCGTCGGGCCCCCCGGCGGGCACGCCGTCGACGACGACGTTCGAGAGCCGCAGCGCGAGCGCCTCCGCCTCGGCGGCCACGTCCGCGGCCTCCCGCTCGGCGACCTTCACCTGCTCGGCGAGGTCCTTCGCGCGGGCGAGGACGGCCGGCCGCTCCTCGGGGCTCGCCTTGCCCACCCCGCGGCTGACGGACTTCTGCTCCGCCCGGAGCTGCTCGAAGGCGCCGAGCGTCGATCGGCGGCGCTCGTCCGCCTCGAGGACGGCGTCGACGAGCGCGGGGTCCTCGCCGCGGGAGCGCTGGCTCGCCCGCACGACGTCGGGGTTGTCACGAAGAGCGCGTAGGTCGATCACGCCGTCGAGCCTAGTTGGTGCACCCACCCGGTGCGGATGCCGGCGGCGGCTCCCCTCCGTCGAGGGGCTCGGCCCGGTCGGGGCCCCCCGGGGCGAGCCCCTCACGTCGGCGCCCGCGGACCCGCCCCCGCCCCGCGGCGCTCAGAGGAGCGAGTACCCGTCGGGGAGCGGACCGCGGCCCGTCGCCGAGCGCAGGAGCGCCCCCGCGCGCCCCGTCCCGACGGCGAGCTCGCTCAGCACCTCGAGGGCCGCGCGGGCGGCGCCGGGCGGCGGTTCCTCCTCCTCGCCCAGGGCCGCACGGAGGTCGGCCGTGTGGATGGTCAGCTCGAAGGTGCGGGTGGGCAGGTAGTCGGTGAGGCGCATCGCACCGAGCAGCGTGGCGATGACCGCGTGCGGGTCCGCGGTCCCGACGCGGTCGAGGACGCGGGCGGCGATGGCGGTGATCGCGCCGGCAGGGTCCTCCCCCAGCGCGCGCCCGGCGTCGCGGCCCCGCTGGGCCACCGCCTCGGGGTCGGCGGCCGACTCGAAGCCGGACACCCGGCGGAAGTACTCGGCCGGTGAGGCGACCTCCACCGCCGTCGCCGGCGAGTCGAGGTAGGCCTCGACCGTGAGGAAGGACCGGCTCGTGTGCCCGAGGAGGTCGCGGACCGTCCACACCCCGAGGCCCGGCTCCTGCTCGCGGCCGGCGGCGAGCGGTGCCGTCCGGACGAACCACCCAGCCGCCTCGGCGAAGGCCTCCCGGCGCTCGTCCCAGCGCGTGACGTCCACCGCCCCAGCGTAGGCCGGGGCTCCGCCCGGGAGGAAGGTCCACGACCCACGTCCGGGCGTGTGATCACGCGCGCTGGGCGGGCCGCTGTGGCACCCTTGAGGTGTCACGACCTCGCCGAGGAGGAGACCATGACCGTCGCACCGAGCACCGCGGAACGGTTCACGCCCCTGCTGCGGCGCGGGGAGTCGGTTCGCCACGTCATCCCCGTCATGGCGGAGATCATGGGCGTCGTGAGCGTGTCCCTCAACGAGACCTGCATCGTCGTGACGGACGAGCGGGTCCTCGTCGTGACGGGAGGGCTCCTGCGCCGAGGCGGACCCGCGAAGGTCGACCGGGAGTTCTCCCGGAGCACGCGCCTCGGCCCCCTCGACAGCGCTCTCGGCCCCGCCATCACGCTCGGATCCGTCACCTACGAGATCGACGACGACGCCGCACCTCTCGTCGCGGTGGCCGACGCCGAGCTCGCCGACTCACGCCCTGAGGACGCCGAGCGCCGCTGACGTCCGTCGCCGCATGACGCGCCGGCGCGGTCCTCTACGCTCAGCGGCGTGAGAACCCGCCGCCTCGTCGCCCGCGCCTACTGGGCCCTGAGCCGCTGGACCCTGCGCTCTCAGCCACCGCCCGCGAACGGCACGGGCATCCTCATCGGCGCCCCGCACACGTCGAACTGGGACTTCGTCCTCATGCTGGCGATCACGTGGCGGGCGGGGATCCACGTGAGGTTCCTCGGCAAGCACACGCTCTTCCGGGCGCCGTTCGGCCCGCTCATGCGCGCTCTCGGCGGGATCCCGGTGGACCGGCGTGACCCGCACGGGCTCGTCGACGACGTCGTCGGCCGGATCCGCGCGGGCGAGCGGTTCTTCCTCGTCATCACCCCCGAGGGCACGCGTGGCGCGGCCGAGTACTGGAAGTCCGGCTTCTACCGCATCGCCCGCGAGGCTGGCCTGACGCTCACGCTCGGCTACGTCGACCGGCCGACGATGACGACGGGCCTGGGCCCGACGCTCGAGCTCACCGGGGACGTCGCGGCGGACATGGACCGGATCCGCGCCTTCTACGCGGACAAGCGCGGTCTGCGCCCGAAGAACCGCACCGAGCCCCGGCTCCGCGACGAGACCCAGGGCGCCGACGGCGCGGCGACCCCCGCCGCCTGACCCTGGCGGGCCCGCTCGACAGCCCCGGCCGGTCCTGGCGAACGGTGCGCACACGCGCTCAAGGTTCGGGAGGGCTCCCTTGGCGCTACGGTGCCTGCGTGACCTGGGAACAGTGGGTGAGCATCGCGGCGCTCGTGCTCGCCGTCGGCGCGCTCGCCGTCGGCATCTCCGTGTGGCGAGCCGTCAAGGCACGCACGCCGAGCTTCGCCAACGACGAGCCGGCCACCGAGGAGCGGGGCACGCCCACGGGCCCGCCCGCGGTCGTCTTCAACCCCTCGAAGTCGGCTGACGGCGAGCGCCTGCGCTCCCTCGTCACCCAGTCGGCCGCCGAGGCAGGCCTCAGCGAGCCGCTGTGGTTCGAGACGACGGTCGAGGACCCGGGCCTCGGCCAGGCGCGCGAGGCTCTCGCGGCCGGCGCGTCGGTCGTCATCGCGGCCGGGGGCGACGGGACGGTGCGCGCCGTCGCCGAGGCGCTCGCGGGCACGACCACCCCCATGGCGCTCCTCCCCCTCGGCACCGGCAACCTCCTCGCGCGCAACCTCGACCTGCCCCTCGGCGACCAGCGCGAGATGGTCACCGTCGCGCTCACCGGCCGCGACCGTCCGATGGACCTCGGCTGGCTCCGCACCGAGCCGCTCACGCCCGAGCACGCCCGGGAGGTCTACGGCAACCCGGACGCGTCCTCCGCCGCGAGCTCGGAGAAGACCGGCTCGGCCGAGGCCGCCGTCGGGCGCTACAACGACCCGTCCAAGCCGGAGGACGGCTCGAGCGAGGGGCCGCCGGAGGTGGAGGCCGGCGCACTGCCGAGCTCCGACCCGGACAAGGAGCACGTCTTTCTCGTCATCGGCGGCATGGGCTTCGACGCGGCCATGGTCAGCGCCGCGGACGACGAGCTCAAGGCGAAGATCGGCTGGGTGGCCTACTTCGTCGCCGGCGTGCGGCACCTCACGGGTCGCAAGATCCACGCGACGATCGAGATGGGCGAGTCCGAGGCGTCCCAGACCTTCACCGCCCGCACGGTCCTCTTCGCCAACTGCGGGCGCCTGCCCGGCGGCGTCGTCCTCTTCCCCGACGCGCAGCTCGACGACGGCTGGCTCGACATCGGCGCGATCGACACCAAGGGCGGGCTCATCGGCTGGGCCGACCTCCTGCGCAAGGTCACCCTCCAGGGCATGGGTGTGCGCAAGGACCTCGTGCCCTACAGCACCGGTTCGATCGAGTTCCGCCGCACCCGCACCGTCACGGTGCGCACCGAGGAGCCGGAGCACGTCCAGGTCGACGGCGACCTCGTCGGGATGGCGACGGTCGTCCACGCCCGCGTCGAGGAGGCCGGCCTCCGGGTCCGGACGGCGTAGCGGGGGCCCGGGCGTCGCGCCGGGCGCGAGCGCCCTCGACGGAGCCGGCGGCTGAGCCGACGGCGCCCCTCAGACCTTCCCGTCGCGCAGGCCCTCCACCCACTGACGGGCCGCGACGAAGTCCGCGTCGTAGGTGCCGGGGGCGAGCCGAGCCGGTACCCCGTCCACCCGCGGGTAGGACCCGAGGAACCGCACGAGCGGGCACACCCGGTGCAGGCCGATGAGGGTGGCCTGCACGCGCTCCTCAGCGATGTGCCCCTCGAGGTCGATCGAGAAGGAGTACCGGCCCAGCGAGTCCCCGATCGGCCGGGACTCGATCCGGGAGAGGTTGACCCCCCGCACGGCGAACTGGTCGAGGAGGTGCAGCAGCGCGCCGGCCTCGTTGTCCGGCAGGTGCACCATGAGGGTCGTCTTGTCCGCCCCGGTCGGCGGGGGGATCTCGCCCGGCTGCGCGACGAGCACGAAGCGCGTCACGGCGTTCCGGTTGTCCGCGACGCCCTCGGCCAGCGTCTCGAGGCCGTAGCGCGCGGCGGACAGCGCCGAGCACAGCGCGGCGTCGTAGCCGGCCGCTGCCCGGTCGGGTGCCTGTGCGAGGAGCTCGGCGCCCGCGGCGGTCGAGGTGGCGGGGACGTGCACGGCGTCGGGGATGGTGCCCGACGCCCAGCGGCGGCACTGCGCCCACGCGTGCGGGTGGGTGGCGACGCGGCGCACGTCCGCCAGCGCCGTGCCGGGCTTCACGGCGAGGACGAAGGCGATGGGGACGACCATCTCGCCGACGACGACGAGCGGCTCCCCGGCGGCGAGCGCGTCGAGGGTGGCGTTGACCCCGCCCTCGACGGAGTTCTCGATCGGGACGACGGCGAAGTCGGCGGCCCCCGCGCGCACCTTCTCGAGGGCCGAGACGACGTCCGTGCACCCGAGGGCCTCGACGTCCTCGTCACCGACGATCTCGCGCAGGGCGGCCTCGGTGAACGTGCCCTCCGGCCCTAGGTAGGCGTAGCGCGCTCGCTGCTGCTCGGGCATGGGCCCTCCCCTTCGTCGTCCTGGCGGCGGCCCCCGCGCGGCTGAGCCGGGCGGGCGGCCCGTGGGGAGCCTAGTGGAGCGCCTCAGGGCGGCGATCATGGGGCTCCACGTAGGCTTCGGGGCGATGATGCGACGGAACCGAACGCTGCTCGTGCGGGTGGGCTTCGCCCTGCTCGCGGTCCTCCTCGCCGTCGCGCTCGTCCTGCCGATGGCGGGCGGGGCATTCGGCGCCACGGAGGACGCGACCGGCACCTCCTCGACCGCCGCTGACGACCCGAGGGGGCCCGTCATCCTCATCGGCACCGCCGGCGTGCGGTGGGAGGACCTCTCGGCCGTGGCGACGCCCCACCTGTGGGGGCTCGCCGAGGACGGTGCGATCGCGAACATGGTGGTCCGCTCGGTCCGCTCGAGCGCGTGCCCGGCCGACGGCTGGCTCGCCGTCTCCGCGGGGCGGCGCGCGGCGGACCTGCCGACCGAGACGTACGGCACGTGCCGCCGCCTGGAGAACGTCGGGCCCGACGGGCTCGTCCCCGGCTGGACGGACTACCTCGACGCGGCCCAGGGCGCTTCCTACGACGCGCGGCCGGGCCTGCTCGGGGACCTCCTCGTCGAGGCCGGCGTCGCGGCCGGGGCGATCGGTCCCGGCGCGGCCGTCGCGCTCGCCACGCAGACGGGCACCGTGGCCGGCCAGACCATGCCCGGCAGCCCCCAGGCGGGGACCCTCGCCCGCCAGGTGAGCGCGCTGGTCCCCGGCGTCGAGCTCCTCGTCGTCGACGTCGGGGCCGTGCGTGACCGGGGCCGCGGCCTTGTCGACGACCCCCAGCCGGCGCCCGAGGAGCCTACGGACGACGGCACGGGCGCCCAGGACGACTGGACCCTCGCCGAGCCCGACCGCACCGAGCAGGTCGCGGGAGTCGACGCGCGCGTCGGCGCCGTCCTCGACGCCCTCGGCGACGCCGACCTGCGGCCGGCCACGGTCCTGCTCGCCTCGCTCGCCGACTCCGGCACCCAGCCCCTCATGCAGGTCATGGCGGCCCGCGGCGGGAACTACCCGCCCGGCCACCTCGAGACCCGGTCGACGCGCCAGCCCGGCATGGTGCAGTCGACCGACCTCACGCCCACCCTCGCCGCCCTCCTCGCGCTCGACCCGCCCGCCGGGCTCAGCGGGGCCCCCATGAGCGGGCAGGCCAGCACGGAGTCCGGGGCGAGGCGCATCGCCGGCCTCGTCGACGAGAACCGGCACGCGGTCGCCATCCGCCCGCTCATCGCGCCGTTCTTCACCGGCATCGTCGTCATCAACCTCCTCCTCTACGCCGCCGTGACGATCGGCTTCAACCGGCGGGTGCTCGACCGCGCCTCCGCCTGGCTCGGACGGAGGAACCGCTCGGGGCCCCTCGGCGCCCTCCTCGCGCTCGTGCGGCGCCAGGACCTCGCCCCGGCCCTCCACCTGCTCCGCGCCGTCTCGATCGCCGTCGGGGCCATCCCGGTGGCGAGCTACCTCGCCAATCTCCTCCCGTGGTGGCGCACCGACTCCCCGGGCCTCGTCGTCTTCACCGCGACGGCGTGCATCGCCGCCCTCGTCGCCGGCGTCGCCCTCGCCCGGCCGTGGCGCTCGCGCGTGCTCGCACCCATCGCTGTCGTCTCCGGGCTGACGGTGGCCGTCCTCGCCGTCGACGTCGCCACCGGCGCCCGGCTCCAGCTCTCCGCCCTCATGGGGGTCCAGCCGCAGGTGGGCGGGCGCTTCTACGGCTTCAACAACTCCTCGTTCGCCCTCTGGCTCACCGCGACGCTCCTCCTCGCCGCCTGCCTCGCCGAGCCGCTCGTGCGGCGGGGATGGCGCAAGGAGGCGGCCGCCGTCGTCGCCGTCCTCGGGATCGTGGCGACCGTCCTCAACGGGATGCCGTCGATCGGCGCCGACTTCGGCGGCCCGCCCGCCCTCATCCCCGGGTTCGCGCTCCTCGCGCTCCTCGCCCTCGGCGTGCGGATCACGTGGCCACGGATGGTGCTCGTCCTCGGCGGGACGGCGCTCGCCGCGATCTCCTTCTCCGTCCTCGACTGGCTTCGGCCGGCCGACGAGCGCAGCCACCTCGGCCGCTTCGTCGAGACGGTCCTCGACGGCGGACTCCTCTCCGTCGTCGGGCGCAAGCTCGAGCAGAACCTCAGCAACCTCTTCGGCTCCACCCTGACGTTCATGGCCGCCGGCGGCATCGCCCTCGTCCTCGTCGTCCTCCTCCAGCCGCTGCGGCGGGCGGCGCGCGACTCCGACGCCGGTGCGTACGGCTGGCTCGCGCAGGGGTCCTCGCTGCGGCGCCTGGGGGCGGACACCGTCATGCTCCGCCCGGGGCTCGTCGCGCTCGCCGTCAGCCTCGGCATCGGCTTCGCGATCAACGACTCGGGCGTCGTCATCCCCGCGATCGGGGTGGCGCTGGCCGTGCCGCTCCTCATCGCCGTCCTCGCCGTCTGGCTGCTCGGGATCCACGCGGTGCCGCCGGCGGAGCCGGGCCGGCTTGCCGCGGCGGAGGCGGACCCGCCGGCGCCGGCCCAGGGGCAGCCGACCGCACCCTAGGCGGTCGGACGGCGGGTCCGGTCGAGGGGCGGCGCCCGGACCGCGAGGGGCAGCCGGCCGCGCGCGGACCACCGGTAGGTCAGCCGACGGCGCGGTAGGGCTGGCCCGGTCGCTGGAGCGCGGGACGGTCGCCGAGCCGCTCGAGCGGGACTCGCTTGCCGCGCATCCGGCGGACGTTCGCCGCGAGGGCGACGTCCCGGTACTGGGCCGCGCGGTGGAGCTGGCCGGCGAGGTCGTTCGTGCTCGCGCGGTGGCGCAGGTCGCACGGCACCTCGACGACGGTGAAGCCGGCGACGAGGAGGTCGATGGTCATGCCCGTCTCCACACCCCACCCGCCTGCGAGCGGCGCGGCGGCCTCGAACGCCTCCCGGGTGAGGCACCGCTGCCCGGACAGCGGCTGCGTGGGCACCCAGCCGGTGGCGCGGGCGATCGAGCGCCGGGCGAGGCCGGTGACGAACCCGCGGCCCCCCGCGCCTGGCTGCGGCGGGAGGACGGCGATGGCGCAGTCCGCGCGACCCTCGAGGACCGGCGTGACGAGCGGGGCGACGCCCACGGCGGTCTCGCCGAGGTCGGCGTCGACGAAGAGGAGGAGCCGGGCCGGGCCGTCCTCGACGTCGCGCATGGCGACGACGGACGCGCCCGTCTCCATGGCCGAGGCCTTGCCGCGGTTGACGGAGTGGCGCACGACGACGGCGCCCGCGGCGCGCGCCACGTGCTGCGTGGTGTCCTCCGAGCCGTCGTCGACGACGAGGACGAGGTCGACGTGGGGGATGGCGCGGGCCGCGCGGACGGTCGCCGCGATGCGCGCCGCCTCGTCCTTCGCAGGGATGACGACGGCGACCCGCTGGGTCTGCCGTTGCCCGTTCACAGACCAAAGCCTAGTCAAGTCCGTGGGCACGCGCAGGTCGCCCTCCTGGCCGGACCGCCCGCCTGCGCCGCGGGGTCGTCCCCCGCGGCGCGTGAGGCGCGCAGGCGCCTCACCCCGTCAGCGCAGCGTGACCTGGCGGGAGACGATCCCCGCCCGGGCGCGCCGCGCCTCGGCGTCGAGGGGCTCGGTCTCGGCGAGAGCGGCGACGAGCCGCTTCTCGAGGTCCGCGCACGGGCCGGCGAGCTCGTCGGCCTCGGTGCCCGGGGCGAGCTCCCACACCGGCACGAGGATCCCGCTCGTGCGGAAGGCGCCGACGAAGCGGGAACCCTCGTCGAGAGCGGACTCGCGGCGGGCGTGGAGGCGCGCGATGGCGTCGAGCACGTCCTCCTGCGCCTCTGGACGCGCCCAGCGGAGGAACTCCCGGCCCATGCGGCACCAGTACGCCGACGTCACGCCCTCGACCGCCGCGGTCGGGACGATCCCGGCGCTCGACTCCTCGAGCGCGGACTCCAGCTCGGCGGTGCGCTCCTCCGTGCTGGAGATCCAGAACGCGAAGTCGTCGTAGAGGACCGGCTCGAACGGCACGTCGAGGTCGAGGACGTCCTGGAGGCGCGGCCCGGGGTCGAGGAGCCCGAGCTGCGTGAGCGGCTCCCCCGCCTCGAGGTCGAGCGCGGCGATGAGCGCGGCGGCGACGTCGCGGCTGGCGTCCCCGGACTTCGCGGCGGTCTGGAGGCCGACGAAGAGCTCGCCGTCCTCGCGGTGGAGGGCCGGCCACAGCTCCGGGAGCATGGTCGCGACGGTGACGTCGCGGGAGCCGTACTCCGCCGTCGTGCGTACGCGTGCGGTCGCGGCCGGCACGATCTCGCGCATGGCGACCCAGTCCGTCTCGCCCGGCAGGCCCTCGAAGGGCCGCTCGACGAACGGGATCTCGGCGCGCCTGGGGCGCTTGGTCTTGCTCGCGGCGGCGTTCCTCGCGGCGGCTCGCTGACGGCTCTGCTTACCCATGGGCCCCAACCCTACGCGGCGCCCCCAGCCCTGCGCGCCGCGCCTGCGGCCGCGCCGGCCCACCACCGCGCCCGTTCCCGCACGGCCCTCGGGCCACCACCGGTCGAGCGCGGGTGGCAACGCGCACGCCGCGCGGGTCGAGGCGCGGTCATGTGCCCGGGGCGCCGCAGTGCGCGGGGCTCCCTGCTCAGACGACCGTCGGCTCGCCGCCGTCGTCCCGGGTGATCGGCAGGCCGGCCCGCTCCCACGCCTTCATGCCTCCGTCGAGGTTGCGCGCGTCGAAACCGGCCTGGGTGAGCCACGCCGTGGCCCGGGCGGAGCGCCCCCCGGAGCGGCACACGACGACGAGGTCCGCCTCGGGGACGTCCGCCGTGCGCGCGGGCAGCTCGCCGAGCGGGATGTGCGTCGCGCCGGGGACGTGGCCGGCGTCCCACTCGTCCTGCTCGCGTACGTCGAGGACGACGGCACCGGCGGGAACCGGGTTGCTCGCGTCCAGCTGGTCGACCGTGAGGTCCTCGGGCATGTCGATGGCGTCCATGCCCAGCACGGTACCCACGACGGCCGCCCGTCGCCGCCCCGCGCTCCTTCCCGCCGGGGCGCACCGGCCGTCCCGCCGCTCGGCCCGCACGAACGGTCGCTGAGCGGGGGGCGCGCGGCCCCCCGCGGTGGCAGGATCACAGGCATGCACGAACGCGCCGGAACCCCCGCCCAGGCCGAGGACCTCATCGACGTCGATGCCGTCGTCTCGGCGTACTACGACCGCACGCCCGACGTCGACGACCCGGCCCAGCAGGTGGTGTTCGGAACCTCGGGGCACCGCGGCTCGAGCCTCGACGGGGCGTTCAACGAGGCGCACATCGTCGCCACGACCGCCGCGATCGTCGAGTACCGGCGCGCCCAGGGCACCGACGGACCCCTCTACATCGGGCGCGACACGCACGCGCTGTCCGAGCCCGCCTGGCGGACCGCCGTCGAGGTCCTCGCCGCCGCCGGCGTCGAGGTCCGGGTCGACGCGCGGGACTCGTGGACGCCCACGCCCGCGGTCTCCCACTCCATCCTGCGCACCAACGGCGCCGGCACCTCCGGCGGCGTGCGGGTCGAGGGCCCGGGCCGGGCCGACGGCATCGTCGTCACCCCCTCGCACAACCCCCCGCGCGACGGCGGCTTCAAGTACAACCCGCCGCACGGCGGGCCGGCCGGCTCCGACGCGACGGGCTGGATCGCCGCCCGCGCGAACGAGATCCTGCGCACCGGGGTGGGCCAGGTGCCCCGGGTCAGCCTCGAGAAGGCGCTCGCAGCGGAGACGACCCGCAAGAACGACTACCTCACCGCCTACGTCGACGACCTCGTCAGCGTCATCGACATGCGTGCCATCCGCGAGGCGGGCATCCGGATCGGGGCGGACCCCCTCGGCGGCGCGGCGGCGGAGTACTGGGGCGTCATCGGCGAGCGGTACGACCTCGACCTCACGGTGGTCAACCCCGCGGTCGACCCACGCTGGTCCTTCATGACGCTCGACTGGGACGGCAAGATCCGGATGGACTGCTCCTCGCCGTCGGCGATGGCGTCCCTCGTCACGACGATGCGGGGCGGGGCGTCCGCGCCGTACGACATCGCCACGGGCAACGACGCCGACGCCGACCGGCACGGGATCGTCACCCCCGACGGCGGCCTCATGAACCCCAACCACTTCCTCGCCGTCGCCATCGAGTACCTCTTCACCCACCGTCCGAACTGGCCCGCGGGCGCTGCGATCGGCAAGACGCTCGTCTCCTCCGCCCTCATCGACCGGGTAGCGGACGGCCTCGGGCGCCGGCTCCTCGAGGTCCCGGTGGGCTTCAAGTACTTCGTCCCGGGCCTCCTCGACGGCTCCGTCGGGTTCGGTGGCGAGGAGTCCGCCGGCGCGTCGTTCCTGCGTGCCGACGGCACCGTGTGGACCACCGACAAGGACGGGCTCATCCTCGCCCTCCTCGCCTCCGAGATCCAGGCCGTCACCGGCCGCAGCCCGAGCCAGCTCCACGCCGAGCTCGTCGACCGGTACGGCGCCTCGGACTACGCACGCGTCGACGCCCCCGCCACCCGGGAGCAGAAGGCGCGCCTCGGTGCACTGCGCCCGGAGCAGGTCGCGGCGACGACCCTCGCCGGTGAGGAGATCACGGCCCGCCTCGTCGAGGCGCCCGGCAACGGCGCCTCGATCGGCGGCCTCAAGGTGACGACGGCGAACGCGTGGTTCGCGGCGCGCCCCTCGGGCACCGAGGACGTCTACAAGATCTACGCCGAGTCCTTCCGGGGCCCGGAGCACCTCGCACGGGTCCAGGCCGAGGCGACGGCCGTCGTCGACGCGGCCCTCGCAACGTGATCGAAACAGGCGAAATGTAGGATTCCCGCTGGAACTCGCTCAGCACCGTGGCGACGGACCCGTAGACTCCGACGCCGATGGCGGTCTCGTGCGAAGGCCACGACACCTCATGCCCAGGCCCACAATCCGGGAGATCCCTCCATGAACGCACGCCCCTACCGCACCGCTGCCACCGTCCTCGGTGCGGCTCTCCTCCTGTCCGCCTGCGGCGGAGGGGACAGCGGCGACGACGCGACGGCGGACGGCGGCAGCGACTCCGGGAGCGACCTCGGCCTCGTCTCCGAGGGAACCCTCACGGCGTGCTCGGAGGTGCCCTACCCGCCGTTCGAGGTCGAGGACCCCGACGCCCCCAGCGGGTACAGCGGCTTCGACATCGACCTCCTCCAGGCGATCGCCGACGGCCTCGAGCTCGACCTCGTGGTCGAGGACGTCAGCTTCGACGCCCTCCAGAGCGGCACCGTGCTCGCGGCGGGCCAGTGCGACGTCGGTGCCTCGGCCATCACCATCACCGAGGAGCGCGCGGAGAACATCGACTTCGCCGACCCGTACTACGACTCCCTGCAGTCCCTCCTCGCCTCCGCCGACTCGGGCATCACCTCGATCGACGACCTCGCGGGCAAGACCGTCGGCGTCCAGGCCGGCACGACGGGGCTGAACTACACGCGGGAGAACGCCCCCGAAGGCACCGAGATCGTCGAGTACCCCGGGGACGGCGAGCTGTGGCCGGCGCTCCAGGCGGGCCAGATCGACGCCATCCTCCAGGACCTCCCCGTCAACGTCGAGCACGCGACCGCGGACGACACCTACGTCATCGTCGAGGAGTACCCGACGGACGAGCAGTACGGCTTCGCCCTCGCCAAGGGCGAGCGCCCCGAGCTGCTCGAGGCCATCAACGCGGAGCTCGCGGAGCTGCGCGACAACGGCGAGTACGACCGGATCTACGACTCGTACTTCACCGCCGACGCCTCCTGACACGCGGGATAGGAGCCTTCGCCGATGCGACGCACGACCAAGCGGCGCCTCTACCGCGGTCTGCTCTACGCGGTGTTCGTCGCCGCAGTCGTCGCAGTCGGTCTCGCGACGGACTGGCAGCGCATCGCCGACGTCTTCTTCCGGATCGACATCGCGCGGGAGCAGTTCCCAGAGATCATCACGATCGCGCTGAAGAACACGATCATCTTCACGCTCGTCGCCTTCTTCGGCGGGCTCGTGCTGGGCATAGTGCTTGCGCTCATGAAGCTCTCGCCCGTGGCGCCGTACCGGTGGTTCGCGACGGGGTTCATCGAGCTCTTCCGCGGCCTGCCCGCGCTGCTGACGATCTTCGCCACGGCCTACATGCTCCCCATCGCCCTCGGAGTGCGCCTGCCCGGGGGCCAGGTGGGGGCCGGGCTCGTCGGCCTCATCCTCGTCGCCTCGGCGTACATGGCCGAGACGATCAGGGCGGGCATCGAGGCCGTGCCGAAGGGGCAGACCGAGGCGGCGCGCTCCCTCGGCATGACCCCCGCGCGTGCCATGGTCTCCGTCGTCCTGCCGCAGGGCTTCCGCATCATCATCCCGCCGATGACGAACGAGTTCGTCATCCTCCTCAAGGACACCTCGCTCCTCTTCATCGCCGGCTCCACCATCTTCACCAAGGAGCTGACGACGTTCGCCCGCGACGGCCTGACGACGTACAGCAACGGCACGACCCTCGTCATGGCGGCGATGCTCTACCTCCTCATCACCATCCCGCTCACCCGGCTGGTGGCGGTCCTCGAACGACGGCTGAAGAAGACGCGATGACGAACACACCCGGGACAGCGACGCCGTCGGCGGAGGTGCCGGCGATCGCGCTCGGCGGCCTGCGCAAGAGCTTCGGCGACCACGAGGTGCTCAAGGGCATCGACCTCACCGTGGCGCCCGGCGAGGTCGTGTGCGTCATCGGCCCGTCAGGGTCGGGGAAGTCGACCCTCCTGCGCACGGTCAACCTGCTCGAGGAGCCGTCCGCGGGCTCGGTCCACATCGAGGGCATCGACATCCTCGACCCGGACGGGGACGTCGACGCGGTCCGTACCCGCATCGGCATGGTGTTCCAGCAGTTCAACCTCTTCCCGCACCTGAGCGTCATGGGCAACCTCACCCTCGCGCAGCGCCGGGTCCTGCGCCGCGGCAAGGCGGAGTCCGCCACGGTGGCCCGAGCGATGCTCGAGCGGGTGGGCCTGGCCGAGAAGGCGGACGCCTTCCCCGGGCACCTCTCCGGGGGCCAGCAGCAGCGCGTCGCCATCGCCCGGGCCCTGTGCATGAACCCGGACATGATGCTCTTCGACGAGCCGACGTCCGCGCTCGACCCCGAGCTCGTCGGGGAGGTCCTCGAGGTCATGCGCGGCCTCGCGGGCTCGGGCATGACGATGATGGTCGTCACGCACGAGATGGGCTTCGCCCAGGAGGTGGGCGACCGCGTCATCTTCATGGACGACGGCCTCATCGTCGAGGAGGGCGACCCGGAGCAGGTGCTCACGCGTCCGCAGCACCCGCGGACCCAGTCGTTCCTCTCGAAGGTCCTCTGACCCGTCCGCGGACCGGCCGGAGCGCGGACGCGCCGCAGCGCCTCCCGTGCGAGCCCGGCGTACGAGGTGCGCCTTCGCCCGAGCGGGATGAGACTGACGGCCCGTCACCCTTCGACCGAGCGAGGTTCCCGATGTCCGAGCGCAACACCGTCGTCCGAAGCATGCACGACCTGGGCCTGGCAGCCTGGTTCGGCGGTTCCCTCATGGGGGCCGTCGGCCTCAACGGCGCCGCCGCCAAGGCGGTCGACCCCCGCGAACGCCTCTCCCTCTCCTCCGCCGGCTGGGGACGCTGGGCTCCGGTCAACGCCCTGGCCATCGGCGCCCACGTCGTCGGGAGCCTCGGGCTCATCGCCGGCAACGAGGCGCGGCTCATGAAGCAGCCCGAGGCCCAGCGCAACACCGCCACCAAGGCCGCGCTCACCGGCGTGGCCCTCCTGCTCACCGCGTACAGCGGCATGCTCGGTGCCAAGGTCGCCAAGCGGGCCGACGAGGGCGGTGCGGGTGCGACGGAGCCGTCACCGAGGGCCTCGAAGAAGCTCAAGGCCGCCCAGCGTCAGCTCAAGGCGACGCAGTGGGCGATCCCCCTCGTCACCGGCACGCTCGTCGTCATGGGCGCCCAGCAGGGGGAGCAGCAGAGGCCCGTCGCCGGGTTCCTGCGCCGTCGCTGACGACCGGTCGCCGCGTCGGGGCGCGGGGCGCGGGACCGCGGGCAGCGCGTCTCCGCGCCCCGCGTCTTCGCGCCCCCGCGCGGTGAGACACTGTCGCCCGTGCTGCGGCCCTATCGTGCGATCCTCTCGCGGCCCGGCGCCCTCAGCTTCTCGGCCGCCGGGCTCGTCGCGCGCCTGCCGATCTCGATGGTGGGCATCGGGATCGTCCTCATGGTCTCCGAGCTCTACGGCTCCTACGGGATGGCCGGGCGCGTCTCGGCCGTGTACGTCGTCGTCCAGGCGCTGTGCGCCCCCCGCCTCGCCGGCCTCGTCGACCGCCACGGGCAGGCGCGCGTCATGCGCCCGGCGCTCGCCGTCGCGTGCCTCGGTCTCGTCGGCCTCATCGTCGCGGCCGTCGCCGGATCCCCCGAGTGGGTCCTCCATCTCACCGCGGCGGTCGGCGGCTCGACGATCGGGTCGATGGGGGCGTTCGTGCGCGCCCGGTGGGCACTCATCGTCAAGGACGGCCGCGAGCTCCACACCGCCTACTCGCTCGAGTCGGCGCTCGACGAGCTGACCTTCGTCGTCGGGCCCGTGCTCGCGACGATCCTCGCGACGAGCGTGACGCCGTGGTCCGCCCTCGTCGTCCCGCTCGCCGGCGCGTTCCTCGGCGGCTACTGGTTCCTCTCCCAGCGGGCCACCGAGCCCGTCCCCTCCCCGCGCGTCGAGGGCGAGGCGCGCACGAGCGTCATCGGCTCGGCGGGGATGCTCGCCGTCGCGGCCGTCTTCCTCGGCACCGGCGCGATCTTCGGCGGGGTCGACGTCTCCGTCGTCGCCTTCGCGGAGGAGCAGGGCAACAAGGCCCTCGCGGGGCCCGTGCTCGGGACGTTCGCGCTCGGGTCGCTCATCTCCGGGCTCCTCTACGGCGCTCGCCACTGGCTCAGCCCGCTGTGGCTGCGCTTCCTCGTCGGCGTGTGCGTCCTGGCGGCCGGTGTGTCGATGTTCTTCCTCGTCACCTCGCTCGCCGTGCTCGCCGCCGTCGGCTTCGTCGCCGGGTTCGCGATCGCCCCGACCGTCATCAACGGCAACGCGATCGTCCAGGCCCTCGTGCCCGCGCGGCGGCTCACCGAGGGGCTCACGTGGCTCGGCGCGTCGATCGGCATCGGTGTCTCCGCGGGCTCCTCCCTCGCCGGGATGGCCGTCGACGCGTCCGGCTCGCACGGGGGCTTCGCCGTCGTCGCCGGTGCCGCCGGCTTCGCCGTCGTCGCCGCGCTCACGGGCGCGCGAACGCTCGCGACGCGCACCCGCACCGAGCCGCTCATCGAGCCGGCCCCCCTCGCGGACGGGTGACGCCGGCGGACGGGTGGCAGGGTCGGACCGCCGGCCGCGGGCTGGCCGACGACGGCGGCGCCCGCTGGCCGTCGGGGCCGCCGACGGCTCCGGCGACGGCGCGGTGCCGCGGGCACGGGCGCCCACCGGGGCGGGAGCGTCCCCGTCCCGTGATCAACTCGGGGTGCGGGACGCCGTCGCGCGCACCACACTGGCCAGGACAGACCCGCCCCCGCGGGTCCCGGCGGAAGGACAGACCATGGGTATCGGTGGAGGAATCTTCCTCATCGTCGTCGGGGCGGTCCTCGCCTTCGGCCTGGAGCCGGATGCGTGGGAGGTCTTCAACCTCAACACCATCGGCTACATCTGCATCGCCGTCGGCGTCATCGCGATCATCATCGCCCTCGTCATGCAGAAGCAGCGCGCGAACACGAGCCACAGCGAGTACGTCGAGCGTCGCGACATCGGCAACCCGCCGCCGCCCGCGCGCTGACGCATGGCACTGTCCCAGGCCGGCGCCGCGATCGAGGACGCGTTCAACCGCCGGCTCATCCCCGCGCTCCGGGCACGCGGCTGGGCGCCGCGCACCGTCGGGTTCACCGGCTACGGCAACCCTGACTCGGTGCGGGTGCTCGCGCGCGTGCTCATGGCCAAGGAGGACGAGCCGGCGGCGAGCGCCGACGTCGACGCGTCCTCGGCCGAGCTCGAGGAGGCGACCGAGGCCCAGCGTGGCTGGCGCTCCTTCCTCACCGCCCAGGTGGCGCAGCTGCCCGTCGTCGTGCGCGCCGGCGAGCAGGAGATCCGTACCCGCACCGACCGGGGCGGGTACGTCGACCTCGTCGTCCGGGACCACGGCCTCCCGCCCGGTGAGCACGACGTCGTCATCGAGGCCCGCGGCGCGCGGCCGGCCAAGGCGGTCGTCACCGTCGTGGGCCGCGACGTGCGCCTCGGCCTCGTCTCCGACATCGACGACACCGTCATGGTGACGCGGCTCCCGCGTCCGCTCATCGCTGCGTGGAACACGTTCGTCCGGCACACGAGCGCGCGCCAGCCCGTCCCCGGGATGGCGGACCTCTACCGGCAGATCCTCGCCGCCCACCCCGGCACGCCGGTCTTCTACCTCTCGACCGGTGCGTGGAACGTCGTCCCGACGCTCGTGCGCTTCATGCGCTCCTACGGGTTTCCCGAGGCGCCGATGCTCATGACCGACTGGGGACCGACGAACACCGGCTGGTTCCGCAGCGGGCAGGAGCACAAGCGCACCGCGCTGCGGCGCCTCGTCATCGAGTTCCCGGACATCAGGTGGGTGCTCGTCGGCGACGACGGCCAGCACGACCCGATGATCTACGACGAGCTCGCGCGCGACCATCCCGAGCACGTCGCGGCGATCGCTATCCGCGAGCTGACACCCGCCGAGCAGGTGCTCGCGCACGGTACGCCGACGGCCCAGGAGGAGCCGGCGGAGAACCGCCAGGGCGCCCTCGATCACGCCGTCCCCCTCGTGCGCGGCAAGGACGGCGACGCGATCGGCCGCCTCCTCCTGCCGCTCCTCGAGCGCGGAGCGGGCGAGCCGGGAGCCGTGTAGCCGGTCGGCCCGCGGACGGTCGTCCACCGGTCCGACCGGGTACAGGTGCGGTCGCAGGGGCGCACGCTCGTGCGCGCACCACGGGAGCCCGTCGGCCCGCACGTGTCGGTGCCCGGCGGTAGCGTGAGGAGCGATGTTCATCCTCGACGGCGCGGTCGTCACCAGCGCGACCGACGTCGCCCTCGCCTCGACCTGCGAGCTCGCCCTCCTGCGGCTGCTCGACGCGCGGCTCGGCCGGTCCGACCCGCCACCGCGTGACGCCGACGCCATGATGCGGCGCGTCGCCGCGCTCGGCGACGTCCACGAGCACGGCGTGCTCGAGGTGCTGCGGGCGCGGTTCGGGCCATACGACCCCACGGCCGGGCGCGGTGTCCTCGAGCTCCCGGACGCCGGTGCCTACGACCTCGCGGGGCTCCGGGCGGCCCACCACCGCACGCTCGAGGCGCTGCGCTCCGGCACGGACGCCGTCTACCAGGGCACCTTCTTCGACGGGACCTTCTACGGCCGCGCCGACTTCCTCGTCCGCGTCGACGGCAGACAGGGGCGAGCCGACGGCGGGTGGCGCGCACCCGGGGGCGGCGGCGGAGGGCGGACGGGCGGGGCCGGGACGGAACAGGCTGACGACGGCAGGGTCGAACGGGCCGACGGCGGAGGCCGCACCGCCGGCGCGGGGGTGAGCTACGCCGTCCACGACGCCAAGCTCGCCCGTCACGCGAAGATCCCGGCGCTCCTCCAGCTCGCCGCCTACGCCGAGCAGATGCAGCGCGCGGGGATCGGGGTCGACGCCGCCGGGGTCCTCGTCCTCGGCGACGGGCACGAGTCCCGCCACGAGCTCGAGGACATCGTCCCCGTCTTCCGCGAGCGCCGCGCCCGTCTCGACGCCCTCATCACCGCCCACCTCGACGCCGGGCCGGTCACCTGGGGTCAGGAGGGGGTGCTCGCGTGCGGCCGGTGCGAGACGTGCGCCGCCGAGGTCGCCGCCCACCGCGACGTCCTCCTCGTCGCCGGGCTGCGCACCACCCAGCGGGCGCGCCTCCACGCCGCCGGGATCACGACGGTCGAGGAGCTGGCCGCCTCGACCGGTCCGGTCAGCGGCATCGGCACCGCGACGCTCGCGGGGCTGCGCGACCAGGCACGGCTGCAGTCCGAGCAGGACAGCTCTCCCCGCGGCCCCGACGGCGCGCCGCTCGTGCGGGCGGAGGTCGTCGCCCCGGAGGTGCTCGCGGCGCTCCCGGCACCCGACCCGGGGGACATCTACTTCGACTTCGAGGGCGACCCGCTGTGGTCAGCCGACGGCTCGGACGAGTGGGGCCTGGAGTACCTCTTCGGCGTCGTCGAGGCCGGCCCCGCGGCGGACTTCCGCGCCTTCTGGGCGCACGACCGCGCCGAGGAGCGCGCGGCCCTCGAGGACTTCCTCGCCTACGTCACCGCGCGGCGGGAGGCGCACCCGGGCATGCACGTCTACCACTACGCCCCGTACGAGAAGACGGCCCTGCGCCGGCTCGTCGGCCGCCACGGCGTCGGCGAGGAGGTGCTCGACGACCTCCTGCGCCACGGCGTGCTCGTCGACCTCTACGCCACCGTCCGCCAGGGCATCCGCGTCTCCCAGCCCTCCTACTCGATCAAGAAGCTCGAGCCGCTGTACATGGGCACCGAGGCGCGCACCGGGCTCGACAACGCCGCCGACTCGATCGTCGCCTACGCCGAGGCCACCGCCGCCCGCGAGCGCGGGGACGTCGCCGCCTACCGGGACCAGCTCGCGAGCATCGAGGCGTACAACGCCTACGACTGCCTCTCGACCTACCGGCTCCACGAGTGGCTCCTCGCGCAGGGGCGCGCCCACGGGGTCGAGCCCGCGAGCGCGGCACCCGTCACGCCCGAGGAGGAGCCCGAGCCGCACCCCCTCGAGCGGGCGCTCCTCGCCGCCGCGGGGCCCGGGACCCGCGCCGAGCGCACGCCCGAGGAGCAGGCGCACGCGCTCCTCGCCGCAGCGCTCGGCTACCACCGGCGGGAGGACAAGCCCTTCTGGTGGGAGCACTTCGACCGGCTCAGCGCGGATGTCGAGGAGTGGCGGGAGAACCGGGACGTCCTCGTCGCACGGTCCGTCACGCCTCAGCGCGAGTGGTTCAAGGAGGGCAAGCAGCGCAACCTCCGCCGGCACCTGCGGATGAGTGGCGCGCTGCCCACCGGGTCGACGATCCGGGTGGGTGCCGGGGGATTCCTCCTCTACGGCGGGCCCCCGTACCCGCGCGACCTCGAGCCAGGGCCCGGCGAGGTGCGCGTCGCCCACTCCTCGGCGAAGGTGCTCGCACGGAGCGAGGAGGACGCGGGCGACGTGCTCGTCGTCGAGGAGACGATCCCGGCGGCGCTCCAGCCGTACGACGCCCTGCCCATGGCGGTGACCCCGGGCGCGCCGCCCCAGACCAAGAACCTCGTGAGCGCCATCGAGGAGGTGGCCCAGCAGGTCCTCGACGCCGGGCCCGACCCGCAGCCGGCGCTCGACGTCCTGTGCCGGCGGCCCCCGCGCCTCGTCGGACTCGCGGCGCTGCCCGCCCCCGGAACGGACGGGGGGTACGTCGAGGCGATCACCGACGCCGTCCGCGCGCTCGACCGCTCCTACCTCGCCGTCCAGGGACCGCCCGGGACGGGCAAGACGTACGTCGGCGCCCGTGTTATCGCCGCGCTCGTCGGCGAGGGGTGGCGCGTCGGGGTGGTTGCGCAGTCGCACGCCGTCGTGGAGAACCTCCTCGACCGGGTCGTCGACGCCGGCGTGCCGAGGGAACGGGTCGGCAAGAAGTACGAGGGCGACCAGCCCTGCGCGTGGACGCCGCTGCCCACCGACGGCCATGCCGCCTTCCTCGGCGGGCACGGCCCGCTCGGGTGCGTCGTCGGCGGCACGGCGTGGGACTTCACGAACACCAAGCGCGTCGGGCGCCAGGACCTCGACCTCCTCGTCGTCGACGAGGCGGGCCAGTTCTCGCTCGCCGCGACGATCGCGGTGTCCGCGGCGACGAAGCGGCTGCTCCTCCTCGGCGACCCGCAGCAGCTCCCCCAGGTGAGCCAGGGCACGCACCCGGAACCGGTTGACGACTCGGCCCTCGGCTGGCTGGCCGAGGGGCACGAGACCCTGCCCCCGGAGCGCGGGTACTTCCTCGAGCGGACGTGGCGGATGCACCCCGCGCTGTGCGAGCGGGTCTCGCGGCTCGCGTACTCGGGGCGCCTGCGGTCGATGGAGACGGTGACGACGAACCGGCGCCTCACCGGCGTCGAGCCCGGGGTCCGCACCGTGCGGTTGGCCCACACCGGCAACGCGACGGTCTCCGAGGAGGAGGCCGCGGAGGTCGTCGCCCAGGTGCAGGCGGTCGTCGAGCGGGGATGGACGGACGACGTCGCCGGCGGGGTTCCGCCGCGGCCGCTCGGCGAGGGCGGGGTGCTCGTCGTCGCGGCGTACAACGCGCAGGTCGCGCTCATCCGGCGCAGGCTCGCCGAGGCCGGCCTGGACGAGGTCCGCGTCGGCACCGTCGACAAGTTCCAGGGCCAGCAGGCGCCCGTCGTCGTCGTCTCGATGGCCGCCTCGGCGGTGGAGGACGTCCCGCGCGGGATGTCGTTCCTGCTCTCGCGCAACCGGGTCAACGTCGCGGTCTCGCGCGCCCAGTGGGCGGCGGTGCTCGTGCGCTCCGAGGCGCTCACCGACTACCTCCCGGGCACGCCCACCGGCCTCGCCGAGCTCGGGGCGTTCATCGCCCTGAGCGACGGCGCCTGACCCTCGCCGCCGGCACCCGCCCCCACCGGGGACGCGGAGACGGCCGGCACGGGAGACCTCCCGTGCCGGCCGTCTCGGGGCTGCGCCGCTCGTCCCGGCGCGGACCACCCGTGCCTGGCTAGTCGCGCTGGGTGCTGCGGCGCAGGCGCACGGTGAGGAGCGCGGCGCCGAGCACGAGGAGCGCGAGGACCGTCATCGGCACGATCGCACCGACCTCCACGCCGGTCACGGGAAGGCGGTCCCCGTCCGAGCGGCCCGCGTCGTCGCCGTCGCCCAGCTGCCCGTCGCCGTCGTCGTCGTTACCGGGCCGACCGTCATCGTCACCGTCACCCGGCCGACCGTCGTCGTCACCGTCACCCGGCAGACCGTCGTCGTCACCGTCACCCGGCAGACCGTCGTCGTCACCGTCACCCGGCAGACCGTCGTCGTCACCGTCACCCGGCAGACCGTCGTCGTCACCGTCACCGTCGCCGTCACCGGGGACCGGTGCCGTCACCGTGACGACGCGCGTCGCGGTCGCGGTGTTGCCCGCCGAGTCGGAGACGGTGTACTCGAGGACGTACTCACCGGCGACCGACGTGTCGACGGCTCCGACCACGCTCACCTGGGCGGTGAGGTCACCGTCGATCGCGTCGACCGCCATGACCCCGCTCATCGGGTCGAACGCCTGGCCGACCTCGATCTCCGTCGCTGCGGGCAGCGTGAGGACGGGCTCGTCGGCGTCGGGGCGCTGGAGCGTCACCTGGTCGACGATGTCGAGGCCGTACACGTCGTACGTCGTGAGCGTGAGCGCGTTCTCCGAGATCTCGATGTTCGAGAAGTCGGGCGAGTAGTCCTGCTCCCAGAACGCCGTGTAGGGCTGGTCGCCCGTGCCGCCGGGGCTGTAGTAGTCGTAGAACTTGCTCGCGGTCGCGGAGTTGGCCGTCATGTAGAGGACCTGGCCCTCCGCGGGCGTCAGCACGTCACCCGGTGCCGGCGCCACGTCCGGGACGACGGGGGTGCCGCCCTCCATGAGGTAGCTGCGCGTGTGGATGTGGTCGTGGCCGGAGAGCACGAGGTTGACGCCGACGCGGGAGATGTCGTCCGTCAGCTTCTCCCGGATGTTGATGACGTTGCCGTCGTCGAGGTGGTTCGCCTGGCTGTAGGGCGCGTGGTGGAACGTGAGGATCGTCCAGTCGACGTCCCCCGCTGTCGTCACGGCGTCCTCGAGGAACTGCGCGTGCGCCTCGATGTCGCTGTCGGACGACCGGTTCGAGTCCAGCCCGACGTAGAGCACGTCGTTGTACGTGTACCAGTAGTCGCGCCCCGTCGCGCTGCCGTCGGTCGTCGAGTTCGGCTGGTTGAACTGCTGGTCGTAGGCGACGGAACCGGTGTCGTGGTTGCCGACGTTGACGGCGATCGGCAGCTGCCTGATCTCCTCCGGGTACATGAACTCGTCGTACTCCGCGACGCTGCCCGAGGCGTTGACCTGGTCACCCGTCGAGAGCAGGAAGTCCGAACCCGGGAAGAGGTTGGTCATCGTCGACATGGTCACCTCCCATGCCGCGCCGTCGCCCTCGACGCTGCCGTTGCCGCCGCTGCCGATCTGCGGGTCGCCGACCCACAGGACGTTGTAGTCCTTCGTGCCGAAGTCCTCGGTGGAGAACTCGAACGTGTCCGACCAGCGGCCCTCGTCGCTACCGACGCGGTAGACGTAGTCGGTGTCCTCGTCGAGCCCGGTGACGACGGCGTGGTGGTAGGTCTGACCGTTGAAGCCCGGGCCGCTCTCGGTGGTCGCGAACGTCGTCGCGGACTCGGCGGGGAAGTCCCCGTCCGTCGCGGGGGCGATCTGCACCGACTCGGTGACGCCGGAGACCGAGAACCACGCGAGGTTGACCTGCGTCTCGTCGGCGCCGACGTGGAGGCTGACGTTGGAGACGACGGGCGGCGGGGGCGGCACGACGTCCGTCGCGACGAGCGAGCGCCACTCGAAGTAGACGTCCGAGCTCGACGCGGACCGGTTGTGGACCGACACCGCGATCGTGTTCTCACCCTCGGTGAACAGCGCCGGGTCGAGGGACGCGGTCTCCTGCGTCATGTCGTTGCTCTGGTCGTGGCTGTACTGGAGGTTCGTCGCCGTGTCGAGGTCGGACACCGTCGTGGTGCGGTACGCCTCCTCGCCGTTGACGTAGAGGATCGCCCCGTCGTCGTAGGCGAACGTGGCGTCGAAGGCGGTCGCCCCCTCGAGGTCGGACGCGTCGAGGGTGACGTCTGTGCGCAGGAAGTAGGTGGGGATGTTGTCGCCGCTGTCGTAGGCGCGCTGCCACGGCGTCGTGATCGTCGTCGACGGCTCGACCCCGAAGGAGCCGGAGCCGCTCTCCCAGGCTGCGTCGTCGAACGCGGCGTCCGAGGCGGTCCACGCGAGGTTGTCGGCGTACCCGGTGGCCGGGTCCGTGCCGGCGTCCCAGTACTGCCAGGTGCTGCCCGGGTCGAGCAGCACGTCACCGATCGCGGCTGAGGCCGGCCCGGCGATGGTGAGGACGGGCGCGACGAGCCCGAGTGCGAGCGTGCCGAGTGCCACTCGCCCGGCAAGGGAGCAACGCTTCAAGGGGGAACCTCCGGTGGATGCGGGTCCGGCGCAGGCACCAGCCGTCGCGCCGAGAACGGTCACCGCACACACAAGCGGAGCGGAGCGTGCAGCAGGGAAACCCCGCACGACTCACAGAAGGCACGCATGTGAACAGTGAGCGAGGCCGTCGCCGCGGCCTGTCCGGGCCCCTTCCGACCCCCGGAAGGCCTGGAAGGCCCGGATCGGTCTCACCGCACCGGGGTGGTCCACCCGCCCTACGCAGAAGCTCCGGAGCGGATCACCCCCGCAGACGCGGCGTGATCCACTCCGGAGCGTGGAGCGGTACGGCAGGTCAGGCCGCCGGGCGGCCTCCGAGGTAGAGGTCGCTCAGCTTCGGGTCGGCGAGGAGCTCGGCCGCGGGGCCGCTCGCGAAGACCCGGCCGAGGTCGAGCACACAGCCGATGTCCGCCATCTCGAGCGCGCGGCGGGCGTTCTGCTCGACGAGCAGCACCGCCACCCCCGCGTCACGCATGCGGGCCACCTGCTGGAACACCGTCGTCACACGCTTGGGGTCGAGCCCCATCGACGGCTCGTCGAGGAGGACGACGTCGGGCCTCACCATGAGCGCCCGGGCGAACTCGACCTGCTTCTGCTGGCCTCCCGAGAGGAGCCCTGCCGTCGACGTCCACCGCTCCCCGACGACGGGGAAGACGGTCTTGACGAAGTCGCACCGCTCGCTCAGGGACGACTGGTCGGCCACCGTGTACCCGCCGAGCATGACGTTCTCCTCGACCGTCATCTCCCGGAAGACGCTGTGCCCCTGGAGCACGTGGGACAGGCCGTTGCGGAGGAGCTCCTGCGGGCCGCGGCCCGTGACCTCCTTCCCGCCGAGGATCACCCGGCCGCCGCGTGGCTTGAGCAGCCCGCTCGCGACCTTGAGGACCGTCGACTTCCCGGCACCGTTGGGACCGACGAGGCAGACGACCTCGCCCTTGCGGACCTGGACGGAGAGCCCGCGCAGGACGAGCGCGGCCTTGCCGTATCCGGCTTCGATGTCCTCGAGCTCGAGGACGACGTCAGACGCCAAGGTAGGCCTCCAGGACTCGCGGGTCGGACTGGATGACGTCGGCCGTGCCGGTGGCGATGGGGGCGCCCCGGTCGAACACGACGATGTGGTCGCACAGCTTCATGATGAGCTCCATGTTGTGCTCGACGATGAGGAACGTCGTCCCCTCGCGGTTGAGCTCGGTGACGAGCACGGCGATCCGCTCGATGAGCGAGGGGTTCACCCCGCCCGCCGGCTCGTCGAGCATGACGAGCGGCGGGTCCGACATGAGGGTCGACCCGAGCTCGAGCAGCTTCTGCTGGCCGTAGGAGATGTCGCGGGCCTCGGAGTTCTCGAGGTGGTCGATGCCGACGCGGTGGAGCATCTCGCGGGCGCGGGCGACCATCTCCCGGTTCCGGGGCAGCTCCATCTGCTGGGCGATCGACTCGGGCTGGACCGAGACGAGCATGTTCTCCAGGACGGTCATCCGGGGGAACACCCGGCACAGCTGGAAGCTGCGGCCGAGGCCCGCCCGGGCGATCCGGTGCGGCGCCCAGCCGGTGACGTCCTTGCCACGCAGGAAGACCTTGCCGGAGTCCGGCTTGATCATGCCCGTGACGCAGTTGAAGAACGTCGTCTTGCCTGAGCCGTTGGGGCCGATGAGCCCGTTGACCTTCCCCTCGAGGAAGCTCACGCTCGCGTTGTTGACCGCGTGCACCCCGCCGAAGGACTTCGTCAGCCCCTCGGTGCGGAGCACCGCCGTCGCCGTGTCGGTCGTCGTCGTGCCGGCCGTGCCGGTGGCTCTAGCCACGGTCGTCCTCCATCCCCTGCTCGTCCTGGACCTGCTCGGGCTTGGCCAGCCCTGCCTTCTCGGCCTTCTCGGCCTCGCGTGCGTCACGGAGCTGCTCCGCCGACTGCTCCCGGATCGACGCCGCCTGTGGTTTGAAGCGCCCGATGAGCTGGGCCACCCCCGTGAGCACGCCGTCCGGGACGAAGAGGACGACGGCGGCGAGGAGCAGGCCGGTCGCGACGAGGTGGAACTGGGTCTCCCCGAAGTTGAGGAGGAAGTACTCCAGCGCCGCACCGACGATGACCGCGCCGACGAGCGGGCCGAAGAGGTACCGGATCCCGCCGAGCAGCGCCATGAGGACGATCTGGGCGGAGAGGACGACGTCGAACTGGAAGATCGGGTCGAGGTCGCCGAACCAGAGGCCGTACAGGCCGCCGGAGAGGCTGACGAAGAAGGCGGAGACGGCGAACGCCACCAGCTTCATCTTCCCGGTCGCCACGCCGAGGGACTCGGCCTTGTCCTCGTCCTCACGGACCGCCTTGAGCGCCGCGCCGAACCGCGAGTGGTCGATGAGCATCCACACGAGCAGGACGACGACGAGGAGCGCGAGGAAGAGGAAGTAGAAGACGAGGTGGTGCTCGGGCCGGAGCAGGTCCGGGAACGGGCGGGGCACGACGAGGCCGTTCGACCCGCCCGTCACGTCGCGCCAGCTCTGGAAGACGAGCTGGAGGACGAGGACGAGCGCGATCGTCACGATGACGAAGGACGCCCCCCGCACCCGCAGGGCCGCGAAGCCCACCGGGATGGCGATGACGAGGGTGCCGACGGCCGCGACGAGCAGCGCGACGAAGCTCGGGACGTCCCAGTTGATGACGAGCAGCGCCGTCCCGTAGGCACCCAGCCCGAAGAACGCCGTGTGCCCGAGCGAGATGTACCCGGTGAAGCCGCCCATGATGTTCCACGCCGTGGCGAACACCGCGAAGTTGAGGACGATGACGCCCGCGCTGAGCATGTACGGGTTGTCCGCGATGAGCGGCCACAGGGCGAGCACACCGGCGACGAGCGCGATGATGATCGTGGGCTTGAGGCGCCCGGGCCTTCCGCCGCCGGCTGCCGCGGACCGAGCCGCCGTGCGCTCGGCCCGAGTCTCAGAAACGCTGCGCAAGGCGACCTCCGAAGAACCCCTGCGGCCGGACCATGAGGGTCAGGAACAGGGCGAGATAGAAGATGGTCTGGGCCCACGTCGGGCCGAGCGGGATCTCGAGCATGAGCCGGACCACGCCCAGGACCAGCGCGGCGAGCGCCGCACCGGGGATGCTCCCTAGTCCGCCGACGACGATGATCGCCATGAGCGGGCCGATCCAGTGCCAGTGCAGCGACGGGTAGATCGTCGCCTGCAGCGAGAGCGCCGCGCCGCCGACCGCCGCCGTCGCCAGGCCCAGCCCGAAACCGAAGCCGGCGATCTTCCCGGTGTCGATGCCGACGAGCTGGGCGGCCTCGCGGTGCTGGATCGTCGCGCGCAGCGCCCGGCCGAACCGCGTCTTCTTGAGCAGGAGGTAGAGGATGACGAGGCTGACGGTCGCCAGGGCGAACGAGATGATCTGGACGACCGGGATCTGCGCCCCGAAGAACTCCACGCTCGAGGTGCCGTACGGCAGGTTGATCCGGCGCTGCGTGCCCGAGAACACGAGGCCGAGGAGGCCCTCGATGATGAGTGCGATGGCGAAGGTGAGCAGCACCGACATCATCGTCATCGTCGCGGGCCGCAGCCGTGCCAGCAGGTAGCGCTGCATGGCGAACCCGAGCACGAAGAAGAGCGGGATCGTGATGACGAGCGAGATCATCGGGTCGAGCCCGGTGAGCGTGGCGAAGCGCCACGCGATGTACGCGGACAGGATGATGAAGGCCGAGTGCGCCAGCATCACCACCCGCATGATGCCGAAGTAGAGGGTGAGGCCCGCTGCTAGGAGGGCATAGAGCCCTCCTAGCAGCACGCCCAGGATCAGGCTCTGGAAGAGCAGTGCACCTGAGACCACTGTCGGGTCACCACTCCGGCTTGGGGTAGACGAGCTCGGCCTGGGCGGTGTCCTCCGGCAGGACGATCTGGATCTCACCATCCGTGTACTGCAGGATCATGTGGGCCCCGTTCGGGCGCCCCGCCTCGTCCCACGCGAGCGGTCCGACGACAGTGTCGACGGTGTTCTCGTGGAGCCAGTCGATGAGCTGCTGCTGGCACTCCGTGCTCGGGTCGGCGCAGCCGACGGCCTCGACGGCGGCCTGGACGACCTGGCCGGTCGTGTAACCGTTGGCCTCGTCCTCCTGCGGGTCCATGCCGTGGAGCTCGTTGTGCACCTCGATGAACTCCGCGTTCGAGGGCCACTCGGCCGCGAGGGAGTACCCCGTGGGCGAGAGGATCCCGTCGACGGCGCCACCGATTGCCTCGGGGAACTCCGGGTTGGTCGGAGCGGTCGAGAAGGCGGCCAGGCGCGGCTGGTAGTCGAGCTGCTGCAGCGCGAGGATGAGGTTGACCGCGTCCTGGTAGAGCGTGCCGCCCACGAGGAGGTCCGGGTCGGCGTCGGCGATCTGGGCGGCGATGGCGCTCATGTCGGTCGCGTTCGGCGGGTAGACCTCGTCGACGACGACCTCGACGCCGCCCTCGGCGAGCGCGTCGCGCAGGCCGTAGGCGGTGCCCTGGGCGAACGGGTCGTCCATGGACGTGACGGCCATCGTCTGGGGGCGCTCGTCTTCGGGCATCGCGAGGATGTACTCGGCGAGGTGGTTGTAGTGGTCCGGCGCGATCGCCGGGGCCGCGTAGAAGATGTTCTCGAAGCCGTTCTCGAAGACCTCCGCCGCTGCCGCCGCCGGCTCGACGAAGAGCATCCCGTACTCCGACGCCACGCGGGAGGCGGGGACGACGAGGCGGGTGGAGAACGGGCCGAAGAGCAGGTCGACCTCCTCCTGGGCGATGAGCGACTCGTAGTCGGAGACGACGCGGGCGGCGTCCGAGGCGTCGTCGAGCACGAGGAGCTCGACCTGGCGCCCGAGCAGGCCCCCGTTGTTGTTGACCTGCTCGACCCATGCGTCGTAGCCCCGCTGGACCCCCTTGCCGGGCTCGGCGAAGTCGCCGGTGAGCGGCAGGGAGACGCCGATGCGGATGGGGTCGTCCGACCCCTCGCCCCCGGTGCTCGTACCACCGCCCGTGGCGTCCTCGTCCCCGCCACCGGATCCACATGCTCCTAGCGCCAGGAGCGACACGGCGCCCACTGCGCCCCAGCGCGCCAACGTCCTTGTCGACATACGTCCTCCTCCATTGGTCCGGACCACGCTTCGAAAGCGCTTTCAGCAAGGTAGACGCCCCGGCCTGCGCCGCGCAAGGGGTTTTCGGTAACTTTAGTGACACGGGTCACCCCGCGCGGCCCCGTTGGTCGTCCTCACGGGCTGCCTGAGCAGAGTTTTGCGCGGACGGTTGAAAGCGCTTTCGTCCTCCCTGTAGGCTCCGACGCTCCGACGGTGTCAAGGTGGAGCACCCGCACCGCGCCGGAGCGGGCGGAACCGACGAAGGAGCAGTGGGTGGCGCCAGAGCGCAAGGTGGAGTTCCGGCCCGTCCGGCTCGTCGACGTGGCCGAGCACGCCGGCGTCTCGCTCGCGACGGCCTCGCGCGTCCTCAACTCCGAGCGCCCGTACGGCGGCCGCGCGCTCCTGCGCGAGCGCGTCCTCGCCTCCGCCGCGGAGCTCGGCTACGAGCCCAACCCGCACGCGCGGGCCCTCGCCAGCTCGACGTCGACGACGATCGGCCTCGTCGTCCACGACATCCGGGACGCCTACTTCGCCCTCATCGCCGGCGCGGTCGTCAGCGCCGCCGAGGAGCACGGCATGTTCGTCACGATCGTCTCGACCTACCGTGACCCCGCGCAGGAGGTGAAGTACCTCAAGGTGCTCCGCGCACAGCGCCCGCGCGCCATCATCCTCGCCGGCAGCGGCTTCACGAACCGGACGAGCCACGGGCCGATCCAGGCCGAGCTCGCGCGCTTCGAGGAGACGGGCGGGGTCGTCGTCACGCTCGGGCGCCAGGACGTCGGGCACACCATCAGCGTGGGCAACGAGGACGGCGCGTACCAGCTCGCCCACGCGCTCGTCGACCTCGGCCACCGCGACTTCGCCGTCGCCACGGGGCCCGCGCGCCTAACGACCGTGCGCGACCGGCTGGCCGGGTTCCGCCGCGGTCTTTCCGAGCGCGGGATCGAGCTCGACGCGTCCGCCGTCCTCAACGGCGACGCCACCCGGGACAGCGGGTTCCAGATGGCGACCGCGATCGCGGGCCGCACGACGCTGCCGACGTGCGTCTTCGGCTCGTTCGACGTCGTGGCCGCCGGCCTCGTCGCCGGCTTCCGGGACGCCGGGATCGACGTGCCGGGGACGATCTCGGTCGCCGGCTTCGGTGACATCCCCGTCGCCACCGACATCACGCCCGCGCTCACGAGCGTCAGCCTCCCGCTCGAGCTCGTCGGGAGGCAGGCCGTCGACCTCGCGCTGTCGGAGGAGCCGAACGTCCGACGCACGGTCTCCTTCGCGGGCGAGGTCGTCATGCGGGAGAGCACCGCTCCGCCGCGCGCCTGACGCACCGCCGTCCCAGCCGGCCCCGTCCAGTGCACGTGCGGCCGCCCCCGACGGCCCCAGCGGCCGGGCGGCCGGACGGTGGCCGCCCGGCGCACCGACGGCCAAGCCCACCCCACCGCCCGCCCGCCAGCAGCGCTTCCACGCCACCCCCGCCCAGCCCTCCCGTCTCGACGTCCCCAGCTCTTGTGCCCCTCGACATGCGCTGTGCCCCTGGTCTACCAGGGGCGCTCGGCGTGTCGAGGCGCACCGACTCCTGGTAGGGAGCAGCGAGGCCAGGTACGGCGCCCAGACCTCCAGGCCGGCGGGGCGGGACGCCAGTCGTCTGGGCGGGGCCGCCGGCGCGGCGAGGCGGGGCCGCCGGTGGGGGCGGGGCGCCCGGCGGCCTGGCGCCCCGACCGCCTCAGACCACCGCGAAGGACGCGGCGACGGCGGCGAGGACGTCGTCGGGGTCGCGGGACCAGATCTCCTCGTTGAAGATCTCCACCTCGATCGGCCCGGAGTACCCGGCCCGGGCGACGGCCCCCGTCATCGACGCGAAGTCGATGACGCCGTCGCCGGGGATGCCGCGCCCGAACGTGGGGTGCGGCTGCGGGACGAGCCAGTCGCACACCTGGTAGCTGATGACCCGCTCTCCGGCCCGCTCGATCGCAGCCGCGAGCCGGGGGTCCCACCACACGTTGTAGGAGTCGACGGCTACCCCGAGGGCCGGGCTGGCGATCTCGTCGAGCATGTCGAGGGCCTGGTCGAGGGTGACGACGACGCACCGGTCCGCCGTCATCGACGGGTGCAGCGGCTCGAGCGCCAGGGCCACCCCCGCCTCCTGGGCGAGCGGTGCCATCGCGGCGAGCCCCTCGAGCGCCTTCCGGCGGGCGCCGGGCAGGTCGTTGTCCGCCCCGAGCGCACCGCAGACGATGTAGAGACAGTCGGCGCCGACGGTGTGCGCGATCTCGATCGCCCGCTTGTTGTCGTCGCTCACCCCGTCGCCGGCGCCCGCGCCGGTGAAGAACCCCGCGCGGCAGATGCTCGAGACGGCGAGGTCGTGCTGGCTCAGCAGCTCGACCGTGCGGGGCAGGCCGGCCTCCTCGACCTTGTCCACCCACAGCCCGATCCCGCCGATCCCGTGCCGTGCGAGCCCGGCGGCGGCCTGCTCGAGGGTCCAGTCGCGCACGGTGATCTGGTTGATGCTCAAGCGGGCGATGTCCGCCATGAGTCCTGCCTCTCTACGCCGACGCGGGTCAGGACTGGGGGATCTCGAGCTCCGGCACGTCGATCCAGCGACGCTCCTCGACCGACTGCAGCGCCAGCTCGGCCAGCTGGACGCCCTTCGCGCCCTCGAGGAGGTCCCAGGGGAAGTCCGCCTGGCCGCCGACGACGTACTTGAGGAACATCTCCCACTGCACCTTGAAGGCGTTCTCGAACACGCCGTTGTCCGGCACGTCCTCCCACCCGGCGCGGAAGTCGATGGGGCTGGGGATGTCCGGGTTCCACACGGGCATCGGCGTCGTCGCCCGCGACTGCACCTTGCAGTCCCGCAGCCCGGCGATGGCGCTGCCGAGCGTCCCGTCGAGCTGCCACTCCGCGATCTCGTCGCGGTAGGGGCGCGTGGCCCACGACGTCGTGAACTGCGCGACGACGTCGGAGTCGAACTTGAACATGCCGTACGCGGCGTCCTCGGCGGTGGCGGTGAACTCGTTGCCGTTCTCGTCCCACCGCTTGGGCAGGTGGACCTGCGCGTGGCAGAACACCGAGCGCACGGGGCCGAGCAGGTTGTCGAGCACGTACCGCCAGTGCGGGTACATGTCGAGGATGAGGCCGCCGCCGTCCTCCTTGCGGGAGTTCCACGAGGGGCGGTTGATCGGCTGCCAGTCCCCCTCGAACACCCAGTAGCCGAAGTTGAGGCGCAGACTGACGAGGTCACCGAAGAAGCCGCCGTCGATGAGACGCTTGAGCTTCTGGATCCCCGGGAGGAAGAGCTTGTCCTGGACGACGCCCGTCTTGACGCCGGCGTCCCGCGCGAGGCGCGCGAGCTCCAGCGCGTCCCCGAGCGAGGTGGCCGTGGGCTTCTCGCAGAAGATGTGCTTGCCGGCCGCGATGGCCTGGGTGATGGCGTCGTAGCGGCGCTGCGTCGTCTGGGCGTCGAAGTAGATCTGGTCCTCGGGGTTGGCGAGCGCCTCGTCGAGGTTCGTCGTCCACCGCTCGATCCCGTACCGCTCCGCGAGGTCCGCGAGCTTGTCCGGGTTGCGCCCGACGAGGATCGGGTCGACGACGATCCGCCGCCCGTCGCCGAGGTCGATACCGCCCTGGTCCCGGATCGCCACGATCGAGCGCTCGAGGTGCTGGCGCGTGCCCATCCTGCCCGTGACGCCGTTCATGATGATGCCGAGACGGATGTCGTCCATCGATCCACTCCAATGTGTGTCGGGGGTCACGCCGTTATGAAAGCGCTTTCTATCGCGCCGCCGCGCGGCCTGTCAACCCTCGCGCCCACCGCGGGCATGATCGACATCGGCGAGGACGCGCTCGAGGGTGCCGCCGAGGATCGCGGCGCGGGCGTGCGGCGCGAGGCCGGCGAGGGCGTCGACCCTCCCGACGGGGTCCGGGTCCCCCGTGGGGAACGGGAAGTCGCTGCCGAGGAGGAGCCGGTCGTCCCCAGCGAACTCACGCAGCCAGCCGAGCGCCCTGACGTCATGGGTGAGGGTGTCGAAGTAGAGGTCGGCAAGCTGGGACGACGGCGCCCGACCGGGCTGGTCGGCGCCCCACAGCGCGTCCAGCCTCCCGGCGAGGACGGGCAGCGCCCCACCGCCGTGGACGACGCAGAGGCGCAGGTCAGGCCCGCCTTCGAGGACCCCCGCACGCAACATCCCGGCGACGGCGACGGTGCTCTCGAGCGGTGTCCCGACGAGGTCACCCGTGCCGGCCGGCACGGTCCGGTCCGCGGCCACGGGCCGGTACGGGTGGAGCATGAGCAGCGCCCGCCGGCGCCGCGCCGCCTCCCACAACGGCGCCAGCGCCGCGTCGGCGAGGTCGAGCCCGACGCCGGACGTCGTCAGCAGCGCGCCGCACATCCCGAGCGCGGCGACGACACGCTCGAGCTCCGCCGCCGCGGCCTCGCCGTCGTGGAGCGGCAGCATGCCCATCGCGACGAGCCGCCCCGGCGCCGTCGCGACCTCCTCCGCGAGGGCGTCGTTGACCCGGCGCACGTGCGCGAGCGCCTCCGCCGGCGGCAGACCCGCGGGCTGGAGCTCCACCCAGGGCGAGACCACCTGGACGTCGACCCCGGCGCGGTCCATCGCGGCCAGGCGCGTCCCGACGTCGGCCAGAGCACGTGGGACCGGCGGCGTCTCCCGGGAACCGACGCGTACGCGGGGCTGCCCGCCGGCCTGGGCGGTGACGAGCGCGGCGGGCACGATGTGGGCGTGGACGTCGTAGACCCGCCGCAGTTCGTCGACTGGTGTGGGGGAGGCTATTGCGTCGTAGGTCACACCGTGGGAGCCTACACAGACTGAAAGCGCTTCCACGAAAGTAGCCCCGATGACGACGACGTCTCCCCCGCCCGCTCCCGCCCCCTCGACCGGAACCGGCTCCCTCGCCGGCCGGGTCGTGCTCGTCACGGGTGGCGGCACCGGCCTCGGCCGGTGCGTCGCCCTGGCGGTGGCGGCCGCCGGCGGCGACGTCGCGCTGACGTACTACACGAGCGAGGACTCGGCGGAGCGGACCGCGGAGGAGGCGCGCGCCCTCGGGGTGCGGTGCGAGGTCCGCCCGTGCGACGTCCGTGAGCGCGCCGACGTCCACGGCGCCGTCGCCTGGGCGGAGGAGCGCTTCGGACGCATCGACGGGCTCGTCAACAACGCCGGCGTCATGCCCGAGCACCCGTTCCTCGAGATCACCGAGGAGCAGTGGGACGACGTCATGCGCACCGACCTCACCGGTGCCTTCTTCGCCAGCCAGGCCGTCATCCCCGTCATGCTCGGCAACGGCGGCGGCTCGATCGTCAACATCGCCTCCCGCCTCGGCCAGGTCGGCTGGCCGAGGGTCGCCCACTACGCGGCAGCGAAGGCGGGCTCGATCGCGCTCGCGAAGTCGATCTCCCGGGAGTTCGGGCAGCAGGGCATCCGCGCCAACGCCGTCTCCCCCGGCGTCATGAACACGGACATGGGGCGCACGGTCATGGAGGGCGAGGTCGGGCGCAAGCGGATGGCCGAGCTGCCGCTGGGCCGCTTCGCCGAGCCCGAGGAGGTCGCCGAGTCCGTCGTCTTCCTCCTCTCCGACGCCGGTGCCCTCTTCCTCGGCCAGACGCTGTGCCCCAACGCCGGCGGCCTCATGCCGTAGCGCCCGTCCTGGGCCGACGGCGCCCGAGGAGCGCGCGGCGCTGTCCCCGGGATCAGCCCCCGCGACGTCCGGCACGGAACACCCAGAACCCTACGAACAAGGAAAGAGCGAGCGATGAACCTCCTGACGGTGGACGAGGCCGTACGTCTCGTCCGCGACGGCGACGCCCTGTGGATCGGCGGGTCCGGTGCGGGGCACGCCGTGCCGCAGGCCTTCATCGACGCGCTGGCGGCCCATTTCGCGGCCGAGGCGTCGCCGCGCGGCCTGACGACCGTGCGCGTCGTCGGCGTCGGTGACTTCGCCGACCGCGGCATGTCCCAGCTCGCGCTGCCAGGGCTCCACGCCCGCACGATCGGCAGCAACATCGGCAACGAGCCCCGCCTCGGCGCCATGGTGCGAGCCAACCAGCTCGAGGCGTACTCGTTCCCGCAGGGCGTGCTCTCGGCCCTCACCCGTGAGATGGCCGCGGGCCGGCCCGGGCTCGTCACCGACGTCGGCCTCGGCACGTACGTCGACCCGCGCCAGACGGGCGGCCGGCAGAACGACACGACGACGACCGAGCTCGTCGAGGTCGTCGAGCTCGCCGGGCGCGAGTGGCTGTTCTTCCCCGCGCTGCCGATCGACGTCGCCGTCATCCGGGCGAGCACGGCGGACGAGGACGGGAACCTCACGATGGAGCACGAGGCCGTCCACAGCGACGCGCTCGCGCTCGCGATGGCGGCCCACAACAACGGCGGCATCGTCATCGCCCAGGTGGGCGCGCTCGCGCAGCGCCACAGCCTGCGTCCCCGGGACGTGCGCGTCCCGGGCGCGCTCGTCGACCACGTCTACGTCGACCCCGACCAGCGCCAGACCTACGCCACGGCGTACTCCCCGTACTACGCCGGCCTGCTCCGCCGGCCCGACCCCGCGCCGTCCGCCGCGGACGCCCTCGACGTGCGCCAGGTCATCGCGCGCCGCTCGCTGCTCGAGTTCGCACCCGGTGACATCTGCAACCTCGGCTACGGCGTGAGCCAGCACATCGGCGAGATCGCCGCCCGGGAGGGCATCACGGGCGCGCTCACCCTCACGGTCGAGCAGGGGATCTTCGGCGGCGCCCCGGCCGGCGGGCCCGACGGCGGCGCCGGGGTCAACTTCCAGGCGATGCTCGAGCAGCCGTCGATGTTCGACTTCTACGACGGCGGCGGGCTCGACATCGCGAGCCTGTCCTTCGCCGAGGTGGACGCCGAGGGCAACGTCAACGTCCACGCCTTCGACGAGCGGCCCCGCGGCCCGGGCGGCTTCATCAACATCGCGAACCGGACGAAGCGCCTGTGCTTCGTCGGCACGCTCACCGCCCGGGGCCTGTCCGCACGGGTGAGCGACGGCCGGCTCGAGATCGTCCAGGAGGGCAGCCAGCGCAAGTTCGTCCCCCGGGTGAAGGAGATAAGCTTCAACGCCACGATGGCGCGCGCGCGCGGCCAGCAGGTCCGCTACATCACCGAGCGGGCCGTCTTCGCGCTCGGTGAGAACGGCCTCGTCCTCATCGAGGTGGCCGAGGGGCTCGACGTCGAACGGGACGTCCTCGCCCACCTCGGCTTCCGGCCCGAGGTCTCCACCGACCTCGCCGTCATGGACCCACGCATCTTTCGGGCGGGCGCCATGGGCCTGGCCGCCGACTTCGCACGGAAGGCCCAGGCATGACCGCCCTTCTCGAGCTCACCCTCGGCACCCGCTGCGAGATCACGCTCGCGAACCCCCCGCTCAACGTCGTCAGCCATGAGCTCACGGTCCAGCTCCGCGCGGCGCTCAAGGAGGTCGCCGCGCACCCCGAGGCGCGCGTCCTCGTCCTCACCGGTGCCGGCGGCCGCGCCTTCTGCGCCGGCTCGGACATCGCCGAGTTCGAGGCGCTCCACCGGCGCGCCGCCGAGGACAAGCTCCTCCTCGAGAAGCTCGTCTACCGCCAGCTCGCGCGGCTGGCGATCCCGACGATCGCCGCGATCGAGGGGCACGCGCTGGGCGGCGGGCTCGAGCTCGCCCTCTCGTGCGACCTCCGCGTGGCGAGCGAGCAGTCGAAGCTCGGGATGCCCGAGCTCAAGCTCGGCGTCCTGCCCGGCAGCGGCGGCACCCAGCGCCTCGCGCGCGTCGTCGGCCTCGCCCGCGCCAAGGAGCTCATCCTCCTCGGCGAGGTCGTCACCGCCGAGCGCGCCGAGCAGATCGGGCTCGTCAACCGTGTGGCGCCGCGTGGGAGCGCTCTCGACGTCGCCCGCGAGCTCGCCGACACCATCGCGAGCCGGGGGCCCCGCGCCGCCCGCCTCGCCAAGTGGCTCATCGACTCCTCCCTCGACCGCACCCTCGACGAGGGCCTCGCGCTCGAGCTCGACGCGTCCGAGGACGTCTTCGACAGCGAGGACATGCTCGAGGGCGCCCGCGCGTTCCGCGAGAAGCGCACGCCCCGGTTCACCGGCCACTGACCCACGACCGCTCGACATCCACCTGCGCGCCCACTCGACCGCTCAACCCGCTCACCGCTGAACACCGACCACTGAGGAGCCCTCCATGCGCCGAGCCGCACTCTTCGGCCTGCCGCTCAACCGCCGTCACTCCCCCGCCATGCACAACGCCGCCTTCGCGGCCTTCGGCATCGACGGCGAGTACGTCCTGCGCGAGCTCACCGCGGACGAGCTCCCGGCCGAGGTGGAGCGGGCGCGGGCGGAGCGGTGGTTCGGCTTCCAGATCACCGCGCCGCACAAGCAGGCGATCATGGCGCTCCTCGACGAGGTCGAGCCCGTGGCCGCCGCGATCGGCGCCGCGAACTGCGTCGAGGTGAGGCCCGACGGCCGCCTCGTCGGGTTCAACACTGACGTCCTCGGGTTCATGGCGGGCCTCGCGCCGGTGCTCACCCGGCCGCTCGCGGGCTCTCACGTCGTCATCGCGGGCTCGGGCGGCGCGGCACGCTCGGCGGTCTACGGCATCGCGGGCGAGCGGCCCGCGCACATCACGATCGTCGCCCGGCGGCTCCCGGGGGCGCAGCGCCTCGCGGACGAGTACGCGGCACTTGCCCCGATCGAGGCGATGGCGCTCGACGACGACGCCCTCGACGACCGCCTCGGCGCGGCGGACCTGTTCGTCAACGCGACGACGGTCGGCATGCTCAGCGTCGGTCCGGTCGTGCCGGTGACGTCCCTCAAGCCGGGGGCGGCGGTGTACGACATCGTCTACGTCCCGCGCGAGACCGAGCTCCTGCGTCAGGCGCGCGCCGCCGGCCACCCGGTCGCGAACGGGGAGAACATGCTCGTCCACCAGGCGGCGGTCACGTTCTCCCGGTGGACCGGTGCGCCGGACCCGACGGCGATCATGCGCGCGGCGGCCGAGCCGCTCTTCGCCGACCCCGACGCGAGGCCGTAGCCCCGGGCGCGGTCGGCGCCACGCCCCGCGGTCCGTCGGCCCCGCACCACGCCCCGCGGGTCGGCGGTCCGCACGACGCCCCGCGAGTGGTCGGCCCCGCCCCACGCCCCGCGAGTGGTCGGCCCCGCACCCCCCGGGCCGTCGGCCCCCGCCGCGCGCCATCCCACCGGGTGACCGGGTGGCGGCCCGAGAAGGGCCGATCCTCCGCCCGTGCGCCTCGACACGCGCTGTGCCCTTGGTAGACCAGGGGCACAGCGCGTGTCGAGGCGCACCTCTTTTTTCTTTGGGGGCACGGGGCCTATCTTGTGTCCCGCTCCCCACACCCCGGCTGGGGTAGACCGAGCGCGAGCGCGGGCCCGCGTTCGGGCCTCCTAGGGGCACAGGGCGAAGGGTGGGCCGGCGTCGCCGACCCACCCTTCATTTCGTCCTGCTAGCCCTGGGCCGGCCGGCGGCGAGGTTCCGCCGCCGGCCGGCCAGGGCTCAGCGCTACCGCGCCGAGGGACCTACCTCAGCTGCACGAGCGCGCCGCGTAGGACGCGGTCGCCGTGCTGTCCGGCATCCCTTCCGCGCTGGCCGTCACGCTCACCTCGCCCGCGCCGACCGAGGCCTGGCGGGTGCTGAAAGCGACCGCCGTCGTGCGGTCCGGGGCGATGGTGACCGTCCGCGAGCCGTACGAGCTCGAGATGACGGCCTCGACCGGCACCGCCGACTCGTTCGTCACGCGCACCGTCTCGACGATTCGGCCGACGACGCAGCGGGTGTCCGCCACGACGGAGACCTCCGGGCCGGCCGGCTCGGGCGTCGTCGTCACGGTGAGGTTGCGCATACGGCCCGTGTTGTCGAAGGAGCCGAAGCCGACGCGCCCGCCGTCGAACGTGGTGTCGTTCGCCGTCATGAGCGGGTCCTCGTTCCCGTCGACGTAGACCGCGATGTCACCGGAGTCGGCGCAGTGGACGAGCCGCACGTCGTGCCACTCCTCGTCCGTGATGGCCGGCGGGGCGCCGACCGTCCCGTCCCACTGGACCTCGATCCGCTCCCGGTCAGCGTTGTTGACCTTGAAGATGCCGTTGTGGGCGTAGATCGTGTTGTCCTGCGAGAGGTGGGCGTAGTAGTACTCCGTGTCCGACTGCCAGCCGAAGACGATGATGACGTCCCGGTTGTTGACCGACGCGGGGGCGTCGAGCCGGACCTCAGCCTCGATCTCGACAGAGCCGACCTCGGGCCCCTCGTTGAGGATGGCGTACTCGAACGGACGGCGGATCCCGTCGTTCGGGTTGGTGCCGGCCTCGGCGAGGATGATCTCCTCACCCGGGAACTGCCACTTGCTCGGGGTCCGCGGCGTCCAGTTCTCCCCGGCCATGACGTCCGTGATGACCTGCCCGGACGGCGAGCAGGACGGCGCGGGCGGCGGCTCGTACGGCTCGGCGCCGAAGAGCGCGTACTGCGCCGCGATCTGCTCCGCCGTCGGGACCGTGTTGAGGAACATGAGGTCGTCCATGCGCCCGTTGAACGGGTTGGCCTCACGGGTGTCCTGCGGGTAGCTGCCGCCGATCTTGATACCGGCGGGGTCGGTCGCCGAGGTGGCGCCCTGGCCCCAGGGGTTCGTCGAGCTCGTGTAGGACCCCTCGAGCTCCTCGCCGTTCATGAAGAGCTTCATCTCCCCGCCGGCGAAGTCGAACGTCGCCGCGAGGTGGACCCACTTGTTGCGCTCGAGGATCTGGTCCCAGGGCATGTCCGCCGCGAAGGTCCACGACCCGGCGCCGTCCACGCGGCGTCCGAGGGCGACGAGCTTGAGCTCGCCGTTGACCGTGATGACCTCGAGAAGGGCGCGCACTCCGTGCCCGTCGGAGTCGCCGGTGAGCACGCCGGCGAGACCGACGGCGTTGTACCGGTCTGTCGCGTTCGCAGACCCGGAGTTGAGCGCGGGGTGAAGACCGGTCGGCTTGAACCAGCCCATGATCGAGATCTCGTCGGTCGCTGCGAACGCCCCGAGGGAGTCGACGCCGTCGGCGTCGTAGATGCCCGCCTTCCAGTCGTCGTTCGACGACGCCGTCGGGCTCATCTGCTGCGTCTGCAGCGCCTCACCGGCACCCGGGTAGGCCCGGTCCGCGACGCGCATCTCGACGCCGCCGTTGACGAGCTCGATGTCGGTGCCGGACCAGCCCTGGTCCTCCTCCCACGTCGGGTTGCCCGCCACCGGGTGGTCGAAGTCGTAGTGCGCGACGAGGTTGGGGGCGAGCTCGGGCAGGGCGTGGGGCGAGTTCGCGCCGGCGTACCGGGCACCCGTCACCCTCCAGACCTTCCCGTCGGCCTTGGAGATGAGGTAGAGGTCGCCCTCGGCGTCGGCGCCGAAGCGCAGGTCGACGCGCGCGTGGCCGACGAGCTCCTGGAAGGTCGTCTCCTCACCGTCGTGGAAGACCCTCAGCTGCGCGATGGGCGCGAGGTCCTCGAGGTCGCCGTCGTTGCGGACCATCTCGTCGGCCTCGGTGGCCATGACGGTGCCGCGGACGATGTCGGTGAAGAGGTACTTCCCGCGCAGCTCCGGGATGTCACCGCGGTAGACGTAGCCGCCGTTGACCGCGATGCCGGCGTCGCCGGTCTGGCCCGGGTCACGGTTGTGGTCGTACGCCGCCACCGGGTAGGTGAAGTCGAACTCCTCGGCGTCGTTCGCCGGGAGCGGGTAGATCTGCCGGTTCTCGGCGCGGAACGGGCCCTCCCGGAGGGACCAGCCAAAGTTGTCGCCCGCCTGGACCTCGTAGATCGACTCGACCTGCCACTCGCCGATGTGACCGAGGTACATCTTCCCGGTCTCGGTGTCCCAGCTGATCCGGTGCGGGTCCCGCATGCCGACGGCGTAGATCTCGCCGAGGGCACCGGCGGTGCTGACGAACGGGTTGTCGGCCGGGATGCCGTACTCGCCGTTCCCGCTGTTGTCGCCCATGGGGTCGATCCGGAAGATCTTGCCCTGCGGCGTCGCGAGGTTCTGCGGGTTGTTGTTCCCGACCCCGTTACCGCCGTCGCCGACGAGGATGTAGAGGTTCCCGTAGTCCGGGTCCCCCTCCTCGGCGGTCCAGTTGAACGCGATCTGCTGGACGGTGTGGACGCGCCCGCTGAACGGGACGCGCATCATCTCGCGGCTCGTCCCGGCGAACGTCTCCGCGGCCGGGTCGGTGGCCGTCCACTCGGTGATGACGCTGTGGAAGCCGGTGCCGCCGAACGCCGGGAAGTCAGGCGTGTCCTGGGTCAGGGCGCTACCGGCCTCCGTGTGGACCGTGTAGAAGATGCCGTTCTCGGCGAACTCCGGGTGGAACTCGACGAACCCGAACCCGGTGCCGAGGCCCGCGTGGTTGTGGAAGTTGTCGATGAACTGCTCGCGGACGTTGAGGTAGTTGACGTACTCGCCGGTCTCCTCGTCCACCATGTAGAGGCTCGCGTTCATGTCCGGCACCGCGAGACGGCCGGAGCCGTCGGGCACCTCGTCGAGGTGCGTGATGCGGTTGTGGCGGATGAGGCGCTGGTCGCTCGCCGCCGGGGTCGTCGACGACTCCGGGAGCTGCACGAGCTCCTCGACCTCTATGCCGAGGGCCGACGGCTCCGGGTCAGGCAGCGGGTTGAGGAGCGGCTGCGCCGGACCCTCGGTGGTCTCGCAGTCGGCCTCGTTGCCGGTGGGCAGGTCGAGGTTGACGCCGCTGTTGTCGATCGCGACGTCGTCGAGCATGAGGCGGCCGGCGCTGTTCGCCCCGTTGATCCAGAAGAACCGGTCGAGCGAACCGGTGACGCTCTCGCGGAAGTTGAAGAGCGTCTCCGAGCCCTCGGGCAGCCGGGTCTGCTCGTCGTAGATGCCGCCCTGGCTGTACACGGCGACCTTGTCGGTGGCGTTGTCCGCGACGATCCACACGCACTGCCACGCGTCCTCCGACCACGTGCCGGCGGGCGCGAACGCTCCACCGTTGCGCACCAGGAGGGTGTCGTTGTTCTGGTTGTTGACGTACGCGCGGCTGTGCGGGTAGTCGGACGGGTTGTCGTTGTCCGTGACGCCGAACGAGGTGTCGATGTTCGAGTCACGTCGGATCCGGAAGAAGACCGTACCGGTACTACCGTTCTCGATCTCCGGGATAGCGCGGTAGGAGCTCCGCGACGGGCCCGTCATCTCGAGGACCCGGTTGTTCTGGTTGACCGGGTCGGGGATGACGACGGCGGACGAGTGCGCCGTCCAGCCGTCCTGACCGTGGAGCGGCCCGACGGTGTAGCCCTCGAAGGTGAGGAGCTCGAACCCGTCCTCGACCACCACCGCCCCCGCTGGTGGGGCGAGAAGGGCAGCCCCCAGTGCCGTGACCAGGGCGGCCGCGAGGCCTGCCCTCCCGTGCCGAACCGAACGTTCTGCGGACTTCATCGTCTGCTCCTCTACGTTGGGAAGCGCTTTCACGCGAGTCGGACGCTACTCCCGCCCGGCGCCGGTGGCAATGGTCTGAAGGTCGACCGATCAGGCGCTTGCTCGGAGCGGCGCCTAGCCGTGCCTGTGCGGCGCCTCGCCGTGGTCGTGCACGGGCGCGGGCGCAGGCGCAGGCGCAGGCGCAGGCGCAGGCGCAGGCGCAGGCGCAGGCGCAGGGTCATCGTCGTGGTCGTGCGCGGGGGCGATGTGGTCGTCATGCGCCTCGCCATGGGCGGGCGCGGGCGCGGGCGCGGGCGCGGGGTCATCGTCGTGGTCGTGCGGTGGGGCGATGTGGTCGTCATGCGCCTCGCCGTGGTCGGGCGCGGGCGCGGGCGCGGGCGCTGCATGGTCATCGTGCACCTCGCCCTGGTCGTGCGGCGCCCCGTCGTGGCCGTGACCCGTGCCGGGGAGCGTCCGCGGCGGCTCGGTGCCCGGTTCAACGACGACGAACTGGCCCATGAGGCCGAAGTCCTCGTGGCGCAGCAGGTGGCAGTGGTACATGTACGGCGTATCGGGGTCGGAGTAGTGCTCGAACCTCATGATGAGGCGGATCTCCGCGCCGGGCTCGGTGTAGATCGTGTCCTTGCGACCCGCGAGCTCGGGCGGCGGTGACTGGCCGTCGATCGAGAGCACCTCGAACTGCACGTCGTGGATGTGGAAGTTGTGCGGGATGGCGTCGTGGTTGACGATCTCCCAGATCTCGGTCGTGCCCACCGTGACGACCTCGTCGATGCGGTTCATGTCCATCCGCTCGCCGTTGAGCCGCAGGCCCAGCATCTCGAAGCGGCGGGTGACGGTCGCGTCGGCCTCGGAGAGCCTGCCGTAGTCCGACAGCCGGGGCGCCACCTCCGCCGACGGGGAGAGCTCCGCCGCCGCGTGCAGCCGCAGGACGTCGCGGGTCTGCAACGCGCCGTAGCCCTCGGGGTCGATGATCGCGCCGAGGTCCTGCGGGTAGGAGCGGAGCATGACGTCCTCGCCCGCCTCCAGCTCGACGACGATCTCGGCCCGCTCGCCGGGGCTGAGCTGGATCCGGTCGGTGACGTGCGGCGTCTCGAGGAGGCCTCCGTCGCTGGCGACGAGCTGGAACGCGCGGTCGTCGTCCAAGCCGAAGTTGTAGCTCCGCAGCGTCGACCCGTTGAGCAGGCGCAGGCGGACCCGTTCGGTGGTCACCTCCTGGACCGCCCCGACGGTGCCGTTGACCATGATCGTCTGACCCATGACACCGCTGGGCAGCTGGGACACGAGGGTGAGCTCGCCGTCCTCGTCGAAGTCCTTGTCCTGCACGATCACCGGGATGTCGTCCACCCCGTACTCGCTCGGCAGCCCGGAGGCGTCGGTGGTCTCGTCGTCGAGGATGAACATGCCGGCCAGGCCCCGGTACACGTGCTTCTCGGTGAGGCCGTGCGGGTGCGGGTGGTACCAGAGGGTCGCGGCAGGCTGGTCGATGAGCCAGGTCGGCCGCCACGTCGCGCCGGGCGCAACCTCCTGGTGGGGGCCACCGTCCATCTCCGGCGGAAGGTGCATGCCGTGCCAGTGGACGCTCGTCGTCTCGCCGATGGCATTGGTGAACTCGACAGCCACCTGCTCACCCTGCCGGGCGCGCAGCGTGGGGCCGAGGAAGTCGCCGTTGAACCCCCACGTGCTCGTCTCCTGGCCCGGGAAGAAGGACATCGCGCCCTCCTGCGCGGTGAGCTGGAAGACCCGGGTGCCGGCCTCGTCCACGTACGAGTCGGCGAGCGGCGGGATCGTCAGCGCCGCGGTGAAGGACGGGGCGGGGTCCTCCGGGTGCTGCGGCTCGTCGGGCGCGCTGGGGACCTCGGGCCACGCCGGCCCGCCCGGTGCCGGGCTACCCGGCGAGGGTGCCTCGGGTCCACCCGGCTCCGCCGGGACCTCCGGTGCTCCGGGGTCCACCGGTGCCTGCGGCACGCCGGGCACGCCCGGGACGTCGGGGACCGTCGGACCGTCCGGCACACCGGGGAGCTCGGGAGCCGTCGGGAGCCAGGGCGACGCGGGCGCCGCCGGGACCCCAGACCCACCCGCCCCGACCGAGGCCGCCCCGCCTGTGGCGCCGTCCGGCACACCCGAGGACGCCGGCTCCTCGGACGCCCCGGGGGCCACCGCCCCGTGCGACGCCTCCGGGTCCCGGACGCCGTCCGCCGTCGCCGGCACCTCCGGCGCCTCGGGCGTCTCCGCGAGCGGCCACCCGCCGTCGCCGGCGCCGGTCGATCCGCCGTCGTGCCGCGCACCGCGCGCCGCGCCGCCCTCCCTGTCGTCCGCGAGCGCGACGACGGCGGCGCGGCCGACGTCGTCGTCAGCCTCCACGAGCACCGAGGCACCGGCGAGGCCCGCGGTCAGAGTCAACGTCGCAGCCAGAGCGAAGGTTCGGCGGAAGCTCACATCGTCCTCTCGCGCGCTGCTGCTCGGCAGCGCGGGTGCGGCCCGTCCACCTGGCGCCCCAGGGCGCGGTAGAACGGTGCTCACGAGTGGTGGGTGGACGTCACGGCGCAGCGGCCACGACGGCGACGACTGCCAGTGGTCGTGGTGCTCCGCCCCGGGTCCGCTTGCGGCGTTGCATGCCGCGGTGGTGCCGGAGCACATCGCCACGGGACGAACGCACGCCGAGCAACCCGCACCCGTCCCAGGGCCAACGAAAACGGTACCGCTGCCGGGGGGCCAGCGATAGGGGGAAAGCGGGAACGGTTTCGGCTCAGACGGCGGGTGTGGACTCTCGCAGCAGCACGGAGCCCGGAAGGGTGAGCAGCCGCGGTTCGCCGGCAGACGGCGTGAGTGCGAGCGATGTCGCCGCGCGCCCCATCTCCACCATGGGGATCCGCACCGTGGTCAGTCCCGGCGTGACGTCGCGCAGCGTGACGATGTCGTCGAAGCCTGCGAGCGCGAGGGCCCCCGGCACGGACCTCCCGGCCTCGCGGGCCGCCGACATCGCCCCGAGCGCCATGACGTCGTTGACGGCGAAGACGAGGTCCACGTCCACCCGGCGCGTCAGGAGCTCGGTCATGGCGGCGTGCCCGCCCGCCCACGTGAACTCTCCGGGGACGACGGCGTCGGGCTCGACGCTGACGCCGAGGCGGCGCAGCTCTCCGACGAAGGCGTCCGCCCGCTCCCGGGCCGTGAGGTGCACCACCGGGCCGGCGAGCACCCCGAACCGGCGGTACCCCAGGCCGTGGAGCGAGGTGGCGAGGGCCGCTGCGCCGCCGGTGTTGTCCGCGCGGACGGCGTCCACGCCGGGGATCGGCTGGCCCACGAGCGCGACGGTGCCGCCGCTGCGCCGGTAGGCGGCGAGGGCTGTCCGCAGGCGCCTGTTGATGGCGTCGTCGTCCCGGCGCCCGCCCGCGAGGATGATCGCCCGCACGCGCTGGTTCTGGAGCGTGCGCACGAAGGTCAGCTCGCGCGACGGGTCGTGGTTGGCGTCGGCGAGCGTGACCGCGAGGCCGGCCTCGTCGGCGGCCTGGGTGACCCCGGCCGCGATCGAGGAGAAGTAGGGGTCGGTGATGTCGTGGACGATGAGCCCGAGGGTGGAGGTGTGCCCGCGGGCCATGGCCTGGGCGTTGGCGTCCGGGGAGTAGTGGAGCTCCTGCGCGGCGGCGAGGACCCTCTCGCGCAGGTCCTCACCCACCTTCCGGTCCGTGCTGCCGTTGATGGCGCGTGACGCCGTCGCCAGCGAGACACCCGCCCGGCGCGCGACGTCGCTGAGGGTCACCCTTGCGCGATCACGGGACGAGGCGCGGGGCCGTCGTCCCGCCGCTTCGGCCGGAGGGGTCATGCCAGCATGATCGCACCGCGACGCCTCATGCGGTCGGCGCTTCCCCAGGGCCCGACCGATCCCGGACAGCCTCCGCTCCCGCGCGCGGCCTGACCCTTGCGCGCTGGGCACCTCAGCGCTGGACGCGCGCGCTACCTCCCGCGGCGAGCTTGAGCACCTCGGCCTTCGTCGCCATCGACGTGTCGCCCGGCGTCGTCATGGCCAGCGCCCCGTGGGCGGCGCCGTACTCGACGGCGGTGGCGAGCGGCTCGCCGGCCATGAGCCCGTAGATGAGGCCGGACGCGAAGGAGTCGCCGCCGCCGACGCGGTCGAGGATCTCGAGGCCGGTGCGGTGGGTGGCCTCGGCGAACCCCTCGTCCTTGGACCACGCGATCGCGCCCCAGTCGTTGACGGTGGCGCTGTGGACCCCGCGCATCGTCGTGCCGATGACCTCGAAGTTGGGGTAGCCGGCGGAGGCCTCCTCGATCATCGCCCGGAAGCTCGCGACGTCGAGGTCGGTGAGGTTCTCGTCCACGCCGGCCACCTCGAAGCCGAGGCTGGCGGTGAAGTCCTCCTCGTTGCCGATCATGACGTCGACGTGCTGGGCGATCTCCCGGTTGACCTCCTGGGCCTTCGCCTTGCCACCGATGGCCTGCCACAGGCTCGGGCGGTAGTTGAGGTCGTAGGAGATGACCGTGCCGTGCCGCTTCGCGGCCTGGACGGTGGCGAGGACCATCTCGGCCGACGTCTCGGACAGCGCCGCGTAGATGCCACCGGTGTGGAGCCAGCGGACGCCGAGCTCTCCGAAGACGTGGTCGAGGTCGATGTCCTCGGGGCGCAGCTGGGACGCCGCCGTCCGCCCGCGGTCGGAGACGCCGACGGCGCCGCGTACGCCGAAGCCACGCTCGGTGAAGTTGAGGCCGTTGCGGACCCCGCGCCCGATGCCGTCGTAGGCGGCCCAGTGGATGAGGGAGGTGTCGACGCCGCCGGTGAGGATGAAGTCCTCGACGAGCCTGCCCACCTCGTTGTCCGCGAGCGCGGTGATGACCCCGGCCCGCAGGCCGAAGGCGCGCCGCAGGCCGCGGGCGACGTTGTACTCACCGCCGCCCTCCCACGCCCGGAACGAGCGCGCGGTGCGGATGCGCCCCTCACCGGGGTCGAGGCGGAGCATCACCTCCCCGAGCGACATGACGTCGTAGCGGCACTGGTCGGCGTCCTTGATGCTCAGGCTCACGGTGCTCCTCCTCGAGGGGTGGGTCAGGGGTGGGCGCCGGCGGCGGCCGGTGCTGCGCTAGCGGACGAGGGCGACGGCGTCGGCCACGAGTGCCGCGACCTGCGCGAAGTCTCCCGCGGCGACGGCGGCGCGGGGCACCATCCAGCTCCCGCCGATGGCCGCGACGGCGGGCAGGGCGAGGTACTCGGCGATGTTGTCGGGGCCGATGCCTCCGGTGGGCACGAACCGGACGCCGCCGAAGGGTGCGGCGAGCGCCTTGATGGCGGCCGCCCCGCCCGAGGTCTCAGCGGGGAAGAACTTCACCGTCGTCAGGCCGGCCTCGAGGGCCATCATGACCTCGGAGGCGGTCACGGCGCCGGGCAGCGCGAGCACGCCGCGCTCGGCGCAGCGGTCGACGACGGCGCGCGAGAAGCCGGGCGAGACAACGAAGCGGGCGCCGGCGTCGACGGCCTCGTCGACCTGCGCGGCGGTGAGGACTGTCCCGGCGCCGACGAGGAGGTCGCTGTTCGCGGACATCGCCCGAATGGAGTCCGCGGCCGCGGCGGTCCGGAAGGTCACCTCCGCGACGGGCAACCCGCCCTCGACGAGCGCGGCGCCCAGGTCCGCCGCAGCGGCGGCGTCGTCGAGGACGACGACAGGTACCAGACGGGCATCGGTGAGGCGCTCGAGGATCTCGGCCATGTGGGGGACTCCTTCGTCTGCACGGCTCCGCCGAAGCTCGACGGCGAACCAGGATCGGGCCCACGGTAACAGAAAGCGCTTCCCGCACAAGGGGTCCGCGACGGCTCGCACGAGGGCGGCGTGGCGCTCGGCCCGTAGCATTTCCGCCGATACCCGCGCCGGAAAGCGCTTGCTCTCAGCGCGGCAAGTCGGTCATGATGGCCGCAGGCGGAGTGGGAAGTCCCATCCGCCGTCGTCGTCGTCGAAGGAGATGAGCGCGTGCCGAAGGTAGCCATGGTGACCGGGGGGAACCGCGGCATCGGTCTGGGGATCACCACCCGCCTGCTCGACGAGGGGTACGCCGTCGCCATCCTCGCCACCCGGGAGGAACCGGCGGAGCTCATGGCGGACCTGCGCACGCGCGGGGAGGTCATGTACGTCCGCGGGAGCGTCGCCGAGCCGGCCGACCATGAGCGGTACGTCGACGCGACGCTCGAGGCGTGGGGACGCATCGACCTGCTCGTCAACAACGCGGGCGTCGCGCCCACGGTCCGGGAGGACATCCTCGAGGCGAGCACAGAGAGCTTTGACCGCGTCCTCGGGATCAACCTGCGCGGCCCGTACTTCCTCACCCAGCTCGTCGCCCGCACGATGATCGAGCAGCGGGGCCCGCTCACCGAGCTCCCACAGACGCCGGTCGGCACGATCATCAACGTCTCGTCCGTCTCCGCCGTGGCCGTCTCGACCAACCGCGGTGAGTACTGCATCTCCAAGGCCGGGATGGGGATGTCCACCCGGCTGTGGGCCGTGCGCCTCGCGCCCGAGGGGATCGTCGTCTACGAGATCCGGCCCGGCGTCGTCGCCACGGACATGACGGCCGGCGTCCAGGAGAAGTACGACGCGCTCTTCGCGGGCGGTCTCGCGCCGATCCCGCGCTGGGGACGCCCCGCCGACGTCGCCGGGGCCGTCGCCCAGCTCGCGGCCGGGCAGATGCCGTACTCGACCGGTGACGTCGTCAACGTCGACGGCGGCATGCACATCACCCGCCTGTGAGCCCCGACCGTGAGGACGCCCGCATGAGCACCCAGACCCTGCGCATCGCCGGCGCCGACGTCCCCGTCGTCACGGCCAACACCGTCGTCGTCGGCACCGGCGCTGCCGGCTACTGCGCCGCCGACCGCCTCGTCCAGCTCGGGCAGGACGACGTCGTCGTCGTCACCGACAAGGTCAACGCCGGCGCCTCGCGCAACGCCGGCTCGGACAAGCAGACGTACTACAAGCTCACCCTCTCCGGCGGGGACGGCGACTCGGTGCGCGAGATGGCCGAGACGCTCTTCGCAGGCGGGTCGATGGACGGCGACATCGCGCTCGCCGAGGCCGCGCTCTCCGCGCGGTGCTTCCTCCACCTGTGCGAGGCGGGCGTGCCGTTCCCGCAGAACCGGTCCGGGGAGTTCATCGGGTACAAGACGGACCACGACCCCCGCCGGCGGGCCACGTCGGTGGGGCCGTTCACCTCCAAGACGATGGTCGAGCAGCTCGAGAAGCGCGTCCGCGGGCACGGGACGCCGACGTTCGACGCGTGCCGCGTAGTCGACATCGTCGTCTCCGACGGCGAGGTAGCGGGGCTGCTGTGCCTGCGCACCGACGTGCGGCCGCAGGACGGCGAGAGCCCGTTCATCCTCTTCCGGTGCACGAACCTCATCTACGCCGTCGGGGGGCCGGCGGGGATGTACGCGGACGCGGTCTACCCGCACGGGCAGTGGGGGGCCTCGGGGGCCGCCTACCGCGCCGGGGTGCACGGCAAGAACCTCACGGAGTGGCAGTTCGGGCTCGCCTCGACGAAGCCGCGGTGGAACGTCTCCGGGACGTACATGCAGGTCCTGCCCCGCTTCATCTCGACCGACGCGGACGGCAACGACGAGCGCGAGTTCCTCACCGAGCACCTGCCGGACTACGGCCGCCAGCTCTCGATGATCTTCCTCAAGGGCTACCAGTGGCCCTTCGACATCCGCAAGGCGCGCGACGGTTCCTCGATCGTCGACCTCCTCGTCTACCAGGAGACCGTCCTGCGCGGGCGGCGCGTCTTCCTCGACTTCCGCTCCAACCCCATGGGCCGCGAGCTCGACGCCGACGCGCTCTCGCCCGAGGCGCGCGAGTACCTCGAGCGGGCCGGGGTGCTCTTCGGCACGCCCATCGAGCGGCTCCAGCACATGAACCGGCCCGCGTACGAGTTCTACCTCGGGCGCAACCCAGGGGTGGACCTCGAGACGGACCCGCTCGAGATCGCCGTGTGCGCGCAGCACAACAACGGCGGCCTCGCGGTCGACGACTGGTGGCAGTCGAACATCGCCGGGTTCTTCCCCGTCGGCGAGGCCGCGGGAGCGCACGGCGTCTACCGCCCCGGCGGCGCGGCGCTCAACAGCGGCCAGGTGGGCGCGACGCGCGCGGCGCAGTTCGTGGCCGCGCGGCGCACCGAGGACCCGCTCGACGTCGATGCCTTCGCCGTCGCCGCCTCCGGGCCGCTGGCGCACGCCCGCGAGCTCCTCGCCGCGGCGAGCTCGACGGCGGAGGCCGGCACCCCGGACAACACCGGCGAGCTGCTGCGCGAGACGACGGAGCTCATGAGCTCCCACGCCGGCGTCGTGCGCTCACGCGAGAGCGTCGCCGAGGCCCTCGTGCGCGTGCGGGACAAGCTCAGCCGCTACGAGACCCTCGTCTCGGCCGACGCAAGCAGCCGCCGATCGATCAACCGGACGTTCCTCATCCGCGACATCATGACGAGCCAGGTCATCTACCTCGCCGCCATGGCGGACTACCTCGAGCACGGCGGGCGCAGCCGCGGTTCGGTCCTCTACACCGACCCTGAGGGCACGCTGCCGCTCGTGGGCCACAGCGAGCGGGCCGCCGACGAGCTCGACCTCCCCGAGATCTTCCGTTTCTCGCTCGACGACGGCGCGCTCAGCGGGGAGATCCAGGAGACGTCGTGGTCCGAGACGGGCCCCGACGGCGTCCCGGACTACGCCGGCACGCCGGCCTTCCGCTGGCGGCCCATCCGGCCTATCCCCGAGGACGACGACTTCTTCGAGAACGTCTGGCGCAGGTTCCGGGAGGACCGGAACATCTACTGAGGCTAGGCGGCCGCTCGTGGGAACCGGCCGCCGCGTGTGGTGCTCTCCGCGCGAGTTTTGGCCAGTGACGCAGGTGTGAGGTCAGTTGGTGACGCACGTGTCGGGAAGGGCTGTCGCGTTCCGGCGGGAACGCGACAGTGAGCAGCCGGGACGTTGCCGCGGGAACGTCCCGGCGCTCCGGCTCCCTCGGCCGGGTCAGCTCTCGCAGCCGATCCCGTCGCCGTCGCGGTCGAGATGGCTTCCGTACCCAGGCTGTCCTCGGTAGACCGGGGCCGCGCCCGCATCCCTGGCCGCGGTGCAGTTCGCGAACGCCCCGGACTGTCCTCCGCCCGAGCCACCACCGGAGCCGCCAGAGCCGCTACCCGATCCACCACCGGAGCCACCGGCTCCCCCGCCGGAGCCCTCGGAGTTTCGACGGGCGGCCGCCTCGCGCTCGGCCTCGGCCGCTGCGGCTCGTTCCCGCTCAGCAGCGGCAGCAGCGTCCGCTTCACGCTGAGCCTCTTCCGCCGCGAGGCGAGCGGCCTCCTCGGCTGCGAGACGCTCGGCCTCGATCCGCTCTGCCTCGATCCGCACACGCTCCGCTTCCTCCGCCGCGAGGCGGTCCTCCTCGACGACGCGCGCGGCCTCGAGTTCGGCGGTCTTCGCGGCCACCGTCTCGTCGGCGGTGGTCACCGCGCGGCGGAGCTCGTCGAGCTTGTCGGCGGGGTAGACCACGAGCGGGTGACGGTCCCGGTCGCCGTCGAGGGTCTCGGCGAGACCGACGCCAACGGCCAGGGCAGCAGCCGTCCGGTCGAGGTGCTCATCGAGCTCACTGAGGGTCGCCCCAGCGACGATGGCCTCGTCGCGCAGGCTCTTGCTCAGGAGGACGTAGGCACTCACCTCGGCCTCGATCGAGCACTCGAGGTCGGGCGCGTGCAGCCCCACGCCGGCGGCCCGTGCCTCCTCCTCGGCGGCGAGCACCTCGTCGTAGAAGAGGTCGCTCTCGTCCATGTGGACGGCTACGCCGTACCCCGCGCGCGCGATCTCGGCGCTGACGAGCACCTCTCCCTTGAAGACCCCAGCGAGGTCCCGGCCACTGGAGTCGACAGTCTCCTCGTCGTACTCGAGCAGCACCTTCGTCTCGGCGGGCAGGAGCGACTCAAGGAACTCCTTCGCGTCGGCGTCGAGGCAGAAACCTTCTTCGGGAGTGTCGACGTTGAGCAGGCGCACCTCGCGCTCGTCGCCCCCGTCCTCGATCGTGATGGTGTCGCCGTCGAGGACCTCGGCGACCAGGACAGTTCCGTCCCCCGTCGTCGCGGTCGCGCCAACGACGCCACCGACAACGAGCACCCCGACGGCGGCTGCGGTGATGGCCTTGTGCCTCCGGACATAGTCGATAAACGTGCTCATAGCGCGCAGGTCCATTCGTGCGAGTGATGTGAGAGCACCCGCGCGGGACATCAACGTCATCGCTCTGGGAACTGCCGCACAGCGTAGCGCCGAATCATGAGAGATTACGCCAGGCCTGAATTCCGAAGTTCGCCGGTCCGTGGCGACCCAGTCATGGGCACGCTGTGCCAAGCTGGGACGCATGGAGAGCGGTGCCCCTCAGCGAGCGTGGTTGCTCATGGCTGCAGGCGACAACCGCGGCCACGGGGGAAACTCCGGATATGACGACCAGTACGACGCCTACTACTCGTGGGACAGCAAAGTCCCCAACCACAGGAACCTCCGTGTCGGCGATCCCATCGCCCTGTGGGACAAGGAGCGCTTACTCGGCGTCTCGGTGATCGAGGAGATCGACACTTGGCCAGGTACAAAGGTGCTTCAACGGTGTCCGGTCTGCAGCACTACTCGCATCGACCCACGTAAGAGAGCAAAGCCGCGGTATCGGTGTATGAAGTGCCGCTACGAGTTCGAGACTCCCCTCGCCGACGTCATCGAGGTGGACCTGTACCGGGCGCGGTACGACGCGGCCTGGGCTCCGCTCGACGGGCTCGTCGGGGAGAAGGAGATCCGGTCTCTAGCGGTGAATCGTGGTGACATTAACGCGATGCGCCCCATCGACTGGGCCGCCCTGAGCGAGGCGCTCGCCTCGAAGGGCGCTACCCGCGCCGTCGACCGTGTGACCGCGCGCGTTGACATGAGCTGGCAGCCCCCGAGCCTGCACGTCGAGCTGCCTCAGGGATTCTCCCGCGCACTCGTTCGCGTCCGCCGGGGACAGCGGCAGTTCCGTGAGCAGCTCCTGGCGGCCCAGGGGAGCGTGTGCGCCTTCACTGGTGACGCTCCGACGCGCGTCCTGGAGGCGGGTCATCTCTACAGCTACGCCCAGCTCGGTACGCATTTCGAGCACGGCGGGCTGATGCTCCGGCGGGACATTCATCGGCTCTTCGACGACGGAACCCTCGCAGTGGACCCGTCGGGGCTCAGGGTCGACGTCGCGCCAGAACTCGCGGAGTTTCCACAGTACGCACGGCTACACGGTGGACGACTGGCGTCGCGACTGCGGGACGAGCATGTCGCCTGGCTGGGCAAGCATTGGGACGAGCACCGAGCCGCCGGCACGGCCGTGAACTAGCAACGAATCGCTTTCTGCGTGAGCCTCCACTGGTCGGAAGTTGGTTGGAGTGCACGTGTTCGGATACCGCGGCGGCGAGTTGCTCCCGCCCACCACCGCGCCCGCCGGCTCGTAGATCCGACGGGCGCAGCAAGAGCGAGAACCTCAGCTCGTGATGTCCCGCCTCCGCAGGCTCACGAGGTACCCCGCCACGACGGCGACCGCTGCGTAGGCGGCTAGCACGAGGCCGCCCTCGACCCAGCCGAGCGACTCGAGCGCGGCGCCCATCCCCCGCGTCTCGGACCCGCTCGGCGGCCACACGAGCGAGAGGCTCGCGGCGCCGGGCAGGTACTTGGCGAAGGCGTTGAGGTCGGCGTTCTCGTTGCCCATCGACGTGAGGGTCGGCTCGATGAACAGGGTGAAGAGCAGGACGACACCGATCGTCACGGCCTGGTTGCGCAGGAGCGCCCCCAGGCCCACCCCGATGAGCGCCCACAGGACGAACGCGGCGACGGTCCGCAGCAGGATGCCCTGGATCTCGGCCGTGCCGACGTCGCTGGAGATGCCGCGCATCGTCAGGACGGCCGCCGTCGTCACCCCGCCCACGGCGGCAGCGGCGATCCCGTAGGCCAGGCCGGTGCCTGCCCCGACCACCGTCTTGGCCGTGTAGAAGTCGAGCCGGGACCGGCTGAGGAGGAGCGAGCGGGACAGCGTCCCGTGCCGGTACTCGGCGGTGATGAGAAGCGCCCCGAGAAGGAACGGGAAGACGTAACCCGCGCGGGCGGCGAACGAGTAGATGTACTCGAGCGGGGTGCTGACGAGGTGAGTGGCCCCGCCCTCGGTGTAGACGAGGTCGTCCGGCACCTGCCCCGTGATGTTCATCGTCACGAGCCCCCCGATGAGGGCGATGAAGAGGAACGCGCAGAGTGCGAGGAGCCACCACGTCGGGGTGGTGACGGCCTTACGCCACTCGACGGCGACGGCGCTCACGCGGACCACGCTCCCGCCGGCGAGGCGTGGACGGCCTCGAGGTAGAGCCGCTCGAGGTTGAAGTCGCTCTCCCGCGCCCGCAGCGCCTCGAGGGAGTCTGCGAGGACGACGGTGCCGCCGTCGATGATGAGGACGTCGTCGACGGCCTGCTCGACCTCGGCGAGGAGGTGCGAGGAGACGAGCACGGTCGCGCCCGCGGCGGCCTTCGCCCGTAGCAGCCCCCGCAGCCACGCCATCCCCACGGGGTCGAGACCGTTCGTCGGCTCGTCGAGGATGAGCACCTCCGGATCCGCGAGCAGGACGTCCGCGAGCGCGAGCCGCTGCTTCATCCCCAGGGAGTACCCCCCGACGCGCCGGCCGATCGCCTCGCCGAGGCCGACGAGCTCGACGAGCTCGTCCAGTCGGGCGCGCGTCGCCCCGACGGCCTTGGCCGTGGTGCGCAGGTGCGCACGCCCCGAGCGCAGGGGGTGGAAGCCGGTCCCGTCGAGGACGGCTCCCACGGTGCGCGGGGCGGTCGTGAGGTCGCGGTAGGCCGTGCCGTTGAACGTGGCGGACCCGGCGTCGGGCTGGACCAGGCCGAGGAGCATCCGCAGCGTCGTCGTCTTCCCGGCACCGTTGGGGCCGAGCAGCCCCGTGATGCGCCCGGGGTGGGCCGTGAAGGACAGGTCGCGCACCGCGCGGTGGCCGCGGTAGGACTTCGCGAGCCCCTCGACCACCACGGTGGTCCCGGTCATCGCGCGGCGCCCTTCCACGAGCTCTCCGCGAGGCGGATCAGGTACAGCACGACCGGGAAGAGGATGAGTGCGGCGCCGATGAAATTGAGCACGTGGACGCCCACGAAAAGGGCGCTGCCTGCCAGGACCACGATCCCGACGAGCATCATGACGATTCCCCACTGCTTCATGTGTCCTGTCCTTTCGTTGCGGCCGCTCACGGGAGTGCTCCCACGGCCGGTCGGCCCAGCTGGTTTCCGATAAAGCTGACGTACTCCGGTTGCCCGAGCATCTCGGCATGGGTGCCGCTGCACGCCACCCGGCCACCGCGCATGAGGATGATCCGGTCAGCGTTGACGACCGTGCTCAGCCGGTGGGCGATGACGACCCTCGTGACGGGCAGCCGCTCGAGCTGCTCCGTGATGCGCTGCTCGGTGGGAGCATCGAGGTGGCTCGTCGCCTCGTCGAGAACGAGGATCTTCGGCGACCCGGCCACCGCGCGCGCGATGGCGAGGCGCTGGCGCTGCCCACCGGAGAGCCCGACGCCGGACTCCCCGAGCGGGGTGTCGAACCCCATGGGCATGGCAGCCACGTCCTCCGCGAGCGCGGCGACCTGCGCTGCCGCGACGGCGTCCTCGTCGCTCACCTCCTCGCGCCCTGCGCGGATGTTCGACAGGAGCGACCCGCTCGTCACCTCCGAGTCCTGGGTGACCATCCCGCACTGGCGCCGCAGGTAGGAGAGCTTCATCTCATCCATCGGCACGCCGTCGTAGCGGACCTGCCCGGTAGACGGGTCGAGGAGCCCGAGGAGCAGGCGGGCGAGCGTGCTCTTGCCCGACCCGCTCGGGCCGATGACGGCGACGAACTCCCCCGCCCGGATGCGGCAGTCGATGCCGTCGAGGACGTACGGGGAGGAGTCGCCGTAGCGGAAGGAGACGTTCTCGACGTCGATAGCCCCGCGCAGCTCCCGCTCGGGCATGTCCTCGTGGGTGTCCTCGGGGTTCTCGTCGAGGATGTCGCGCAGCCGGGCGAGGTGGACCCGGACGGTCTGGAGTACCTGGAGGTTCATCCCGATGGAGCGCACCGGCCCGAGCGCCATCCCCGCGAGGGAGTTGAGTGCGAGCATCGTGCCCAGGCTCAGCTCGCCGTTGATGACCATGACGGCACCGAGCAGGAGCATGAGCACCGGCACGATGTAGGAGACGGAGTCGAGGAGGTTACCCAGGGTGTTGTCCAGGCGCGTCCGGCGTGCGCCGGCGTCGAGCTGACGCGCGAACGATGCCCCCCAGCGGCGGTACGCCTGGTCCTCGGTGCCGAGGCTCTTGACGGTCTCCACGGCCCGGATCGTCTCGAGCAGCACGCTCTGCGAGGCGGACATCTCCGCCATCTCCCGCTCGGCCTGGCGGCGGGCCGGTGCCGCGAACGCCGCGATGACGACGGCCTGGATGACGATGACGGCGAGGATGAGCCCGGCGTAGACGAGCGAGTTCGCCGCGATGAACGCGAGGTAGACGACGACGAAGACCGCGTCGATGACCATGGGCAGCAGGCGCCCGCTCAGGACGTCGCGGATGTAGGCCGTGCTCGAGAACCGCACGAGGAGGTCGCCGGTGCTGCGCTGCTGGAAGTAGCGGTACGGCAGGACGAGCAGGTGGTCGAGGATGCCCGCCATGAGGGAGGCGTCCAGCCGTTTCTCCAGCCAGAGGAGGAGCTCGGCGCGCAGGAGCCCGGTGAAGAGGTAGGACAGCGCGAAGGCGGCGCTGATGCCGACCATCGCACCGATCGGCCCGACGTCGCCCGCCGGGACGAGGCTGTCGACGACGACCTTCGTCAGCAGCGCCGGGATCGCGCCGACGGCGGTGAGCACGAAGCCCAGCGCGATGAGCCCGGCGAGCTTCGCCCGCGCCCGGGGCACGTACGGCGCGACGAACCGGCGGAACCCGAGGCCGGAGCGCCGCCGTGGCTCGAACTCCGGGCCCGGGGTGAAGGTGAGCGCGACGCCCGTGTAGGACTGGGCGAACTCCTCGTGGGTGACGACCAGCTCGCCGTCGGCCGGGTCGAGGATCCGCACGCCGCGGCTCGTCACCCGGTCGAGGACGACGAAGTGCGAGCTCGTCCACGTGATGAGGGTGGCGCGCGGCAGGGTCGGGACGTGCTCGATGGGGCACCGCACCGCCTGGACGACGAGCCCCTCGGCCTGGGCGTGGTCCTTGATCTGCTTGAGGCTCGCGCCGTCGCGGCCCACGTCGATGGCGCGGCGGACCTCGCTCACCGTGGTCGCCCGCCCATGGAAGGACGAGATCATCGCGAGGCAGGCCAGACCGCACTCCGTCGGGGTGGCCTGGAGCTGGATGGGGATCCGTCGTCGCGTGCGCATGCCCATCCTCACCACTGCCCGACGAGGGCATCCAGGACGCTCGTCGCGCCGAAGTCGGCGCGCGCCGTCGAGTACTGGACCGGTACGTCGACGAGGTTCTCGTCGAGGTCGAGGAGGAAGGCGTGCGCCTCGCTCTCGGGGATCGCCTCGAGGCCGGAGGCGGTGCCGCTCACCTCGGTCTCGCCGACCCAGATGGTCACGCGGTCACCGTCCTCGAGCTCGGGCACATTGAGCCCGGCGACGCGCAGCTCGTCCGCCCGGACGCCGACGAGCGTCAGCTCGGCCACCTGCGGCACGCGGACGAGCAGGACGCACGCGACGAGCGCCGCCGTCGTCACGAGGGTGAGGACGATCGTCAGCCGTTTCGGGGGGAACTCGGGCAGGGTCGCGTCGCGGCGCGGCGGCCGGACGACGGCGCTCACGCCGCACCCCCGCCCTGGACGCGGGTGCGCAGGGTGAGGACGTCGAGCTGGCCCTCGGGCGCCGCCCCGTAGGCGAACCCCCACGCGATCCCGGCCAGGCCCATCATGAGCCCGGGGACGACGACGCCCGCGGGGACCCCGCACGCCCACCCCTCGTCCCGCCCGCGCCGCATGAGGTCGGCCCACGTCCGGCCGGTGCGCTCGGCGACCTCGCCCGGCGCCATGGACGGCGCCCACATCGCCTCGAGCGCGAGGAGGTTGCCGATGTCGCCGTGGCACAGCGAGTGGTTGCCCGTACCGACCGGCTCGCCGGGCCGGTAGAGGACCGCCTCGGCCGTCGCCCGGGCCGCGAGCGCGAGCTCGGCCTCGACCGGCTCGCGCACGGCGGGCAGGAGGTCGAGGGCGACGAGCTCTGCGCGGCCGAGGCCGGCGCCGGGGCTGCCGTGGCACCACGCCCGCATGTGCATCTCACCGTCGTCCGTGTCTCGCGCCTCCGTGCGCAGGTCCACCCAGTCGCCCGTGGCCCGCACGAGGTGCTGGCGGTCGTACTCGAGGGCCCCAGCGGCGACCGTTGCGGCGTCCCGGTCGCCGAGGAGGCGTCCGGCGCGGGCGAGGGCGAGCGCGATCCCGGTCGTGCCGTGGGAGAAGCCGACGAGCGGTGTCCCGCCGCCCGCCTGGGGCCAGCTCCACCGGCCGTCGCGCTCCTGGCCCGCGTCGATGAGCCGCCGGACGAGCCGGCTGAGGATCGCCCGGCCCCCGGGCACCTCCGCCCGCTCCATGACGGCGAGGACCCCGAGGACGGCGCCGGCGTTGCCGGCGACGATGTCATGGTCCGTGTCTGTGTCCGCGAGGTGGGCCATGAGGTCCAGCGCCCGCAGCGCCGTCCGGGTGTAGTCGGCACGCCCGAACCGGGCGCCGGTGTGGGCGAGGGCCACCGCCATGCCGGTGAGGTGCCCGTAGGCGCCGGTCCCGAACGCCTCGCGCGTCTTCTCGATGGAGGTCGGGTCGGTGAGGATGAGGGGGTCGTAGCCGACCACCTGGTCCATGACCTCCTCGGCGGCGGCGGAGATCCGCTCGTCTCCGGCGATCTGCCCGACGGCGGTGAGGCCGAGGCCGATGCCGCTCAGGCCCGCGTACGTGTCCATGACAGCGGGGCTGATGACCCAGTGCCGCTCCGCGACGGCGGTGAGGGAGAGCCACCCGACCCCGCCCGGGCGGCGGACCATCCGGTCGAGCAGGAGCTGGGAGACCTCGAGCGCCGCCTCGATCTTCTCCTCCCGGCGGGCCGGGTCCGGCATCGTCGGCGGCAGGAGCGCAGCGAGGTCGACCTCGTCCTCGGCGTGCGCGTCGGACCCCGTCGCGTCGCGCCCGGCGAGCAGCGCGGAGGCAAAGCTGTACCGGATGACCTGGCGCTGGATCTCGGCATCGGCCGGGCCCATCGCGCCGACGACGGCGCGCACCACCTCGAGAGGGGTGTCGCCGTCGCGCTCGATCGACTCCTCGCCGTCGAGGCGCAGGATGCTCCCCGTGGCGACGTCGATCTCGAAGAACGGGATGTCGCCGACGAGCAGGTCGTCGACCTCGCCGGCGATCATCGCATCGCGCACCGGCCGGTCGGTGTAGCCCGCGAGGAGCTTGCCCAGGCACAGCGCCCGGTCGAGTCCGTCCCGCATGAAGTCCGGGTGGTAGGACTCGCTGAGGACCTTGGCGTAGATCATCGTGGGCCGCGGGATGTACCGGGTCCGCGCGCCGCGGAAGCCGTCGAGGAGGCCGCCGGGCGCCGCCCACTCCGCGCGCTGCGAGGCAATGAGGGCGTAGGCCGCGGTGAACCCGCTCTCGAACGCCTCCGGCCGCAGGAGGAAGCCGTCCGCGGGGCGGTCCGCGTCGTCGGCGTCCTCCGGGTCGAGCGGGGGGCGCGCGTTGCCGAGGCGCACCTCGTCCGTCTCGTCGCCCTGGACCTGCGCCATCGTGAGGTTGCCGACCTGCCCGCCGCGGTACCCGAGCGGCGTGATGTCCGTGGCGACGACGTCCGCGCCGTGGCCCGTGATGATCGTGTTGGGCAGGATGCCGACGGACAGCGCGGACCCGTTGAGCGCCTCGTGCGCGATGTTCGGGACGACCTGCTCGACGACGGTCGCGTACCGCTTGTCCGTGTGCAGGAGCGACTCGAGGTCCACCGGGTACGGGTGCTCGCCGGCGAGCACGAGGTTCTCGTGGTGCATGTCCGTGGCCTGGAGCGCGTGCATGATGGCGTTCGTGGCACCGGCCCGCCACACGCAGCGGTCCGCGGCGTCGTCGTCGGTGACGGGCTGCGCGACGACGAACTCGAACCACGCGTAGTCCCCCCGCCCGATGCGCAGCGGCAGGCCGAGGTCCAGCTGAGGGGTGTGCCGGTTGAACCAGTCGACGACGTCGCCGTAGGCGGCGTCCATGTCCGAGCGGCGCGGCTTGTAGACGACGGCGCCGGCGTCTGTGCGCACGATGGCGACGCTGCGTCCGCGCCGGTGGCTGTCGCCCTGGCCGAAGTCGACGGTGAGCGTCGACGGCGGCCGGTGCCACAGCGTCTCGACGATCGCGTCGAGGTCCGCGACGAGGTGCTCCGCGAGCTCCGTGCGCCGCTCGATCCAGAACGTGAGCCGCTCCGTCGCGGCCCGCGCGAGGACGGGGTACTCCGCGAGCAGCGCGCGCGACCGCTCGGGATTGCTCATGAGGTGGACGAAGTCGTCGAACCGCTCCTGCGGTGTCTCACCGTGCAGGAGCCCGCTCTCGCGGGCGACGTTGACCTCGAGGACGGTCGTCGGCACGACGATGAGGGACAGCTCGTCCATGGGCGGGTCGTCGACCATCGCCGTGACGACCTGCTCGGCGAGGTCGGCGTCGAGGTACCGGGAGCTCCCCGCGCCGAGGGCCGCCCGGGCTCGCTCGGCGAGTGCGACCCGTGCACCGAGGACGAGCGGCAGGACCGGGGCCAGGAGGCGCAGGTCCGGGATGTGCTCGCGGTCCTCCTCCATCTGGCGCGTGCCGGTGGCCCACAGCTCCTCGAAGGTCCGGACCCACGCGGGGGCGTCCCCGAGCCGGGCGCGCAGCGACGCGTCGGGCTCGCCGAGCAGCTCGCGCAAGAGCTCGGGGGTCACGCCGAGGGGGCGGATCGCGCTCTCTTCGGTGGCGCCGGGCGCGCGGAAGGCCGGCAGGGTGCGCCAGCGGGCGTACCGCAGGCGGCCGAGCTCGTCGTCGGGCTCGGTGGGGGCAGAGTCGAGGCGCTCGGCGAGCGTGGCGGCACGCTGCCACGGGAGCGGCGCGGAGCCCGACGGCGTCATCGTCGTGGGCGCAGCGGAGACGACGGGTGCCGCGGCGTCGGCCTGGAGGGAAGGGATGAGGGAGGTCATGTGATCAATGCTCTCGATTCGTGAGGCCGGACCGGCACCGGGTGCTCGGGCTGGCCGGCCCGGTGCCGGTCTGGCGCATCAGGCGACTACCACTTGCACTTGCTGCTGCAGACGAGGCCGCACTTCGTCCAGCTCGAGTACCACGGCATGCACCAGCAGCACCCGAAGGTGCCGGCGACGTTCGTGCCCACCCCTCCGGCCGCGCCGGAGAGCTCGAGGTCGGACAGCTCCGTCAGGTCCACGCTGCCGCTCGGGTGCGAGACGTCCGCGCCGGAACGCAGGAGAGGGTTCTTCCATGCGTCGATCGTGCTCATCACTCGCCCCCTTACCGGCAGCAGCCGCGTGTGCCGAGCTTGCACGACCCGAAGACCACCGTGTCGTTGAAGCAGGCCGTGATCGTCGTGACGATGAACCCCGCGCACGGGATGCTCGTCGACCAGCCACCGTTGAGCTGGCCCATCTCCTCGTCGTCGAGCAGAACAACGCCGGCCGGGTGCGCATCGGTGCGCGCCGCGAGCGGGTCCTTCCACTGCGTGACCAAACTGTTCATCGTGTTTCTCCCCTGCAATGTCTGGATGGATGTGTGATCCCATGGGAGGAACTGCGGATGGGTATTTGAGAAGCCGTGGCCTGCAGCCCATGACCTTCACCCCGGCGGCACATGCCGTCGGTCATCACGGACCAGGGAACGTAACCGGCCCGCGCTGACGTGGATGACGCTAGCGGCGGAGCGTCCGGCCGGACAAGGATTTCGAGATAGACCAACGTCGCCAGTTCCGGGCACGAGTTAGACGAAAGTCAGCGCCAGATTTCGACACGATGAACAACCGAATTCCCCGCGCTGCGAGACTGCCCGGGGCGGTGCTCGCCCGCGATTGCGGCACCCCCGCCACTCCGGACGGGAATCGACTCAGGTCGACCGACGCGAGCGCGCGTCAGACCACCCGCTGGGGGCATCGACGATGGTCGACGCCCTCGGCCACGTCGGACGGGCGGGTGCGGGGCGGGCCCGGGCGGTGGAGTGACGCGCCGACACCTCGTCGGTCGATCAGCTCACCGTGGCGCCGAAGGCGAGGCCTAGGAGGTACGTCGCCGCGGCGGCGCCGTAGCCGATCCCGAGCTGGCGCAGCGCACGGCGCAGCGGCGGGGCACCGGAAAGGACGCCCACCGTCGCCCCCGTGAGCAGCAGCGCCGCACCGACGATGACGGTCGCGACGACGATCGCCGTCATGCCGCTCAGGCCGAAGAGGTAGGGCAGCACGGGCAGGAGCGCCCCGGAGGCGAAGAAGAGGAAGCTGGAGAACGCGGCGTTCCAGCCCGTGCCGATCTCCTCGTAGTCCTTTGTCGCCGGCGTGGTGCGCCGCGGCGTCGACTGGTCCTCGAGGACCTCGGCGGCGTGCTCGGCCGCCTCCTCCGCGCTCATCCCGCGTGCCCGGTACACGAGCGCGAGCTCGTTCGCGTCGACGTCGAGGTGCGGGATGGCAGCGGCCGCCTGCGGGCCCGGGCGCGAGGCCTCCAGCAGCTCGCGCTGCGAGCGAACCGAGACGTACTCACCCGCACCCATCGACAGCGCCCCCGCGAGCAGCCCGGCGATGCCGGTGAACAGGACGGTCTGGTTCGACACCCCGGTCGCGCCGATGCCGAGGACGAGTGCGAGGTTGGAGACGAGGCCGTCGTTGGCGCCGAAGACGGCCGCGCGGAACATCCCCGACATCCGGTTCCGACCGCGCGTGGCGAGCGAGCGCACGACCTCCTCGTGGATGCGCTCGTCGGCGGCCATGGCCTGCGTCGCGTCGTCGTCGGTGTCGTAGGTGGAGCGGGACTCGGCCCGCTGCGCGAGCGCGAGGACGAAGACGGAGCCGAACCGGCGGGCGAGCCAGCCGAGCACCCGGGCGCGGGGGTCGCCCCCGCGGGGGCGACCCGCACGGTCGCCGAGGAGCGCGCGCCAGTGGGCCTCGTGCCGCCCTTCCGCCTCGGCGAGCGCGAGGAGGATCTCGCGCTCCTCGCCGGTGCGACGCCCGGCAAGGTCCCGGTAGACGGCGGCCTCAGCCTGCTCGTCGGCGAGGTGCCCCCGCCAGCGCCGCACCTGCGCCCGCGTCGGCTCCGGGCGAGGTGCGTCGTCGTCCTGCGGGATGTCGGGGCGGGGCTCGGGCGTCGTCACGGACCCAGGATCCCAGGTCCATCCGGCCGGCGGGAGACGTCGGCGCGTAGCCCGGTGCACGTGGTCCCCTCAGGCGCGCCCCGCGGTCCGGTGGATGCCCTCGATGAGAGCGATGACGGCGACGGCGTCGCGGGGGTCGACCGGGAGCGGACCATCCTCCCGCAGGGCCCGGGCGAGCTCGGCGTAGAAGGCGTCGTAGCTGCCGCGCTCGGTCGGGACCGGCTCGGCGTCCTCGCCGACGCCGAGCGTCCCCCACGTCGACGCCGGCTCCACGCCGTAACCGGTGTCCGACGGCACCGCCCCCGCGGTGAGAGCCGCCTCCTGGCCGTCACCGACCTGCTTGACGAACGCCGCCCGCGAGCCGAGCACGCGCATGCGCGGGCCGGCCTGGGCCGCGACGTTGCCCGCCGAGATGTGGCTGCGGACGCCGTTCGCGTGCGTGAGCGCGACGAAGACGTCGTCGTCGGTGCCGGCGTGCGGCCGCCGGACGTCGATCTCGGCGTGCACGTCGACCACCGGCCCGAAGAGCGTGATCGCCTGGTCGATGAGGTGGGTGCCGAGGTCGTAGAGCACGCCGCCGGCCTCGGCGGTGGTGGCCGCTGCCTTCCACGGCTTGGTCTCGGCCGTCTTCCACCGGTCGATGCGGGACTCGAACCGGAAGACCTCCCCGAGGGCGCCGTCCGCGAGGAGGCCCCGCAGGGTGAGGAACTCCGCGTCCCAGCGCCGGTTGTGGAACACCGTCAGCGGCACCCCGAGGCGCTCCGCCCGCGCGACGAGCGCCTCGGCGTCCGCCGCGCTCGCGCACAGCGGCTTGTCGACGACGACGGCGAGCCCGTCGTCGAGCGCAGCGTGCGCTACCTCGAGGTGCGTCGACGGCGGCGTCGCGACGACGACGAGGTCGAGTTCCCCGGCCAGCCCGCGCAGGTCGGTGGCCGAGGGGACGACCCGGGCGCCGGGGTACCGCGCGTTCGCGATGGCGGTGCGGCCCGGGTCCGCGGTGACGATGACATCGAGCGAGTACGCCGGGTCATCGGCGAGGAGCGGCGCGTGGAACACCTGCCCCGCGTGCCCGAAGCCGACCAGTGCCGTGCGTAGTGGTGCCGTCATCGTCGTGCCCTTCGTCGCGAGCACCCAGCATGGCGGGCGCGCTGCTCCCGGCGCCACCGTGCCGGCGGGACAACCTCCCCGGCACCGGGGAGTCCTGCAGCGACAGAGGCACAGCCACACCCCCCGGTGGCGGGCGGCGCACCGGGATGATCATGTGGGGACATGGCTGAGCAGACACCGGACAAGATCATCTACACCGCGCGCGTCACCTCGACCGGAGGGCGCGGTGGGCGTGCGACCTCGGAGGACGGCGTCCTCGACGTCGCACTGACGGCGCCGTCCGAGCTGGGCGGGCCGGGCACGGGGACCAACCCGGAGCAGCTCTTCGCCGCCGGTTACTCCGCGTGCTTCAACAGCGCGCTCGGCGGCGTGTCCAAGAAGGAGGGTGTCGACGCGAGCGGCTCCACCGTGACCGCGACCGTGGGCTTCGGCCCGGAGGGCGGCGGCTACGCCCTCACGGTCGAGCTCGCCGTCGCGATCCCCGGGCAGGACCTGCCGACGGTGCAGCGCCTCGCCGAGGCCGCGCACCAGGTCTGCCCGTACTCCAAGGCCACCCGTGGGAACGTACCCGTCACCGTCACGGCGGTGGACCCCGCCTGACCCGCGACGAGCACGCCCGGCCCCGGGCCCGACCCGAGCCGGCCCGCCGTCCGGTCGGATCCGCGCCGAGCACGCCCGCCCGCACGAACGAACGACGACGCCGCACCCTCCCAGTCCGGAACGGTGCGGCGTCGTCGTCGTGCGCGTGCGCGTGGCCTAGCGGCTGATGTCCGGCTGCGGGGGCGTCGGCTCCATCGTGCCGCCGGAGTCGCTCGCGCCCGTGCTCGAGGAGTCGCTGTGGCGACCCTCGGAGCCGATCTTCGACTTCACGATGCCCGCGACCTTGTCGGTCACGGCCGAGCCCTGCTCACGCGCGACCTGGCCGACCTTGTCCTCGACCTTGTGCACGCCCTGCTGGACCCGCGGGTCCTGCCAGACGTTCTTGCTGGCGTGCTTGATCTTCTCGAACTGCTGGCGGCCAGCGCGGGTCCCGAGCAGGTAACCGACACCGGCGCCCAGTACGAACGAAAACTTGCCCATCGCGATGCGCCTCCTCAAAGTCCGGACTTCTTGGTTGATCACCTTATGGGCACCGGCGTACCAGCGCGCGCTGACGGCTCGAGCCGGTCTGCCGGGTTGCGCGCGCCCCAGTCGCGGCCGTCCGAGCCGGCCGACGCTGGGCACCCCGCGCGCCCTCTTCATCGCGCGCGGAGAGCCGCGGTCGCCCGGCCGGGGCACGGCGGGGGCTCGAGGGCAGTTTGCCCACGAGACAACCGTGCACCAGCGCAGATCGCATCTCGACGTGCTGGTTCAGCAACTTTCGGCGACTAGACGATCGTCGAGACTGTGGGCGGCAACTCTTGAACATCCGGGGCGTGCGTTGGGTAAAAACACCGCGCGAGCGAACCTCCCACGGGGTGTGACGCGTATCACATTCTCTACGAATCCGCTTGTCGCCCGGCACATGTGGCGACATCCCGCGCCAGAAGTCTACGTATGTAGGTATTTGCGTAATACGGCTCACATGCTTGCTCGGCAAGGTTCTCGCTAAACTGAAGCCGTCGGGATTGGTCCCTCCCCCTCCGGGACGCAGAGCCCGCAGCACCGGCCCTCGAAGCGCACGGTCCGATCACACCGCTCGCCAGGCCCTCCGCCTCATCCAGCACCGCTGTCAGGGAGCCCCATGCATACGTCTACCGTCCGCTCCACCTCGCGCCTCATGCTAGTCGTGGCCATGGCACTCGGCCTGGTCGCCACCTTCCTCGTCGCCGTCCCGACCAGCGCGCAGGCCGCCCCCGCGCAGGCCGACACGATCGTCTCGCTCGTCAACCAGGCGCGTGCCCAGCACGGCCTGCGCCCGATGCGGGTCAACGGCTCGCTCACCTCGATCGCACAGGACTGGTCGCAGCGTCAGGCCGCGGCGAACACGATGTCGCACCGTCCGAACTTCACCTCGGGCTACCCCGCGGGATGGACGCGCGGCGCCGAGAACGTCGCCTGGCACTCCCAGAACAACCCGCAGGCCGTCTTCAACGGCTGGATGAACTCGGCGGGTCACCGCGCGAACATCCTCAACCCCTCGCTCACGGACATCGGCGTGGGCTGGGCGATGGCCTCCTCCGGCCGCTACTACGCCACGCAGAACTTCGCGGCCTACGCCGGCAGCACGGCCCCGGCGCCGGCTCCGGCGCCCACCGGGACGCCCGGCAACAAGGACTACAACGGTGACGGCAGGGCCGACGTCCTGACGATCAGCTCCACGGGCCGACTCGCGCTGTACCCCGGCAACGGCCGCAACGGCTGGGGAACCCCGAGGACCATCGGCACCGGCTGGACCGGGTACGAGCTCATCGCACCCGGTGACTTCAACGGCGACGGACGCGCCGACATCCTCGCCATCGCCCCGAACGGCCTGCTCTACCTCTACGCCGGTACCGGCAGCGGCTTCGCGGGCAAGGTGCAGATCGGCAACGGCTGGGGCGGCTTCACCAACGTCTTCTCTCCCGGTGACTTCAACGGCGACGGCAGGGCCGACATCCTCGCGACGACCGCAGCCGGCGACATGCACGTCTACTACGGCAGCGGCACCGGGCGCATCAGCGGCTCCGCCAAGATCGGCTTCGGCTGGGCCGGCTACACCGACATCTTCGACGGTGGCGACTTCAACGCCGACGGCCGCGGGGACATCTTCGCCCGCGACAGCAGCGGACGTCTCTACGCCTACTACAGCAGGGCCGGCAACACGATGTCCGCTCGCACCCAGATCGGTAGCGGCTGGGCGGGCTTCGACCACATCTCCGCCGTCGGTGACTTCTCCGGCGACGGTCGCAGCGACATCCTCGGCGTCGACGGCCGCTCGGGGAACGCGTACATCTACCCGAGCACCGGTCGTGGCACGTTCGGCGCCCGCGTCCAGGTCGGCAACGGGTGGGGCATCTTCGACACCGTGCGCTGATCATCGAGCCTGACCGCCCGGGGTGACGAGCCCGACGGCGGGACGCACGTGAACGGGCCCGGCACCTCCACGGTGCCGGGCCCGTTCTGTAGCGAGGGGGAGGTTGAGGCCCCGCAGGGCCGGCGCTGCGGGTCTACAGGCCCGCGCGCACCTGCGCCGTCGCTGCGACGAGGTTCTTGAGCGCGGGGGTGACCTCCTCGTACCGGCGGGTCTTGAGCCCGCAGTCCGGGTTCGCCCACAGCAGGCCGGTGGGCACCGAGCGCGCCGCGTCGGCGAGGAGCTCGGCGATCTCCTCGGTGCTCGGCACGCGCGGGGAGTGGATGTCGTAGACGCCCGGGCCGATGCCGCGTGCGTAGCCGGACGAGGCGAGGTCCGGGAGGATCTCCATCTTCGAGCGAGCCGCCTCGATGCTCGTCACGTCGGCGTCGAGGCCGTCGATGGCTCCGATGACCTCGCCGAACTCGGAGTAGCACAGGTGGGTGTGGATCTGGGTCTCGTCGCGCACCCCCGCCGTCGCCAGCCGGAAGGACCCGACCGACCAGTCGAGGTACGCGGGCTGGTCCGCCGCCCGCAGCGGCAGCAGCTCGCGCAGCGCGGGCTCGTCGACCTGGATGATGCCGATTCCTGCCGCCTCGAGGTCACTCACCTCCTCGCGCAGCGCGAGCGCCACCTGCGTGGCGGTGTCCGCGAGCGGCTGGTCGTCGCGGACGAAGGACCACGCGAGGATCGTCACGGGTCCGGTGAGCATCCCCTTGACCGGCTTCGCCGTGAGCGACGCCGCGTAGGTGGCCCACTCCACGGTGATGGGGGCGGGACGCGTGACGTCGCCCCACAGCAGCGACGGCCGCGTGCACCGGGTGCCGTAGGACTGCACCCAGCCGTTCTCCGTCACCGCGAACCCGTCGAGGTTCTCGGCGAAGTACTGCACCATGTCGTTGCGCTCAGGCTCCCCGTGCACGAGGACGTCGAGGCCGATCTCCTCCTGGAGCTCGACGACGCGCCGGATCTCCGCGCGCATCTCGTCCGTGTACTCCTCGGCGCTCAGCTGCCCCTTGCGGTGCGCGGCGCGCGCCCGGCGGATCTCCGGCGTCTGCGGGAAGGAGCCGATCGTCGTCGTCGGGAGCGGGGGGAGGTCGAGGACGCGGTTCTGCGCCTCGGTCCGGGCGGCGAAGTCGCTGCGCCGGTAGTCGTCCTCGCCGAGGGCGGCGGCGCGCTCACGGACGTCGGGGCGGGTGACGCCGGAGTGCTCGAGCCGGGTACGGCGCGCGTGCGCGGCGTCGGAGAGCGCGTCGGCGACGGCGTCGCGTCCCGCGCTGAGGCCGGTCGCGAGCGTGCTCACCTCGCCGACCTTCTGGTCGGCGAAGGCCAGCCAGCTGCGCAGCTCGTCGCTGAGGTTGGGCTCCGCGGCCACGTCGTGCGGGACGTGCTGGAGGGAGGTCGAGGTCGCCACGGCGAGCCACCCCTCGGCGACGGCGTCAGGGCGCAGGCCCGCGGCGAGGCGCTCGAGGGTGCCGAGCGCGGAGTCGAGGTCCGCGCGCCACACGTTGCGCCCGTCGACGACGCCGGCGACGACGATCGTCGTGCGGAGGGTCTCGAGGACCTCCGGTGCCGGAACGTCCCCGCGCACGAGGTCGATGCCGACGGCCTCGACGTCGGTGGCGCCCAGCACCGCGAGGGCGTCGTCGGCCGCGCCGTAGGAGACGGGCACGAAGATGGCGGGCCGCTCGGGGCGGCGCAGCTCGACGGACAGCGCCTCGTACGCGCGGGCCGTCGCGGCGAGGACGCGCTCGCGTGGCACGTCCCACGTGTCGACGGCGAGGGCGGGCTCCTCGAGCTGGACCCACGGCGCGCCGGCCTGGCTGAGGGCGCGGAGCAGCTCGGCGTAGACGGGCAGGACGTCCTCGAGGCGGTCGAGCGGGTCGAAGCCCTCGGGGGCGGGGACCACCGGGGCGGCACCGTCCGCGGCGGGCGTGGCCCCGACGGCCTTGCTCAGGAGAAGGAACGTCACCGGGCCGACGATCGTCGGGCGGGTCGTGATGCCCTCGCCCGCGGCCTCGAGGAAGAGCTGCACGACGCGGTCGTCCGCGAGGCGGAACCCGGTCTCCGGACTGATCTCCGGGACGAGGTAGTGGTAGTTGGAGTCGAACCACTTCGTCATCTCCAGCGGCGCGCGCTCCCCCTCGCCGCGCGCGACGGTGAAGTACCCCGCGAGGTCCAGGCGCCCCTCGGCGTCGAGCTCGCGGGCGAACCGGGGCGGGACCGCGCCGAGCGTCGTCGCGGTGTCGAGGACCTGGTCGTAGTAGGAGAAGTCGCTCGGGATGGAGGCGTCGTCACGGCCCAGCCCCAGACCGACGAGCCGGGCTCGCGTGGCCCGGCGCAGCTCGGCGGCGGCGGCCTCGAGGTCGTCGACCTCGGACCGGCCGGCCCAGAACGACTCGGTCGCGCGCTTGAGCTCGCGGTCGGGTCCGATGCGCGGGTAGCCGAGGATCGTCGCCGTCGGCAGGTTGGGGATCGTCGTGTCGGTCATGAGGTCCTCACGCGGTGGGGGCGGGCTGGGGCAGGGGCGGGTACACGGGTGCCGGGGACGGCCACGCGTCGTCGTGCGACGTCGGGATGCGGCGGCGCAGGTGCTCGATGACGTCGAGCGCCGGGCGGTGCTGGTTGAACGTGTAGATGTGCAGGCCGGGGGCGCCGGCGGCGAGGACGGCATCGATGAGACGCAGCGTCGCGGCGATCCCACGCTCGTGGCGGAGCGCCGGGTCCTCGACGGCGAGGGCGTCGAGGAGCGCGGGCGGCACGTCGACGCCCGTGAGCTCGGCGAGCCGCGTGAGGCGTCCGGGGTCGGTCGCGGGGATGACGCCGGCGACGATCGGCAGGTGGACGCCCGCCGCGCGGGCCTCCGTGCACAGGTCGACGTAGGCGCCGGCGTCGTAAAAGACCTGCGTGATGGCGAAGTCCGCCCCGGCGTCCTGCTTCTCGCGCAGCGCCCGGACGTCCTGGGAGCGGGAGTGGGTCGTGCCGCTCGGGTACGCGGCCACGGCGATGCTCACCCCGCCGGCGGGCCCGAGGCGCGCCTCCTCCACCTGCCGGATGAGGGCGACGAGCTCGCTCGCGCGGTTGAGCCCGTCGGGCCGTGGCACCCACTCGGGTTCACCCTGCGGCGGGTCGCCGCGCAGCGCGAGGAAGTCCCGCACGCCGTCGTCGAGGAGGTCGGCGACGAGCCGCGCCAGCTCGGCGCGCGAGCTGCCCACGCACGTGAGGTGGGCGATCGGCGTCACGGACGTCTCGGCGAGGATCCGCTGGACGACGTCGCGCGAGGCCCGGCGCGACGAGCCGGACGCCCCGTACGTGACGGAGAAGAAGTCCGGGGCCGCGCCGGCGAGGCGCTCGACGGTCTCCCAGGCGGCCGCGGCACCGGTGGCGGTGCGTGGCGGGTAGAGCTCGAACGAGACGGTCGGACGCGCGGTCGGCACGTTCACGAGGCTAGCGGTGCTCACAGACGTCGACTCCCCCATCGAACCTGGCGGAAGCACCCTCACCCGGGGACGGGGGGTTGCTGCGGCGTCGATGAGCCAGGACTCTCAGCCGCTCTGGATGGTGGTGCGATCGTGGCGGCGTTCCGTCCCGCGATCAATGACCGTCCACCTGACGAGACGACGGCGGCCGGAGGACCAGCCCGCGGGCACGGCGGCGTCGAGGTGGTGCGGCTCAGCGTGCGGCGGGCCGGGGCGCCATCCGCACCGCGACGGCGCGGTGGTCGCTCCCGCCCACCTCGAGGACCGCTCCGTCGACGACGTCGAACGCACCGCCGTCGACGAGCACGTGGTCGATCGTCGTGCCGACGAGCGCGGGAAGCCGCGCCGGCCACGTCGCCACACCCCCGACGCCCGCGGCGACGGCGCCGTCGACGCACGCCCCTGCGTCGCGCATCGGTCCGTGGTCGAGCGTGGCGTTGAAGTCGCCCGCGACGATGACCCCGGGCGTCGCGCGGCACACCTCCATGACGGCCTCGAGGTCCGCCTCCCACTCCTCCATCGCCTCCGCCACGGGCGCGACGGGGTGGACGGCGACGAGGACGGGCCCCGCGCCGTCGACGGGCTCCGCCCGGACGGACCCGAGCGTCGTGCCCGGCCCTTCGGCCTCCGCGTAGCGGCCGAGCCGCTCGCTGACGAGCAGCGCCGTCGAGCGGGCGTCCCAGCCGCCGCTCGTGCGGACGAACACCTGGAACGTGGGGCCTCCGGAGGAGGCGATGAGGGCGGCCACGCGCGCGGCGTCGTCGGCGGCCGTCTCGGGGAGGGTGAGGACGTCGGCACCGACGTCGACGGCGGCCACGGCGACCTCCTCCGCGCTCGACGCGCCGCCGTAGGTGTTGAGGGTGAGCACCGTGATGTCAGCCGCGCCGGGCTCCGCGCCGAGCGCGCCATCGTTCGTCACGCCGCGGTCGAGCGTGACCCAGCCGTGCCCGGCTCCGACGAGGAGGAGCACAGCGGCGAGCACCGTGCGCCTCGTCCCGCCGCGGCGGCGGAGGGCGCCGGCGAGGGCGGCGAGCAGCAGGGCGAGCCCGGCGAGGACGAACGCCGCCGCGAGGACGGTGCGGAAAGGGAGGACCTGCGCGACCGGGACGACGGTCGAGAGCCCGACGCGCGCGGGGTCGAGCGAGATGACGGCCGCGACGGCGAGCAGGAGCGTCACCGCCCATCCCACGACTCTTCCCACGCCTCCATCCTCCCGTACGCGGATGGGTCGTCGTGGCCGGCGTCTCCCCGGCGCCGGCACCGGGGAGACGCCGGCGGTTCTCGACTTTGATCTATTGCGGCTGCCCGCGCGTGAGAACCACAATGAGAACCCGTGAGACCACGTCACGGGTAGGGCAAGGATCGGTATGGAGCGTGCCACGGCTCCCGAGCCCAGCGCGTTCCCCACGGCGCTCGCGCCGCGTCTGCGGACGCAGTGCGGGGCGTCCCGGCTTCGGTGACGAGGGGCCAGGCCGTCGAGCGACGGGCAGGCCCCGACGAGGTGGAGGTGCTCGATGACTTCGTGGAGGGACGTACCCAGCGACGTGCTGGAGCAGGAGTGGGCCACGGCGCTCGCAGCGGACGTGGGCAGCCACATGCCTCATGCCGACCTCGGCAGGCGCCTCGTCGAGCTGGCCGCGGAGATCGACCGGCGGGTGCTCGCCGGAGAGAGCGGCCTCATCCACGCCCCGACGGTGAGCGCCCCGGCCCCGCGGAGCATCACCCCGTCGCTCATGGACACCGCGTGGCTCACGACCTACCTGACCCGCGGGGCGCTGAGCGCCGCGGCGCGTCCCGGTCGCCGGTCCGCCGGCGCGCCCCTCGCCACGCCGGGACCCGCCGCCTGACACGACACGCACGCACCCCGCGTCCGCCGGTCGGGGAGCGCCGGCGGCCGCGCGCCGACCGGCGCCCGCCGGTCCTTCGGAGGCCACGTGCGCGGCGGGTGTGCCAGCCGGGGTGGCCATCGGCGAGAATGGTCGACCGTGAGCCACGACGAGGGTGCAGAGCCGGCGGCGCCGCCCGTCGGCGGCTCTCCCGACGGCGGTGTCCCGCGCGGGCCGGGTTCGCCTCGCGGTCGGCGCCGCGGACGCGGCCGGGGCAGGGCGGGCGGTCCCGCGTCCGGCCCTCGCGCCACCGCCGAGGACGAGAGCGGCGCCGTCAGGACCGAAGAGACCCGCGCGCAGTCCTCCCGCACGCAGCCCGCGAGGCTCCGCGGCGCGGGCACCGACCCTCCGCGCGGGCAGCGGTCAGGGCGCCGCGGCTTCCGTCCGCCGAGCGAGGAGCAGCTCGCCGCTCGCCGCGCCGCCCTGCCCGTCATCACCTATCCCGAGGAGCTGCCGGTCTCCGCCCGCCGGGAGAACATCGCCCGGGCGATCGCGGAGAACCAGGTCGTCATCGTCGCGGGCGAGACGGGCTCGGGAAAGACCACCCAGATCCCCAAGATCTGCCTCGAGCTCGGCCGGGGCATCACCGGGACCATCGGCCACACCCAGCCGCGGCGCATCGCCGCGCGCACGGTCGCCGAGCGCATCGCGGACGAGCTCGGCGTGAGCATGGGCGGCGCCGTCGGCTACCAGGTGCGCTTCACCGACGAGGTGGGGCCGACGACCCTCGTCAAGCTCATGACCGACGGCATCCTCCTCGCCGAGATCCAGCGCGACCCGCTCCTTCGCCGGTACGACACGATCATCGTCGACGAGGCGCACGAGCGGTCCCTCAACATCGACTTCATCCTCGGCTACCTCGCCCGCCTCCTCCCCGACCGCCCCGACCTCAAGGTCATCATCACGTCGGCGACGATCGACTCGGCCCGGTTCGCGGAGCACTTCGGCGTGCGCGAGGGCGCCCGCCGCGAGGGTCCGCTCCTGCGCCCGGCGCCCGTCGTCGAGGTCTCCGGGCGCACCTACCCGGTGGAGATCCGCTACCGCCCGCTCGTCCCGGACACCGAGGACACCGAGGAGGACGGGACGGACGTGGGCGTCACCGTCCCGCCCGCGGACAACCTCGACCAGCCGACGGCCATCTGCCAAGCCGTCGACGAGCTCGTCGCCGAGGGGTCCGGTGACGTCCTCGTCTTCCTCTCCGGCGAGCGCGAGATCCGGGACACCCACGTGGCGCTCGCCGAGCACCTCGGCGCCCGGTACGTCGCCCCGGACGAGGGTGGCGCGCACCCGCCGTCGGCCGTCCAGGTCATTCCCCTCTACGCCCGCCTCTCGGCGGCCGAGCAGCACCGCGTCTTCGAGCCGCACGCCGTCCGGCGCGTCGTCCTCGCGACGAACGTGGCCGAGACGTCGTTGACCGTGCCGGGCATCCGCTACGTCGTCGACCCCGGGACGGCGCGCATCTCCCGCTACTCGAACCGCACGAAGGTCCAGCGGCTGCCGATCGAGCCGATCTCGCAGGCGAGCGCGAACCAGCGCTCAGGGCGGTGCGGCCGCGTCGCGGACGGCATCGCCATCCGCCTGTACGCCCGCTCGGACTTCGAGTCCCGCCCCGAGTACACCGAGCCGGAGATCCTGCGGACGTCGCTGGCCGCGGTCATCCTCCAGATGACTGCGCTCGGCCTCGGGGACGTCGAGCGCTTCGGGTTCGTCGACCCGCCCGAGACGCGTGCGATCCGCGACGGCGTCCAGCTCCTCCACGAAATCGGCGCCCTCGAGCGGGCCCCCGAGGGCACCCAGGCCCCCGACGGCGCGGATGCGACCGACGCCCCGTCCGGCCCCGCCGGGCGGACCACGGGGGCGATGGCGGGTCCGTCTGCCGGGGCAGCGGGCGGGACCCGGCTCACCGACGTCGGCCGCCAGCTCGCCCAGCTTCCCATCGACCCGCGGCTCGGGCGGATGCTGCTCGAGGCGCAGACGAACGGTTGCGCGGCAGAGGTGATGATCATCGTCGCCGCGCTGAGCGTCCAGGACGTGCGCGAGCGCCCGACGGAGCACCAGCAGGCCGCGGACGCGAAGCACCGCCGGTTCGCCGACACCACGTCGGACTTCCTGTCCTACCTCAACCTCTGGCGCTACCTGCGCACCCAGCAGCGCGACCTGTCCGGCTCCGCGTTCCGCCGGATGTGCCGGGCGGAGTACCTCAACTACCTGCGCGTGCGGGAGTGGCAGGACGTCGTCGCCCAGCTCCGCCAGCTCGCCAAGCCCCTCGGCCTGACGATGCGCCCCCTCGCCCTGCCCCACCCCGAGGAGGTCGGCGAGGACCCCGCGGCCGCCGCCGTCGCCGTCGGTCGCTCGAGCGATGCCGCGAGCGCGGACGCGCTCCACCAGTCGCTCCTCGTGGGTCTGCTCTCGAACCTCGGCAGCTACGACGAGCGCCGCCGCGACTACGCCGGGGCCCGCGGCACCCGGTTCGTCGTCTGGCCGGGCTCCGGGCTCGTCAAGAAGACGTACGACTGGGTCATGGCGGCCGAGCTCGTCGAGACGTCGCGGCTCTTCGCGCGCACGGTCGCGCGGATCAAGCCGGAGTGGGTGGAGCCGGTCGCGGCGCACCTGAGCAAGCGGACCTACTCCGAGCCGTACTGGTCGAGCAAGCAGGGCGCCGCGATGGTCCACGAGAAGGTGCTCCTCTACGGGATGACCCTCGTGGCGGACCGCACCGTGCCCCTCGCCTCTGTGGGGACCGACGCGGCGCGGGCGCTCGCCCGGGAGATGTTCATCCGGCACGCGCTCGTCGGCGGGGAGTGGCGTACCCACCACGAGTTCTTCGCCCGGAACCGCGAGCTCCTCGCCGAGGCGGAGGAGCTCGAGCACCGCGCCCGCCGGCGCGGGCTCGTCATCGACGCCGAGGGCCTCGCCGACTTCTACGACGAGCGCCTGCCCGAGGGCATCGTCACCGCCCGCCACTTCGACGCCTGGTGGAAGAAGGCCCGGCGCGACGAGCCCGAGCTTCTGACGTTCACCCGCGAGCTGCTCCTTCCCGACGCGGACGCGGTCTCGGGCACGGACTTCCCGGACACGTGGCACCAGGGGGACCTCACCCTCCCCCTCACCTACCAGTTCGAGCCGGGGGCCGACGCCGACGGCGTCACCGTCCACGTCCCGATCGCGGTGCTCGGCCGCTTGCGCCCCGAGGGGTTCGACTGGATGGTCCCCGGCCTCCTCGCCGAGCTGACGACCGCGACGATCCGCGCGCTGCCGAAGAAGATCCGCGTCCAGCTCGTGCCCGCACCCGACGTGGCCCGCGAGGTCCTCGGCCTCCTGCCCGACTGGCCCGAGGTGGCCCCCGCGCCGCCCGGTGCACCGTCGTTCACCGAGGCGTTCGCGAGGGCCGTCCGCGCGATCCGCGGGGTCGAGGTGCCCGACGACGCGTGGGACGCCGAGCGTCTCCCCGCGCACCTGCGCATGACGTTCCGCGTGCTGTCCGAGGAGGGCGCGGTGCTCGGTGAGAGCAAGAGCCTGCTCTCGCTCCAGCGACGCCTCGCCCCGCAGGCGCAGAGCGCCGTGCGGTCGGCGGTGCGCGGCGCCGTCGCGCAGGCGATGGCCGAGGCGCGGGACGCCGCCGGGCAGACCGGTCGCGGGGCCGGGCAGGCGGGGGGCACGACGGGCACGACGCCGGCCGCGGCGGGTGGTGCCGGGCCGGTGCCGGCCGGTGCGGCGGCCGGCGCCGGCGTCCCGTCGGGGGGCGGGCTGGCCGAGCAGGAGGGTGTCACCGGCTGGCCCGAGCTCCCCGGCGGCACCATCCCGCGCCAGGTCGAGACGACGAGCGGGCAGGGCTTCATCGTGCGGGCCTACCCCGCGCTCGTCGACGTCCCCGCCCGCGGGAAGGCGCCCGCCGGCGTCGCGCTGCGCCTGCTCGCCGACGCCCGGGAGCAGGCCGTCGCGCACCGGCTCGGTCTGCGCCGCCTCGTCCTCCTCGAGACGGCGCTGAGCACGCAGCGCGTCACCACGCGGTGGACAGGCACGCAGGCGCTCACGCTGGCCGCGAGCCCGTACCCGAGCACCCCCGCCCTCGTCGAGGACGTCCAGCTCGCCGCCGTCGGGGCCCTCGTGGACGTGTGGACCACGGACCACGGCGGTGACCCCGTCCGTGACGCCGAGGCCTACCGGGCGGTCGTCGCCTTCGTGCGGGGCGAGCTCGAGGAGCGCGTCTTCCAGGTGGTCGGGCACGTCGTCGCCGCGCTCGAGGCCCACCGCCACCTCGAGGTCGCCATCAAGCAGGCGACGTCGATGTTCCTCCTCAACACCCTCACCGACGTACGGGACCAGGCGGCGCGGCTCGTCTACCCCGGCTTCGTCTCGGCGACCCCGCCCGACCGGCTCGTCCACCTGCCCCGCTACCTCCGGGCCGCCCAGCGCCGTGTGGAGCGGGCGCAGGACAACGTCCACCAGGACGCGGACCTCGCGTGGCGGGTCGGCGAGCTCGAGGACGAGCTCGCCGCGGCGGTCGAGTCCGCCGAGCGGAGCGCGCCCGACCCGGCGCGGACCGCGACGCTGGAGGAGGTCCGCTGGATGATCGAGGAGCTGCGGGTCAGCCTCTTCGCCCAGCAGCTCGGCACGCCGGTCAAGGTCTCCGACAAGCGCATCCGCAAGCTCCTCGCGAGCGCCTGAGGTCGACCGTGCCGCGCGACGCCGCCCCGCTCGACCCGTGGGCCGCGCGGGCGGTGCGGGCGGTGCGGGCGGTGCGGGCGCTCCTCCGGGCGCACCTGCCCGACGTCCCGGCCGCGACGATCGTCCCGCTCGGCTCCGGGCTCGACCACGGCACGTTCCTCGTCGACGGCACGCTCGTCGTCCGGCTCCCGCTCGCGCACGACGACGACGGCGCGCCGGACGGGAGCGCAGCGGGGGCGCACGGCGGCGACCTCGCTGACGTCGAGCGGGAGGCCCGGCTCCTCCGGCTCCTCGCGGGGGCGCTACCGGTGGCCGTGCCTGAGCCGGTCCTCGTCGACCCCGGCCGCGGGGCGCTCGCGTACCCGCTGCTCCCTGGGCGGCCGCTGCTCGACCTCCCCGAGGTCGCCCGGGCACGCGCCACGGCCGTCGGCGCCCGGCTCGGAGCGGTCCTCGCCGTCCTCCACGCCGTACCCGCCGACGATGTCGCGGGGCTCGTCGCGCACGACGCCACGGCGCTCGAGGAGTGGCTCGCCGACGCCGCCGAGCACCACGCGGCCGTCGCCGGCCACCTCGCCGGGCACGTCCGTCCCGCCGTCCGCGCGTTCCTCGACGCCCCGCCCCCGTCCGCCGGGCAGCCCGTCCTCTCTCACAACGACCTCGGGATCGAGCACGTCCTCGTCGACGCGGGAGGGCACGTCACCGGTCTCATCGACTGGAGCGACGCCGCGCTCGTCGACCCGGCGCGTGACCTCGGGCTCGTCCTGCGCGATCTCGGCCCGGCGGCGCTTGACACGGCCCTCACCGCGTCGGGGCACGAGGACCGCGGTCTGCCGGAGCGCGCGCTCTTCTACGCCCGGTGCGGGGCGCTGGAGGACCTCGCCTACGGCCTCGAGGCCGGGCGCGGCGCGTACGCCGCGAAGAGCATCACCGCACTCGCCTGGCTCTTCCCCGGCTGACCCGGTCGTCGCCGCTCAGGCGTCGAGCAGAGCCGTGATCTCCCGCACCGCGTCCCGCCCGGCCCGGTTCGCCCCGACGGTCGACGACGACGGCCCGTACCCGACGAGGTGTACCCGCGGCTCGGCGCGGACCCGCGTGCCGTCGACGGCGATCCCGCCGCCGTGGCCTCGCAGTCCGAGCGGGGCGAGGTGGTCGAGCTGGGCGCGGAAGCCCGTCGCCCAGAGGATGGCCTGCGCGGGCTGGAAGGAGCCGTCAGCCATGCGGACGCCGTCGGGCTCGATGCGGGTGAACATCGGGTGCCGCTCGAGGGCGCCCCGCTCCCTCGCGGCCCGCAGCGCGGGTGTCCACAGCAGGCCGGTGACGCTGACGACGCTGCGCGGCGGCAGCCCGGCGCGGACCCGCTCCTCGACGAGGGCGACGGCGCGCCGCCCGGCCTCGCGGTCGAAGTCGTCCTCGCGCCACAGGGGCTCCCGCCGGGTGACCCACGTCGTCGACGTCACGCGAGAGATCTCGTCGAGGAGCTGGACCGCCGAGATCCCGCCCCCGACGACGACGGTGTGGCGCCCGGCGAAGTCCTCGGCCCGCTCGTAGTCGGCGACGTGCAGCTGGGTCCCACGGAAGTCGAGCTGGCCGGGGTACCGCGGCCAGAAGGGCTTGCGCCACGTGCCGGTCGCATTGATGACCGCCCGGGCGCCCCACGCCCCCGCATCCGTCTCGACCAGGAGCCTCCCTCCCTCACCCCCCGCCCCGACCCCGTCTCCGTCCCTCTCCTCGGCCGCGTGGGCGCCACCCCCCACCTCGTCCGGGCCCCCCAACCCCTCCTCGTGATCATGCAGAAGTGCCGCGTCCGCGGGCGAGCGGCGCACGGCGCGCACCATGACGGGCCGCACGACGGCGAGGTCGAGCTCGCGCTCGTACCGCGCGAAGTAGTCCGGGATGGCCTCGTTCGCCGGCTCGCACGCCGGCGGGTCGGGCAGGGCCATGCCGGGCAGGTCGTGGATGCCGTTGACGGTCGCCATGCGCAGCGAGCGCCAGCGGTGACGCCATGCGCCGCCCGGTCCCGCCTCCCCGTCGAGGACGACGTAGGTGCGTGCTCCCGGGGCCGCCTCCGCCGGGGCGACGAAGCCGCGTCGGCGCAGGTGGTACGCGGCGGAGAGCCCGGCCTGGCCCGCGCCGATGACGACGACGTCGACGGGCCGGGCACGGGGCGCGTCGCCCGTCGGGTCACTCACACGAGGGGCAACACCCCGGCTGCGCGTCCGCTTCCCGCCGCGGGCGGTGTGGACAACGTCGGCCGGGTGTCGGCGCCACCTCGTACCGTCTTCCTCAGGCACGCGGCGGAGGAGGAGCGATGGACCTGGAGGCGGCCCGGACGATGGGCGTCGAGCTCATGGCCGTGCACGGCCTGTCCGGCTGGACGCTCGAGTTCGACGACGCCAAGGTACGGGCGGGGCTGTGCCGCTTCGACCGGCGCACGATCAGTCTCAGCCGCCCGCTCACCGTCCTGTACGGCCGCTCGCAGGTCCGCGAGACCCTCCTCCACGAGATCGCGCACGCCCTCGCCGGGCCAGGTCACGGGCACGACGCCGTCTGGCGGGCGACGGCCCGCCGCATCGGCTCGACCGGCGCCCGGTGCGTGGCACCCGAGGCCCCGCGCGCGCCCGCGCCATGGGTGGGCACGTGCCCCAACGGGCACTCGGTCACCCGGCACCGCCAGCCCGCCCGCGCGTCCTCGTGCACCCGGTGCAGCCGCGACTTCTCGCCGGACCTGCTCTTCACGTGGCGCTTCCACGGGCGCGAGGTCCCCATGTCCGCCGGGTACCGGGCGTCGGAACGCGAGATCGCGGACCAGCGGGCCGTCATCGAGCGGCTCGCCGCCCTCACGGCCGTAGCTCGGGACGGCCGGAGCCGGACGGGCACGCACACGCCGACCCTGTGGGACTCCGACGACGACCCGGTGGCCGAAGGAGATGGGACGTCGTCGCGGGCCGTCCTCGCCGCGCTCGGCGGCCTCCCCGTCGGCAGCACCGTCGCGCTCCGGGTGCGCGGAAAGTACGCCGGCGTCCAGGGCGTCGTCGAGAAGCGCGGCCGCACCCGTTACCACGTGCGCACCCGCGCCGGCCTGCTCACCGTGCCGTTCCGGGCGGTCCTTCCCGTCGGGGCGTAGACGCCGCGGCCGGACATGCACGCCGCCCCGTGCTTGCACCCGTCGATACGGTGGCAGACATGGGAGACACGAGGAGAACGGCGGCCCTGGCGGCCCTGGCCGTGCTGCTGCTCGCGGGGTGCTCACAGTCCGAGGGTGACGAGCGACTGGTGCTGGTCGCGGACAGGCTCGAGCACTTCCAGGAGGAGTTCGCCGGCGACGGCGTTCTCGTTCCACCCGTCCTCGCTCGCGGATCGGCCGCCCTCCCCGCGTTCGACTTCGACGTCGAAGAGGGGTTCGTACTCACGATCTACTGCATCGGTGAAGCGACTCTGGACGTGCGCTTCAACGGCGAACCGAGCGACTCCGGGGCGGTTCGGTGCGACAACGGGCAGATGGGAATGGCTCGGAACGCACCTGACATCACCGCCGATGAGAGCAATGTCGTCGTCAGCGCCGACGACGAGGACTCCTACTGGCTTGCGGCGGTCACCCGGTCCACAGATCGACACCGCGACGGGACTGACGTCTCGGACACGTAGTCCGGCGACCGACGGCCCTGCGGGTCGACGCCGACCGGAACGTCCCGGGCAGCCGGCGCGCCACCGCAGCGCCCTGCCCCGGACGCACGGGGCCCCGGCAGCCGCGCGGCTGCCGGGGCCCCGTCGTCCTGCGTGGGTCAGCCCGTCGTCAGTGCTCCACCCCCGCACGGCGGGCGCCGATGACGGCGAGGCCCACGATGAGCATCGCCAGCGCGGCCCAGCCCACCGGCGCGAGCGGCGCACCGGTCGAGGGAAGCTCCCCGCCACCACCCGGACGCGTGGGTTCGCCGCCCGGCGTCGTCGGGTCGGTCGCCGGGTCGGTCGGGGTGCCCGTCGGGTCCGTCGTCGGGTCCGTCGTCGGCTCCTGCGTCGTCGGAGTCGGGGTCGGGGTCGGGACCTCGCCCTCGACGACGGGGAAGTACCAGGCGTTGACCTCGTTCTCCGCCGACTGGAAGGAGATGAGGATCGAGCCGTCGGCCCGGAGCGCCTCCCGCACGACGTCGTCGATGGGCAGCGTCATCCCGCTCACGCCGACGCCCACCTGGACCGTCGTCATGCCGAGCAGGCGCCCGCCCATGTCGGGGCTCCACGGCGGGGCCGAGCCGTCCTCGAGCGAGCAGGCGTCGAAGCCGTCGGTGTCACCCGGGCAGCTCGACTCCCACACGGGGATGAAGCCGTGCTCGCCGTGCCAGAGGAACGCCCGGGCGGTTCCCTGCTCGGTCGACTCCACCGCGATGTCCACCGAGTCGCCGTCGATCGTCACGTCGGTGACCGTCATCGCCCGGCTCGGCTGCAGGCCGGAGATCGTCACGCCGCGCACGGCGGACTGGTGGACGGTCTGCGGGGACTCCACGCCCTGGAGCGCGGTGTCCGGGATCCGCGGGGCGTCCGGGGTCGTCGACCGGCCCTCGGGCGGGGTGTACCCGTCCAGGTACGCGTGGCCCCAGCGGTAGGGCTCGGACTGCTGGCTGCCGAAGGGCGACCACGCGGTCCGGGTCTCCCCGATGAAGTCCTGGTTGTCCGAGTCGTACGGCGTGATGTTGAGCCCGAGGTAGTCGGGGTCGACGTCGTTCGTCTCCGCCTCGCCCGTCGGCGGTGTGCTCGTCGGCCCGACGGCGGCGGGCAGGACGTCGAGCGGGATCTTGATCTCGACGTTGTAGGCGCCGCCGGCGTAGGCGCCGTCCGGCGTGATCTCGGCGTCGCTGACGACCTCCATGCCGGGGGCGTTGGGGCCGTCCTCGACGGTGTCGGCGAGCGGGCCGGAGGAGAAGCCCTGATGGTTGTCGGCGTCGCGCGTCCAGCACGGGCCGTTCTCGCCGTTGCCGGCGCTGCCGGTCGGGTCGTCGGTGAAGGGGAAGATCCCGGACTTGAACGTCGTCGACGTGTCGACCGAGTCACCGCGCGGGTCGAGGAGGACCTCGACGGAGTCGACGAGCCAGTGACCGAAGCACCGCTCGGGCGGGGCGGCGGCGCTCTGGGTGTCGTCGACGACGTGGATGAACGCGTACAGCGCGTCGTCCTGCCACGCGATCTTCGCGTAGCTGCCGTCGCCGCAGTCGGTGCCGTCGGGGTCGCACTCGGCGCCCTCCCAGCGGCCGCCGATCTCGATCGCGTCGCCGTACTCGTCGTCGTCGACGGCGTCGAGGGTCGGCGTGGCGTCGAGCTCGGGGATGACCGTCGTCGGGACGACGATGACCTGGAGCGTCTCGCTCGCGGAGCCGGCGGGCTCGCTGTACGTCGTCGTGATGGGGATGTCGACGGTGGTGCCGCCCGCGGCGTCGGGGTCGGTGTGGGTGACCTCGAACGTCACGGTCGTCTCCGCGCCGCCGGCAAGGCCGGTGTACGGCAGCGTCGTCGAGTCCGCGGTGAAGCCCTCGGGCAGGGTGATGCTCACCTCGCCGTCCTGGTCCGCGGACGTCCGGTTCGTCACGACGACCGGCAGGGAGATCGTCTCGCCCGCGCCGATCTGCTCGCGTGCCGGCGCACGGCCGGAGATGTAGGTGTTGGCCGCGGCCCACTCCTCGTACTCGACGAAGTTGCCCCAGCGCGCGAACCGGCCCTCGACGGGCGCCGCGATCTCCACCCGGGAGTCCGTGTACCCGGTCATGGCGCCCGACGTGAGGGTGGCCGCCAGCTTGTAGCGGCCGGGTGTGGCGTCGTCGCCGGGGGTGACGGTGAACGTGGCCGTCGCGTCGGCGTCCGGCGTGATCGGACCGATGTCCTGCGCGGCGGAGACGTCCCAGCCGGCGGGCACGTCGAGCTCGACGGAGCCGGCGGGGAGCGTCCCCTCACCGGAGCGGGAGTGGACGGTGACCTCGAACGGCTCGCCGGCCGCGTGGAAGTAGTCGTCCGTCGCGAGGTGGAGGAGCGAGCCGAGCGGCATGCCGCCCGGGTCCGGGATCGAGGCGCCGTAGAAGAGCGCGTCGTCGTTGCCGGCCTCCGGTGAGCTGTTGGGCTGGAACGGCACGAACGCCTGGGCCACGCCGTAGCGCGTGCACCCGGGCTCCGTCACGCCCATCTCCATCGAGCGCGCCTGCGTCGGGTGCGCGCGCGCCCCCTCGCGGCCCACCTGGGCCCACGTCTTCGCCGTCCCGGCCGGCTGGCCCTGGACGTTGCCCTCGGCCCACGTGTACGGCGACTCGTAACCCGTCCACACGCCGTGGACGGTGAAGGGGTTGGTCGGCGCCGGGGTGAAGCCGACGGTGCAGCTCGGTCCCGCCGTGCCGCCCTCACCCTGGTTGGAGGCGCCGGAGACGATCTTCTTCACCTGCCACGGCTCGACCGCGTCGGGACCGGTCAGCTGCTCGGGGAACATCGTCGGGTCCGCCGCGGCAGCGGCCGTCTCCCAGATGAGGCGCCCCGCGTACTGGTGGTTGCCGTGCCCGGCGGGCGCCGGGGAGAAGCCGATGAGGATCTCGGGGCGGGTCTCCCGGATGATGCGGACGGTCTGCCGCAGCCCCTCCTCGGCGTCCCACACCTGCGCCGTCAGAGGTGCGCTGGTGTTGTAGAAGAAGTCGACGCGGTCGACGTTGTAGATGTCGATCGTGCCGGAGCGCCAGTGGGAGGCGCGGTCCTCGTTCTCGCGGCGCAGGCCGAGCGCGGGGCCGGCCTCGTCACCGACGGAGTTGCTCCCGCCCTCGCCGCGCGTCTCCATGACGATGCCGCAGCGGATGTCGTAGAGGTCGTGCCACACACCGCAGGGGGTCGTGAAGCTCGCGTCGTCGTCGGGGTGGGCCCACAGCCCCATGATGTCGATCTTGGTCGGGTCTACCTCGGTGGAGATCGACGGCTCACCGACCTCGAGCGGCGGCAGCGTCGCCTGCGCGGCCGCGGCGGACATCCCGCCGCCGAGCAGCAGCGCGAGCACCGCCGGTAGTGCCAGGGCTTTCCGTTTCACGAGGACCTCCCGGTGCGGTGCGGACGGCGACGTCCGCAGCTGTGGTCGCAGACCACGCCGTCTGCCTTCCTGGCAAACCTAGCGACGCGGTGCTCACAGCTGCAAGGGAGTGCTCACATCTCGGGCGAGCGTCTGCACGAAAGTGCCGCGCCCGCGAGACCTGCCCTGTGAGCCGACCCGTCCGGCGGTCAGTCCTTGACCGCGCCCTCGAGCATGCCCTGGATGAAGTGCCGCTGGAGGAAGAGGTAGAGGATCACCATCGGCAGGGCGACGAGGACCGCGCCGGCCGCGAGGAGCGTCGTCCCCTGGACGTACTGCCCCTGGAACATGGCGAGGCCGAGCGGCGCGGTGCGCAGCTGGGCGTTGGGCGACATGACGAGCGGGATGAGGAACTCGTTCCACGTCCACATGAAGGTGAGCAGGACGAGCGTGACGACGGCGGGGCGGGCCACCGGGACGAGCACCTGCCACAGCACCCGGTGGTGGCCGGCGCCGTCGAGCCGCGCGGCCTCGATGATCGACCGGTTCGCGCCGCGGAAGTACGCGCGCATCCAGAACGTCCCGAACGCGACGGACTGCGCCACCTGCGGCAGGGCGATCGCCCAGATCGTGTTCGTCAGCCCGAGCGCCTGGAGGTCGAAGAAGAGCGGCACGACGATCGCCTCGGTCGGCACCATGATCCCGAGGAGGAAGACGTAGAAGAGCAGCTGCGAGCCGCGGAACTCGAAGGCGCCGAACGCGTACCCGGCCATGATCGACAGGATCGTCGAGAGCCCGACGACGACGACCGCCACCTTGAGCGAGTTGCCCATGTACTCGCTGAAGCGGCCCTGCTCCCACGCCCGGGCGAAGTTCTCCCAGTGCAGCGGGCCGCCCGCGGCCGCGTCCGCCGGCGTCTCCGGGGAGAGCGCGGTCTGCAGGATCGTCACGACGGGCGCGAGCGCGAGGACCGCGAAGACGATGAGGATGGCGTAGTTCCACGCCCGCTCGACGCTGGAGACCCTCACCGCTCGCGCTCCCCGACCCGGTTGACGACGACGTTGATCGCGAAGATGAGGACGGTGAGGACGACGGCCACGGCCGCCGCCGAGCCGACCTCGCCGAGCTGGAACGCCCGGCGGTACACCTCGTAGCTCGGCACGGTCGTCGTGCGCCCCGGTCCGCCCGAGGTCGTGACGTAGACGAGGTCGAAGGTCTTGAGCGCGGCGATGATCGTCAGGGTGAGGGCGACGACGATCTCCGCCCGCACGGACGGCACGGTGATGGCGAGGAACGTGCGCACCGGCCCGGCGCCGTCGAGGGTGGCCGCCTCGTAGAGCTCACCGGGGATGCGCGCCATGCCCGCCATGAGCAGGACGGTGACGAGGCCGGTCGAGACCCACGTGCCGATGACCCCGACGGCGGGCAGCGTGAGCGTGAAGTCCCCGAGCCACGTCCGGGTGAGCGCGTCGAGCCCGAGGGCGCGCAGGAGGGTGTTGATCTCGCCGTCGGGCGCGTAGAGCTGACGCCACGCCACGGCGACGACGACCATCGCGATGACCTGCGGGAGGAAGACGACGGTCCGGAAGAACCCGAGCCCACGCACCCGCGCGCGCGTGAGCAGCGCCGCGAGGACGAGCCCGATGCCGAGCGGGAGGAGGGAGAAGAAGAAGATGAGGACGAGCGCGTGCCCGAACGCGTCGCGCAGGGCCGGGTCGGTGGCGACGTCGGCGTAGTTCGCCAGGCCGACGAACGTCGCCAGGCTCAGCCCGTCCCAGTCGTACAGCGAGATCTGGACGGCCCGGCCGAGCGGGTAGAGCATGAACGCGCCGTAGACGGCGAGGGCGGGCAGGAGGAACCAGTACGGCGTCAGGCCGTAGCTGCCCCCGCGCCGGCGCCGTGCAGCCGGTGGTGCGGGGGCCAGGCCCGTCGGCGAGGTGCCCGGCGCGGCGGCCGGGACGCTCGGCGAGGAGCCGGGGGCGCGACGGTGGTGGCCGCCACGCCCCCCGGTCTCATTCGTTCGAGGCAACGAACTCTGCGTAGTCGGTCTCGACGGTCTCGGTGAACTCCTCCGGGGTCATCTGCCCGTCCATGAGCCCCTGCAGCGCCTGGCCGAGGGTGTCGCCCATCGTCGGCGTCGCCCAGTCGAGGTAGGGCAGGAGCGCACCGTTCTCCGTGACGTCGCCGTAGGCGCTGTAGATCTCCGCCTGGAGGCCGCCGTCGGGCATGTGCTCGGCGGTCTCGACGACGGGCATGTTCCCCGTCTCGGCGAGGATCGCCATGGCGTCCTCGCTCGTGATGAAGTCGATGTAGGCGGCCGCGAGGTCGGGGTTCTCCGCCGCGGAGGTGACGGCGAAGGGGATGCCGATGCCACCGGTCGTGACGGAGCCGGCGCCGGCCTCGACGGGCGGCGGCGCGAAGAAGCCGACGTCGTCGCCCATGGCCGCCTCGATGTCCGCGGCGAGCCACGACCCGCCGATGAGGTAGACCCCGGTCCCCTCGGTGAACGCCTGCCACACGGCGTCGTAGTCGGCGCCGTTGAAGCCCTCGTTGAAGTAGCCGGCCTCGACCCACTCGACGGTCTTCGCGGCGGCCTCGAGGTTGCCCTCGCTCGTCCAGCTCGCGCCGGCGTTGCCGAAGCCGAGGGCACGGATCTCGTCCGCGTCGACGTAGGCGCCCTGGATGGGGCCGAACACGTGCAGCGCGGGCCACTGCTCGAGGTTGCCGAGCACGAGCGGGGTCTCCCCGGCGTCCGCGATCGTCGAGAGCTGGTCCTCGAAGTCGCCCCACGTCTCGGGCACCTCGAGCCCGAGCTCGCCGAGCTTGGCCTTGGAGTAGAAGACACCGACGATCTCGCCGACCTGCGGGAGGCCGTACAGCGATCCCTCGCCGAACGTCACGCCGTCCTCGCTGTAGCTCGTGTTCTGCAGGACGCTGTCCGAGAACCGGTCCGTCCAGCCGTACGCCTCGGCGTAGGGGTCGAGGGAGATGAGCTGGCCGCCGGCCACGAACTGGCCCATCTGCGCGCGCGCGTTGTTCGCCTGGGTGACGTCGGGGGCGTCGTTGCCCGTCAGCGCCAGGCGGAGCGTGGCGGTGAGGTCGTCGTTCGACTGCGTGACGCGGTCGATCTCGATGTTCGGGTACTCCTCCATGAAGGCCTCGTTGAGGCGCTCCATCTGCTCGTTCTGGCCGCCACGGACCTCCTGGTCCCACACCACGAGGGTCTGGTCCTCCATGGCGGCGATGTCGGTGTCGACCTCGCCGTTCCCGGGCGTCGCCGACGTCTCGCCGTCGGTCGTCGGGTCGTCCCCGCCGTTGGACCCGGGCGTGCACGCCCCCAGTGCCAGTGCGGTCGCGGCGATCGTCGCCGCACCCGCGGCGAGCCTCCTGCGACGGAGTGCTGCGCTCATGGTCGTTCCTCCTCCTCGTTGGCGGCGCCCGGTGAACCGCCGGCTCCTATTGTCACCGTTCGTGCGTCGTCCCGGGCTGTCATAGGTCGGCATCCAGGGCGAAGGTTGCCTCGGCGCGGCGCGCCACGCTCGCCGGCCGGGCCGGCAGCGCCCCGTCGAGGAACGCGTAGCGGGCGCGCAGCTCACGCGCCCCAGGGTCCCCCCGGTCGGCGGCGAGGCCGAGCCCCGCCCACCAGTCGTGGATGTCACCGAGGCCCGGCGCGGCGAGCGAGCCGCCGAACTGCTGGACGGCGAGGGAGGAGCACAGCGACGCGAAGGCCATCCGGTCCGCGAGCGGCCAGCCCCACAGCGTCCCGCTCGCGAAGGAGGCGGCGAACACGTCGCCGGCCCCCGTCGGGTCGATGGCGTCGACGGCGACGGCGGGGACGTGCACCTCCTCGCCCGTCGTGCTGTCGATCGCGTACGCCCCGCGGGGCCCGCACGTGACGACGACGACGGGCACCCGGTCGGCCAGTGCGTGGAGCGCGGCGCGGGGGTCGGCGGTGCGGGTGTACGCCATCGCCTCCACCTCGTTCGGGAGGAAGGCGTGGCACCGCGCGAGGGGCTCGAGCGCCGCGACGTCCCACACCCCGGTGGGGTCCCAGCCGACGTCGGCGAAGACCTTCGCCCCGGCGTCGGCCGCGCGGGACCACCACGTCTCCGCGGCACGGTGACCGCCGAGGTCGGTGATGACGGCACGGGTGGCCGGCGGGTCGCCGATGAGCTCGTCGTGCGTGATGGGCAGGTCGTGGCCGTGCGTGACCATCGAGCGGTCGTCGCCGTAGGCGAAGGAGGCGGTCACGGACGTGTGCTGGTCCCCGAGGCGGGTGGACCACGACAGGTCGATCCCCTCCTCGGCGAGAAGCTGCCAGCACCACTGCCCGTAGACGTCGCCGCCGAAGCCGGCCGCGAGACCCGTGGAGAGCCCGAGGCGGCTCGTCGCCACGGCGAGGTTGGCGATGCCGCCGGGCAGCGAGCCCATGCCCGCCGCCCACACCTCCGTGCCCGGCCGCGGCTCGGCCGGCAGGCCGGAGAAGATGATGTCGAGGAAGATCGGCCCGCAGAGGAAGACGTCGAGCGGCACCGGCGGCTCGCCCGCCGCCGTCACGGGTGCCCCGGTGGCTGCCGTCGCCGCCGCTGCGGCGGCCGGACGCGCGCCGGAGCCGGGCGCGTGGGTGCCGCCGCTCGTCCTCACGTGTCCTCCGCCGCTCCTGATCGATACATCCGCATTCTATGCACACTCATGCCCACTAGTGCGCGATCCTGCTAAACTTTGCACGTGCTCACCTCGACCCGCCGGGAGTTGATCCTCGCCGAGCTCGCGAGCGCCGGTGAGGTCTCGGTGGCGCGCCTGGCGAGCACGTTCGGCGTGAGCACGTCGACGATACGCCGGGACCTCAACACCCTCAGCAGCCAGGGCCGGCTGCAGCGGGTCCGCGGAGGCGGCGCGATCGAGCCGGTCCCGCGCCCCGTCGAGCACGTCACGACCGACCGCGCCGGCTCGCTCGCCGTGCTCGGCGCACGGGCGGCCGCGCTCGTCGCCGACCGTGACGTCGTCATCCTCGACATCGGGACCACCGTCGCGGAGGTCGCGCGCCACCTGCGGGGCCGGAGGGTGACCGTCGTGACGCCCTCGCTCGCCGTCGTCGACGTCCTGCGCGACGACCCGGTGGTCGAGCTCGTCCTGCTCGGGGGCGTCCTGCGCCGCTCCTACCTCTCCTTCGTCGGGTCCCTGCCGGAGCAGGCGCTCAGCCACATCACGGCCGACCTGTGCTTCCTCGGCACGAGCGGCGTGCGGGACGACGGGAGCGTCCTCGACTCCACGAGCATCGAGGTGCCGGTCAAGCGCGCGATCCTCGACGCGTCCGAGCGTCGCGTGCTCGTCGCCGACGCGGACAAGTTCCCGGGCTCGGGACTGCTCGCCGTCTGCGGCCCCGACCGCATCGACGTCGTCATCACGACCGCGGCGGCCGACTCCCCCGGCCTCACCCAGCTGCACCACCACGACACGGAGGTCATCACCACGTGAAGCTCACCATCATCGGCGGAGGCGGGTTCCGCGTGCCGCAGATCTTCGCGGCCGTCGCCGCCGCGGACGCCGGCATCCGGGTCGACGAGATCTGCCTCTACGACGCCTCGCCGGAGCGCATGCGCGTCATCGCCGCGGTCCTCGACCAGCTCTCCCCCCGCCTCGCGCACCCGCCCGCGCTGAGCACGACCGGTGACCTCACCGAGGCGCTGCGGGGCGCGGACTTCGTCTTCTCCGCCATCCGCGTCGGGGGCACCGCCGGTCGGATCAGCGACGAGCAGGTCGCCCTGCGCCACGGCGTCCTCGGGCAGGAGACGGTGGGCCCGGGAGGGCTGGCCTACGCGCTGCGGACCCTGCCGCAGGCGCGGGCCCTGGCGGAGCGGGTGCGGGACGTCGCCCCTGAGGCCTGGGTCATCAACTTCACCAACCCCGCCGGCATCATCACCGAGGCCATGCGCGCCATCCTCGGCGAGCGCGTCGTCGGCATCTGCGACACCCCGATCGGCCTCGTGCGCCGCGTCGCGCGTGCCGTGGGACGCGACCCGCGCGCCGTCGGCTTCGACTACGTCGGCCTCAACCACCTCGGCTGGCTGCGCACGGTCACCGTGGACGGCCGGGACGTCCTGCCCGGGCTGCTCGCCTCGGACGAGCACCTCGACGGCATCGAGGAGGCGCGGCTCTTCGGCTTCGACTGGGTCCGCGCCCTCGGCGCCCTGCCGAACGAGTACCTCTTCTACTACTACTCCAACCGGGAGGCGGTCGCGCGGATCAGTGGCGGCGGCCCCACGCGGGGGGAGTACCTCGACGCCCAGCAGAACGCGTTCTACGCGAGCGCCGCCGAGCGGCCCGAGCACGCGCTCGAGGAGTGGGACCGTGCCCGGCACGAGCGCGAGTCGACGTACATGGGTGAGTCCCGCGCCGAGGAGGAGCGCTACGGCCGGCGCGCGGAGGACGTCGAGGGCGGCGGCTACCAGGAGGTCGCGCTCGACCTCATGACCGCGCTGTCCACCGGCCGGAGCGCGACGATGATCCTCAACGTCGGCAACGACGCGGCCGGCGGGGAGCGGCTCGTGGCGCAGCTGCCCGCCGACGCCGTCATCGAGGTGCCGTGCACCGTGGACGACGCCGGCGTCCACCCCCACCGCGTCGCGCCCCTCGCCGCGGACATGGCGGGCCTCATGCTCGCCGTCAAGGCGAGCGAGCAGCTCGTCCTGCGCGCCTCGGCGGAGCGCTCGTCCGAGCTCGCGTGGAGGGCGTTCGCGACGCACCCGCTCGTCGACTCGATCGCCGTCGGGCGCACGCTCCTCGACGGCTACCGCGAGGCCGTCCCCGATATCGCCGCTGCCCTCGACTGACCCGCCCCCCTCCCCTCGTGATCAGGCAGACGTACCCGGACACGTCTGCACGATCACCGGGGGACGAGCGGGGCACGCCGGAGCTTCTGCTTGATCAGGACCTGGGGCGCAACACGGTTGCAGGGGCGGGCCGGCACTACTGCATGATCACGCGAGGGGCCGGGGCGGGCGGGACCTGGACGGGCGCTCCGCCGGCGTGCATCGACGCGATGACCGCGTCGGCGGCCTGGGCCGCCCGGAGCCCGTCGGCGGCGCACGCGAGGTCGGGAGCCGGGCGCCCGGTGACGATCGCGTCGACCCACGCCTGGAGCTCGGCGCGGTACGCCTCGGCGAACCGCGGTCGCCAGTCCGCGGGGTAGTCGAGCGCGCGGCCGAGCTCGGCGTTGCGCACGAGGAGGGAGGAGTCCGCGAGCGCGAGCGTGCCGCCCTCCCCAGCCACCTCGAGGCGCACGTCGTACCCGTACCCGGCGTTGACGAAGAGCTCGACGGTGCACAGGGCGCCGTCGGCCGTGCGCACGAGCAGGACCTGCGGGTCGGCGCGGCCCGGCAGCGAGCCGGGCGCGCTCGGCGCGTGCCAGCTGACCTCGCTCAGCGCGCTGCCGAGCACCCACGGGAGCGAGTCGAGCTCGTGGATGGCCGAGCTCGTCACGGTGGTCTCGGACGTCCCGCCCGGCGCCGTCCGGGTGTTGCGGTGCACGGCGTGCGCGACGAGGGCGCGACCGATCCGGCCCCCCTGGACGGCGCGGCGCAGCTCCACGTGCGCGGGGTCGAAGCGGCGCATGAAGCCGACGTGGACGAGCGCGGGCCCGTCCCCGACGACGTCGCGCTCGGCGTCGACCACCCGCCGGCACTCCGCGACCGTCGGTGCGAGGGGCTTCTCCACGAGGACGGGCTTGCCCGCGGCGACGGCGGCGAGGGTGAGCGAGGCGTGGCTCGCGTCGTCCGAGGCGATGATGACGGCGTCGACGTCGTCGGCGGTGATGAGCTCGAGACCCGACGCGGTCACGCGCGTGCCGGCGCCGGCCTCGCGCGCGACGGACGCGGCCCGCCCGGCGTCGAGGTCCGTCACGGCGGTGACGACGGCACCGGACACCCGCGTGGTGAGCGTGCGGACGTGGTCGGCCCCCATGACGCCGGTGCCGACGACGCCGACGCGCAGCGTCATGCCCGGGCCGCCAGGTCGCGGAGGTGGGCGAGGGACGTGCGGACGTCGGCGAGGGGCCCCTCGCCGGCGGGCTCGGCGTCGATCATCGTGTCCTGCTCGAGCACGACCCAGCCGCCGAACCCCGCGGCGTCGAGCGCCGTGAAGATCGCGGCGAGGTCGATGTCCCCCTCCCCGAGGGGGGCGTAGATCCCCGCACGCACCGCCTCGGTGTACGTGAGCTCGCCGGCGCGGACCCGCTCGGCGAGCGCGGTCCGGACGTCCTTGGCGTGGACGTGCGTGATGCGCGCGGCGTGGTCGCGGGCGAGGGCGACGGGGTCCGTGCCGCCGATGAGGAGGTGGCCGGTGTCGAGGCACAGGCCCACGCCCGAGCCGTCGAGGACACGCGTGACGTCCTCGCGGGTCTCGACCATCGTGCCGACGTGCGGGTGGAGGGTCGTCGTGATGCCGCGGGCGGCGGCGAGGTCGCGCAGCCGGTCGAGGTTGGCGAGGAGCGTCGCCCAGCCCCGCTCGTCGAGCTCGGGGCGCTCGTCGTAGCCGTCCTGGCCGGAGGCCGCGGCGAGCACGAGGACGTCGCCACCCGCCGCCTCGAAGCTCTCCAGCTCCCGGTCCACCTCGGGCACCGGGTCGTGGTCCGGGTCGTGGAGGAGCACCGGGACGAAGGCACCGACGGCCGCGAGGCCGTGCGAGCGCAGCACAGCCGCGCGCTCGTCCGGGGCGACGGGGAGCCAGCCCTGTGGCCCGAACTCGGTCGCCTCGAGCCCGAGGTCCCGCATCTCGGCGAGCACCCGGGAGGGCGGCATCTGGTGCCCCCACCCGGGGACCTCGCACACGCCCCAGCTGATCGGTGCTCCCGCGATCCTCACGTGCCGCTCCTTCTCTCGCGCCTCGGGGCGCTGCTCTCGTACATGGCGGGCGTCGTTGCTCCGGTACCGCGCCCGGGTGGTCAGTCGGTCGTGCTCGGGAAGCTCATGCTGGCCGCGCCGGGGCGGTCCTGCGCCGGCCACCGCGTCGTGACGACCTTGTTCCGAGTGTAGAAGCGCACGGCCTCGGGTCCGTGCGCGTGGTGGTCCCCGAAGAGGGAATCCTTCCACCCGCCGAAGGAGTAGTACGCCACCGGCGTCGGGATCGGCACGTTGACCCCCACCATGCCGGCCTCCACCTCGAGGCTGAACCGGCGCGCGTGCTCCCCGGACGTCGTGAAGATCGCTGCGCCGTTGCCGAACGGCGAGGCGTTGACGAGCGCGAGCGCCTCGTCGAGGGTGCCGACGCGCACGACGGTCAGCAGCGGGCCGAACACCTCGTCCCGGTACGCCGCCATGTCCGGGGAGACCCGGTCGAGGACCGTCGGCCCGACGAAGTAGCCGCCCTCGTGGCCTTCGACCGTCAGACCCCGCCCGTCGACGACGGCGACGGCGCCCGCCTCGACGGCGCCCGTCACGTACGCGACGACCCGCTCCCGGGCGTCCGCGGAGATGACCGGCCCCATGTCGGTACCCGGGCGGTTCCCGGGGCCCACCGTGATCCCCTCCGCCTCGGCCGCCAGCGCGGCGACGAGCGGGTCCACCGCGGCCCCCACCGCGACGGCGACGGGCACGGCCATGCACCGTTCGCCGGCCGACCCGAAGGCGCCGGCGGCGATCTGGGCGGCGGCGGACGCGATGTCCGCGTCCGGCATGACGACGGCATGGTTGTTCGCCCCGCCGAGCGCCTGGACTCGCTTGCCGTGCGCGACGCCCTCCCGCTGGACGTACCGGGCCACCGGCGTCGACCCAACGAAGGACACCGCCGCGATCCCGGGGTGGGCGAGGATCGCGTCGACCGCCTCCTTGCCTCCGTGGACGACGGTGAAGACGCCGTCGGGCAGGCCGGCCTCCTGGTAGAGCCGGGCGACGAGGTTCGCGGCGGACGGGTCCCGCTCCGAGGGCTTGAGGACGAACGCGTTGCCCGTGGCGATGGCGATCGGGTGCATCCACATCGGCACCATGACGGGGAAGTTGAACGGCGTGATGCCGGCGACGACGCCGAGCGGCTGGCGCAGGCTGTGGACGTCGACGCCCGAGGCGGCCTCCGCCGTGAAGCTGCCCCTCGACGCCTGGTTGATCCCGCAGGCGAAGTCGAGGGTCTCGCGCCCGCGCCCCACCTCCCCGCGCGCGTCGGCGAGCGTCTTGCCGTGCTCGGACTGGACGAGGCGCGCCAGCTCCTCCGTGCGGGCGACGACGAGCTCGCGCATGTGGAACATGACCTCCGTGCGGCGGGCGAGGGACGTCGCCGCCCACTCCCGCTGCGCCGCGCCCGCAGCCGCGACGGCCCGCGCGACGACGCCGGCGTCGCCCTGGGCCACCCGGGCGGTCTCCTCGCCCGTCGCGGGGTCGTGGACGGGGGACGTCGCGCCCGTGCCGTCGTCGGCGGCGCCGCCGACCCAGTGCCTGATCGTCCTCACGGCACGTCCTTCCTCGACGCTCACAGGTGGGGCCGCTGCTGCTGCTTGGCGCGCTCGTACTCGGCGCGGGCCGCCCGCGTGCTCGCGAGGCGGGAGACCTCCGCGACGGGGACGTCCCACCACGCCGACGACGGCGGGCTCGGCGCCTCGGGATCGGTCTCGATGTGGATGAGCGTCGCGTGCGCGGAGGCGCGCGCCCGGGTGAAGGCCGCGCGGAACCCGGCGACGGTCGCCACCTCGAGGACGTCGATCCCGAAGCTGCGGGCGTTGGCGGCGAGGTCGACGGGCAGCCGCTCCCCGTCGAGCCGGCCCGAGGTGGGCGAGCGCCGGCGGTACCGGGTGCCGAACCCCTGGGAACCCAGCGCGGTGGAGAGCGCGCCGATCGAGGCGTAGCCGTGGTTCTGGAGGAGGACGATCGTCACCTTGAGGTTCTCCGCGACGATCGTCGCGAGCTCGCCGGGGAGCATCTGGTAGGACCCGTCCCCGACGACGGCGACGACCTCGCGGCCGGGCTCGGCGAGCTTGGCGCCCATGGCGGCGGGGATCTCGTAGCCCATGCACGAGTACCCGTACTCGAGGTGGTACTGCCCCGGCCGCCGAGCACGCCACAGCGCCTGGAGGTCTCCGGGGATGGAGCCGGAGGCGTTGATGAGGATGTCGTCGGCGCCCATGAGCTCGTCGAGCGCACCGAGCACCTCCGTCTGGGCGGGGAGGGGCCCGTGGCCGCGGTGGTAGGCCTTCTCGGTGACGCGCACCCAGTCCTGCGCGAGGGCGCGGGCCCGGGCGGCGTACGCGGGCTCGACCCGGTAGCCAGCGAGGGCTTCGGTGAGGGCGTCGAGCCCCTCCCGGGCGTCGGCGACGACCATCTCGGCGGCGTGCTTGGCGGCGTCGAAGGCATGGACGTTGACGTTGACGAACCGGACGCCGGGGTGGCGGAAGGCGGTGCGGCTGGCCGTCGTGAAGTCGGTGTACCGGGTCCCCACGCCGATGACGACGTCAGCCTCGGCGGCGAGGGCGTTGGCCGCGGCGGTGCCCGTCGCCCCCACCCCGCCGACGGCGGACGGGTGGTCGAAGGGGAGCGCGCCCTTGCCCGCCTGGGTGTCGGCGACGGGGATCCCCGTGGCGGAGGCGAAGGCGGCGAGGGCGTCCGCGGCCCCGGAGTAGATCGTCCCGCCACCGGCGACGAGGAGCGGGGTGCGCGCCGAGCGGATGACGGCGACGGCCCGGGTGAGGGCCGCCGGCTCGGGCACCGGCCGGGCGACGTGCCACACGCGCCGGCGGAAGAGGCCGGCGGGCCAGTCGAAGGCCTCGGCCTGGACGTCCTGGGGCAGGCACAGCGTCACCGCGCCCGTCTCGGCCGGGTCGGTGAGGACGCGCATGGCGGCGAGGAGGCTCGCCGGGAGCTGCTCGGGGCGGGTGAGGCGGTCCCAGTAGCGGGACACCGGCCGGAAGGCGTCGTTGACGGAGATGCCCGGCTCGCCGGGGTCCTCGAGCTGCTGGAGGACGGGGTCCGGCGCGCGCGTCGCGAAGGTGTCCGACGGCAGGAGGAGGACCGGGATGCGGTCGATCGTCGCGAGGGCCGCGCCGGTCACCATGTTCGTCGAGCCCGGTCCGACGGAGGCCGCGCACGCGAACGTCTGGAGCCGGTTGCGGGTGCGGGCGTACCCGACGGCGGCGTGGACCATGCCCTGCTCGTTGCGCGCGCCGTAGTAGGTGAGCCGGTCTGCGCCCGGCCCCGGGTCCACCTCGTTCTCGAGGAGCGCCTGCCCGAGGCCGGCGAGGTTGCCGTGCCCGAAGATGCCGAACACCCCGGCGACGAGCCGCTGCTCCTGCCCGTCACGCTCGGTGTACTGGCGGGCGAGGAACCGGACGATCGCCTGGCCGACCGTGAGGCGCACCGTCCCGGAGGGCGCGGTGCCGCGCGAGCCGCCGGCGCTCACGGCTCCGCCCCCGACGGCTCGCTGATGCCGGTCGCCGGCCGCCCGGTGGGGACCGTCATGGGCAGCCGCGGGTCGACGGCCGTGCACTCCCACGTGGCCCGGACCCAGTGGTGGGCCGGGTCGTCGGTGGTGAGCCACGCGCGGTCCGCCGCGGGCCCGGCCATGACGTTGAGGTAGTACAGGTCGTAGCCCGGCGCGGCCATCGAGGGCCCGTGGTAGCCGTGCGGGGTGAGGACGACGTCGCCGGGGCGCACCTCGGCCGCCAGCTCGATCGGGCGCTCCACCGTGCCGTAGGTCCGGTGGAACGCGAACCCGGGGCCGTCGGGGCCGCCGCGGACGTCGAAGTAGTAGATCTCCTCGAGCTCGCGCTCGTCGGCGGTGTGCTCGTCGTGCTTGTGCGGCGGGTAGGAGGACCAGTTCCCGCCCGGCGTGAGCACCTCGCACACGAGGAGGTGGTCGGTCGCGAGCGCGTTGCCGAGGGCGTAGCTGTTGACCTGGCGCGAGCACGCCCCGGCGCCGCGCAGCTCGGTGCAGACCTCGTCAGCACCGCGGTAGGACGCGGGCAGCCGGCGGGCGGCTCGCGCTCGCGGCAGGGCGAGCCGCGCGCCGTCGTCGGCCGTGATGACGACGTCGCTGCCGGCGGGCACGTAGAGGTGGTCGGTGACGGCGGAGAAGACGTCCGCCCGCCCGGTGAGCACGTGCTCGGTGCCGTCGACGAGCACCGTGCACCCGCCGGCCAGCGGCAGGACGAGGAGCTCGTCGCCACCGGTGCGGACCACCTCCTGGCCCCCGGGCTCGAGGTCGAGGACACCGAGCCCGCAGTACCGCCAGCCGGCGCGCTCGGGGGTGACGTCGACGGCCCACCGGCCGTGGGCGGTCTCGCCGGCGCGCACGAGGTGCTCGTTCACCGCGCCGCCACCGGCACGCGCTCGACGACGCCGGGCGGGACCCGGTCGTCGAGGACGGCGAGGAGCTCGGCGAGCGCAGGCATGGCGGTCGAGCACTCGAGCCGCCCGGCGACGATCGCGCCGGCGGCGTTGGCGGCGGAGACGGTCCGGTGGAGCGACCACCCCTCGACGAGCCCGTGGCACAGGGCCCCGCCGAACGCGTCCCCCGCCCCGAGCCCGTTGACGACGTCGACCTCGAGCGGCGGGACGACGACGCGCTCGTCGGCGGTCTTCGCCAGCGTGCCGCGCGGTCCCTGCTTGACGACAGCGACGTCCGCGCCGGCCTCGAGGAGCGCATCCGCCGCCCGGTCCGCGTCCCGCTCGCCGACGGCGACGTCGCACTCCTCGGTGTTGCCGACGGCGACGGTCACCCCCGGGAGGAAAGCCCGGACCTGCGCCGACGCCTCGTCGCGGTCGGGCCAGAACATCGGCCGGTAGTCGAGGTCGAGGACGGTGTGCGTGCGGCGCTGCCGGGCCGCGAGCGCCGCGACGTGCGCCGAGCGTGACGGCTCCTGCGACAGGCCCGAGGCGGAGAACCACACGACCGCGGCGTCGCGCACCGCCTCCGCGGGGACGTCGTCGGGCGTGATCTCGAGGTCGGGCGCGCCGGGGCGCCGGTAGAAGTAGAGGGGGAAGTCGTCGGGCGGGAAGATCTCGCAGAACGTCAGCGGCGTAGGCAGGTCCGGCGTCGTCACGACGTAGGCGTCGCTCACCCCCAGCCGGCGCATCTCCGCCCGGACGAACCGGCCGAACGGGTCGTCCCCCACGCCCGTGAGCACCGCCGCGCTCTGCCCCAGGCGGGCGGCTGCGACGGCGACGTTCGTCGGGCTGCCGCCCAGGAACCTGCCGAAGGTCGTCACGTCCTCGAGGCGCACGCCGCTCTCGAGCGGGTAGAGGTCGACGCCGGAGCGGCCCACGGTCAGGACCGTCGGCGACGCCGCGCGCGACCTCGTCATCGAGCACTCCTCGCATCGTCCCCGCCAGGCGTGCGGCCGCGCACCGCCGTGCCGCCGCCGCCTCACCTTCCCGCACCCTCCCGGGGGTGTCAACGAGTCCGGCTGCCCACCCGCCGACCGCCCGCTACAGGTCGGCGATCGCCTTGAAGCTCGCGTCGAGCGCCGCCCGGGTGGCGTCCATGTCGCGCATGGCCACGGCGACGAACACGCAGTCGATGACGGTGAGGAGGGCGATGCGGCTCGCCATCGCGCCGGTGCGGAACGTCGTCTCGCGGCTCGTCGTCACGAGGACGACGTCGCCCGCCTTCGCCAGCGGCGAGCCCGGGTGGTTCGTCAGCGCGATCGTCGTCGCGCCGACGCCGGAGGCGAGCCGGACCGGCTCGAGGACGTCAGCGGTGGCGCCCGAGTGCGAGATGGCGATGACGACGTCGCCCCGCCGGCGCAGGGAGATGGCTGTGACCGCCGCGTGCCGGTCCGGGTGGACGACGGCGTTGTACCCGACCCGGGCGAGCTTCTGGCACAGGTCGGCCGCCGTCAGCGCGCTCGCGCCGACGCCGATGACGTCGATCCGGCGCGCGCCGACGATGGCGTCCACCGCCCGCTCGAGCTCACCGACGCTGAGCATGGAGACGGTGTCCTCGACGGCGCGGGCGTCGGCGTAGCCGATCTTCGTGATGATGTCCTCGAGCGTGTCGGAGGCGTCGAGGGTGCCGGAGACCGGCCCGCGGGCGCTGCGCCCCTCCTCGATCCCGGCGGCGACGGCGAGGGCCAGCCGGAGCTCGGGGTAGCCGGAGAAGCCCATGCGCTTGGCGAACCGCACGACCGTCGGCGCGGACGTACGGCACCGGGCCGCGAGCGCGGTGATGGACTCGCGGGCCACGAGGTTGGGGTCGGCGACGACCGCCTCGCCGACCCGCCGCTCCGCCGGCCGGAGGTCGGTGAGCGAGGCGCGCACCCGCGAGACCAGCCCCGCCCCGGCGGACTCCGCGGGGATGCTCGACATACCTGCCATCGGTCGTTCCTTCTTCCCTCGACCGCCCGGGGCGGCTGAAACATACTTCGTTGTACATAAGCGTAGATGAAAAGGATTGACATCCACGGCTCGGACGGGCATCGTCCTGCGCAACGGGTCCGTGCGCCGACCGGCGTCAACCGTGCCCGCCCGAGGAGGTCGATGATGCCAGCATGGAGCGAACCCCGGTGGGGGGTGCTCGTGGACTCCCCGACCGAGGAACGCAACCCCCGGACCGTCGAGATGGACACGGTCCCGACTCTCGACCTGCTCCACCTCATCAACGCCGAGGACCACCTCGTCCCGGGTGCGGTCGCCGACGTCCTTCCTGCGCTGGCCGAGCTGGTCGACGGCGCGACGGCGCGGGTGCGCGCCGGCGGGACCATCCACTACGTCGGCGCCGGCACGAGCGGGCGCATCGGCGTCATCGACGCGGCTGAGCTCCTGCCGACCTTCAACCTCGAGCCGGGCGTCGTCGTCGCGCACCACGCCGGGGGCGACGCCGCGCTCGTGCGGGCGGCGGAGAACGTCGAGGACGACGCCGAGGCGGGTGCGCTCGACGTCGCCGACGTGACCGCGGGCGACGTCGTCATCGGCATCGCCGCCTCCGGCCGCACGCCGTTCGTCGCCGGCGCGCTGGCCCACGCCCGCTCCGTCGGGGCACTCACCGCCCTCGTCACCTCCAACCCGCGCTCGGCGCTGCGCGGGGACGTCGACGTCGAGATCATCCTCGACACCGGGCCGGAAGCGCTCGCCGGCTCGACGCGGATGAAGTCCGCGACGGCGCAGAAGCTCGTCCTCCACACGTTCTCGACGGCGCTCATGGTCCGCCTCGGCCGCACGTGGTCGAACCTCATGGTCTCGATGGTCGCGACCAACCAGAAGCTGCGTGCCCGCACGCTGACGATCCTCGCCCAGGCCACCGACGCGTCCCGCGAGGAGTGCGCCGACGTGCTCGACCGGGCCGACGGGGACCTCAAGCTCGCCCTCGTCATGATGCTCGCGGGCCTCGACGTCGCGGCGGCCCGCGCGGCCCTCGACCGTGCGGACGGCACCGTGCGCGCCGCCGTCGCCGACCCCACCGGCCTCTCCCCCCTGCCCCACACCCTCGCCCGACCCGATGAAGGGACACCCTGATGCAACGCCGCAAGCCAGTCCTCACGCTCGCCACACTCACCACGCTCCTCGCTCTCGGCGCCTGCGCGCCGTCCTCCGACGCGCCCGACCCCGACGAGACCGTCGCCGCGGGAGGCGAGACGACCGGCGCCACCGGCGGTGAGTGCACCGACGAGGAGACCACCCTGCGCGTGTGGTCGTGGCGCACGGAGGACGCCGACGCCTACGCGACGATCTTCGACGTCTTCGAGGAGCAGAACCCCTGCATCACCGTCGACTTCCAGGCCTTCCTCAACACCGAGTACAACCAGATCCTCCAGACCGGCCTCACCGGCAGCGACGGCCCGGACATCGCCCAGGTGCGCAGCTACGGCCTGCTCCAGCCGCTCGTCGAGGGCGGCAACCTCGTCGCGCTCGACGACATCGTCCCCGAGGTCGCCGAGTTCGACGAGACGATCCTCGCCGGAGCCAAGGGGCGCGAGGACGGCAACATCTACGGCGTCCCCTTCGCCTCGCAGACGCTGCAGATGTACTACAACGTCGCGGTCTTCGACGAGCTCGGCCTCGAGGAGCCGACGACGTGGGACGAGTTCATCGCCGTCAACGAGGCGGTCGCGGAGTCCGGCATGACGCCGATGTCCGTCGGTGCGCTCGACGCGTGGATCATCCCGATCGTCCACGACATCCTCGGCTCCGCCGTCTACGGCGGAGCCGAGTTCGAGGAGGCCGTGCTCGCCGGCGAGACGGACTTCACCGACCCGGCCTACGTCGCGTCGCTGCAGACGATGGCGGACATGGCCCGGTACATGTCGGACAGCGTCGTGGGCGTCAGCTACACCGACTCCCAGGTGCTCTTCACGACGGAGCAGGCGGCGATGTTCCCCGGCGGCTCGTTCGAGCTCGCGTTCTTCCAGAGCGAGAACCCGGACCTCGAGCTCGGCGTCTTCCAGGTGCCCCCGGCCCCCGGCGCCGCCCTCGACGAGGCCGTCACCCCCGCGTACGCGGACGGCAACTGGGGCATGAGTGCGCAGAGCGCCAACCCCGAGGCCGCCGAGAAGCTCATCCAGTGGCTCGCCACCGAGGAGTACGGCCAGATGATGGCCAACGACCTCAAGCAGTTCTCGCCGGTCCCCGGCGTGACCTTCGACGAGCCGCTCATGCAGGAGATGTGGGACCTCTACCAGGAGAGCCCCGCCCCCTACCTCCAGCTCGTCAACTTCCGCTACGGCACGCCGTCGGGGACGGACCTCGTGGGCCAGGGTGGCCAGGAGCTCTTCCTCGGTGACAAGGACGCGGCAGGCGTCGCCGCCGACATCCAGAACGGGATCTCTGCGTGGTTCACTCCCGGGGCGTGAGCGACCCCGCACAGACGCTCGCCCGCAAGGGGACCGGGCAGCGCCGCCGCACGGCGGCGCTGCCCGCGCGCACGGGGCTGCTCTTCCTCGCCCCGGCTGCCATCCTCTTCGCCGTCTTCGTGCTGTACCCGATGTTCACCGCGTTCACGTACTCGGTGTTCAGCTGGCGCGGCACGACGCAGGGCGAGTTCGTCGGGCTCGACAACTTCATCCACCTCTTCACCGCCGAGCCGTACCGCAGCCAGGTGCCCCGCGCGTTCGGGCACAACCTGCTGCTCTTCGCGGGCGCGATGGTGGTCCAGAACTCGGTCGGGATGCTCCTCGCGGTGCTGCTCCACCGGCGCGCGCGCTTCCGCCGGTTCTTCCAGGTCATCTACACGCTGCCCTACCTCGTCAGCCCGCTCGTCATCGGCTACCTGTGGTCGCTCCTGCTCTCCCCGCTCTTCGGGCCCGTCAACGCCCTGCTCCGGGGCGTGGGTCTCGACGCGCTCGCGCTCCCGTGGCTGGGTGACCCGTCCACCGCGCTGTGGGTCGTCGTCCTCGTCACCTCGTGGCAGTGGGTCGGGTTCCCGATGCTGCTCTACGGGGCGGCCCTCGGCGGGCTCTCCCCCGAGCTCGACGAGGCGGCCGAGCTCGACGGCGCCACCGGGCCGCAGCGGTTCTTCCGGATCACGCTGCCGCTGCTCACCCCGGTCATCGGCACGGTGAGCGTCCTGACGTTCATCGGGGCGATGGAGTCCTTCCCCATCCCCTACGCCCTCGGTGGGTCCACCGGCAGCCCGGCCGGCGCGACGGACGTCATGTCCCTCGTCTTCTACCGGACGGCGTTCGAGTCCGGCTCGTCCAACGCGATCGGGACCTCCTCGGCCGTGGCGATCCTGCTCTTCCTCGTCATCTTCGGGTTGTCCGTCTTCTTCACCCGGTGGTTCCGCCGGACCGAGCGGAGGTTGTTCTGACCGTGACCACGACGACAACCACGCCCCCGGCCACGAGCGGGAGCGGCGACGCGCCCAAGGCGACGCGCCGCCCCCGCCCCGCCGGGCGGCCCCAGGGCGGGGGCTGGTCGCAGAGCATCATCACGACGTCCCTGTGGCTCTACGCCCTCATCGCGGTCGTGCCGCTCATCGTCATGGTGACGAACTCCCTGCGGACCAACCGCGACCTCGCCACCGAGCCACTGGGCATGCCGTTCCCGCCGGACTTCTCCAGCTACGGACGGGCCTGGATCGAGGCCTCCTTCAGCACGTACTTCTGGAACTCGATCGTCGTGACGGTCAGCTCCGTGGCCATCTCGACGGCCGTGTCGCTGCTCGCCGCCTACGCGCTCGCCCGGAGCCGGTCGAAGCTCATGGCCGTCGTGGAGTCGGTGTTCATCTCCGGCCTCATGATGCCCGTGTTCCTCATGATCGTGCCGATCTTCTACCTGCTCGACTCCTTCGACCTCGTGAGCACGCGCCTCGGGCTCGTCCTCGTCTACGCCGCGGTGAGCATCCCGTTCTCCGTGTTCGTCCTCACGACGTTCTTCCGGCAGCTGCCGGGCGAGCTCGAGGAGGCGGCGCGGCTCGACGGCGCGGGTCCGTTCCGGATGTTCTGGAGCGTCATGGCCCCGCTCGTGCGGCCCGCGATCGCGACGGTGGTCGTCTTCCGGTTCGTGCCGATCTGGAACGACTTCTTCTACCCGCTCATCCTCATCCGCAACCGGGAGAACTACACGCTGCCGGTGGGGCTGACGACGTTCTTCGGGGAGTACCAGACCGACTGGTCGACGCTCTTCGCCGGGCTCGTCATCGCTACGCTCCCGCTCGTGCTCCTCTTCCTCGTCGCGACGAAGCAGATCATCACCGGGCTCACCGCGGGGATGGGCAAGTAACCGTGAAGGGCGTGCTCGCCGTCGACCTCGGCGGCTCCGGGTCACGGGCGCGGTGGACGCCGCTCGCGGGCGGCGGCGTCCGGCCCGAGGGGGCGCGCACCGCCACCGGACCGGGGCTGCGGGTGTCGGCGGCGGGCCTCGTCGCAGCGCCGCTCGTCGAGACGCTCCTCATCGAGCTCGACCTCGGTGCCGGGGACGTTGCTGCGGCGTGCCTCGGCCTCAGTGGCCTCCTCACGCTCGCCGACGGCGCCGCCGGCCTCGCCGACGTCGTCCACACCCGGCTCGGGGTCGCGCCGACGGTCGTCGCCTCCGACGCGGTCACCTCCACGGTCGGTGCCCTCGGTGGCACGGCCGGAGCCGTCGTCCTCGCGGGCACGGGCTGCACCGCCCTCGGCACGGACCTCGGCGAGACGTGGCGCAAGGTCGACGGCTGGGGCCACGTCCTCGGCGACGCCGGGTCCGGGTCGTGGATCGGCGGGCGGGCGCTCACCGCCGCCCTCGAGCACCACGACGGCCGCCGCGCGGACGCCGCGGCGCTCCTCGCCGCCGCCCGCAGCCGGTTCGGGGAGCCGGACGCCCTCATCCGCGAGGTCTACACGCGGGACGACCGCGCGGGGCTGCTCGCCTCGTTCGCCCAGGACGCGGTCGGGCTCGCGAGGGAGGGGGACCCGGTCGCCGCCGGGATCGTCGCGGCCGCCGGTGGGGAGCTCGCGCGCACGCTCGCCGCCGCGCTGCGGGACCCCGTCCCGGCGCGCGCGTCCTACACCGGTGGGATCTTCGGCGCGGGCGAGGTCCTCACCGCGCCGTTCACCGCCGAGCTGTCGCGGCTGCGCCCCGACGTCGTCCTCGCGCCGCCGCTCGGCGGGGCGCTCGACGGCGCCGAGCTCCTCGCGCTCCGCGCCCTCGCCGGCACGCTCACCCCCCGGCCGCCGCTCGTCACGGTCCTGCCCGCTCCGTCCTGAGGACCGCGCCCGGGGCGCCGCTCAGCCGCCGGCCGAGATCGCGACGACCGGGTCGCTCGTCGGCTGGGTCGACCCGCCGGCGGGCTCGACCGTCATGGCGAGCACGGCCCCGGCCGGAAGGTCCTCGACCTCGGCGCTGACCCGCCCGTCGGCGACGACGAGGACGCCCGCGGACTCGGGGCCGCCGTCGTCGATGACCCACAGCTGGTAGACCTCGTCGGCGGCGAGCTCGCCGAGCCCGTCCGCGGCGAACACGGCGGCCTCCGCACCGACGACGGCGACGGCCCGCCCGCCCCCGGCCACGTCCTCGCTCACGAGCGTCGCACCCGGCTCGGCGAGCGCCTCCGCCACGATCGCGACCTGCTCCTCGGCCTCGTCCGCCCGCCTGCCCTGCTCGATGGCGAGGACGCTCGGGACGGCTGCGGCCACGAGGACGGCCGCGGCGGCGAGCCACCGCTCCCTCCGGCGCGCGCGGTAGGCACCGAGCGGGACGACGTCGGCGGAGCCGCCCTTCGCAGAGCCGCGTCCCTGGGCGGTCGTCGCGGCCGGCCCCGCGTCGCGAGCGGGTGCCCGGGACGGCCCGCCGCTCCCGGCGGGCGCCGAAGCGGGCCCGCCCTCCGCGGCCCCGGGTGCGGGCCGCTCCTGCGGGGTCCGCGCGATCGCGTCGAGCGTGCGGGCCCGCACCGCCCCCGGCGGGGGCGCGGCGGAGTCGGCGGCCAGCAGGGCGGCCACCTCCTGGAGCGCGCGGCCCTCAGCGGCGAGCTCGGGGTCGCGCGCCATCGCCCGCTCGACGGCGTCGCGCTCGGGCCCGTCGAGGGCGTCGAGGGCCCACGCGCCGAGGAGGTCGCGCTCGTCCTGCTCACGCACGGTCAGTCCACCCCCAGGCAGTCGCGGAGCCGGATGAGCCCGTCACGGATGCGGGACTTGATGGTCGGAAGGGCGGCGCCGGTGTCGGCCGCCACCTCACGGTAGCTCCGGCCGCCGTAGAAGGCCCGAAGGACGGCGTCGCGCTGGAGGTCGCTCAGCCCGCCGAGGCACTCCTGCACCCTGCTCTGCTCCACCGTTCGCTCCACCGTCTCCTGGACGTCGTCGTAGGGACGCTCGTAGGACCGCTGGGCGGCGAGGCCGTCGCGGTCGCGCTGGGACTGCACGGCCCGCACCCGGTCCACCGCGCGGCGGTGACCCATCGTGGAGATCCACGCGAGGGCCGACCCGCGGGCGGCGTCGAACCGGGCCGCGGTCCGCCACACCTCGGTCATGACCTCCTGGGTCACCTCGGCGGCGTGGTCCCGGTCCCGCAGGACCCGCAGCGCCGTCCCGTAGACGGTCGGTGCGGCCTCGTCGTAGAGCGCCGCGAACGCGACCTCGTCCCCGTCCGCGACCCGGGCGAGCAGCGTCGTCGCGCGGGCGCCCCGCTCGGTCCGGGGCGCCGTACCGGCGGAGTCACGCCCGGGCGAGGTCACCGCGCAAGTGTGCCCTGCGGGAGCCGGCCCCGCAGACGCGGGCCTCGGTCGGGGCACCCGCGTCCGACCGGGGCTGTCCACAGCCGTCCAGCGGGGCCGGGGATCCGCGGCCCCGCCGGAGTGGTCCGTCAGCGCGTGGTGACGAGGGCCGCGGCGAGGGAGTCGATCGCGCCGGCCAGGGTCTGCACGTGCATGGCCAGGCCCTCGGCGATCGCGTCGGCGGGAAGCTCGCCGCCGGAGATCTCCTCGAAGAACGCACCCGCCGTGGGGCGGTAGTCGTCGAGCTCGACGAGGGCCGCCTGGGCCGCCTCGTCGTCGCCCGTCGCGATGGCATTCGCGTAGTCGACGAAGTAGCCGATGTGCTCGCGCCACAGCTCGAGGAACGCCGCGCCCTGCTCCTCACCGGCGAGGGAGCCGACCGCCTCGGAGAGCGCGACCGAGTTGGCGTCGAGGACGCCCGCCGCGGCCGTGAAGGCCTCCGACTCCGTACCGCCCTCGGTCGTGTAGGCGGTGAAGACGGCGATCCCGGCGAGGTAGACGTGCTCCTGCAACCCGGCGGTCAGCTGGGCGCGCAGGGTCGAGGCCTCGTCGTTCGGGTCTCCCGTCATCTCCGTGGCGGTCGCGAGACCGGCGGCGATGGTCGCCGCGCCCTCACCGACGTGGGCGGCTGCCTCCTGGAGGGAGGCGTACGCCTCCGGGCTGCCGGCGGCGAGGTCGTCGATCGCGGCGCTGAGCGTGGTCACGTGCATCTGGAGCGACATGGCGATGTCCGCGGCGGGCAGGGCCCCGGCGCTGATGTCCTCGAAGAACGCGCCGGCGTCCTGGGTGTAGCCCTCGAGGTTGGCCGTGGCCTCCTCGAGCGCGGTGGTGTCCCCGGCCTGGGCGGCGACGGCGTAGTCGACGAAGTAGCCGACGTGCTCGCGCCACAGGGCGAGGAACGCGTCCCCCTTCTCCGCGCCGGCGAGCGAGCCGATGGCCTCGGAGAGGGCGACGGAGTTGACGTCGAGCGTGGCGGCCGCGCCCTCGAACTCGGCCGAGTCCGGCCCGGCGACGTACGCCGTCGCGACGGCGATGCCGGCGAGGTAGACATGCTCCTGGAGCAGGGAGGTGAGGGCTGCGCGCAGGCCCGCAGCGTCGGAGTCGACCTCGCCCGGGATCTCGAGCGCGGTGACGAAGCCGGAGGCGAGCGTCAGCGCCGTCTCGGGCATGTGCTGCGCCGCGGTGCGCGCGTCGGCGAAGGGGTCGCCGGTGCCCATCGGCATGACGGCGCTCGCCGCCCCGTCCATCGTGGAGTGGTCGGTCATCTCGGGTGCCGGCGTCGTGGTCGTCGACTGCGTGCTCTGCGGCGTCGCCTCGTCCTCCATGTCGCTGCCGCAGGCGGACAGGCCGAGGGTGAGGGCCAGCGCGATGGCGAGCGAGGCGGTGGCTCGGGTGGGGCGGATGGTGCTCATGATCGGTTCCTCCGTGGTCGTTCCTCATCTGTCACCGGAAGTTCGGAGCCGACGGCCACCCGGATGGGTCGGACTTTCGCAGGGCCCGGTGGAGAGGAACGAACGGCGGATGACCGGGCGGGCGGGCCGGGCTGCGCCCGCGTCGTGGCGGGCCTGGCGGGAGCCGCGAGGAACGAGCGGCGGATGGATGACCGGGCGGGCGGGCCGGGCTGCGCCCGCGTCGTGGCGGGCCTGGCGGGAGCCGCGAGGAACGAGCGGCGGATGGAAGACCGGGCGCAGCCCGGCCCGCCCGCTACCCGGCCCCGGCCCCGGCCCGGCGAGCAGCACCTCAGCGCGTGACTTCCTCCAGCACCTCGAGCACGTGCCGGTAGGGCCGCCCGGTCGCCGCCGTCATCCCCATCTCGCACGTGCGGTTGCACGAGACGTAGGAGTCGAAAGCGCCGCCCGCGCTCTCGAGCTCGGCGACCTCGGTGGCCTCGAGCTCGGTCGCACCGGCGGGCAGCTCGGGGTGGAGCATCCCGCGGTCGCCGGCGGTCCCGCAGCATCCCCACCCGACGGGCACGGTGACCGTCTGGGCGGCGGCCTGCGCGACCTGTGCGAGGTCCTCGACGGCGCCGAGGTGGACGGCCGAGCACGTCGGGTGGACGACGAGGCGGTCGAGGCGGCGGTCCGCGGGCACGTCGAGCGCCGGGAGCAGCCGCTCGCGCGTGAACGTCACGGCGTCGACGACGCGCAGCCGCGCCCACCGGCGGGCGTCCTCGCCGCTGAGCGAGGCGCCGATCTTCGTGAGGCCGTGGGTACAGCTCGAGGCGTCGCTCACGAGTGGCAGCCGCGCCCCGTCCGTGAGGTCCCATACCGCGGCCGCCACGCGCCGCGCCATCGTCGCCGCGCCGTCGGTGAGTCCCTTGGACTCCCAGACCGTGCCGCAGCAGAGGCCGTCGATGCCCTCCGGGACGGCGACGGCCAGCCCGGCGCGCTCGCACAGGCGCACGAACGCCTCGCTGACACCGCCGCTCGTCCCCTCGGGCCCGAACAGCGCCCCGATGCACGCCGGGAAGAACACGACGTCGGCCGCCCCCGGGCGGGGGACGCTGTCCGCGGCCACGTCGGGGCGCGCGCCGGTACCGGGAGCCGCCCGGGCGGCCGATCCCGCACCTTCCCGACCACGCTGCGCTGCCCCGCCCGCGGTGGTGCGCCGCAGGCCGGACCGCGCCCGGCCAGGCCCGGGCAGGTCGCCGCCCACCTGCGGCACCCAGTCCCGTCCCTTCTGCCCGACGACGGCGCGCGCCGCCCGGGAGGCCCCGGACACCGCTGCACCGGGGAGGGCGTCGGCGACGCCGAGCGCCCCGCGCAGCGCCGTCGTCGCGGGCCCCCACGCCGTGGCGGCCCCCGCCCCGAGCGCCTGGACGACGGGGCCGCGGGCCTCCGCCCGGAACCCCTTCATGACGGCCCCGGTGTCGATGTCGACCGGGCACGAGACCGCGCACAACGAGTCGGCGGCGCACGTCTGGACGGAGGCGTAGTCGTAGTCCCGCTCGAGCTCACGGCGGCGGGCCGGCTCGGCGCGGGCGATCTCGCGGAGGAGGACGATGCGCTGGCGGGGCGTCGTCGTCGTGTTCCGGGACGGGCAGGCCGGCTCGCAGTAGCCGCACTCGACGCAGCGGTCGAGCTCGGGGTGGACGGCCGGGTAGGCCTTGACGTGGCGCAGGTGCGCCTGGGGGTCCTCGGTGAGGAGGACGCCGGGGTTGAGCAGGCCACGCGGGTCGCACAGGCGCTTGACCTCGCGCATGACGGCGTAGAGCTCGTCGCCGTACTGCCGCCGGACGAACGGCGCCATGATCCGCCCCGTGCCGTGCTCCGCCTTGAGGGAGCCGTCCGCGCCGAGGACGAGGTCGACGAGGTCCTCGGTGAAGGCGGCGTAGGCGTCGAGCTCACGCTGCTCGTCGAGCCGCGGGTTGATCATGAAGTGGAGGTTGGCGTCGCGGGCGTGGCCGAAGGTGACGGCGTCGTCGTAGCCGTAGCGGGCGAGGAGCGCACGGAGCTGGCGCACCGTGCCGGTGAGGGCGGCCGGGGGGACGACGACGTCCTCGAGGAGCGCCGTCGTCCCGGTGGGCCGCGCCCCTGCGACCGTGGCGTACAGGCCCTTGCGCACGTGCCACATCGCCGCGCGGGCGGCGGGGTCGGACGTGAGGGGCGCGGCGGCGCTGACGCCGAGCGTGCCGAGCACGGGCTCGAGGTCGGCGCGCAGGGCCGCCAGGCCGTCGGGGTCGGCGTGCTGGAGCTCGACGAGCAGCGCCGTGTGCTCCTCGACGCGCAGCCCGCGCAGGAAGGCGTCGGCGCGGGCGTCCCGCTGCGCCACCCGCAGCGAGGACGCGTCCATGAGCTCGATCGCGACGGCCCCGGCCGCGGTGAGCGCCGGGAGGGCGTCGGTCGCGCGGTCGATCGAGTCGAGGACGAGGAGGGTCGTCGCGGCGTGCGGCAGGGCCGGCACGGTCCGTAGCGTCACCTCGCCGACGTAGGCGAGCGTCCCCTCGGAGCCGACGACGAGGTGGGCGAGGATCTCGACGGCGGTGTCGTGGTCGAGCAGGGCATTGAGCCCGTAGCCCATCGTGTTCTTCATCGAGAACTGGTGCTCGACGACCGCGCGCAGCCGCGCGTCGGAGCGCACGGTGTCCCGCAGGCGCAGGAGCCCGGCGTGGAGCTCCGGCTCGCGCTCGCGGAGCCGGGCGTCGGCGTCGGGCGCCGCGGTGTCGACGACGGTCCCGCTGGGCAGGACGAGGACCATCGACTCGAGCGTGCGGTAGGCGGTCGTCGTCGTGCCGGCCGTCATCCCCGAGGAGTTGTTGGCGATGACCCCACCGAGCGTGCACGCGATCTCGCTCGCCGGGTCGGGACCGAGCCGGCGGCCGTGGCGCGCTAGGGCGGCGTTGACGCGCCGGAGGACGGCGCCGGGCTGGCACCGCACGCGGGCGCCGCCGTCGAGGACCTCGACGCCTGCCTGGTGCCGGCGGACGTCGACGAGCAGGCCGTCGGTGACTGCCTGCCCGGACAGGCTCGTGCCGCCCGAGCGGAACGTCAGCGGCACCGGGTCAGCCATGGTGCTCACGCCGGCCATGAGCGCCGCCACCTCGGCGAGGTCCCGGGGCGTGGCGACGGCGCGGGGGCGCAGGAGGTAGTGCGAGGCGTCCGGTGCCATGCGGGCGCGGTCGGTCTCGGACGTGCTCACGGCGCCGGGCAGCACGCGCGCCCAGGCCGGCGCGGTGTGGGCTGCGGTTCGTGCGGGTGTCATGACTCGATCCTCTCTCCGACGGCGTCCGGGCCGGCACCCGGGCCGTGCGCCCCGCCGCGGGCCCCGTGCCCGGGACGGCGGTGCGGCAGGCGCACGAGGGGCCGGCACCCGTGCGGTGCCGGCCCCTCCCTGGCGCTCGTCCTAGCCGCAGGCGCGGGCGTCGTACGTCGCGGTCACCGTCGTGGTCGGCTCGACCCCCTCGGCGCTCGCGACCGCGGTCACCTCACCGACGTCCACGGAGGCGGTCCGGGTACTGAAGGCGACGGACGTCGCGCGGTCCTCCGCGATCGTCACCGTCCGCGTCCCGTGCGGGGAGGTGATGGCCACCTCGACCGGCACGCCCGCCTCGTTGGTCACCCGGACGGTCTCGACGACGCGGCCGACGACGCACCGCGTGCCCGCCTCGACCGAGATCTCCGGACCGGTCGGCACCTCGCCGGAGTAGAGCCGGTACTGCTCCGCGAGGGCGTCGAACGCGGCGAGCTCGTCGGCCCAGCCGGCGATGATCTCGTCGGGCTCGACACCGGCCTCGAGCTGCATACGCACGCTCTTGTCACCGGTGAGCCGGTCGATCCAGCACGTGTCCGACTCCGTCTCGCAGCGCTGGTTCGGGTAGATGGTGCCCTCGCGCCAGTCGACGCCCTCGGTGTGGAGGAGCGCGTCGACGAGGTGGAGCCCCACCCGGACCGGCACGTAGGTCGCCGGGTCGGTGATGTGGATCTCGACGCCGCCGGAGAGCACCCCGGCCTGCTTGCTCGTCGTCGGGTTGGCGAACATCGGGCGGAAGTGGACGCCCTCAAGACCGCGCGAGTTGAGGTCCTCGGCCAGGGCGTACGCCTCGACCTCGTCGATGGCGCCGTGACCGGTCCACAGGAACGGCTTGGTCGTCCCGCGGCCCTCCGAGGCGTCGAGCGACTCGATGAGACCCGTGCCGGCGTAGGCCCACGCCGTCTCCAGGGTCGGGATGTTCGGCGAGGGCAGCACCCACTCGAGCCCGTAGCCCTCGACGAAGTCGGCCGGGTCGTACCCGTCCATCTCGACGACGGAGAGGTTCTCCACCGGCTCGTCGAGGAACTCGCCGTTGAAGAGCGCGGCGAGCTCGCCCGCCGTCAGGCCGTGCTGCATGGGGATCTCCCGCAGCCCGACGAAGGAGGACAGCGCCGGGTCGAGGACCGGCCCGTCCATGCGGTCACCGAGCGGGTTCGGCCGGTCGAGGACGACGAAGTCCTTGCCGAACTCCGCCGCGGCGTCCATGGCGTAGTACATCGACCAGATGTACGTGTAGAAGCGTGCCCCGATGTCCTGGATGTCGAAGACGAGCACGTCGACGTCGGAGAGCATCTCCGCCGTCGGGCGCTGGGTCGCGCCGTAGAGCGACCACACCGTCAGGCCGGTGCGCGGGTCGACGTAGCTCTCGACGCTCGCACCTGCTGGCGCGCCGCCGAGGATGCCGTGCTCCGGGGCGTACAGCGCCGTCAGCTCGTAGTCGCCCTCCTCCTCACCGGCGATGAGCAGGTCCATCGTGTGCGTGAGCTCGCTGTCCACGCCGGTCGGGTTCGTGATGAGGCCGACCCGCTTGCCCGCGAGGACGTCGGCCTGGTCCTCGAGGAGCACCTCGACGCCGAGGCGCAGCGTCGGCGTCGTCGCACGAGACTCGACCGCGCTGGCCGGGGCGTAGAGGCGGTACGGCGCCACCCGCTCGGAGAAGGAGTCGAGGCCGTCCTGCCAGCCCGCGACGATCTCGTCGGGGTCGACGCCGGCCTCGAGCTGGAAGCGCACGTCCCGGTCACCGCTGAGGCGGTCGATCCAGCAGATGTCCGTCTCCGTCTCGCACCGCTGGGTCGGGTAGACCGTTCCCTCGCGCCAGTCGATCTCGGGGATGTTCTCGAAGAGCGCGTCGAGCAGGTGCAGCCCGGTGCGCGCGGGGACGTAGGTGGCCGGGTCGGTGACGTGGATCTCCACGCCGCCGGAGAGCCTGCCGGCCTCCTTGCTCGTCGTCGGGTTGGCGAACATCGGACGGAAGTGGACGCCCTCGAGCCCGCGGGAGTTGAGGTCCTGCGCCAGGTCGTACGCCTCCACCTCGTCGATCGCCGAGTGGCCCACCCAGAGGAAGGGCTTCGTCGTGCCACGCCCCTCGGACGCGTTGATCGACTCCACGAGACCCGTGCCGGCGTAGGCCCACGCCGTCTCCAGGGTCGGGATGTTCGGCGAGGGCAGCACCCACTCGAGGCCGTACCCGTCGACGAAGTCGGCCGGGTCGTACCCGTCCATCTCGACGACGGAGAAGTTCTCCACCGGGTTCGGCACCAGTTCGGCGTTGAAGAAGAGCCCGAGCTCGCCCACCGTGAGGCCGTGCTGCATGGGGATCTCGCGCAGCCCGACGAAGGAGGACAGCGCCGGGTCGAGGACCGCGCCGTCCATGCGGTCACCGAGCGGGTTCGGCCGGTCGAGGATCATGAAGTCCTTGCCGTACTCGCCGGCGGCGTCGATCGCGTAGTACATCGTCCAGATGTAGGTGTAGAACCGGGCGCCGATGTCCTGGATGTCGAAGAGCAGCACGTCGACGTCGGAGAGCATCTCCGCCGTCGGGCGCTGGGTCGCGCCGTAGAGCGACCACACCGTCAGGCCGGTGCGCGGGTCGACGTAGCTCTCCACGTTCGCCCCGGCCGGCGCACCACCGAGGATCCCGTGCTCGGGCGCGTACAGCGCCGTCAGCTCGTAGTCACCCTCCTCCTGGTTGGCGATGAGGACGTCCATCGTGTGCGTGAGCTCGCTGTCCACGCCGGTCGGGTTCGTGATGAGGCCGACCCGCTTGCCCGCGAGGGACTCGAGCTGGTCCTCGACGAGCACCTCGACGCCGAGGCGCACCGTGGGCGTGCGCTCCTCGGGGTCGAAGGTGTGGGTCCACGAGGTCTCGACGTTCCACGCGAAGGAGTACCCCTCGGCGGGGACGGCGGTGATGGTGACCTCGCCGCTGCCGGGGTGGGCGCCCGCGGCGACGGTCTCGCCGTCGCGCTGGTAGACGACGCCCTCCGTGGCGGGCACGGTGAAGACGTCCGCGTCCGTGCCGGAGCGGTCGGTGAAGACGACCGGATCAGGCGTGACGAGGGTGCTGTAGCGCAGACCGTGGCCGAGCGCGAAGAGCTCGCCGCTGCCGTCGGCGGTGGGCACCATGACGGGCAGCCGGCCCTCGGGGTCGACCTCGCCCATGAGCACGCGCGCGGTCGCCTGCAGCGACACGTCGGCGTAGCTGTACGCGGCGATCGCCGCGTCGGTCTCGGCGGTGTGCGCGACGTCGTACGGGTTGCGCACGGACACCTGGGCCACCGGCACGTCACCGTCGGCGAGCGCGGCCACGAGGGCCTGTTGCGGAGCAGTCGGCGCGAAGGTCCCGGACTGCGTGAGGACGACGACGGCGTCGTGGCCGGCCGAGGCGTTGACCGCCGTCGTGATGGCGCCCGAGCCCGGCTCCGCCGCGGGGTGCGTCGTGACGTCCGCGCCGTGCGCGGTGAGCTCGGCGGCCATCGCGTCCAGCCGTGCCGCGCCGCCCCAGCCGGTGAGGAACACCTCGGCGCCGTCGGCGAGCGGAAGGACTCCATCGTTGGAGAGCAAGGTGATGCTGTCGTCGGCGATCGCAGCGGACGTCGCGTAGTGCTCGGGGGTCGCCATGACGTCGTCGACGGCGTCGAGGTCCACCATGGCGTCCTCGAGGAGGCCGCGCTTGGCCTTCTGCTCGAGGATCCGGTGCACCGACTCCTCGATGCGCTCCTCGGTGATCTCCCCGGACTCGACCGCGTCCATGACGCCGTCGTAGGCCACGCGGAGGTTCGGCGGCATGAGCATCTGGTCGGCGCCGGCGAGGATCGCCTCCACCGGCACCCGCTCGTCGCCGAACTCGTCACGCGCGCCCTGCATGTTGAGCGCGTCGGTGACGATGACGCCGTCGAAGCCCATCTCCTCGCGCAGGAGGTCGGTGAGGATCGGCCGCGAGAAGGTCGCGGGGCGTCCCGACGGGTCGAGCGCCGGCACGACGATGTGCGCCGTCATGATCGAGTCGGTGCCGGCGTCGATCGCCGCCTGGAACGGCGGCAGGTCCTCGGCGCGGAACTCCTCCTCGGACTTGTCGATGAGCGGCACGCCGTAGTGGGAGTCGACCGCGGTGTCCCCGTGGCCGGGGAAGTGCTTGACGGACGCCGAGATGCCGCCGTCGTCCTGGAAGCCGCGCACCTGCGCGGCGACGAGGCTGGAGACGAGTGCGGTGTCCCCGCCGAACGCACGCACACCGATGACCGGGTTCTCCGCGTTGGAGTTGACGTCCGCGAGCGGGGAGTAGTCCTGGTTGACGCCGACGGCGGCGAGCTTCTCCGCGGTGATGCGGGCCGCGTCGCGCGCGTGCTCCGGGTTGCGCGTGGCGCCGAGCGCCATGGCCCCGGGCAGCTGCGCCGAGGGCTGCGGCAGGCGGACGACGACGCCCTCCTCCTGGTCGATGGACAGCGTCATGGGGATGCCGTCGCCCGCGGTGGCCCGCTCCTGGATGTCGTTCGAGAGCTGGGCGACCTGCCCGGGCGAGTTGAGGTTGTTCGACCAGCCGAAGTAGATGAGGCCGCCGGGGTGGAACTCGTCGATCATCTCGCCGATGCTCCGGACGCCCGAGGGGCCGATGTTGCGGTTGTCCTGCTCGTCGATCGCCGACCCGTACATGTACGGGACGAACATCTGTCCAACCTTCTCCTCGAGCGTCATCCCGGAGACGATGGCGTCGATGTCGACGCCGTGCTGCGACGGCTCGTCGACCGCCGCGGCGGCGGGGGTCATCGTGGCGAGGAGGAGGAGTCCGGCCGTGGCGCCGGCGAGACCTCGTCGGCGGTGCGCTCTGCTCATGAGGCGGTCCGTTCCTTCTTCAGGCGGGCCTCGGTGCCCGCGGATGGCGTGGCTCACACTGTGCCGTCCCGGCACCGTTAGGTCAATACTTGCCGCGCAGCTGGTGTGGCGCCGAATAGATTTACGTCGGCGGCCCCGGTCGTCGGTGCGAGACGTCGGCTTCGGGGTGGGGTGAGGGATAGCCTGGGTACCCGCCCACCTGACGAGGAGAGCCGCGATGCTCCAACGGTCACGACGCCGGTCGGTCGTGGCCGGCACCGTGGCCATGCTCGCGCTCACCGCGTGCTCCACCGTCGCGAGCGACTCGCCCGACGACGTCGCTGCGGGCGTGACGACGGTGACGTTCCGGCTGTGGGACGAGGGGGCGCTCCTCGCCTACGAGGAGTCGTTCGACGCCTTCAGCGCGACGCACCAGGACATCGTGGTCGAGGTGGAGCACGTGCCGCGGGCGGAGTACCTCTCGCGCGGTGCCGCGGACCTGCGCACGGGGGACATGGCGGACATCTTCTGGACCGACGCCTCCACCCTCGCGCGACACGTCGACCGTGGTGACGTCCGCAGTATCGAGGACGTCCTCGGCGACCACGACGAGTGGGAGCCGGCCGTCGCCGACCTCTTCACCCGCGACGGCGAGCTCTGGGCGGTTCCCCAGCTGTGGGAGTCCGTCGCCCTCTTCGTCCGCACCGACCTCGCGACCGCCGCCGGCGTCGACCCGACGGCGCTCACGTGGGCGCCGCCACGTAGTCTCGCGGCCACCGGCCCGACGGAGGGGACGACGCCCGGCGGCGCAGGTGAAGGCGCGAGCACCGGTGCGCCCCCCGGCCGCACCGGGACCGAGGGCCCGAACGGCGCCGGCACCGACGCAGACATGCCTGACGCCGACGGAGCCGACGCCGACGCCGCGGGTCCGGGCGACGGCGGGACGGACGCGCCGGTGCCGCTCCCCGTCGACACCCTGCTCCCCGCGGCCACCGCGCTCACCCGGGACGCTGCGGGTCGGACCCCCGCGGACGAGGACTTCGACCCGGCGGCGACCGTGCAGTACGGCTTCAACGCCGAGGCCGCCCCTGCCGTCTACCGACCGTTCCTCGCACAGAACGGTGCCGACGAGGAGGGGCGCCCGCTGCTCGCCTCCAGCGCCGGGGTGGAGGCCTCGCAGTACCTCGTCGACCTCGTCAACGTCCACCACGTCGCGCCGCCGGCGGAGCAGACGAACGCCGACCCGACCCTCACCCGCGAGCTGTTCGCCGAGGGCCGCCTCGCGCTCTTCCAGTCCTCCTCGGCGGACCTGGCACGCGTGGCCGAGGCCGCCACGTTCGGGTGGGAGGTCGCGCCCCCCGTGGCCGGGCCCAGCGGTGCCGTCAGCGCCGTCGACGGCGTCGCCGCGGCGGTCAACGCGGACGCGAGCAGCATGGACGCCACGCTGCGGGTGCTCGCCTGGCTCGGCTCGGCCGACGGTCAGGCGGCGCTCGCCGGCCAGGGCGTGGCCTTCCCCGCCGCCGTCCGCGCACAGCAGGCGTACATCGACTACTGGGCCGCGAGGGACGTCGACGTCGCGCCCTTCGTCGAGGCCGTCCGCGGCGCGACCGTCCCCGCTCGCCTCGCCTCGCACGTCGGGCCCGACGCCGGGGAGCTCACGCCCGTGCTGCGCGACATGCTCACCGGTGCCGTCCCGGTCGCCGCGGCCCTGACGGAGGCTCAGGCCACCGCCGACGCGAGCGGCTGACCGGCCCGAGAGCGCCGCGTTGCGGGCGAGCGCGGGGCGCGGTGCGGCCGCGCCGCCGCCGACGGAGGGGTGGAGCGTCCCCGCCGCCGCGGGGGGGCGGCCGGGACCCGCCGTCGTCCACAGGGCGAGGTCGCCCCTGCACGCGCGCGGCCGGCGGCGGATAGCCTCCCCGTCATGCGCTGCTTCGGTGACGGTGACCCGCTGTACGAGCGGTACCACGACGAGGAGTGGGGGCGCCCGCTCCCGCCCGGGGAGGACGGCGAGCGCGCGCTGTTCGAGCGGGTCAGCCTCGAGGCGTTCCAGTCCGGGCTCTCGTGGCTCGTCGTCCTTCGCAAGCGTGAGGCGTTCCGCGCCGCCTTCGCGGGCTTCGACCCGGCCGCGGTCGCCGCGTTCACCGACGACGACGTCGAGCGCCTCCTCACCGACCCCGGGATCATCCGCAACCGGTCGAAGATCGTCGCCACGATCGGCAACGCGCGGGCGCTGCTCGCACTGCACGCCGATGGGCAGACGCTCGCCGGGCTGCTCGCCGCGCACGCCCCGCCCCCGCGCGAGCGCCCCCCGGCGGACGCGTCCGAGGTGCCGTCGACGACGCCCGCGTCGCGTGCCCTCGCGGCCGACCTGCGCGCCGCCGGCTTCCGCTTCGTCGGCCCGACGACGGCTTACGCGACGATGCAGGCGGTCGGCGTGGTCAACGACCACGTGGCCGCGTGCGACCAGGCCGCGACGGCGGCGGACGTCGTCCTCGTGGACGCCCCAGACTCGCGCGGTTAATCGGGTGACAACCCCGCGGGGGCGTGCTTAGGCTTGGTCCACACGGGAGAGGAGGTGGTCCTTAAGTGAATTCTTACGGGACGCGTGAGGTGGCTACCCGCTAGCCGTCAACCGGACGGACCACCGGGTCCACCGCCCAGGCGGCGGCGAGATCCAGGTAGTCACCGGAGCCCGCGAGGGCCGTGGATCGTCCACCACGGCACCCGGCCGAACGGCCGGAGCTCGCGGGCTTTCCCGTGCCCGCGCGCTGCCCGCCCGCGGTGCCCCGGCGCCGCGCCGGCCCGCTCGGCACCGGCGCCCGGTCGGCACCGGCGCCGCGATGCTGGCAGGCTGGCGGCATGGACCTGCGCATCTTCACCGAGCCCCAGCAGGGGGCCTCCTACGACGACCAGCTCGCCATGGCGCAGCGCGCCGAGCAGCTGGGCTTCGACGCCTTCTTCCGCTCCGACCATTTCCTCCGGATGGGTGCGGGCGACCCGCTCCCCGGGCCGACGGACGCCTGGACCACTCTCGCGGGGCTCGCCCGCGAGACGTCGACGATCCGCCTCGGCACGCTCGTCACCTCCGCGACGTTCCGCCACCCCGGCGTCCTCGCCGTCCAGGTGGCCCAGGTCGATGCCATGTCCGGCGGACGCGTCGAGCTCGGCCTCGGCGCCGGGTGGTTCGCCGAGGAGCACACCGCCTACGGCGTACCGTTCCCGGACAAGCGGTTCGGCCTCCTCGAGGAGCAGCTCGAGCTCGTCACCGGCATGTGGTCCACCCCCGTTGGCGAGACGTACTCCTTCGCCGGGGAGCACTACCAGCTCACCGACTCCCCCGCCCTGCCCAAGCCCACCCAGGCCCGGCTTCCGATCATCGTCGGTGGCGGCGGCCCCCGCCGGACCCCTCGTCTCGCCGCCCGCTTCGCGGACGAGTACAACCAGTCCTTCCCCGAGAAGGACGTCGTCGTCCCACAGATCGGCCGGGTCCGTGCCGCGTGCGAGGACGCCGGACGCGACCCCGAGGACCTCGTCTACTCGGTCGCGTTCATCGTCTGCGCGGGCTCGGACGAGGCGGAGATCGCGCGCCGCGCCGCCGCGATCGGCCGCGAGGTCGACGAGCTGCGCGAGCACGGCCTCGCCGGCACGCCGGCCGAGATCGTCGATCAGCTCGGCGCCTTCGCGGAGCGGGGCATCAGCCGCTTCTACCTCCAGGTCATGGACATGAGCGACCTCGAGCACCTCGACCTCATCGCCGCCGAGGTGCTCCCGCACGCCCGCGCCCTCTAGCCGGAGGAGAACCCGCGGTCCTCCTCCGGGACGGGCTCTTCGCGCAGCTCGAGGAGCGCCGCCCGCCGGCCGCGGCGGCGTCGTCGGGCATGATCGGGTCCATGGACGACGACGTCACGGACCTGCGCCTCGGCTTCCACACCGGCTACTGGCGGGACGGCCCCCCGCCCGGCGCGGCCGAGGCTGTCGCTGCCGCCGACGAGCTCGGGCTCGACTCGGTGTGGACGGCAGAGGCGTACGGCTCCGACGCCCTCACCCCGCTCGCCTGGTGGGGGGCGCGCACCGAGCGCGTGCGCCTCGGGACCGGCATCGCGCAGATGTCGGCCCGCACCCCGACGGCGACGGCCATGGCGGCGCTCACCCTCGACCACCTCTCGGGTGGCCGGTTCATCCTCGGGCTGGGCGCCTCCGGGCCGCAGGTGGTCGAGGGCTGGTACGGCCAGCCCTACCCGCGCCCGCTCGAGCGCACGCGGGAGTACGTCGACGTCGTCCGCCAGGTGCTGCGGCGCGAGGAGCCCGTCCGGATCGACGGCGCCCACTACCAGCTCCCCCACCGCGGGGGCACCGGGCAGGGGAAGGCGCTGCGGGCCACCGTCCACCCCCGCCGGGCCGACCTCCCGATCCACCTCGCGGCCCAGGGCCCGAAGAACATCGCCCTCGCGGCGGAGATCGCCGACGGGTGGCTGCCCGCCTTCGTCTCCCCGCGGCTCGACGACGTCTACGCCGCCTCCCTCCGCGACGGCTTCGCCCGGCGCTCGGCCGACCTCGTCCCGCCGTCGTCCTTCGAGGTGAGCGCCGCCGTGCCGGTCTTCCTCGGGCCCGACGTCGAGGAGGCCGCGGACGCGCTGCGCCCGCAGGTGGCGCTCTACGTGGGCGGCATGGGATCGGCGACGACGAACTTCCACCGGGAGGCCATCGAGCGGCTCGGCCACGAGCGGGCGTGCGCCGAGGTCGCCCGCCGGTGGTCCGCGGGTGACCGGCAGGGCGCCGTCGCGGCCGTGCCGACCGAGCTCGTGCTCGACGTCGCGCTGGCCGGCAACCCCGGGCAGCTCCGGGAGCAGGTCGCCGCGTGGGAGGGCACGGTCGTCACCACCCTCATCCTCCAGACCGACCCGCGCGCGCTCCCGGCCATCGTCGACGCCCTGCGCGCGTAAGCGCTGCGGTCAGGAACGGGCCTTGCGGGTCTCCCGGTCGTTGGCCTTCCGGAGCGCCTCGACGAGCTCGTCCTTGCTCATCGTGGAGCGGCCCGGCACGTCGAGCTTCTTCGCGAGGTCGTACAGGTGGGACTTCGAGGCGTTGGCGTCCACCCCGCCGGCCGTCGGGCGGTCCGTGCCGGCGCCGCCCTCGGCCTGTGCGTCGGAGGGGCCCGGCTCGTCCTTGGGCTCCCAGTGGTCGCCGACCTTCTCGAAGCCGTGCTTGAGGGCGGAGTAGCCCACGCGGTTCGCGCGCTCCTCGTCGCCGTACTGCTCCGCGGCGGCGTCGTGCGCCTTCGCGAAGGTCCGTTGAGCCTTCTCCGGCGAGCGCTGCAGCGTGCTCGGCAGCTCCGACTTCTTGGCCTTCCCGCCCCTGGTCGTCTTCGGCATGGCGCTCCCTCTCTCGACGTCGGCTATGCGTGCATCGACGGTAGATCAGGACGTGCGCAGCTGCAGGACGAGCGGCGCACGTCGCAGTGACGGCAGGACGGCGTCTCCACGTCTCAGGGCGCGTGGTCCGCGACGAGCTCGACCGTGCTGACGACCCGGACGAGGCTCGGGCGCGCCGGTGTCGAGCTGAACCCGAAGGCCGGGGGCGGGCTCACCGGCCGCAGGCCGCCGAGGTCATCCCCGTCCCACGCGGCGCGGACGGTGACGATGCGGTGCTCGTGCCGGGCCGAGTACCACTCCCGCCGGCCCCCGCCCGCCGTGCCGACCGTCCGCACGCCCGGGAGGACGAGACGGGCCAGCGGGCTCACGGCGAGGGCCCACCCCCTTGTCAGGCTGACCCCCGGAGGCTGGAGGCGCAGCAGCCGCCCGAGCGCGGTCCCGCCGCCGACGCCGAACGTCGCCTCGAGCGGACCGGCGCGCACCGACCAGTCGCCGCCGGGCGTCCCACGGGCGGCGCCGGCCGGACGGCTCACCCGCACAGGCACCTGGTGGACCTCGTCGAAGCGGTACGTGCCGGCGACGAACCGCGCGACGCGCTCGTCGGGCGCGAGAAGGATCCGCCGGCCGTCGGGACGCTCGACCATGACGTCCGCGAAGGCGCCGAGCGGCGAGCGGTCCCACACCCCGACGACGAACCGGGTTCCCTCCTCGGTGCCGACGCCGGCGATGTGCCCGTGGAATCGCTGCCGGCGGTCGCGGGACGGACGGCTCATCGGGCTATCCAACGTCGCGGCACGCCGATCCGCACGCCGGGCGCGGGGCTCGGTCCCCTCCCCTCAGGTCGTCGCACCATCCCCGCTGGTGGGCGCCTGGAACAGGCCGAACGGTGACCCCTGGTCGTCCCGGCACAGCGCGAAGCGGCCGTACCTGGCCTGAGCATCCTCGTCGCCCTCGACGTCCATGTCCTCGACCTGGCCGCCGAGCTCGCGCACCGTCGTCTTGGACGCCTCGATATCCTCCACCCGGAAGAACACGTAGGGCGCCGCGCCCGGGTCGCCCCCGTGCATGCCGCCCGGCACGCTCGGCGTCTTGATCATGTGCCCGTCGCCGCCAGACGGACCGGGGCTGAACTGCCACCCGAAGAGCGTTTCGTAGAACACGCGGCCGCGCGCGGTGTCACCCACACCGAGCTCGAAGAACGCCAGCTCACCGGACATCGCGGTCTCCGTTCCCTTGCTGCGCGGCCGACGCTACGCCGCGGCTACGCCGGGGGCAACGGGTCGAGCGGCGACCCGACGCGCACGAGGTTGCCGCTCGGGTCGACGAGCGCGAACTCCCGCATCCCGTACGAGGTGCCTCGACGTACGTGGTGACGGTCCGGTCGAAGGCCTCGGGGCCGGCGATGAGGTGGTGCAGCGCGAAGTCCCGGCCCGGGTCCCCAACCCGCGCCGTCGTCCAGTCGAGCACGCCGGTGACACGGTCCTCCTCGTCGACGAGCACGTGCGCGGGGTGAGCTCCCCATGGGTGAAGACCGACCACGTCGGCCAGAAGCTGTCGTCACCGAGACCCGTCACGACGTCCGGGACCTCACCCATCCGTCCGCCCTCCCTGCTGCCCGCCGCGGCTGCGTCCGGCTCTAGGCCGGCTTCTCGTCGTTCTGGGCCTCGACGTCCGGCACCGATGAGCCTGCGCCGAGGGCACCGGCGATCCGCAGCTCCATCGCCTCCGCCGCCTCCTCCGGCACGACGATGAGCCCCTCGAGCTCGCGCATCGCCCGGCGGTAGGCGCCCTGGCGCTCCGCGGAGCTCGCCCCGCGGTCCTCGGCGAGCGCGATGAGCTGCTTCGCGCGTCGGAGCGACTCCCGCTCGGTGTCGGTGAACGTCGTCGTGCGCCGTCGCCGGGCCTCGCGCTCAAGGACGTCGAACGCTAGCGCGAGGTCGTGGACGGCGGTGCGGTACGTGACGAACCGATCGGGGTCCTTGAGCTCCTTGTTCGTCTCTGGGCGCAGGCCGTCGGCGTGGCGCTTCGCGCGGTGGAAGTCGACAGTGAGCGCCTCGCGCATGTCGCTCATCATGGGGAAGTCGATGAGCTTGCCCACGTCGAGCTCGTACGTGAGCCACCTGCGCTGGACGTCGGCGTGCTCGGCGAGGACCCGGCGGACGTCGTCGCCCGTCACCTTGCCCATGGCGGCGGCGGGTTCGCGCGGGGGCCCCGCCTGCCCGTACTTGATGCGGGCGAGCTTGATCTTGTCCTTGCGGCGCCGGTCGTCCCACTCGCGCAGGCCCTGGACGCTCCCGCCGAGGAGACCGCCCAGCGGGAACACCAGCCACCAGTACGAGCCGATGAACTCCCCGATGCCGTTCACGCGCCGAGCGTATCCCCCCGCTTCCACGAGCAGCACCGTCCCGCGGCTCGATCAGCCTGCGGCTACGCGTGGCGACGCAGCGACGGGACAGCACCGCGAGTCCCGCTGCGGTGGCCGACGCTCGGAGTCAGTGAGACGTTGTCGGCGCAGTCCCCTCGTCTGGAGGTCTACCCATGGGCACCTACCCGCGGTTGGTCAATACCGTGCTGGACGCCACCGACGCCCGCGGGCTCGCGGAGTTCTACCGAGAGCTGCTCGGCCTGGTCTACCGCCCCGGCGACGAGCCGCCCGGCGACGGCACTGACGACGCCGAGTGGCTCGTGCTGCTGACACCGGGGGGCGAGCGACTGCTGGCGTTCCAGGAGGTCGAGACGCTACACCGCACGACATGGCCGTCCCCCGACGTGCCCATGCAGATGCACCTGTGCTTCTACGTCGAGGACCCCGACCAGCTCGATGACCAGCGGCGCCGAGCCGAAACGCTCGGCGCCGTGCTCCTGCGCCACCGCACCGACGAGCCGGACGAACCGCTCTTCGTCATGGCGGACCCCGCCGGCCACCCCTTCTGCCTCTACACCCACCCGGCCGCCTAGCGGTCGGGGTGGCGCAGCGGCCGGGCAGACGTCGGCGCCCCGCCCTCGCGGTGACGACGTGCCTAGAAGTCCCAGTCCTCGTCCTCGGTGTTGACCGCCTTGCCGATGACGTAGCTCGAGCCGGAGCCCGAGAAGAAGTCGTGGTTCTCGTCCGCGTTCGGGCTGAGCGCGGAGAGGATCGCCGGGTTGACGTTCGTTGCGTCCTTGGGGAAGAGGCCCTCGTAGCCGAGGTTCATGAGCGCCTTGTTGGCGTTGTAGCGCAGGAACGCCTTGACGTCCTCCGTGAGCCCCAGCGGGTCGTAGAGGTCCTCGGTGTACTGCTCCTCGTTCTCGTAGAGCTCGTAGAGGAGCTCGAACGTGTAGTCCTTGAGCTCGGCGCGGCGCTCGGGCGACGCCTGCTCGAGGGCGCGCTGGTACTTGTAGCCGATGTAGTACCCGTGGACGGCCTCGTCGCGGATGATGAGGCGGATGAGGTCCGCCGTGTTCGTCAGCTTCGCCCGGCTCGACCAGTACATCGGCGCGTAGAAGCCCGAGTAGAAGAGGAACGACTCGAGCATCGTCGAGGCGACCTTGCGCTTCTCCGGGTCGTCGCCGCGGTAGTAGTCCATGACGATCGAAGCCTTGCGCTGAAGGTTCTCGTTCTCCTCCGACCAGCGGAAGGCGTCGTCGATCTCACGGGTGGAGATGAGCGTGGAGAAGATCGAGGAGTAGCTCTTCGCGTGCACCGACTCCATGAAGGCGATGTTCGTGTACACCGCCTCCTCGTGCGGGGTGACCGCGTCCGGGATGAGGCTGACGGCCCCGACCGTGCCCTGGACCGTGTCCAGCAGCGTCAGACCCGCAAAGACGCGCGTCGTCATCATCTGCTCGGACTCGGTGAGGGTGTGCCACGACTGGATGTCGTTGGACAGCGGGACCTTCTCGGGCAGCCAGAAGTTCCCGGTCAGGCGGTCCCAGACCTCCACGTCCTTCTCATCCTGGACGCGGTTCCAGTTGATCGCCTGGACGCTGCTGACCAGCTTGAGCTTCTCCGCCACTTCTCCTGCTTCCTCGTGCGTTCGTCGTCCGCGCCGCCCGTCGGGGCCGCGGTGGGCGCCGAAAAAGGGGAACACGCCACCGCGGCGGCTCGAGCGGGGGGTGGCGGGGCCGAGGGGGGCGTCGACGGCGGGGCACGCGCCCCGTCGTCGGCTCGGCCGGGCTGTACCCGGCCAGGTCTCACAGCATGCAGCTGACGCAGTTCTCCACCTCGGTGCCGGCGAGCGCCATCTGCCGCAGCCGGATGTAGTACAGCGTCTTGATGCCCTTGCGCCAGGCGTAGATCTGCGCCCGGTTGAGGTCCCGCGTCGTCACGGTGTCCTTGAAGAACAGCGTGAGCGAGAGGCCCTGGTCCACGTGCTGCGTCGCCGCGGCGTACGTGTCGATGATCTTCTCGGGGCCGATCTCGTAGGCGTCCTCGTAGTACTCGAGGTTGTCGTTCGTCATGTACGCCGCCGGGTAGTACACGCGACCGAGCTTGCCCTCCTTGCGGATCTCGATCTTCGACACGATCGGGTGGATCGAGGAGGTCGAGTTGTTGATGTAGGAGATCGACCCGGTCGGCGGGACGGCCTGGAGGTTCTGGTTGTACAGGCCGTGCTCGCGCACCGAGGCGGCCAGCGCGCGCCAGTCCTCCTGCGTGGGGACGTGGACGCCGGCCTGCGCGAACAGCTGGGCGACCTTCTCCGTCTGGGGCACCCACACGCCGTCCGTGTACTTCGTGAAGAACTCGCCGCTGGCGTAGGCCGAGTCCTCGAAGCCCTTGAACGTCTGGCCCGTCTCCATGGCGATCTTGTTCGACTCGGTGATCGCGTGGAACGCCACCGTGTAGAAGTAGATGTTCGTGAAGTCGACGCCCTCCTCCGACCCGTAGAAGATCCGCTCCCGCGCGAGGTAGCCGTGGAGGTTCATCTGCCCGAGACCGATGGCGTGCGAGTCGTTGTTGCCCTGCTCGATCGAGGGGACGGACCAGATGTGCGTCTGGTCCGAGACCGCCGTGAGCGAGCGGATCGCGGTGCCGACCGTCTTCCCGAAGTCCGGGGAGTCCATCGTCTTCGCGATGTTGAGCGAGCCGAGGTTGCAGGAGATGTCCTTGCCGATGACGTCGTAGGACAGGTCCTCGGAGAACGTCGACGGCGTGGAGACCTGGAGGATCTCGGAGCACAGGTTGGACATCGAGATCCGGCCGGCGATCGGGTTGGCCCGGTTCACCGTGTCCTCGAACATGATGTACGGGTAGCCGGACTCGAACTGCAGCTCGGCGATCGTCTGGAAGAAGTCGCGCGCCTTGATCTTCTGCTTGCTGATGCGGGCGTCGTCGACCATCTCGCGGTACTTCTCGGTGACGCTGATGTCCCCGAACGGCACCCCGTACACGCGCTCGACGTCGTACGGCGAGAACAGGTACATGTCCTCGTTCTTCTTCGCCAGCTCGAACGTGATGTCCGGGACGACGACGCCGAGCGAGAGGGTCTTGATGCGGATCTTCTCGTCCGCGTTCTCCCGCTTGGTGTCGAGGAACTTCATGATGTCCGGGTGGTGGGCGTTGAGGTAGACCGCCCCCGCGCCCTGGCGGGCCCCGAGCTGGTTGGCGTAGGAGAAGGAGTCCTCGAGGAGCTTCATCACGGGGATGACGCCGGAGGACTGGTTCTGGATCTTCTTGATCGGGGCGCCGTGCTCACGGATGTTCGACAGCGACAGGGCGACGCCACCGCCCCGCTTCGAGAGCTGCAGCGCCGAGTTGATCGCGCGGGCGATCGACTCCATGTTGTCCTCGATGCGCAGGAGGAAGCAGCTGACGAGCTCGCCGCGCTGCGCCTTGCCCGCGTTGAGGAACGTCGGCGTGGCGGGCTGGAACCGGCCGCTGATGATCTCCTCGACCATGTCGAGGGCGAAGGTCTCGTTGCCGTCGGCGAGCGTGAGGGCGACCATGACGACCCGGTCCTCGAACCGCTCGAGGTACCGCTTCCCGTCGAACGTCTTGAGCGTGTACGACGTGTAGTACTTGAACGCACCGAGGAACGTCTCGAACCGGAACTTCTTGCCGTAGGCGAAGTCCCAGATCCGCGCCCGGAACTCGGGCGAGTACTTCTCGAGGACGCCCGCCTCGTAGTACCCCTCCGCCACGAGGTAGTCGAGCTTCTCCTCGAGGTTGTGGAAGAAGACGGTGTTCTGGTTGACGTGCTGGAGGAAGTACTGCCGCGCGGCCTGGCGGTCGGCGTCGAACTGGATGTGCCCCTCGTCGTCGTAGAGGTTGAGCATGGCGTTCAGCGCGTGGTAGTCGAGCTCCGGGGCGCTGTTCTGCTCTATGCCGGTATCTGTGAGCGTTGCTGCCAAAACTGTCCCAATCCCTCGCGGACGCGGGTGACGTCCTCAGCGGTTCCTAGTAGCTCGAATCTGTACAGGTACGGCACGCCCAGCTTCGCGGAGACGATGTCTCCCGCGAGGCAGTAGGCGCTGCCGAAGTTGGTGTTGCCGGCGGCGATGACCGCCCGGCACCACGAGCGGTTGCGCTCGTCGTTGAGGAACTTGATGACCTGCCGCGGCACCGCCCCGCCCTCGTTCCCACCACCGTACGTCGGCACGATGAGGACGTACTCCTCCTCCATGTGGAGGAAGCCGTCCGTGGACCGCAGGGGGATGCGGTGCGCGGTCAGACCGAGCCGTTCGACGAAGCGGTGCGTGGTCTGCGAGGCCGACGAGAAGTAGACGATCGTCCCCATGCCCGCACCTCCTTCACGCTTCCCCGCTTGGTCTCGCCCCGGGCCACCGGTCGGCCGCTGGCCCGGGGCGACGCTCGCGGGATCAGACGGCGACGGCGGCGGCCTGCGTCGCCAGCGCCTTGATCTTGTCCGGGCGGAAGCCGGACCAGTGGTCGCCGTCCGCGAAGACGACGGGAGCCTGCTGGTAGCCGAGCGCCTTGACGGTGTCGAGCGCCTCGGCGTCGACCGAGATGTCGACGACCTCGTACTCGAGACCGTTCTTGTCCAGGGCGCGGTAGGTGGCGTCGCACTGGACGCAGGCCGGCTTGCTGAAGACGGTGATGCTCATCTGAGCCGATCTCCTCTCGGTGCGGTGCCGGGTCGCTGCCAGCGGCGGCACGGGTTGAAACGACAGCGTTGTGGTTCGTCGTCTGCGTAGATCTTGGACACTACACCTAGTGGTGCTGGATCGGGGCGACCCCCAGTGCTTGTGTCGGAGTGTCGTTCACGGGCGTGTCCTCCACAGGTCCGGCGCCGCCGCTGTGCACAACACGGGGGGCCCTGGGGACAGGCTGTGGACGCACCCAGGGCGGTCCGTTCACCCCCGCCGTACAAGGCTCTCAGCGACCACTGACAACGCCTCACGACGGGTTCCGCACGGCACCGGCGGTCGTCCTGTGGACAGATCGGAGGTCCGTGGGCGCCCGCTCGTCCACCGGCTGTGGACGGCGCCAAAAAATTCGTCGCGGCACTCGGCGTGGCGCCCGCGCGAGAGCCTGCTCCGTCCTCCCGCCCGCCGAGGCGGGACTCTTGCGCGCACGGAACGTGGCCAGTCGCACACCGCTGGGGCACAGACAGGGCGCAGGACGCTCCCGCATGATGGAGGGCGTGAAGAAGATGAACGTGGAGAGCTTCAACCTCGACCACCGCAGCGTCGCGGCGCCCTACGTGCGCGTCGCGGACACGAAGGAGCTTCCGGGCGGGGACGTCCTCGTCAAGTACGACGTCCGCTTCTGCCAGCCGAACTCCGCCCACCTCGACATGCCCGTCGTCCACTCGCTCGAGCACCTCATGGCCGAGCACATGCGCAACCACGCGGACAACGTCCTCGACATCTCACCCATGGGCTGCCAGACCGGCTTCTACGCACTGCTCGTGGGTGGCACGTACGCCGACTTCCTCGCCACGCTCGAGGCGACACTGCGGGACGTGGTGACAGCCACCGACGTCCCGGCCGCCAACGAGGTGCAGTGCGGCTGGGGGGCGAACCACACGTTGGAGGGCGCCCAGGAGGCGGCCGCCGCCTTCCTCGCCCGCCGCGACGAGTGGGAGCAGGTGGACGCGTGAGCCAGCTCCCGACGCCGGTCCTGTCCCCCTCCCCGCCCGGCGCGACGACGGTCGACGCCGTCGTCCTCGCGGCGATGGACGCCGAGCTGGCACCGTTCGAGCAGCGGGCCGACGACGTCAGCACCCCTCGGATGGTCGGAGGCGCCCGCGCCTCGCTCGCCACGGTCGGGGGCAGCCGGGTCCTCCTCGTGTGCACGGGCGTGGGCACCGTCAACGCCGCCATCGCCGCAGCGCTGGCGATCCACGCTGTGCGGACCCCGCTCGTCATCAGCAGCGGCTCGGCCGGCGGGCTCGGCGTCGGCGTCCGGGTGGGCGACGTCGTCGTCGGCTCGGAGTACCTCTACAGCGACGCCGACGCGACGGCCTTCGGGTACGCGCTCGGCCAGGTCCCCGGGATGCCGGCGAGCTTCCCAGGCACCGAGTCGCTCGTCGACCGCGCCAAGGCGCTCCCGGGCGTCCTCGTCGGGCAGATGCTCACGAGCGACAGCTTCATCGACGGCCGTACGGTCGAGGCCGTGCGGGCCTCCTTCCCGGCCGCTCTGACGACGGACATGGAGTCCACGGCCATCGCTCAGGCGTGCTTCACGTACGGGGTGCCCTTCGTCTCCGTGCGCGCGGTCTCCGACCTGTGCGGCCCCGCCGCGGGGGACGACTTCCACCTCGCCCTCGCCGACGTCTCGGCCCTCGCCGCGGACATCGCCGTGGGGCTCATCGCCCCGCGCGGCTGAGCCGCTCCACCTGGGCCGCACCCGGCTGGGTCGTCCGCCCGAACCGCACCCTCCATGATCACGCCCGGGTCGCGGAAGGCCCCGTCCTCCTGTTCTATGCAGGGAGAGTTCCTACGGACGGGAGTAGATCGATGGACAACATGGACAACCTGTGGGTGTGGATCATCGTCGGCGTCGTCGTCCTGGCGGCCATCATCGCCCTCGTCGTCGTCGCCTCGCGCAAGCGGCGCCAGCGCGCGGAGGTGCGCGAGCGGGAGAATCGCGCGCACGCCGCGGACCTGCGGGCCCACGCCGAGGAGCAGGACCTGGATGCCCGCCAGCGCGAGGCGGACGCAGCCGCTGCGGAGGCCCAGGCCAAGCAGGCCCGCGTCGAGGCCGAGCGCCTCGAGCGGGAGGCGCGCGAGCGGGAGGGCTCAGCCGCCAAGGCCCGTGACCAGGTGGAGCGCGAGCGCGCCGACGCCGACGCGCTCGACCCGGACGGCACCGCACGTCCCGGTCCCGCCGACGAGCCCGCCTCTCACGGGCGCCACGAGGCCCGCGGCGACGACAGCACCCACGAGCCGGGGACGGGCGCGACGAGCGCCCCGGACCACCCCCGCACGTGACCTGAGGCGGACGGGGGCAGCGTGCGCGGCTCGGAAGGGCAGGAGCTGCCGCACCGGAGCACGTCCGCACCGCGGTTCCCCGCTCCCGCCTCCCGGGCGTGGTGCGAGGCCCACGCCCTCCCGAGACGGCCCGGCGAGGCGCGCGGGCACCAGCCGGTGGCGCTGCGCGTGGCCGTCGACCCCGCGCTGTGGTTCCTCCTGCCGCGTGCGCGCAGGACGTCCGCGTTCCCCGTCAGCGCCGCACCGAGCGACACCGTCGGCAACGTCACCATCGCGCTGGGGATCCCTCGGACAGAGGTCGGTCCCCTCGTGCTCGACGGCCACCCGGTCCCCGCCTCCTCCCCCGTCTCGCCGGGGCTCCTGCGGATCGGCCCCGCCCCCCGGCCGCAGCAGACGTCGACGACGCCTCCCCGCTTCCTGCTCGACGTCCACCTCGGCGCGCTCGCCCGCCGGCTGCGTCTGCTCGGCCTGGACACGGCGCACGAGACGCACGCCGACGACGCCGGCCTCGTACGGCGTGCCGCCGAGACCGCGCGGGTGCTGCTCACCCGCGACCGCGCGCTGCTCTACCGCTCCGCGCTGCCCGAGGGCGCGCTCGTGCGCGGGACGCTGACGCAGGACCAGCTCGACGACGTCCTCGGCCGCTTCGCCCCGCCCCTCTCGCCGTGGACGCGCTGCACCCGGTGCAACGGGCTCCTCGAGCCCGCGAGCGTCGCTGACGTCGCCGCCGACATCGAGCCCGGCACGTGCCGTGCGTACGACGTGTTCTCCCGCTGCGGCGCCTGCGCCCGGGTGTACTGGCGCGGCGCCCACGCACCCGCCCTCGAGGCCGTCGTCGCACGGGCGGAGAGGGTCGTCACGGACGCCCGGCAACCGCTGCCCGTCGCGCCCCTGCTCTGACGACGACCGCGCCCGGCTCCGGTGCCTCCGCCCCGGCGCACCGGCACCACGCTCAGCCCGCTGTCTCACCGACGGCGGGGCCCGGCGCCTCCGGCATCTCGCTCGCCCGTACGAGCCGCAGGGCGGTGACGAAGACGAGGCCGCCGGCGAGGTTGAGCGGGACGACGTACCAGAACCACGCCAGCCACGCGCCGTACCCGACCGACCCTTCCGCGTGGATGGCGCCGAAGATGAGGATCGAGTCGAGCACCGAGTGGAAGAGGGAGAGCCCGGCGAGGAGGAAGGCGCAGCCGAAGGCCGCGATGATCTTGGCCACGTCACTCTCCGTGCCGTGCTGCATGCGCGTGAGGACGGTGATGACACCCCCGCCGAGGACGGCGAGGCACACCGAGCGCAGGTCGAGCGGGGCGTCGACGAAGTGCCGGGCGGTCTCGGTGAGCAGCGGCCCGAACTCGGGGAACGCGTGCGCGACGAACCACATGAAGATCCAGCCGCCCACGAGGTTCGTCGCCAGCGTCACGCCCCAGAGCAGGAGCAGACGCCCGACGGAGCCCCGCCCGGCAAACACGGCCATGACGGGCAGGAGGAAGTCCTCGGTGAAGAGCTCGCTGTGGGCGAGGAGGAGCGCGACGAACCCGATGCCGAAGGCGAGCCCGGCGAGGAGGTGGCTGCCGGTGGCGTCGAGCACGGCGAGGAACGCCAGCACGCCGAGCCCGATCTCGAGCCCGCCGAACACGCCGGTGGTCACGAGCGCCCGCCAGCCTCGGTGGAGGCGTTCCGCGCCTTCCTCGACGGTCACGTGGAAGGAGTCGGCCACCTCGGTCTCGACCTCGGTGTCCAGCGGGTCGTCGTCTTTCATCGGGCCACGGTAGGACCGCGCGCGCACCGGCGCCGCCCGAGCCGCGGCTGCCCCGCGTCTCCCCGACCACCGGCCGCCGGTACGCATGGGGAGTTCACCCCATGCGGCCGCCTTGGGCGTGGGCGCCGCCCCCCCGTACGTTGATCACATGAGCGGATCGCTGTACGTCGATGAGGGAGCGCTGTCTGGCGTCGCGGACTCACTCACCACCCGTCAGGGCACGCTGAACGACCCCGGGGTGAGCGTCCCCTCGCCCGACGCCGGCCGGTCCACGGACGAGCTGGCCTCGGCGATCACCGGCTTCTCCGCCGCGGTCGGTGAGGTCGCCACCGCCGTCGGCGCGCTGGCCCAGAACGTGCGCAGCGCGCTCGAGGACTACGCGGCGTGGGACCTCTCCGCCGCGGCCACCGCCGGCTCCGCCGGTGGTAGCGGCGGCGCGCCGCAGCACACCCCGGAGGCAGTGTGAGCATCGAGACCGTCGTCGACGGCGACCCGGACGCCGTCACCACGACCGCGAGCCGGCTCGGCGAGCTCAACACCGTCGTCGCGCAGGTCGCGACGGACCTCGCGACGGTCCGCAACGACGCGGACGCCGCCTGGGAGGGTTTCCGCGCGAGCGCGTTCCTCAGCGACATCGACGGCGTCGCCACGCAGGTGAGCACCCTCGCCGACCGCGCCGACACTCTCATCGCCGCCGTGACCACCTTCGCGACGGCGCTCGCCACAGTCGTCGAGGACATGGCGACGATCCGGTCCGACGCTCTCCTCGCCGGCCTCACCGTCACCTCGACCGGTATCCCGTTCCCCGGTGCCCCCGCCGACGACGCGACGGACGCGCAGCTGGAGACCCGCGTCGACCAGGTGACGGCCTGGCACTCGCTCAACGGCCGGGTCGGCGACGTGCGCACCGCGGAGGTCGCCGCGCACGAGCAGGTCACGGAGGCCGTCGCGGCGTTCCTCTCGGACGGCGTCGTCCTCGACCTGCTCGAGCGCGCCGGCTTCATCCCCGCCAGCTCGAGCCCCGGTGACCTCAGTCAGTGGGCGCTCGGGCTCGGGCTCACCGGGTTCGGCTGGACCGCCGACTGGTGGACCAAGCTCGGCATCGGCCGCTACGCCCCACGTGGCCCGGGGGGCCAGTTCCGCGCGGTCCAGGCCCCCTGGTACCGCGAGGCGTGGAGCGCGCGGCAGTCCTCCAACTGGGTCGCCAACCCCGGGCAGGCCGCGAGCCGCGGCGCGTGGTCGACGGCGGGGACGTGGGCCGGCCGCGTCGGCACCGTCTTCTCCTTCGGCACCGCCGCCCACGGGCAGTGGCAGGAGGACGCGGACGACCCGTCGCTCAACGGCACCGAGCAGGTCACCCGCGCCGCGACCGTCGGGGCGACGACGGCGGCCGGCGGCTGGGCCGGCGCCTGGGCGGGTGGCCAGGTCGGGGCCATGATCGGGACCGCGGTGGGCGGGCCGGTCGGGACGGTCATCGGTGGCGCGGTCGGTGGTCTCATCGGTGGGATGATCGGGTCCGGTGTCGGGGACGCGATCGGGGACGCGCTGAAGGAACCGGTCGGCGACTTCGTCGACGCCCTCACCTTCTGGGACTGAGAGGGACGTCATGTGGTCAATGCTGTGCGTCGTGGCCGGCGCCGCCCTGGTCGGCTTCGTCCTGTGGTGCCGCGCCGGCCGCAGCCAGGGCGCGCGCTGGTGGGCGGGGCGCGGTGACGGCGCCACGCTCGACGAGCGTGCCGTCCTCTTCTTCCTGCCGGCGGTCGGGTTGTTCCTCGTGGCGCTCGGCCCCCTCCTGGCCTACGACGCCTACGACCCCGGCACGAGGTGGACCCTGGCGTTCGTCCCCCTCGTCCTCCTCGGTGCCGTCCTCGGCCTCTGGGGCGGGCTCCAGCTCAATGTCCCCACCTGGTACCTCCCCCGATGGCTGCGCGGGCGGCGCACCACGGGCAGACAGAGATGAGCAGCATGAGCGCGAGTGCGATCACCACCGTGACGACGAACGACGGGAGCCTGAGCCTGGACGTGCCCGACTCGTGGGAGGTCCACCACGACGTCCGCGGGATCCCCCTCGTCGCGGTCGAGCCGGAGCCCGGCTTCCGCACGAACATCGTCGTCACCTACTCGGCGCTGGGCGAGGGCGCGACGCTCAAGGACTGGCAGCGGGACACCGACCGGCTCCTGCCGTCGACGCTCGAGGACTACCTCCTCCTCGACCTCGAGATGACGATCGTCGCCGGGCACGAGGGCGCGCGGCGCCTCGCGCACCACGCGAGCAAGGACAACAAGTCGCTGACGATGGAGCAGTGGGTCACCGTCGTCGGGACGACCGGGATCACCCTCACCGCGACGTGCGCGACGATGCGCTACCTCGAGCAGGCACCCGTCATCGGCCGGAGCGTCGCCAGCCTCGAGATCCACGGCGAGCCGACCGACACGGCACCCGGCGCGGCGGCGGACGGGAGCTGAGCATGAGGATCGACTGGGACGTCACGACCGGGCGCCTCCTCCTCGACGAGGCCGGCGTCGGCGTGCTGCGCGCGTGGCTCGACGACGGCGACGGTGCGGCCGGCGAGAGGCTCGCACGTGCGGGCGTCATCGAGGGCGAGGCGCTCCATCCCGCGCTCGCGCCCGTCGCCGACGCGCTCGGGCGGCCCTTCTGCCACCTCGCCCTCACCGTGGGCGGTGCCGGCGGGGTGAGCGTGCACCGCACGTGGGCCTCCCCGGGCGCGCTCGTCACCTTCGCCCACGTCCGCGACGACGTCTACGAGGTGCTCCTCACCCCGCCGGAGTTCGTCGCCGCCGGGGTCGCCCGCCTCGCCCGCCTGGCGGTGCGCCCTCGGCTCGCCGCAGGGTCCGCCGAGCTCGACGTCGAGGCCCTCGCCGCCCTCTTCGCGCCGGACGCCCGCACCCGGGCCATGGCCGCGGACGACCTCGCCGGGCGCGCACCGGAGTCCTGGCACGCCTGGGCCGAGGCCCTGCGGACCGAGCGGTGGCGCGCCTGGCGCCTCGACGTGCTCTGGGTGGGCACCGAAGGCACCCAGGTGGGGCGCCAGCTCACCGTCGTCGACACCGGGGCCGGCGCCGTCGAGGCGAGCTGGGCCGCGGCGACGGGCGCCCAGCTCGTCCCGACCACCGCGACCGCCCTGTGGAAACGCCTCGTCGGGATCCTGCCGACCGACGACGAGCTCCAGCCGGCCGACGCCGTGGGAGCCCGCGTCCCGCTCGCGTAGGGCTCGTCCCGCACTTACGGCCGGGCGCCGTCACCTCCCCCGTGGCAGCGCGTCGCCCACCGGTGGCCGACGACGGCGCCTGCCGTGGCCGGCCGCGCTCGGCGGTGGCGCGTCAGGGCCCCGTCAGCGTGACGGTCTCCGGCGCGGTGAGGCCGTAGACGTCGCGCAGGGTCCGCACGACGAGCGTGACCGCCTCGTCCGCGAGGCCGTCCTCGAGGTACTCGGCGGGCGGAGGGCCGTCGTCGCCGGGGAAGTGCCGCAGGTACACCCGCGCGCCGATGTGCGGCGGCGTGCCCCAGCCGAGCCCGAGGAGCGCGGTGTGCTCGGCGTCCGTCCAGCCGAAGTCCCCACCGACGGCCGGCCCTCCGGTGCACTCGCCGTAGAGGTACGTGCCCTGGCGACGGAGCTGGAGGACGATCCCTCCGGGAGCAGCACCCTTGCCCCCGCCGAAGAGGCGGCGCAGGCGCCCACCCGCCGGGGCGTCGTCCGCCGGCGGCACTGCCGCCTCGCGCGGCGGGGCCTCCAGCGTCACCCACGCGTCGTCCGCCAGACCCGCGATCGCGGCGGTGAGGCTCGTCTCCAGCTCGCTCCAGGTGCTCACGCCCCGAGGCTACGGCGCCGCTCGCCGCCCGGCTAGGCGTGCGCGGCGGTCGTGACGTCCTCGTCGGCTCCGGACGTCGCGGCGGCGTCGCCCGTCATCGCGTGCCGTCCGGCGCGCCGCTCCTGGCGCCGCTCCGTCCGGCCCTCGATGAGGGAGTAGAAGACGGGGACGAGGAGGAGGGTGAGGACGGTCGAGGTGATGAGCCCGCCGATGACGACGAGCGCGAGCGGCTGGGAGATGAAGGCGCTGCCTCCCGTCAGGCCGATGGCCATGGGTGTGAGCGCGCCGATCGTCGCGGCCGCGGTCATGAGGATGGGCCGCAGGCGGTGGCGCCCGCCCTCCTCGATCGCCTCGCGCAGGCCCATGCCCTGACGGCGGTACTGGTTGATGAGGTCGATGAGGACGATGGCGTTGGTGACGACGACGCCGACGAGCATGAGCGCGCCGATGAGCGCCGGCACGCCGAGCGGCGTCCCACTCAGGAGCAGCAGCGCGATCGCTCCCGTCGCCGCGAACGGCACGGAGATGAGGAGGATGAGCGGCTGGACGAGCGACTTGAACGTCGCGACCATGACGACGTAGACGATGGCGATCGACAGCAGCAGGGCGAGGCCGAGGTTGGCGAACGCGTCGTCCTGCTGGGCACTGACGCCCCCGATCTCGGCGCTGACGCCGTCGGGCAGGTCGAGCCCGTCGAGGGCGCCCTCGAGCGCGGCCGTCGTGGCGCCGAGGTCCGAGGCGGTCACCGCGGCGGTGATGGTGGCGGACCGCAGGCCGTTGGCCCGGGTGATCGTCACCGGCTGGGTGACCTCGTCGACGTCGGCGACGGCGTCGAGGACGACCGGACCGGCGAGCCCGGCGAGGGGTAGCGCACGCAGCTCGTCAAGGGTCATGGGGGCCTCACCGGTCCGCATGACGAGGTCGCTCGCGCCGTCCGGCGTGTTGATCGAGCCGATCGTCGTGCCGCTGAGGGCAGCGGAGACGGTCTGGCCGACCTGGGCCTCGGTGAGGCCCGCCGCGGCGGCGGCCTCGCGGTCGACGCTCACCGCGATGGTGGGCAGGTCGGCCGCGAGGTTGGAGGCGACGTCGGTGACGCCGTCGAGGCCACGGACGGCGTCCTCGACCTGCGTGGCGGCCTCCCGGACGGTCTCGCCGTCGGCGCCGGAGACGATGACCTCGAGGCCACCGGCGAAGCCGGCCATCCCGGCGGAGACGGTGACGTCGCCGACGCCGTCGAGGTCGGCGAGCCCGGCGCGCAGCTCCTCCTCGGCCGTGACGGCGTCCGTCTCGAGCTCGAGGGTGAGGGAGAACGTCGTGCTGCCGTCGCCGCCGAGGAAGGCCGACGCACCGCCGCCGGACCCGCCGGTCACCTGGTACGTCTCGAGCCCGTCGATCTCGCCGACGACCTCCTCGACGCGCGCGGCCGCGGCGTCCATCGCCTCGAGGGACGTCCCCGCCGGCATGGACTGCGTGACGCTGAGCGTGTTCTGGCCCGTGTCGCCGATGAACTCGGTCTCGAGCTGGGTTGCCAGGCCGACCGTGCCGGCGAGGATGGCGACGGCCACGACGGACGTGACGACGGGGCGGGCGAGCACCCCGCGCAGCGAGCGCACGTAGCCGCGCTGGAGCGCCCCGCGGCGCTCCTTCTCCTCCGCCGCGGTGCGCGCGCGGGCGGCGTCCGCGCCGTCGGCCGGTGCCTTGAGGAACCACCAGGCGAGGACGGGCACGATCGTCAGCGCGACGAGGAGGGAGGCGAGGAGCGCCAGCGCGACCGTGAAGGCGAAGGGCCGGAAGAGCTCGCCGACCATGCCACCGACGAGCCCGATCGGGACGAAGACGGCGGCGGTCGCGATCGTCGAGGACGTGATCGCCCCGGCGACCTCGCGCACGCCGTCGAGGATGGCGGTCCGCCGGTCCTTGCCGTAGCTGAGGTGCCGGTTGATGTTCTCGATGACGACGATGGAGTCGTCGACGACGCGCCCGATGGAGACGGTCAGTGCCGCGAGCGTGAAGAGGTTGAGGGAGAACCCGACGACCTTGAGGCCGATGAGCGCGACGACGAGCGAGAGCGGGATGGACACCGCGGTCACGGACGTCGCCCGGACCGAACGCAGGAAGAGCATGATGACGATGACCGCGAAGAGAAGGCCGAGGAGGCCCTCGACGGCGAGGTCCTCGACGGACTGCTCGATGAAGGGCGCCTGGTCGAAGACGACGACGGTCTGCGCGCCCGCGCCGAGTGTGGCGCGCAGGTCCGGGAGGAGCTCCTGGACGGCGTCGGAGACCTCGACGGTGTTGCCGGCCGGGGTCTTCGTGATGGCGATACCGAAGCTCGCCTGGCCGTCCGTGCGGGTGAAGCTCGTCGGGGCGACGTCGCTCGCGGAGACGTCCGCGAGCGCGTCGAGGCGGACGGGACCGGCGGCGGTGGGGAGCGGGATCGCCGCGACCTCGTCGACGCTCGTGAGGCGCGAGCCGACCTGGACGCTGAGGGTCTGGTCCTCGCTCGTGAGGGACCCGGCGGGGATGACGACGCCGTTGGCGGTGAGGGTGCCGCCGATCGCCTCGGGGGTGAGTCCTGCCGCGGCGAGGGCGGGGAGGTCGACGTCGATGACGATCTCCTCCTCCGTCGTGCCGGTGAGGGTGACGTCGCGGACGCCGGAGATGCGCTCGAGCTCGGGCACGACGACCGTCTCGAGCGCCTCGGCCGTGGCGGCCGGGTCCCCGTCGGCGGTCACGGCGAGCTGGATGACGGGAAGGTCGTCGATGCCGCCGGAGATGACCTGCGTGTCCGCCGCCTCGGGGAGGACGGAGGAGAGTCGGCTGATCGCCGCCTCGAAGTCCTGCTGCGCGCCGGCGGCGTCGGTGCCGTACTCGAGGGCGAGCATGACGACGGAGACGTTGGCGCTCGACGTCGACGTCGTCGACTCCAGGCCGGCGACGGAGCCGGCGGCCTGCTCGACGAGGTCGGTCACCTGCTGCTCGACGACGTCGGGCGCCGCGCCCGGGTACGTCGTCACGGCGCCGACGATCGGCAGGTCGAGCGAGGGGATGAGCTCCTGCTTGAGCGTCGAGGTCGCCCACAGTCCGCCCAGGACGGCGAAGATGGTGGCGAGGGCGACGAGCGCCCGGTTGGACAGGCTGAACCGGGCGAGGTGCGCCACACGAGCTCCAGGAGAACGAGACGATTACTTAGGGCAAAGCGAAGTAAGGTTACCCCGTGGACGAGAAGGCGCACCTCATGGCCGAGGTCTCCCGCGCCCAGGACGCGATCACGCGGCTGCTCGCCCGGGAGCGCACCGCGCCGATGCTCCGGACCACCCTGACGATCCAGCAGCTCAAGGTCCTCATGCTCCTGCGCCTCGAGGGCCCGCTGGGGGGACACGACCTCGCGCGCCGGCTCGGCGTCTCCATGCCGACCGTCTCCGGCGTCGTCGACCGCCTCGTCAAGCGGGGGATGCTCGAGCGGCGCACGGACCCCGCCGACCGGCGAGTGCGGCTCGTCGCCCTCAGCGCCGAGGGCGAGCGCACCGTCATCGAGCTCGAGAACGCCGGCGAGAAGGTGCGCGCGCGGGTCCTGAGCGAGATGGACGTCGAGGGCCTGCGCGCGCTCGCGCAGGGGTTCGCGGCGATGGCCGAGGCCGTCGAGCAGGTCGTCGTCTCGGCCGACCGCGCCGGGGCACCAGGGCGCGCGGGCGGGGCCGAGGGCCCGGAGGCACGCCGGGGGGCGCCTCAGGCGGAGCCGGGCGTCCCGTCGTCGGGCTCGGCGACCTCGTCGACGTAGACGACACCGGACTCGAGATCGATACGGTTCGGCGGCGCCGCGTCGCCCGGGACCTGGACTTCGTGACGCTGGCGCTCGCGCTCGTCGAACAGGTGCTTGAGCCCCGGTTCGAAGATCTGGGCGACCTCGTCGAACACGGACTCACCGTACGCCGTCGTCCCGGACGGCGCTCGGACGACCGGTCGCCCGTCGCCCGACCGCCCGGTCAGCAGGTCTCCCGCCCCGCCCCGAGGTCGAGGTCCTTGCCGATGAGGCTCAACCCGCCCTCGCGCGCGTCGGCGCAGTGCGGCGCGAGCGGCCCGTACTCGACGGCGAGGACCGGCTTGCCCGCCTGCACGAGCGGTGCGTAGTCGTCGCAGGATCGCTGCGCGAAGCACTCCTCGACGACGGCGAGATCGACGTCGCGGGCGAGCGCCTCGACGAGCTCGGGAGCGTTCTTGAGGGCGACGGCGAGCCCCTCGGCGTGGGCCGCGTGGACAAGCGCCCGGACGTAGGCGAGCTCGTCCTCGGTCGTGAGGGGGAAGCCGGTCTCGTTGGCGTACGCGTCGATGTTGTCGAGCTCGACGCCGTCGAACCCGGCGTCCGCGCAGCGCCGCAGGCGCGGCCCGACCCGCTCGAGCAGGACGTCGCGCTCGCGCACGTCGAGCCAGTGCTCGTCCGGCCACCCGACGAGCGGCTCGCCGACGACGTCGGCCGGCAGGTCGTCGGCGTCGGCGCGCCACTCCTCGAGCGAGCCGACCGAGAGGTAGCAGAGCACGCGGCTCCCCCGGTCCTGCAGCTCGGCGACCGTGGCCGCGTCGACCGCGTCCGGGTCGACGTCGTAGATGTCCGCGCGGACGTCGGGGTCGAACGTGCCCGTGAGCTGGTACTGCCACACGGGCGTGCCGGCCTCGGGCTGCCACCATGCGCCGGTACCGGCGGACGGCGTTGCCGCACGGGGCGGCGACCCGCCGCCGTCATCGGCTGTCCCACATCCGCCGAGGGCCGCGAGCGCGAGGGCGACTCCCGCGAACCGGACCGCTACGCGCATCGCGGCAGCGTAGCCGCCCCAGCGCACGCCTCACCGGGAGGCGGCGCCCGGAATGCCGCGCGCTCGGTCGGGAGTCGGCCTAGCGTCGGAGGACGCACGAACGAGGAGGCACCATGTCACGATCCATCGCGGACCAGAGCGTGACGGAGCTCGGCGGGCCGGTGAGCGTCCTCGCCCGCCAGCGCAAGGACCACGTGACGCTCGACAGGCTCCTGCACGACCTCCACCGCACGAGCGGCGAGAGCCAGGATGCGGTGCTGCAGCGGCTCTACCGGTTGGTCTTCCCGCACGCGTTCGCCGAGGAGGCAGTCCTGTGGCCGACGCTGCGCCGCGTGCTCCCCGACGGCCACGAGCTGAGCCTCGACGTCGAGCAGGAGCACCAGGAGGTCAACGAGCTCGTCACACGGCTCGAGGACATGGGGCACGACGCACCCGAGCGCGCGGCGGTGCTCGAGCGACTGACGGCGGTGCTGCGCGAGGACGTCCGGGACGAGGAGGACGTGCTGCTCCCGCGCCTGCAGGAGGCGGTGAGCGCCCGAGACCTCCGCCGGCTCGGCGCGCTGTGGGAGGTGGTCCGGCGCGTCGCCCCGACCCGTGCTCATCCGGTCGTCGCGCGCCGGCCCCCGGGCAACGTCATCTCCGCGGTGCCGCTCTCGATACTCGACCGGCTGCGCGACCTGCTCGATGCGGGCGCACGCCGCGGCCCGCAGCGCGTGGCACCCGCGCTGCGCACCGTAAGCCGCGGGCTCACGCACGCCGCGCACCGGGTCGAGCACCTCCCGCTGCTGCGGATCGGCGAGGACCCGAGCACCCGGAGCGACGGGCCGCAGGCGGCGTAGCGGTGTGTGGGAGCTCCCGATCCGCTCGCCACGGTAGGGCCCGATCGGCAAGTCGTTCGGCAGATCGACCAACGACGAAGCGGCAGGACCCCTGGATTCCCCTGGGGTCCTGCCGCTTCATGTGGTGCGCGAGGGGGGAGTTGAACCCCCACGCCCTTTCGGGCACACGGACCTGAACCGTGCGCGTCTGCCTATTCCGCCACTCGCGCATGCTGCCGAAACAGCGTCGCTAACGCTAGCACGCGCCTGGCGCCCTCCCTGCGCTGCGCCGCCCCGCTGCGCTTGCCGAGCGCCTACCCGCTCCGTCTGCCGTCGGAGCAGGCATGGTTCCCGAGTCGGCGCTCCCCGATGCTCACGAGAAGGGCGCCGAGGACCCCCTCCCGCACGACGGAGAGGCAGGAGGATCCGCCTGCTGCGCGGGTCAAGATCGACGCGCCGGCGCCGGTGCACAGGCGGCGGGAGAGCCCGCCGCGGGCCGCCACGACCCACCCGATGCGCCACGATGGATGCGGGATCGTTACGATCATGGGGCGTGGAGCGCGCGGCACCGCTCCGGCAGTCGCACGCACACCGAGGCCGCACGCAGCCAGGCGCGGGAGGAGGTGCATCGTGGGAGTGCTCGACCGCTTCGAGAAGAGGGTGGAGAACGTCGTCAACAGCGCCTTCGCCAAGGCGTTCCGCAGTGAGGTCAAGCCCGTCGAGATCGCGAGCGCCGTCCGCCGGGAGATGGACGACCGCGCCGCCGCCCTCACCCGCGACCGCACCGTCGTGCCCAACGACTTCACCGTGCACCTGAGCCCGTCCGATCACGCGCAGGTGGACTCCTGGGGCTCGGACGCCCTCGCGGAGGAGATCGCCACCGCCGCGACCGACCACGCCACCTCTCAGCGGTACGCCTTCGTCGGCCCGGTCGAGGTCGCCTTCGTCATCGACGACGCGCTGAGCACCGGCCGCTTCACCGTCACCTCCGCCACCCGCCGGGGCAGCGTCGCGCCGGCCACGTCGAGTGCCGCGTCCGCGCGCCACCCCATCGTCGACATCGACGGCCAGCGCTACATCCTCACCGGCCCCGTCACCGTCCTCGGGCGTGGCACGGAGGCAGACATCGTCGTCGAGGACACGGGCGTCTCCCGCCGCCACCTCGAGATCCGTATGACCCCGAACGGGACGATCGCCACCGACCTCGGCTCGACGAACGGCACGTTCGTCGAGGGCCACCGCATCGAGGCCGCGACGCTCGTCGACGGCAACACCCTGACGATCGGCCGCACCCGCATCCTCTTCTGGACCGGCGCCGCCGACCACGACGACGACGGCACAGGGTGAGGCCCGCATGAGCGAGCTCGTCGTCACCCTCCTGCGCCTCAGCTACCTCGTGCTGCTGTGGTTCTTCGTCCTCGCCGCCATCGCCGTCCTGCGCCGGGACATCTTCGGCACGCGTCTGACGCGGCGCAACCCCCGCCGCACGCCCGCGAGCGCACCCGCGCGCCCGGAGCCGCGCCCCGAGCCGAGGCGTCCCGCCCCCCAGCGCGGGGTCCCCAGCAGGCTCGTCGTCACGCACGGACCCCTGTCGGGCACGACGATCCCGCTCGGCCCGTCGGCGGTGCTCGTCGGGCGCTCGCCCGCATGCACCCTCGTGCTCGACGACGACTACTCCTCCACCCGGCACGCGCGCTTCTTCCCCGAGGGGGGTCAGTGGTGGGTGGAGGACCTCGGCTCGACGAACGGGACGTTCCTGCGGGAGGAACCGGTGACCGCCCCCGCTCGGGTCCCCGTCGGCGCGCCGGTCCGGGTGGGGCAGACCGTCATCGAGCTGCAGCGCTGAGGCCCCGGTGAGCATCACGCTGCGCTACGGCGCCCGCTCCGACGTCGGTCTCGTCCGGTCGAGCAACCAGGACTCCGGGTACGCCGGCCCGCACCTCCTCGTCCTCGCGGACGGCATGGGCGGCCCGGCCGGCGGAGACATCGCCTCCTCGGTCGCCGTCTCCCACCTCGTCCCCCTCGACGACGAGGCCCACGGCGCCGACGACATGCTCGACCACCTCCGCGACGCCATCGCCGCCGCGCACGCCGAGCTCGAGGGGCGCGCCGCGACCGACCCGGACCTCGCGGGCCTCGGCACGACGTGCATAGCCATCCTGCGCTCGGGCAACAAGCTCGCCATGGTCCACATCGGCGACTCCCGGGCCTACCTCCTGCGTGACGGCGCGCTCACCCAGGTGACGGCGGACCACACCTTCGTCCAGCACCTCGTCGACCTCGGCAAGCTCACCCCCGAGCAGGCCGAGCGCCACCCGCAGCGCTCCGTCCTCCTGCGGGTGCTCGGCGACACCGACGGCGACGTCGTCCTCGACGAGTCGGTCCGTGAGGCCCGCCCGGGCGACCGGTGGCTCCTGTGCTCCGACGGCCTCTCCGGCGTCGTCAGCGACGAGACGATCGCCGCGACGCTCGCCGAGGTCGACGACCCGGGCCGCTGCGCCGAGGACCTCATCACGCTCGCCCTGCGCGGGGGTGGACCCGACAACGTCACGTGCGTCGTCGCCGACGTCCTCGCGACAGACTCCATCCCCGACGGCACGGCCCCGTCCGTCACGCCCCAGGTCGTCGGAGCCGCCGCGACGGACCGGCTGCGGCGCACCCGGGGCACGAGCGGGGCCGCAGGACGGGCAGCGACCCTGGCCGCGGCCGCCCGGGCGGCGTCGCCCGAGGAGGCCGAGGAGCCGGACGACGACGAGCCGCCCACCGGCTCCCGGGCCCGCCGCTGGCTCGGGGGCACCCTCGCCGTCCTCCTCGTCCTCGCGCTCCTCGCCGGTGGTGGTGCGCTCGGTTACCGCTGGACCCAGGGCCAGTACTTCCTCGCACCGAACGAGGACGCCGTCGCGATCTACCAGGGCATCCCCCAGGAGGTCGGCCCGATCTCGCTCTCCCGGCTCCACACGACGACGGACCTCACGCTCGACGAGCTCCCCGCGTACGCGCGCGACCGCCTCGCCGGCATCATCACCGTCTCCTCCCTCGCCGAGGCGCAGGCCCGGGTGAGCGACCTGCGTGACGAGGCCCGCGCGGAGCGTCCCGCCGGGGCGCCGACCCCCACGCCCAGCCCGTCGGGTCCCGCGTCGTCCACGCCGTCGGCGCCCGCGGCGGCCGACGACGGCGGAGCGGCGCCCTGATGGTGACGATCACCCAGCAGCGCGCCCGTCCCGGCCGCGGCATCGAGCTCCTCCTCGTCCTGCTCGCGCTCGGCGTGGGCCTGTACGCCTACGCGCAGGTCGGCCTGGCGACGACCGGGGAGCTGCCCACCGGCATGCTCACCCATGGCGGGGCGCTCGCCGTCCTCGCGCTCGGCACCCACGTCGTGCTGCGCTGGCGCGCGTCCTACGCGGACCCCGTCATCCTCCCCGTCGTCGTCGCGCTCAACGGCATCGGCCTCGCGATGATCTACCGGCTCGACCAGGCCTACGACGCCGCCGGGCGGCCGTCCGGCTTCGCGGACCGCCAGGTCATGTGGACCGCCGTCGGCGCCGTCGCCGCCCTCGCGGTGCTCATCGTCCTGCGGGACCACCGCACGCTGCGCCGCTACACCTACACGGCGATGGTCGCCGGGCTCGTCCTCCTTCTCCTGCCCCTCGTGCCGGGGCTGGGCGCGGAGATCAACGGCGCCCGGATCTGGATCAGCCTCGGCCCGATGTCGTTCCAGCCGGCCGAGCTCGCCAAGATCATGCTCGCGATCTTCTTCGCCGGCTACCTCGTCACCCAGCGCGACAACCTCGCGCTGGCCGGGCCCCGGTTCCTCGGGCTCCAGCTGCCCCGCCTGCGCCACCTCGGCCCCATCCTCCTCGCGTGGGCCGTCGCGCTCGTCGTCCTCGTCTTCCAGCGTGACCTCGGCGCCGCGCTCCTCTTCTTCGCCCTCTTCGTCGCCATGCTCTACGTCGCCACCGAGCGGCTCAGCTGGGTCATCATCGGGCTCCTCCTCTTCGGCGGCGGGGCCGCGCTCGCGGCCACCGCCTTCCCCCACGTGAGCGCCCGCTTCGACGTCTGGCTCGACGCCCTCTCCCCCGAGGTCTACAACCGCAGCCCGGGTGGCTCCTACCAGGTGGTCCAGGGCTTGTTCGGCATGGCGAGCGGGGGCCTCATGGGCACCGGCTGGGGTGAGGGACGCCCCGACGTCGTGCCCTTCGCGAACTCGGACTTCATCGTCGCCTCCCTCGCCGAGGAGCTCGGGCTCACGGGCCTCCTCGCCATCCTCGTGTGCTACCTCCTCCTCGCCGAGCGGGGCATGCGCACGGCGATCGGCGTCCGGGACGGCTTCGGCAAGCTCCTCGCCTCGGGCCTCGCGTTCGTCGTCGCCTTCCAGTGCTTCGTCGTCGTCGGCGGGATCACGCGCCTCATCCCCCTCACCGGCCTGACGATGCCGTTCCTCGCACAGGGCGGCTCCTCGCTCCTCATCAACTGGATGATCGTCGCGCTCCTCCTGCGGATCTCCGACAGCGCCCGGCGCCCGGGCCCGCTCCCCGACCAGCTGCCCATCGGCCCTCTGGCGGGCGGCGACGGCGCCGCGGTGCGGATCGACGCCGGTGGCTCGCCCGCCGGGGACGACTCCTCGGCCACCGAGGTGGTGAGGCTGCGATGAACACCCCCGTGCGCCGCCTCGCGGCCGTCGTCGCGCTCATGTTCCTCGCCCTCATGGCCTCGGCCACCTCGGTGCAGTTCTTCCAGGCGCCCGACCTCAACGCGGACGGGCGCAACGTCCGCACGGTCTACCGGGAGTTCGGGCGGGACCGCGGCCCGATCATCGTCGCCGGCGACGCCGTCGCCTCCTCCACCCCGGTCGACGACGTCTACGGCTACCTGCGCTCCTACACCGGGGGCCCGCTCTACGCCCCGGTGACGGGCTACTTCGCCGCGGCGCTCAGCTCGCTCACCGGCCTCGAGGCCGAGGCGAACTCCGTCCTCAACGGCACCGACGACTCGCTCCTCGTCCAGCGCATCCAGGACCTCGTCACGGGCAGCCAGCCCCAGGGCGGGTCGGTGGAGCTGACGATCGACCCCGCCGCGCAGCAGGCGGCCTGGGACGCCCTCGGGGACCAGCGCGGCGCCGTCGTCGCCCTCGACCCCTCGACCGGCGCGATCCTCGCCCTCGTCTCCAAGCCGAGCTACGACCCCAACCTCCTCGCCGTCCACTCGGGGACGGAGGCGCAGGCCGCCTACGACGCCCTCCTCGCGGACCCGGGGAACCCGCTGACGAACCGTGCGATCGCCGGCAACCTCTACCCGCCGGGCTCGAGCTTCAAGCTCGTCGTCGCCGCGGCGCTCCTCGAGAGCGGGGACTACGACAGCCAGTCCCAGGTGCCAGCGCCGGCCCAGCTCCAGCTGCCGCAGTCGAGCCAGGTCGTCAGCAACCCGGGCGGGATCCCCTGCACGGACAACCCGACGGTGCCGCTCGTCTACGCCCTCCAGGAGTCGTGCAACACACCGTTCGCCGCGATGGGGATGGAGCTCGGCGAGGACGCCCTGCGCGAGCAGGCCGAGGCGTTCGGCTTCGGCCGCGAGCTCGACATCCCGCTCACCGTCACGCCGTCGGTCTACCCCGAGGGCCTTGACGCCGCCCAGACGGCGATGACGGCGATCGGGCAGTACGACGTCATCGCCAGCCCCCTCCAGATGGCCATGGTCTCCGCCGCCATCGCCAACGACGGCGTCCTCATGCGCCCCTACCTCGTCGCCACCGAGCGGGGACCGGACCTCGACGTGCTCGGCACGACGGAGCCGTCCGAGCTCGGCCGGTCCGTCTCGGCGGAGACGGCCGCGGAGCTCACCGCGATGATGGTCAACGTCGTCGAGCAGGGCACCGGCACGAACGCGCGGATCTCCGGCGTCACCGTCGCGGGCAAGACGGGCAGCGCGCAGGCCGGCGAGGGCGCCTCCCCGCACGCGTGGTTCACCTCCTTCGCCCCGGCCGAGGACCCGCGTATCGCCGTCGCCGTCGTCGTCGAGAACGGCGGCAGCGAGGGCGACCTCGCCTCCGGCGGGACGACGGCGGCGCCCATCGCCCGCGCCGTCCTCGAGGCGGTGCTGACCCCGTGAGGCCGGCCAGCGGCCTCGTGCTGGGCGGGCGGTACGAGCTTCGGGAACGCATCGCAGTCGGCGGCATGGGCGAGGTGTGGAGCGCGTGGGACGCGCCGCTGGGACGGATGGTCGCGGCCAAGGTCCTGCGCGAGGAGTTCACCGGGAGCACGACCTTCCTCGCCCGCCTGCGCAGCGAGGCGCGCAACGCTGCGGGACTGTCCCACCCCAACATCGCGGCGCTCTTCGACCACGGCGAGCAGGAGGGCTCCGGGTACCTCGTCATGGAGCTCGTCCACGGGGAGCCGATGTCCGCGCTCCTCGAGCGGGAGGGGTCCGTACCCGTCGAGCAGCTCGTGCCCGTCCTCGCGCAGGTCGCCCGCGGGCTGCACGCCGCGCACGTCGGCGGTGTCGTCCACCGCGACGTCAAGCCCTCGAACATCCTCCTCACCGGCTCCGGGCTCGTGAAGATCACCGACTTCGGCATCTCGCTCGGGCAGGGCCAGGAGCCGATCACGGCCGCCGGCACGGTCATGGGCACCGCGCAGTACCTGCCGCCCGAGCAGGCCATGGGCCGCCCGGCCACGCCCGCCGGTGACATCTACGCCCTCGGGGTCATCGCCTACGAGGCGCTCGCCGGGCGCCGCCCGTACACAGGCTCCTCGCAGGTCGACATCGCGTTCAAGCACGTCAACGAGCCCCTCCCACCCCTGCCCGACGCCGTACCGGCGCGCGTGCGCGCCGTCGTCGAGCAGATGCTCGCCAAGTCCCCGACGGACCGGCCCCGCTCCGGCGCCTCCCTCGCCCGCATGCTCGAGGACGCCCTCGTCCCGGCCGGTCCGGTGGGGGACGGGGACGCAGAGCCCGGCTCGGCGCCAGCCGCCCCGAGCACCCCGACGTGGCGCCCGGCGCCCGCGTCCGAGACGGTTCCGGGTCTGCGCGCCGCCCGGGCGCTCGAGGCGGACGCCGTGCCCATGCTCTTCGCGGCGCGCGCGCTGAGTGCCTCGCCCGCCGCGGACGCGTCCGCCAGCCGCACCGCCAAGGGGCGGGGCCGAGGCGCCACGGCGGCGGGAGCGCCAGGTCGGGGAACCGCCGGGCCGGGCGGCACGCGCAGCAGCCGCGCGGGCCGTTCGGAACGGCGCTGGCACCTCCCGACGTGGCGTGAGCTCGCGAGCGACCGTGTGTGGCTCGTCACCGTGACGGTCGGCCTCGTGGCCGCCACCATCCTTATCCTCGTCGCGCTCGGTACCCTGGCACTGCGTGATGGCACACCTCCCTCCGGGGGCACGGCCGCCACGGCTGGCGCGACGACCGACGACCGACTGACTGCGAGGGACTTCTAGTGGTGGACGAGGTACCGCGCGTGCTGGGTGGACGCTACGAGGTCGGTGACCTCATCGGGCGCGGCGGGATGGCCGAGGTCCACATCGGTTACGACCGCCGGCTCTCCCGGACGGTCGCCATCAAGGTGCTGCGCTCGGACCTCGCGCGCGACCCCACCTTCCAGGCCCGCTTCCGGCGGGAGGCCCAGTCCGCCGCGGCGCTCAACCACCCCGCGGTCGTCTCCGTGTACGACACGGGGGACGACGAGGTCATCAACTCCGCCGGCCAGCCGGCTCACGTCCCGTTCATCGTCATGGAGTACGTCGAGGGCCACACCGTGCGCTCCCTCCTCACCGACGGCACGCCCGTGCCGATCGACGAGGCGGTCGAGATCGTCGCCGGCATCCTCGGCGCGCTCGAGTACTCGCACCGGGAGGGGATCGTCCACCGGGACATCAAGCCCGGGAACGTCATGCTCACCCCCACCGGGGCCGTCAAGGTCATGGACTTCGGCATCGCGCGGGCCATGGCGGACTCTGCCGCGACGATGACGCAGACGCACTCCGTCGTCGGCACGGCTCAGTACCTCTCGCCGGAGCAGGCCCGCGGCGAGGTGGTCGACGCCCGCTCCGACCTCTACTCCACCGGTTGCCTCCTCTTCGAGCTCCTCACCGGCCAGCCCCCGTTCAGCGGGGACTCGGCCGTCGCCGTCGCCTACCAGCACGTGCGGGAGATCCCCCGGGCGCCGAGCGACGTCGCACCCGACATCCCCGAGTCGCTCGACCGGGTCGTCCTCAAGGCCCTCGCCAAGGACCGCGAGGAGCGCTACCCCGACGCCGCCGCCATGCGCGCCGACCTCGAGGCCGCCGTCCGCGGCGGGACGGTCCACGCGCCCGCCGTGGGGGCGTGGCCGGCAGCGCCCGCCGCGACCACGTCGGTCCTGCCCGCGAGCCGTGAGCCGCTCGGCACGGCCACGACGCGCACCGCGACGACCGCCGCGGTGCCCCCGGAGGACGAGAAGCGCTCGACGTGGTGGATATGGCTCCTCGTGCTCGTCGGCCTCGCCGCCGCGATCGGTATCGGTTACCTCTTCATCACCGGGGAGGACAACGAGCAGCCCGAGGTCACGACGGTCCAGGTCCCCCCGCTCGAGGGGATGGACCAGACCGAGGCCAGGCAGACCGTCGAGGACGCCGAGCTCGTCTTCGCCATCGGCGAGCCAGAGCCGTCCGACACGGTCGAGGAGGGACTGTTCGTCAGCTCCGCGCCCGCCGTCGGCGAGGAGGTCGAGACGGGTGAGACCGTCACGGTCCGGTTCTCCGCCGGCCCGGACTCCGTCCAGGTGCCCGACGTCGAGGGCATGAGCCAGGACCAGGCGCGCGACCGGCTCGAGGAGGAGGGCCTCACGGAGATCCGCACGGCGACGGTCAACACGCCCGCGTGGGAGGCCGACCGCGTCGCCAGCACGGAACCGGCCATCGGGGAGCCCGTCAGCCCGGACACCGTCATCACGCTCAACCTCGCGTCGGGCAACGTCGACGTGCCCGACGTCGTCGGTGTCCCCCTCGCCGACGCCGAGACTCAGCTCCGCGACAACACCCTGAGCACCCGCGTCGAGGAGGTGCCCTCGGGCGACGCCGAGCCCGGCACGGTCCTCGCGCAGGACCGGACGGGCCCCGTGCCGCGCTTCACGACGATCCTGCTCACGGTCGCGATCGAGGCACCGCCCGTCGAGCCGGAGCCGACCGAGCCCGCCACCGAGGAACCGCCCGCGGACGACGGCGACGGCAGCGAGGAGCCCGCGCCGCCGGCCGACGGCGAGTCGCCCGGTGCCCAGGGACGGAGCAGCTCCGGCAACCCGAACGCGGGACCGGGCAACAACAGCGGAGGCGGCAACGGGAACGGCAACGGGAACGGCCGCGGCAACGGCAACGGCTGACGTGGTGACCGGGGGCCACCACGCGGTGCCCTCCGCCGAACGCTGACCTAGGCGCGGACGAGCGGGGCCATGCCCTCGCTGCGGGCCGGGGCACCGCCGTCGCCCGTGAGCGCGAGCCAGTTGGCGAACAGCCGGTGGCCGTGCTCGCTCAGCACCGCCTCGGGGTGGAACTGGACGCCGTGGAGCGGGAGCGAGCGGTGCGCGAGCCCCATGACGATCCCTGAGGCCGTCGCGGCGGTCACCTCGAGCTCGTCGGGCACGCTCTCGGTCACGACGGCGAGTGAGTGGTAGCGCGTCGCGGTGAAGGGCGTGGGCAGGCTCGCGAACACGCCGCTCCCGTCGTGCTCGACGAGGGACGTCTTGCCGTGCATGAGCTCGGGGGCGTGCGTGACGACCGCTCCGAACACCTCACCGAGCGCCTGGTGCCCGAGGCACACGCCGAGCATGGGCCGGCCGTCGCTCGCGCAGCGCTCGATGAGCTCCATGCTGGCGCCCGCTTCCTTCGGCGTCCCCGGCCCGGGGGAGATGAGCACGCCGTCGAAGGCGCTCGTGTCGGCCGGCACGTCGTCGTTGCGCACGACGGTCGTGCGGGCACCGAGCTGCTGGAGGTACCCGACGATCGTCCACACGAAGCTGTCGTAGTTGTCGACGACGAGGATCGAGCTACCGCTCACCGGTCTCCTCGAGGGTCATCTCGTTGAACGGCATGTACGGCGCGATCTCCGGGAAGAGCCACGTGAAGCAGACGTAGACGACGCCCACGATGAGGGCGAGCGCGAGCATCGCGCGGAACCACACCGGTCCGGGAAGCACTCGCCAGACGAGTCCGTACATCAGGCACCCTCCTCGAGGAGCTCGGCGGGCATGCCGCTGCCCTTGTCGACCCAGTGGTCGAAGACGCCGTACGTGATCCAGCGCTCGGCCGCGGAGAACAGGGGGTGGCACGTCGTCAGCGTGATCATCCGCTCCGTAGGCACGACGCCCGGCTCGTTCGGCACGGGCGCGATGACCTCGATCTGGCTCGGGTCGACGATCTCGTGGCTCGTCACCGTGTAGACGAGGTAGGCGTCGTTCGTCTCGACGATGAGCGAGTCGCCCTCGACGATCTGCTCGATCTCCTTGTACGGCGCCCCGTAGGACTGGCGGTGGGCCGCCGTCGCGAAGTTGCCGATCTCGCCGGGCAGCTGGGTGTCGGGGTAGTGCCCGATGTAGCCGCGGTTGAGCACGTCGGCGAGGCCGACGCCGTTGGCGATGGTGTACGGGCCGTAGCCGGAACCGAGCCGCGGGATGTGGAGCTTGCCCATGACCTCGCCCGTGCCGACGGCGTCGGGGATGGGCGGGGCGTCCGTGCGCTCCTCGCCCGGCGACGTCGGGGCCTTGACGTAGCTCTCCGAGCCCTGCCACTCCTCCGCGACCTCAGCCTGGTAGCCCTGCGCCTCGACGTCCGTCCACCACAGCTGCCAGACGACGAAGAGGCCGAGGAGGACGCCCACGGTGATCATGAGCTCGCCGAGGACGCCGACGAGCGTGGAGAAGAACCCGCGACGCGGGCGCTCCTGGCGGGCCCGCCGCGGCGGGTCGGCGTACGGTCCGCCGCCGTCGTACGGCGTCCCGGCTGCCGTGCTCATCTCGGTCGTCGCCATCAAGGCTCCCCTGCGTCGTTACCGGCGTCGGCACCAGCGTAAGCCACCGGCACCGTCGCGTACTCCAGACGCAGGCTGCCCTCGTACGCGGGCATCTCGATGCTCGCGCGCTCCGTCACGGACCACCCGAGGTTGACCGCCTCGACGTACTGGAGGTAGATCTCGACGCCGGGCGAGTCCATGAGGGCGTTCTCGAGCGCATCCGGGTCCCCGATCGCGGCGACGCGGTACGGCGGGGAGTAGTGCCGGCCGTGGAGGAGCAGGACGTTTCCGACGCAACGCACGGACGACGTCGAGACGATGCGCTGGCCCTGGATCGTCATGGCCTCGGCACCACCGGCCCACAGGGCGTTGATGACTGCCTCGAGGTCTTGCTGGTGGACGACGAGGTCGTCGACGTGCAGCCCGCGCTCCTGGAAGTCCGGCGGCGGCGGGGCGTCCCACATCTCGACGACCAGCCCGGGGCCCGTCACGGCGTTGCGCCCGGACGCGTGGGAGGTGAGCTCACCGGCGATGACGTCGCTCGGCACCGCTGGCGGCTGGGCGTCGACGACGTCACGCACGCGGGTGCGAAGCGCCGCCACCTCCGCCTCGACCTCCTCGAGCCGCTCGGTCTCGGCGCGTGCGAGCTGGACGAGGTTCTCGGGGTGGCGGTCGTCGTCGGCGGCGAAGAGCGACGCGTTCGTCGCGAGGAGCAGCCCCGCCATCCCGCACACGGCCGCCACCCCGACGCTGGCGCGGCGTGCAGGAGCGCGCACTGGACGGTCGTCGACCGCCGGGCCCACCTCTGCGCCTCTCGGCGCGGCGAGCCCGCGCTTGTCCTCCGGTTCCGACACCCGCGCCTCCTTGCAGTCACCACGAGCAACACCGCGCGAGGGATTTGGCTTCCCGCCTACTACGCTAGGTCATCAGTGCGTCAGCCGGTCGACGGTTCCGGCGCGCGACCCATTCGCCGAACAGGTACCGCCAGCTGCGCGGGAGACCCGAAGGAGAGCTGACCGTGCCGGAGTCCAAGCGTCGCAAGAAGGCCGAGTACACCCCGCCGCCCGCACCCGCGGAGCCGAAGGCGAGCCCCCGCTGGTGGGTACCCACCGCCGTCACCCTCATGATCATCGGCATCCTCTGGGTCGTGACGACGTACATCGTCCAGGCCGCGGGACCGATCCCGGACATCGGCCAGTGGAACCTGGCCGTCGGGTTCGTCGTCCTCATGGCCGGGTTCCTCATGTGCCTGCGCTGGCGCTGACGCACCTCTGCACTGACGCCGCCCCTCGCGCGGTGCACGACGGTCGGGGAGCACCGCTGCTCCCCGACCGTCAGCGCCGTGGCCGACCGGGCGACGACGCTCGACCCCGGCTGCCGTGCAACCGTCCCCAGCTGTGCACCCACCTGTGGAGAACTACATCGGTGTAGTCCCCGCTCAGGGGTCTCCCTGTGGAGGGCAGCACGGTCGTTCTCCACAGAAGTGCACAACCCTGTGGAGAACTACACCCGTGTCATTCGCTCGGTGCGCGACCCACCGCGGTCCGGCCAGCGGGACTCCGCGCGACGGACGGGCGCGGCGGCTCAGAGGCCGCCGTAGCTCGTCACGGCGAGCACGACGAGCAGCACGGCAACCGCGGCGCTTCCCGCGACGCCCGCCCATCCGCGGTGCTTCTTCGGGGCGTAGAGGTAGACGGCGACGAGCGCGGCGCCGGTGACGAGACCACCGAGGTGCGCCTGCCAGGCGATGTTGAAGCCCGGGAGGAAGCCGATGACAGCGTTGATGGCGAGGAGCACGACGATCTGGGTGGCGTCCCGCCCGTAGCGCCGGAGCGCGAGGCCGATCGCGGCGAAGAGGCCGAACACGGCCCCGGACGCGCCGACGACGGGGGTGTACCAGGAGTCGTCGGCGGGGCTTGCGAGCAGCAGCACCCCCACCGAGCCTCCGACGGCGCTGAGCACGTAGAGGGTGAGGTAGCGCCAGCGGCCGAGCATCGGCTCGAGGACGCTGCCGATGATCCACAGCGCGTACATGTTGACGGCCAGGTGGAGGAAGCCCGAGTGGAGGAACGCCGCCGTGAGGAACCGGTAGGGCTCGGCGTCACCGAGCAGCGGGACGAAGGCGAGCCGTGAGCGCAGCTCGGGAACGACACGGAGCACGACGAAGGCGAGCACCGACAGACCGATGAGCCCCATCGTCAGGACCGGTCGCCGTCCCCGGTCGCGGCCCCCGAGGGTCGTCCGCCGCACCGGGAGGGCGGCGTTCGCCTCCGCGACGCAGTCGACGCACTGGACGCCGACGGCGGCCGCACGCTGGCAGGCCGGGCACGTGGGGCGGCCGCAGCGCTGGCAGCGGACGTAGGAGACGGTGTCCGGGTGGCGGGGGCAGACCGGCGCCGTCCCCGCGCCGGCCCCCCCGTGGTCGAGCTGGCTCACAGTCCCGCCGTGTCAGGCCGTGACGGTGATGGAGCGGATCGTCACGTCCTCGACCGGGCGGTCGTTCGCGCCGGTCCGCGTGGTGCCGATCGTGTCGACGACGGCCCGGCTCGCGGCGTCGGTGACCCGGCCGAAGATCGTGTGCTTGCCCTGCAGCCACGGGGTCGCGGCAGTGGTGATGAAGAACTGGGAGCCGTTGGTCCCGCGGCCGCCGACCTTGCCGGCGTTGGCCATGGCGAGGATGTAGGGCTCGGTGAAGCCGAGCTCGGGGTGGATCTCGTCGTCGAACGTGTAGCCGGGGCCCCCCGTGCCGGTGCCGAGCGGGTCGCCGCCCTGGATCATGAAGTTGGGGATGACGCGGTGGAAGATGACGCCGTCGTAGAGGGGCGTCGTCTTCTCCTCACCCGTCTTCGGGTCCTTCCAGGCGCGCTCGCCCGTGGCGAGGCCCGTGAAGTTCTCAACGGTCTTGGGGGCGTGGTGGGGGAGCAGCTCGACGACGATGTCGCCGGCGGACGTGTGCAGTGTGGCTTCCATGCCCCGATCTTTTCACGGCTCGTCGTGGTCCGCCCCGCCGGACCACCGCCGGTCCTGCCCACGAGGCGGACGGCGGGCGAGCCTCCGGGGACAATGCAGGGCCAGGCATGGTGCGCTTGTCGCCAGCCGGTGGGACGATGGACCGCCAGACCAGACCGACAGAGGGAGAGCAGATGTCGCGCAAGAGCAAGATCACCGAGATCGAGGCCGACAAGTACCGCCGTCAGGCGATCGAGCTCAGCCACGCCCTCAGCGAGCAGGCCGGTAAGGCTGGCGCGACCGCCGCGGCCCTCGCCGACCAGGGCAAGCTGTGGGCCTCGAGCGTCGCGGCGCCGAAGCTGGACCGCGCCTGGCGCGACAGCGTCAAGGCGACCGCTCCGCGTGTGGAGGCCGTGGCCGAGAGGGCACGCCCGGCTGTCGACCACGCCCGGGACATCCTCGTCGACGACTACATCCCGCGTCTCCAGAAGGCCATGCAGGACGCCGCTCGCGCCGCGTCCGGCGAGGACTCCCTGGGCGGGAAGGCGTCGAAGGCCGGGAAGGCCGCCCAGAAGGCGCTGAGCAAGCCGCCGAGCTCGCACTCGACCGCCAAGACCGTCGGCTGGATCCTCGTCGGGACCGCCGCAGCCGGCACCGGCTACCTCCTCTGGCGCCGCACCCAGCCCGTCGACGACCCGTGGGCGGAGGAGTACTGGGACGACACGACCGTCACCACGCCCGTGCCTGCCGCGGACGAGGCCGCTGAGCCTGACGTCGTCACGCCGGTCGCTTCCGACGCGCTCGACGCCGAGCTGGCGGTCGACGCGGCGGCCGCTGACGCCGGTGAGACGATCGACGAGAGCCGCACGGACAAGTAGAGCGGCCAGCCAGCACAACAGGCGATGCCCCGGTCACCTCCACGAGGTGACCGGGGCGTCGTCGTCCCACGCGCACGTGCGCGCCCCTGGAGACGCAGGAGGGCCCCGGGACCGACCAGCCAGCCGGTCCCGGGGCCCTCTCTGCGCGTCAGGCCCGCGTCTGCGACGCCAGCGGGCACGCCCACACGTCGAGCCCGCCGCGGCCGACGCGGTTGATGTACGTGGACACCGCCTTGTACGACTGCCCGATCGACGTCTCGGTGTACTTCACGCCCAGCTGGTCGCAGTACTCGCGCACGATGGGCGCCACCTTGCGCAGGTTGGGCCGCGCCATCGACGGGAAGAGGTGGTGCTCGACCTGGAAGTTGAGCCCGCCCATGAACGTGTCGACCCAGCGGCCGCCCGTGACGTTGCGGCTCATGAGCACCTGGCGGCTGAGGAAGTCGACCTTGACCGTCGCCGGCACGATCGGCATCCCGATGTGGTTGGGCGCGAACGACAGGCCCATGTAGAGGCCGAACACCGCGAGCTGGATGCCGATGAAGGCTGCCGCCTTGCCCGGGGACAGGACGATGAAGACGAGGGCGACGAAACTGATGAGGCGCACCATGATGAAGGTGAGCTCCACCCAGCGGCGCTTGACCGGGCCAGGGGTGACGACGCGCTTGACACCCTGGATGTGCAGGTTGAGGCCCTCGAGGAGGAGGAGCGGGAAGAAGAAGTAGCCCTGCTTCGTCGCGAGCCACCGCGTGAGGGGTGTCTTGCGCTCCTCGACAGCCTCGGGGGTGAACGCGAGCACGCCGGGCGCGATGTCCGGGTCGACGCCGAGCTTGTTGGGGGCGGCGTGGTGCTTGTTGTGCTTGCCGTTCCACCACCCGTGGCCCATGCCGGCGAAGAGGTTGATGACGATGAGGGATACCCACTCGTTCCACTTCCCGGAGACGAAGATCTGCCGGTGGGCGGCGTCGTGCCCGAGGAAGGCGATCTGCGTCATGAGGAGCGCGAGGGCGACGGCGGTGACCATCTGCCACCACGTGTCGCCGACGACGACGAACGCGACAGCGAGGCCGAGCCCGAGGACCGTGAGCCCGATGAGCTTGGACCAGTAGTAGCCGTAGGCCCGACGCATGAGGCCGGCCTGCTGGACGAGCTTCGTCAGGGCGGTGAAGTCACTCACCTGACGTTCGCGCACGGAGCCCCGGGGGGTGCCGTCGGCGCGCGTCGTGCTCGGTGAGGGGGTGGGGGGTGAGGGTCTGTCGATGGTGTGGCTCATGGGCCGCCGCCTGTAAGTCGAGGGGCGCGACCGCAGGGCCGCACTGTCGTCCAGGTTCGGACGTCTTCCTCAGTGTGACAGACGCAACGGCGTCTGGCGCTCCGGGTGTCGGACGTCTCAGTGGTGGAGCCAGCGGGACTCGAACCCGCAACCCCCTGCTTGCAAAGCAGGTGCGCTACCAATTGCGCCATGGCCCCCGGGGCCGCGTCACCGGACGCGGCCGGTCCTGCGTGCGCTAGGCGCCGCTCGGCTCCTGCGGTGCGTCGCTACGGGCGGCGAAGGAGTTCTCCCCGAAGCTGTCGGTGACCTCGGCCCACAGGTCCCGCTCCTCGCGGTCCTGCTGCACCTTGGTCCATACCGCGTAGCCCGCCAGTGCGGCCGCCGCGAGCATCAGAGCCTTCTTCATCGTCACTCCCGCGTCTCGCCTCGCTCGGGTGGGCCTAACAGGACTCGAACCTGTGACCTCTTCCTTATCAGGGAAGCGCTCTAACCGTCTGAGCTATAGGCCCGTCACGCTGATCGGGACTGCTCCCGGCGGCGCCGATGAAGACTACCTCAGCGCGGCGCGACCGCCCAAACCGGCGGCCGCACCGCACTCTCAGTCGTCCGTGAGGGTGAGGTGGAGGCCGCCGACGAGCGCGGCCACGATGTTGTAGAGGAAGGCGCCCAGGGTGGCGAGCGCCGTGAGCAGGAGGACGTCGACGACGGCGACGATGGCCGCCATCGAGATGACCCGGTCGAACTGGGCGTACTCCATGAGGTTGAGGAAGCTCTCGGAGCCGAGGGAGTCGAGCAGCCCCTGGATGTCCGCGAACACGTGCATCGTGTCGAGCACGTACCACATGGCCGCCGTCGCGACGACGATCCCGATGCCGACCGCGATCGAGAGGAGGAAAGCAAGCTTCATGACCGACCACGGGTCGATGCGGGCGAGCGAGAGACGTACCTGGCGCGGCCCGGCCGGCCGGCCTGCGCCGTCGGGGCGCGCGGCGCCGGGCTGCGTCGGCTGGGCGGGCGCCGGCCTCGGCTCCGTGCGCTCAGCGCGGGCCGCCCCACCGGCGGCGGCAGCGCCGGCTGCCGTCGCGGCTGGCGCGCTGCGGGCCTGCTCACGTGGTGCGGGCGCGGGCCCGTCCGTCGCACCCATGCGCGCCGTCGACGCCGGCCCGGACGTGCTCGTGCGGCTCGCGGCGGTCTCCGCGGGGGCCGCCTTGGCGCTGGCGAACCGCTCCGCGAGGCTCGTGCGCATCGCTGCGCGGTCGGCACCCGTCGGCGAGGCCGCCGTCGGGCCACCCGCCTTCGAGCTGCCGGCCGGCCGGCCGCCGTCCGCCGGACCGGTACGGTCCGCGGGGGTCTCGCCCGTGCGCTGCCCGTCAGGGCGCGCCGGCGTCTCCTCGGGGCTCACGCCCCCGCCCGCGTCCCGCGGACCCTGCCCCGGGGTGGTGCTGCTCATGCGTCTCCTCCGTCTTCGGCGAGGCCCTCATCGGTGCGGGTGGCGCCCCCGGCGCCGTCGGCACCGCCGTCGGCCTGAGCCGCCGGCTCGTCGCCGCCCTCCGCGTCATCCGGGGAGGACGCTACGCCATCGACCACGGCGAGGGCGGTCTCGACGTTGCGGGCGACCGCGATGATCCGGTCGCCCTTGTCCGGCTTGGCGAAGGTCACGCCCTGGGTGTTGCGCCCGGTCAGGTTGACCTCGTCGACGGCGGAACGCACGATCTTGCCGCGTTCCATGATGACGAGCACCTCGTCGTCGGGCGCCGTGAGGAGGGCGCCGACGAGGTCGCCGCGCGCCTCGACGAGGTTGGCGACCTTGATGCCGAGCCCGCCGCGGCCCTGGACGCGGTACTCGGTGACGGCCGTCCGCTTGGCGTAGCCGCCCTCGGTGACGACGAAGAGCGCGCCGTCGGAGGAGGAGGGGCGCACGACGTCCATGGCGAGGAGCTCGTCAGTGTCGCGGAACTTCATCCCCGTCACGCCCGACGTCGCCCGTCCGAGCGGGCGCAGCGAGTCGTCGGAGGCGGTGAATCGGATCGACTGGCCCTTGCGCGATACGAGCAGGAGGTCGTCGTCGGAGTTCGCCAGGCCGGCGCCGACCAGCTCGTCGGGCTCGCCCTCCGCGTCGGTACGCAGGTTGATGGCGATGAGGCCACCGGTGCGCGGGGAGTTGTATTCCTGCAGGCGCGTCTTCTTGACGAGACCGCGCTTCGTCGCGAGGACGAGGTAGTCGGACTGGTCGTAGTCCCGCAGCGCGAGGACCTGGGCGATGCGCTCGCCCGGCTGGAACGCGAGGAGGTTCGCCACGTGCTGCCCCTTGGCGTCCCGCCCGCCCTCGGGCAGCTCGTAGCCCTTCGTGCGGTAGACGCGACCGGTGTTCGTGAAGAACAGCAGCCAGTGGTGGGTCGTGGTGACGAAGAAGTGGTCGACGATGTCGTCCTCGCGCAGCTGGGTGCCGCGCACGCCCTTGCCGCCGCGGCGCTGGGACCGGTACGCGTCGGACCGGGTGCGCTTGGCGTAGCCCCCGCGCGTGATCGTGACGACGACGTCCTCCTCCGGGATGAGGTCCTCGACGGACATGTCGCCGTCGAAGGGGACGATGGTCGTGCGTCGCTCGTCGCCGAACTTGTCGACGATGACGGCGAGCTCGGCCGAGACGATGTTCCGCTGGCGCACCGGCGAGGCGAGGATCTCCTTGTAGTCGAGGATCTCCGCCTGGATCTTGTCGTGCTCGTCGATGATCTTCTGGCGCTCGAGGGCGGCGAGGCGGCGCAGCTGCATGGCGAGGATGGCGTCGGCCTGGACGGTGTCGATCTCGAGGAGGTCCTGCAGGCCCGTGCGCGCGGCGTCGACGGTGTCGGAGCGGCGGATGAGGGCGATGACCTCGTCGAGGGCGTCGAGGGCCTTGAGGAGACCGCGCAGGATGTGGATGCGCTCCTCCGCCCGGCGCAGGAGGAACCGGGTACGCCGCACGATGACGTCGATCTGGTGGTTGACCCAGTGGCGCACGAACCCGTCGAGGCTGAGGGTGCGCGGCACACCGTCGACGAGCGCGAGCATGTTCGCCGGGAAGTTGTCCTGCATCTGCGTGTGCTTGTACAGGTTGTTGAGCACGACCTTGGCGACGGCGTCACGCTTGAGGACGATGACGAGGCGCTGGCCCGCGCGGCCCGAGGACTCGTCGCGCATGTCCGCGATGCCCTGGATCTTGCCGTCGTGGACGTAGTCGGCGATCTTCTTGACGAGGTTGTCCGGGTTGACCTGGTAGGGCAGCTCGGTCACGACGAGGCACTGCCGGCCCTGGATCTCCTCGACGTTGACGACCGCGCGCTGGGTGATCGACCCGCGCCCGGTGCGGTACGCGTCCTCGATGCCGCGGCGGCCGAGGATCGTCGCGCCCGTGGGGAAGTCGGGGCCCTTGATGCGCAGCATGAGCTCGCCGAGGAGCTCCTCGCGGGTGGCCTCCGGGTGCTCGAGCAGCCACTGGACGCCGTCGGCCACCTCACGGAGGTTGTGCGGCGGGATCCGCGTGGCCATGCCGACGGCGATGCCCTCGGAACCGTTGACGAGGAGGTTGGGGAACCGCGCCGGCAGGACGAGCGGCTCCTGGTTCTTGCCGTCGTAGTTGTCCCCGAAGTCGACCGTCTCGTGGTCGATGTCGCGGACCATCTCCATGGCCAGCGGCGCCATCTTGCACTCGGTGTACCGCGGGGCGGCCGCCCCGAGGTTGCCGGCGGAACCGAAGTTGCCCTGGCCCGCCACGAGCGGGTAGCGCATCGACCACGGCTGGACGAGCCGCACGAGGGCGTCGTAGATCGAGGTGTCACCGTGGGGGTGGTACTGCCCCATGACCTCGCCGACCACGCGCGAGCACTTGTTGAAGGAGCCGTCCGGGCGGTAGCCGCCGTCGAACATCGCGTAGAGGACGCGGCGGTGCACCGGCTTGAGGCCGTCGCGGACGTCCGGCAGCGCGCGCCCGACGATGACGCTCATGGCGTAGTCGAGGTAGGAGCGCTGCATCTCCAGCTGTAGGTCGACCTGCTCGACGCGGTCGTGCTCGACCACGGTCTCGCCACCCTCGAGGGGTCCGTCAGAAATGGGGGGCTGGGTCACTGTCGTCCTTCGTCGTCGTCAGGGGTGGGCCGAGGCGCCGGGCTAGATGTCGAGGAAGCGCACGTCGTGGGCGTTGCGCTGGATGAAGCTGCGCCGCGACTCGACGTCCTCGCCCATGAGCACCGAGAAGATCTCGTCGGCCGCGGCGGCCTCGCCGATCGTCACCTGGCGCAGCGTGCGGGACGCCGGGTTCATCGTCGTGTCCCACAGCTCCTGGTCGTTCATCTCGCCGAGGCCCTTGTAGCGCTGGATGCCGCTGTCCTTGGGGAGCCGCTTGCCCGAACGCGCGCCCTCGGCGAGCAGCGCGTCCTTCTCCCGGTCCGTGTAGACGTAGTCGTGCGGGGCGTTCGTCCACTTGATCCGGTAGAGCGGCGGCTGCGCGAGGTAGACGTGCCCACCCTCGATGAGCGGGCGCATGTAACGGAAGAGGAGCGTCAGCAGCAGCGTCGAAATGTGCTGGCCGTCGACGTCGGCGTCCGCCATGAGGACGATCTTGTAGTAGCGCAGCTTCGCGACGTCGAAGTCCTCGCCGATGCCCGTGCCGAAGGCGGTGATGAGCGCCTGGATCTCGGCGTTGCCGAGCGCCCGGTCGAGGCGCGCCTTCTCGACGTTGAGGATCTTCCCGCGCAGCGGCAGGATCGCCTGGTGCTCGGGGTCGCGGCCCTGGACGGCGGAGCCGCCGGCCGAGTCGCCCTCGACGATGAAGATCTCCGACTTGGTCGCGTCCCGGCTCGAGCAGTCCTTGAGCTTGCCGGGCATCGACGCCGACTCCAGGGCCCCCTTGCGGCGGGTCGCCTCGCGGGCCTTACGGGCTGCCATGCGCGCCGCAGCAGCCTGCTGAGCCTTGCGGATGATGTCCTTCGCCTCACCCGGGTGGGCGTCGAGCCAGTCACCGAGGTGGCTGTAGACGACCTGCTGGACGTACGTGCGGGCCTCGGTGTTCCCGAGCTTCGTCTTCGTCTGGCCCTCGAACTGGGGCTCGCCGAGCTTGATGGACAGGACCGCCGTCAGGCCCTCACGGATGTCGTCACCCGTGAGGTTGTCGTCCTTGTCCTTGAGCAGGCCCTTGTCCTTGGCGTACCGGTTGATGAGCGAGGTGAGCGCCGCGCGGAAGCCCTCCTCGTGCGTGCCGCCCTCGGAGGTGTTGATCGTGTTCGCGTACGTGTGGACGGCCTCGGAGTAACCGTTCGTCCACTGGAGCGCGACCTCGAGGGAGATCCGGCGCTCGGTGTCCTCGGACTCGATGTAGATGATCTCCGGGTTGACGAGCTCGACCCGCTTGGCGGAGTTGAGGTGGGCGACGTAGTCGCGCAGCCCGCCGGCGTAGAGGTAGGAGACCTCGCGGTGACCCGACTGCGCGTCGTCGGCGGGGCCGGCGTCGTCGCCCGTGACCTCGTCGCCGGAGTCCGTGACGCCCGCGCGCTCGTCGACGAGGGTGAGGCGCAGACCCTTGTTGAGGAAGGCCATCTGCTGGAACCGGCCGCGCAGCGTCTCGAAGTTGAACTCGGTCGTCTCGAACGTCTCGTCGCTCGCCCAGAAGGTGACCGTCGTGCCGGTCTCGTCCGTGGTTCCGGCCTCGGCCAGCGGGGCGGTGGGGACGCCGTGGGCGTAGCCCTGCCGGTAGATCGTGCCGTCGCGCTTGACCTCGACGTGGAGGCGCTCGGACAGCGCGTTGACGACGGAGACGCCGACGCCGTGGAGGCCACCGGAGACCGCGTAGCCGCCGCCGCCGAACTTGCCGCCGGCGTGGAGGACGGTGAGGACCACCTCGACGGCCGGCTTGCCCTCCGAGGCGACGATGTCGACCGGGATGCCACGGCCGTCGTCGGTGACGCGGACGCCGCCGTCGGCGAGGAGGGTCACCTGGATGTGCGAGCAGTACCCCGCGAGGGCCTCGTCGACGGAGTTGTCGACAACCTCGTAGACGAGGTGGTGGAGACCGCGCTCACCGGTCGAGCCGATGTACATGCCCGGACGCTTGCGGACCGCCTCGAGCCCCTCGAGGACCGTGATGTTGCTGGCGTCGTAGCCGGGGTGGTCGGAGTCGGGGGTGGCTGGGGTCGGGGACTGGTCGGCCACTGTTGGGGGCTCTCCTCATAGCTCGTCGCGACGCAGCGCCACACAGCCACCAGGTCGGGAGCTGTGACGCAGGCGCGCCGCTGAGGCCCGGGCTCACCGGCGAGCCGGTGCCGCTCGGGCGGGTCGATCGATTCTACTGTGCCGGAGCGGGTCGTGACGAATATCCACATGGTTGTCCACATGCGTGCCGCCGGGTCGACGCTGCAGTCGTGTCATTCGTTGGTCAACCAGCGCCGCGCGTCGTGCCGGGTCACCTCCCGCGCCGCCGGGCGCCGGCTCAGCCGTAGGTGTCGCGCGGTCCGCGGCCCGGCACCGAGCGGTGCCCGCGCCGCCAGCTCGGGCCCCCTGGTCCCTGGACGACGACCTTCTCCACCGTGCCCTCTCCGACCTCCTCGGCGAGCCGGCGCTCGAGCTGCGGGAGGAGGAGCCGCACCTGCGTCGCCCACGCCGTCGAGTCCGCCCGCACGACGAGCTCGCCGCCGGTGAAGGTCTCCACGGTGCAGTGGTCGGCGACGTCGTCGCCGACGATCTCCCGCCAGCGTCCGACGACGCCGCCCACGCTCACCGGCGCGGTCCAACCGCGCTCGGCGAGGAGCTTGTCGACGAGCGGGCCGAGCGGCTGCGGGTCCCGCCGCGAGGGGCCCGCGCCGCTGATCGGGTCGCCCAGCCCGGGACCGAGCCGCCCGCTGCGCCGGCCGCTCCCCGGGGCCGCGCGGCGCAGGCCCTTGGCTGCTGCGACGCTCCGCGCCCGCTCGAGAGCGTCACGCGCCGCGTCGTCGGGCGAGGAATCGGCCTCGCGGGGCGCAGCGCCGTCCACGCGCCGGGGGTCCGCGCGCTCCGCGTCGGTGCGCCGGGGGTCCGTCCGCTCCGCGTCCGCTGCCTCAGCCACGGGTGACCTCCCCGGCGTGGACGGTGAACCGGGCGCCGGCGAGCACCTCGGGCACGTCGTCGGGCACCGCCGCCGTGATGAGGACCTGCTGGGCCCCGGCGACCATGCCCGCCAGGCGCTCGCGCCGCCGCACGTCGAGCTCGGCGAAGACGTCGTCGAGGATGAGGATGGGCTCGCCGTCGGGGCCCCACTCCGACCCCGCGTCCGCGCGCAGCACCTCGTAGGACGCGAGCCGCAGCGCGAGCGCGAAGGACCAGGACTCGCCGTGGCTCGCGTAGCCCTTGGCCGGGAGCTGCCCGAGGGTGAGGCCGAGGTCGTCGCGGTGGGGGCCGACGAGGTTGACCCCGCGGTCGATCTCCTTGCTGCGCGCGGCTCCCATCGCCGCGACGAGCCGCTCGCGCACGCTCGGCACGTCGAGCAGGCCCTCCTCCGCCGCGCCCGCCTCGTCCCCGGCGTCGTCGGGCACGCCCTCGGCCACGAGGAGCGAGCTGCGGTAGTCGAGGACCGCCTCACCCTGCCCGGCGCTCACCTCCTCGTAGGCCCGCGCGACGAACGGCCGCAGCGTGCGCACGAGGGCGACCCGCGCGGCCACGATCTGTGCGCCCGCTGCGGCGAGGTGGCCGTCCCACACGTCGAGCGTGCCGAGCTCGGAGGAGGCAGCGGCGCCGCGGCGACGTGCGGCGCCGGCGCTCTTGAGCAGGGCGCCGCGCTGGCGCAGGACCTTCTCGTACTCGGCGCGCACCCCCGCCAGGCGCGGCGTGAGCAGGACGAGGAGGTCGTCGAGGAAGCGCCGGCGGTGCGCGGGGTCACCCTTGACGAGCTCGAGGTCCTCCGGTGCGAAGAGGACGGTACGGACGACCCCGAGGACGTCCCGTGCCCGCGTGGCGGGAGACCGGTTGAGGCGCGCGCGGTTGGCACGCCCGGCGATGATCTCGAGCTCGACGAGGCTGGGGCGCTCGCCGTGCATGACCTTGGCGCGCACGACGGCGCCGTCCGCCCCGTGCCGCACGAGCGCGACGTCAGCGGCCACACGGTGGCTGGAGAACGTCGAGAGGTAGGCGAGGCCCTCGACGATGTTCGTCTTTCCCTGGCCGTTGTTGCCGACGAAGGCGGTGACCCCCGGATCCAGGGCGAGGACGAGCTCGCGGTAGGAACGGAAGTCGTTGAGGGCGAGGTCGGAGACGTACATCAGCCGCCCACCGGGCCCTCAGTCCTCGAGGATGGGGCGGACGGTGTGCCCACCGAACTCCTGCCGCAGGGCCGCCACCGCCTTCATCGCCGGGGAGTACTCCTGGCGCGAGGCGAAGCGGGCGAAGAGCGCGGCGGAGAGCGTCGGCGCCGGGACGGCGTTGTCGATCGCCTCCTCGAGCGTCCAGCGTCCCTCGCCGGAGTCCGCCGTGTAGTCCGAGATGGACTCGAGCGCCGGGTCCTCCTCGAGGGCGTCGACGAGCAGCTCGAGCAGCCAGGAGCGCACGACCGTCCCGCGCTGCCAGGCGCGGAAGACCGCCGTCGTGTCCGGGACGAGGTCGGTCCGGGAGGCGATGATCTCGTAGCCCTCGGCGTAAGCCTGCATCTGGCCGTACTCGATGCCGTTGTGGACCATCTTGACGAAGTGCCCGGCGCCGACGGGACCCGCGTGGACGAAGCCCTCCTCACGAGGGCCCTCGGGGCGGAGCGCGTCGAAGATCGGCATGACGCGGGCCACGGCCTCGTCCGAGCCGCCGACCATGAGGCCGTAGCCGTTGTCGCGCCCCCAGATGCCGCCGGAGACGCCGGCGTCCACGTAGTCGATGCCGCGCTCGGCGAGCATCGCGGCGTTGGTCGCGTCGGCCTTGTAGTAGGAGTTCCCGCCGTCGATGACGAGGTCCCCGGGGCTGAGGACCTCGGCGAGCTCCCGGAGGACGCTCAGCGTCGGGTCTCCGGCGGGGACCATGACCCACACGACCCGGCCCTCGGCCGGGAGCGCCTCGGCGAGCGCCGCGAGCGACGGGACCTCCGAGACGGCGGGGTTCGCGTCGTATCCGGTGACCTCGTGCCCGGCCGCCTCGATCCGGGAGCGCATGTTTCCGCCCATCCGCCCGAGACCGATCATCCCGATGTGCATCGTCTTCCCCTCGTTCGCGTCGTCGCCCGCGCCGCGGGCTCGCAGCGCGGTGGCCGGGCGCTCAGCCGGCGAAGCGGATCGGCATGAGCAGGTAGCGGAAGGACGGGACGTCCTCGCCCTCCAGGGACTCCTGCCCGCTCATGACCGCCGGCTTGCTCGGGTGCGTGAACGACATCCGGACGAAGTCCGTCGTCAGCGCACCCAGCCCGTCGAGCAGGTACTGCGGGTTGAAGGCCGTGGTGATGGACTCCCCGACGAGGCTCGCTTCGAGCACCTCCGTGGCCTGAGCATCCTCACCCTGGCCCGCCTCGAGCACAACCTGGCCCTCCGCGAAGGTGAGCCGGATCGGCGTGTTGCGCTCGGCCACGAGGGCGACGCGCCGGGCGGCCTCGACGAGCGCGGCGGTGCTGACGACGGCGTGGGACGTCGTCTGCTCCGGGAAGAGGCGGCGGACGGGCGGGTAGTCGCCGTCGACGAGGAGCGAGGTGGTGCGCCGGCCCCCGGCCTCGAAGCCGATGAGCGAGGACGGGGCCTCGGTGGAGAGTGCGACGTCGACGCTGCCGGCGCTCGTGAGGGACTTGGCCACGTCAGAGAGGGTGCGTGCCCGCACGAGTGCGACGGCCGACATCGACGGGGACGTCGGCGCCCACGTCAGCTCGCGCATGGCGAGCCGGTACCGGTCGGTCGCGAGGAGCGTCAGCTTCTCGCCCTCGATCTCGACTCGCACGCCGGTGAGGAGCGGGAGCGTCTCGTCCCGGCTGGCGGCGATGCTCACCTGCGCGACCGCCTCCGTGAGGGTGCCTGCCTCGATGGACCCGGACGTCTCCGGCATCCCCGGCAGCGCGGGGTAGTCCTCGACGGGCATCGTGTGGAGCGTGAAGCGGCTCGCGCCGCACGTGAGGACGACCTTCGAGCCGTCGACGTCGAGGTCCACGGGCTTCGAGGGGAGCGACTTGCAGATGTCGGCGAGGAGCTTGCCCAGGACGAGGGCGACGCCCGCCTCCTCCACCTCGGCCGCGACCTGCGAACGCGCTGAGACCTCGTAGTCGAAGCTGGAGAGCGTCAGGGTGCCGTCCCGGTCGGCCTCGAGCCGCACGCCCGCGAGGACGGGGACGGGTGGCCGGGCGGGCAGGGACCGTGCGGTCCAGGTGACAGCCTCAGCGAGGACGTCGCGATCGACCCTGAGCTTCACGATGGATGACCTTCTCTCGACAGTGCGGCGGAGGGGGTACTCAGCGCACGGGAAACCTTACGGCAGTCCTCCCACCCAGATGCAGGGTCCGGCCGGCGGGCTCAGCACGGTCCGGCCCAGCAGTGGTGGTTGTTCACAGACATTTCTCTATAAGGGGTTCGTAGTCGTAGTAGCGCCTGTGGATTCGGTGGACGGGCAGCGTCGTCGCAGGTCCGCATGAGTGGCGGGATGTGCAGGACGGATGGGTCGCACCTGGGGACAACTTGTGCCGGCCGTGGATGTGTCATTCAGTCCCATGCTCTGTCCACCGGTGGTTGATGGTCTGTCCACCGATCGTTCACCTTCGTCCACCGCTATCCACAGGCGTGTCCACACCTGTGAATCCGCTATAGCGCGGCATCGATGTCGTTCGCAAGGCCTCGTCGTTCGTGGCGCGGTCATGACCAAGCGCTGGCGCGACAGGGCAACGCCTGGCGCGGACGGACGCCGCTCCGGCGCGGGACGGAGTAGGGCGCGGGAGGTGTACGGGCGGAGCTGTCCGGGCCGAGGAGGGAGGCGTGCCGAGGAGGCGAGCAGCTCCCGTACCTGACGACGGATCCGAGGCACGCGAGGAGCGGCGCGCCAGGCGCGGACCGCGCCTGGGGATCAGCCGTTGCGGGCCTTCTGCTTGATCCGGTTCGTCAGCTCGGTCACCTGGTTGAAGGTCGAGCGCTTCTCCGCCATCTGCTCGCGGATCTTGCGGTTCGCGTGCATGACGGTGGTGTGGTCGCGCCCGCCGAAGAGCTGCCCGATCTTCGGCAGCGACAGCTCGGTGAGCTCGCGGCACAGGTACATGGCGATCTGCCGGGCGTTGACGAGGACGCGGGAGCGGTCGGCGCTGCACAGGGCGTCGATCGAGATCGAGAAGTAGTCCGCCGTCTGGCCCATGATGAGCGCCGGCGTGATGTCCTCGCTCTCGGAGTCCGTGATGAGGTCCTTGAGGACCATCTCGGCGAGGGAGAGCTCCACCGGCTGGCGGTTGAGGTTGGCGAACGCGGTGACGCGGATGAGTGCCCCCTCCAGCTCGCGGATGTTCGTCGAGATGCGCGAGGCGATGTACTCGAGCACGTCGGCGCCGGCCTGGAGGTTCTCGTTCCCGGCCTTCTTGCGCAGGATCGCGATCCTCGTCTCGAGGTCCGGCGGCTGGACGTCGGTGAGCAGGCCCCACTCGAAGCGGGACCGCATACGGTCCTCGAAACCGTTGAGGTGCTTGGGCGGGAGGTCGGAGGTGATGACCACCTGCTTCTCGGCGTTGTGCAGGGTGTTGAAGGTGTGGAAGAACTCCTCCATCGTCTGCTCCTTGCCCTGGAGGAACTGGATGTCGTCGATGAGGAGGACGTCCACCTCCCGGTACCGGCGCTGGAAGGCCTCGGCCTTGTCGTCACGGATGGAGTTGATGAAGTCGTTCGTGAACTCTTCCGAGTTGATGTAGCGCACCCGGACGCCCGGGTAGAGGTTGCGGGCGTAGTGGCCGATGGCGTGGAGGAGGTGGGTCTTGCCCAGGCCGGACCCGCCGTAGATGAAGAGTGGGTTGTAGGCCTTTGCCGGCGCCTCGGCCACCGCCGTCGCCGCCGCATGGGCGAACCGGTTGGACGAGCCGGTGACGAAGGTCTCGAAGGTGTACTTCGGGTTGAGCCGCGCAGCCTCGGTCGCGTTGTCGTTGGCTGACCGACCCCGCTCCGCCGACGTGCGCTGGCGGGGCTCGCGACGCTCCTCGGGCTCGTCGACGTCCTCGTCGGCACGCGAGCTGCCGCCGTCGGGTGCGGGTGAGAGGTCCTCGAGCGTGGGGTCGACGGTGACCGCGAAGCGGACCGGGGAGCCGGACGCCGCGGTGAGCGCGTCGGTCAGCGCGGTGCGGGCGCGGGTCTCGAGGAAGTCCTTGGCGAAGTCGCTCGGCACTGCGAGGAGCAGGGTGCCGTCGACGGCACCGAGTGGGCGCGTCAGCCGGATGAACGCGAGCTGCGCGCCGCCGATCTCGCCGCTGCTCGTGAGGAGCTCGACAGCACGTGCCCAGGTCTCACCGATGTCTTTGCTCTCGGGCACAGAAGTTCCTCTCGAAGGGCCGTCGACTCGTCCGAGTGTGGCACTCTCGCCCCGAATCCACACAGTTATCCACAGTCTGTGAGGAACCACACGGGCGATCCCACGACGCACGGGCGGCGGCTGCGCGGTAACGTGCCCGGCGGTGTGCCGCGGCTCTCGGGGCGGCACGCGCGAATTGACCCTGCGGGCGCCCTCACGTACCGTTGACAGGCCGTGTCGGCAGCTCTACCACCGTGCCCTCATACCGGGTACCGCGAGATCCTCCGACGCATGCACGCACTGCCCGCTCGTGGCGGTGCCTCTTGTCAGATCCACCGACGTTTTGGAGTAATGCCGTGAGCAAGCGGACCTTCCAGCCGAACAACCGGCGCCGTGCCAAGGTGCACGGCTTCCGCCTGCGCATGCGGACGCGCGCCGGCCGCTCCATCCTCGCCGCGCGTCGCCGCAAGGGCCGCAGCGAGCTCTCTGCCTGAGAGTCGTGCTGCCGCCCCAGCACCGGTTGCGTCGCTCAGAGGACTTCAGCGGCGCGGTGCGGGGCGGCGCCCGTAGCGGGTCCCGCCGGCTCGTCGTGCACCTTGCTCCCGGTCCTTCCGGGAGCGCTGAGGTCGCCCGGGCCGGATTTGTCGTCTCCAAGGCCGTGGGCGGCGCTGTCCAGCGGAACCAGGTCAAGCGCAGGCTCCGCGGCGTCGTCGCCGCGCGGCTGGGCCACCTGCGCCAGGGTGACGTCATCGTCGTCCGCGCTCTGCCCGCAGCACTCGACGCAACGAGCGAGGACCTCGGGCGCGATCTCGACGAGGCACTGCGCGGCGCCCGCCGCCGGCTGGCGCGTGCGATCGGTGCGGAGCAGCGGTGAGCGGGGACGGGCGCCCACGCAACCCGCTCACGCTCGTGCTCCTCGCACTCGTGCGGGGTTACCAGCTCATCGTCTCGCCGTGGTTCCCGGCGAGCTGTAAGTACTACCCCTCCTGCTCGGCCTACGCCGTGACGGCGCTTCACCGGCACGGGCCGCTCCGCGGGGGGAGGCTCGCCCTGTGGCGGCTGCTGCGGTGCAACCCGTGGAGCGAGGGCGGGGTGGACCACGTGCCGGGCCACGACCCCGTGCAAGAGAACGTTGAGGGAGCACGTACCCTCGAGGCAGGTACCGGTGGGGCGCGAAATGTCGCGCCGAAAGACTCCTAGGAGAGCAGGCCCATGGGCTTTTTCGACACGATCCTGTCGCCGATCATGTGGGCGGTCGCATGGATCATGGTGGCGTTCCACCAGGCCCTGGATGTCATCGGCGTCGGCGGGAGCCTCTCCTGGATCCTGTCCATCGTCGGGCTCGTCGTCGTCATCCGGATCCTGCTCATCCCGCTCTTCTTCAAGCAGATCAAGGCCTCGCGTGGGATGCAGATGCTGCAGCCCGACATGAAGAAGCTGCAGAAGAAGTACAAGAACAAGACCGACCCTGCATCCCGCCAGGCGATGCAGGAAGAGATGATGGCCCTGTACAAGAAGCACGGGACCAATCCGTTCGCCTCGTGCCTGCCCATCTTGGCGCAGAGCCCGATCTTCTTCGCCCTGTTCAGGGTGCTGTACTCCCTGAGCGACATCGCATCGGGTGACCGTGCGGCCATCGGGCCCATGACGCAGCAGATCGCGGGAGAGATCGAGACCTCGACCCTCTTCGGAGCGTCGCTCTCATCCTGGTTCCTCCAGCCAGACGCCACGACGCAGGTTCGGATCGTCACGGTCATCCTCATCATCGCGATGTCCGTGACGACGTTCACGACGCAGCGCCAGCTGACGATGAAGAACATGCCCGCCTCGGCGCTCGACAACCCGATGGCGCGCCAGCAGAAGATGCTCATGTACATCCTTCCGCTGGTCTTCGCCTTCTCCGGCGTCAACTTCCCGATCGGTGTCCTGCTGTACTGGCTGACCACGAACCTCTGGTCGATGGGGCAGCAGTTCTACACGATCCGCAAGATGCCCGCCCCCGGATCCGAGGCTGAGGCGAAGCTCAACGAGCGCAAGGCGCGCAAGGCGGCCAAGAAGGGCATCGCGCCCGAGGTGGAGGAGCCCGAGGCGGTCCAGGAGATCCAGCGCGGGCAGCGCGTCCAGCCCAAGCGCAAGGACCGCAACAAGAAGCCGACCGTGGGCGGCCCCGCGACGGGATCCACCGCCATGGAGCCGAGCGAGGAGTCGCCGGACGAGGCGGAGTCCACGACGCCCGAGGAGGAGAGCGACCTGCCACCGACGACGGTGGGCCAGGACGGCCTCACACCCGAGCAGCGTGCGGCCAAGCGCCACGCCGAGCGGGCGGAGCGTCGTCGGGCGGAGCGCGCCCGGCAGGGCGGGAACCAGCCCAAGAAGAAGCGCAAGTAGCGCCCACCTGTGAGCCCCTTGGCCGGGGCACCGAGCCGTCCGCCGTCGGCGGGTCCTGACGAGAAGAGGATCAACGTGAGCGAGCAAGAGACCACCGTGGAGGAGCAGGTGCCGACGGGGGCATCGGCGACGATCAAGCGACTCGAGGAGGAGGGCGAGATCGCTGCCGACTACCTCGAGGAGCTCCTCGACATCGCCGACCTCGACGGCGACATCGACATCGCGATCGACCACGGCCGCGCGGCCGTGGAGATCGTCGCCGAGGAGACCGAGGGACGTTGGCTGCGCAAGCTCGTCGGCAAGGACGGAGAGGTTCTCGATGCTCTCCAGGAGCTGACGCGCCTCGCCGTGCAGACCCGGACCGGGGAGCGCAGCAGGCTCATGCTCGACATCGCCGGCCACCGTCAGCAGCGCAAGGCGGAGCTGACAGTCGTGGCGGAGAAGGCGGTGGCCGAGGTCAGGCGGTCGGGCGAGTCCGTGGCGCTCGACCCGATGAATCCCTTCGAGCGCAAGGTCGTCCACGACGTCGTGGCGGCCGCCGGCCTGGCGAGTGACTCCAAGGGCGTCGAGCCCGACCGGCACGTCGTCGTCCTGCCCAGCGACCCGGCTTGAGCCGGGACGCCGTAGAGGTGACGGGGCGATCGGGGGTGGCTGAGGAGGCGGCAGGGCCGGGCACGGCCGAGCCGGTCGAGGTACCGGGACCAGAGGTCCGCAACCTCTTCGGGCTCGCATGGGGCGGCGTCGTCCGCTTCGCGGAGATGCTCGAGGCGGAGGGTGAGCTGCGCGGGCTCATCGGGCCCCGCGAGGTGCCCCGCCTGTGGTCTCGCCACATCGTCAACTCGGCGGCCGTCGTGCCGTTCGTCCCGGAGCAGTGCTCTGTCGCGGATGTGGGATCCGGTGCCGGCTTCCCCGGCGTGGTGCTCGCCCTCATGCGGCCGGATTCCGAGGTCCACCTCGTCGAACCGATGGAGCGACGGGTCACGTGGCTGCTTGACGTCGTCGCCGAGCTCGACCTCGACAACGTCACCGTCCACCGTGTTCGTGCGGAGGAGCTGCACAAGCGCGCGCGCTTCGACGTGGTCAGTGCACGTGCCGTCGCCGCGATGGACAAGCTCGCCCGGTGGACCATGCCGCTCGTCGCGCCCGGGGGCGCGCTACTCGCTCTCAAGGGGGAACGTGCGGCGGAGGAGGTCGGCGAGGCGAAGTACGTTCTCAAGAAGCTTGGCGCAGTATCGGTGGACGTGCACGAGGTGGCGTCGCCCATGGGCGGCAGCGCGACGACTGTGGTCGAGGTCCGGAAGCGCGCCTAGGCGCGAGCGGTGCCTGTGGCGCCGCCTGACCGCGTCGACGGAACCGCAGTGCGAAAGACGGGCAGAATATATTGGTGCGGACGGATAAGTATCCAATGACGCGCTTGGCCGCGTGTCGGACGCCGCGGAAGTGACACACCCAACCTCCCATAGATGTATGCCTATGTACTGCAGTGTTAGGGAGGCGGCCGCCCGGCTCAGATCCACCGCGAAGCGACGACGATCGAGGTTTCGCCACAGCGTCGCATACCCGCTTCGTGGAGCGCGCTCGCCAGGGTCGCGACGTTTCACGTGGAACACCGCGAGCGAATTGGGGTCGACGAGAGACGACGGCGGCGTCGTCGCCCCGCGGAAGTGTCTCTCCAGGCCAGCACGAGATTCGGCACGGGTGCCTCGTGGAGCGAGGATTGGCGCGATCGGCAGGAGCGAGCTCGACGACGAAGGGCGGGGAACGATGCATCGTACGCGCGTTCGCCCGGACGCCAATCGACGCGACTTGTCGACGCTGCAGGAACGCTCCGAGCTGTGTAGTCCGCTTGATGCCGGGCGCGAGGCTGTCCATCGTAAAGGCGGTCAATGCGTGCGGATCGGAAACGTCGCCCGGTGCGGGCTCCAGGTCCGAGCGAGTCATACTTCCAGCATGACCGCATCGACGGCGCGACGATGGATCCCGATGGTCTGATGCGCGGAGTTCTACGTGGTCGGTCGGCTCTGCGCCACCGGCGCGTTACTAGGGGCTGCTAGTGCGCGTTCCGTTCGCACCGACCGCAACGTTTCACGTGGAACGAGGCCACGCCGCCGCGCCGGAGTTGGAACGCTCCTTGCGCCGTCGGACGTTACCCGGGCATTAACTGGGAATTTATAGAGCGTCATCCCATGGGTGACCGCGGCGCGTCTAGCATCCGGGTCCGCCTTAGCTCGCGCACCATGCCTGTTTCACGTGGAACATGCCGGTCGGCGGCAGATCCCTACTACGCCTGTTCCAGTCCAGCTTTGCCACTTGAGGCGGCACAGCCGTCCGCTAGCGCCTAGCCTCGCGGCTGGGATCTTTCGCAGCGCCTTCCCATGCTCGCGGCAGCGCGAGGCGCGTCCGCGATGCCGGCGCGGCCGGAGGCCTGCCGCTGTACCTCTCGGCGGGGCGCGTACAGGGCTGCGTCTACGGAGGGATGCTGGCGGATGCCCGGCATGCGATAGACGCTCTCACACTGCTCAGGCGCGGAACTCTTACGACGATACTCGTAGCTAGCGTGATTCACGTGAAATCGAAGACCTCCGCTTCACGTGAAACGGAGGACCATGCGAGTGCCGGCTGCGGGGAACGCTAGTGAGCGCACTGTGATTGGCGATTGCCCTATGACGGGTCCTTTCTTGCGACGAAGGGGGTCGCGCTCCGAAGCCCCGGCGTGATGCCGAAGGACTCATCGTTGCGGTGTAGTCCCCGGTTGAGCCGGGGCATATGCCGTGTCGCGTGCGTCTACGTCGTCAGCGGCCCGGCTATTGGTTCCCTGTTTCACGTGGAACCCGGGGTGTTTCACGTGAAACGAGCACTCTTTCGCGTGAGTGCGGCGCTCCCCAAGCAGATCGGGGCAAGGGACGCCCGGTGGAGCTCTATGCCCGCGCACGATCACACGCCTGTCGAGCTGCCGAAGTGGCGTCTTGCTCGCCGCGTAGTCGCGGTGAGGTGCGAGCGCGAACGGTGGCGCCGACGCGGGCAACAATGGCACCGGTAACCCCAATCAACTCGGCTCGGGCGATCGTGCGTCCCCGAAGGCTCCAGCAGCTCAGGGGCCGTGCCGGCGAAGGGCGCTGAGGCAACTCTTTCGGTTCGCGTGAAGCGAGCAAACTTGGCGCGGACGCCCATACTGTTGGCTACCGTTGCGTCTCTAGCCCCACGCTGACTAGGCGCTGTCCGGGGACCCTGCACGGGCGGGTCGGGTACACGGCCGCGACGAAGTGGTGCCCTGGGTTTCACGTGAAACGTGGAAGAAGCCCACCTCGCCCGGACGTCGCTGTCGCTGTCGCTGTCACCGTGCGCCGCTATGCCGTGCCCGGGGACCCTGTGTTGCTGGAAGGTCACTCACCCACCGGCTCAGGTTCCACGTGACACGCTGTGATAACAGCAAGCCCGACCAAGTTCGGGCGCAGTCCTGGCGTGCACTGCGCCGGGCCTATCCTCCGAATGTGGATTCACGTCAGAACCGCCCGTCCGCGTCCGCTTCACGTTCCTATTGTCTGGCGTGTATGCGCACCGGCGCCGCACACTGCCAGTGGGTGGTTCGGGAGCGGGGCCAGCGGCGTTTCACGTGAAACAATCCCCGGCAGCTCGCTCGCATCGCGCGGGATGGCACTGTGCCAAGAGCTGGCTCCGGGCGCATCGCGGCCCAAATGTGGGCGTCTCGTGGTCCCTGGCAGGTCATTCCGCGTTTCACGTGAAACACTGCGCCACTAGTCGGGCCACGCTACGCGTGGTGTAGCGTCGCGCGTCGACGCACGCTGGCGGTGGGTAGTTCGGAGCGGCGCCAGCGGCGTTTCACGTGAAACAACGCCTGGCCGGGAAATGTCGCCAGCTCGCTCGCATCGCGGGGCGGCAGAGTAGCCAAGTGCTGAGTCACGGCGCTACGCGGCCCAAACGTGCCGGCGTCCCGTGGTCCTTGGCGTTCGCTTCGCGTTTCACGTGAAACGTTGCGCCACCGGCCGCGCCGTTTCACGCATGATGTAGCGTCGCGCGCCCACCTGCCTTGCAGACGCCGGTGGCCCTCCGTGTTTCACGTGGAACTGTGGCACGCCCCCACTCTCACCGGAACGCGCCCCTCCGTTCTTGCGACACCTGTGCACAGAAGGTCGGTCACATGAGTGCGGCAGACTACGATGGGACGAGCATCCAACCTGGGACGAGGGGCGCGCGTGAGAGTGTCAGCAGGACGATCGGACCGACCTGACGACCGCCACCCTGCGGGTTCTGACGGGTCCGGGGCGCGACAGGACCGGCGGGACGCACTCCTGAGCTCCATACCGATGGCGGACGATTCCACTCCGCTGGCGGCGCAGCTCGCGGAGGACGCGCGTCGGCGGATCGGTCTGGAAGGGCGTAAGTTCGCCGCTCCGACAGAGACGCGGGTCCTCACGGTTGCGAACCAGAAGGGTGGCGTCGGCAAGACGACGACAGCGGTCAACATGGCCGCTGCGCTGGCTACCGGCGGTCTCAACGTCCTCGTCATCGATAACGACCCACAGGGGAACGCATCGACCGCGCTTGGGATCGAGCACCAGGCCGGCACGCCGTCGATCTATGACGTTCTCATCGACGACGCGCCGCTGGCCGACGTCGTACAGGCGTGCGGATCCGTCAAGGGCCTCCTCTGTGCCCCGGCCACGATCGACCTGTCCGGCGCCGAGATCGAGCTCGTCTCGATGGTTGCCCGGGAGAACCGACTACGGAACGCCATCCGGGCGTATCTCGCGGCGAGGGACGAACGTGGCGAACCGCGGCTGGACTACATCTTCATCGACTGTCCCCCGAGCCTTGGGTTGCTGACGGTCAACGCCTTCGTCGCCGCGCGGGAGGTCTTCATCCCGATCCAGTGTGAGTACTACGCACTGGAGGGCCTCAGCCAGCTCCTGCGGAGCATCGAGCTCATCCGAGGACACCTCAACCCTGATCTACACGTGTCGACGATTCTCCTGACGATGTTCGACAAGCGCACGAACCTCGCTCACCAGGTGTCGGACGAGGTACGCCAGCACTTCCCGGCCGAGACGTTGGAGGCGTGGATCCCGCGGTCCGTGCGGATCTCGGAGGCCCCGAGCTACGGGCAGACGGTGCTCACCTACGACCCCGGCTCCTCCGGAGCCCTCGCGTACCGGGCCGCCGCGAAGGAGATGACCGAGCGGGGCGCACACGCCCAAGAAGCGGCAGGGCCGGCTGCGTCAGTCGGGCGCAGCGGCGGAACGACGGAGGATGGAAATGACTGAGAAGCGACGCGGCCTGGGCAAGGGGCTGGGTGCTCTCATCCCGTCGGCACCGGTTCAGGGGCGGCCGATCGATGTCTTCTTCGCCGACCACGAAGACGCGGGGACCGGCGCCCAGGACCAGCGGGAGGGAGCGGCGCCGCGCGGCCTTTCGCGCGACACATCAGCGGCCTCTGTCCGCGCAATGGTTGATGCGTCAACAAAGGCGGCCGCCGGCAAGAGCCGGTCAGGAACGCGCTCCTCCACCAGCCGGTCCTCCCGTCCGACGGCGCCGGCGCCCACGACGGCGGGGGCCGAGGCGGCGTCCGCGGCCGAGCCGGACGCGCCCCTGGCTCAGCCAGACTCGCCCGTGGCTCAGCGGGAGGCCGATGACAGCGTCCTCGAGGCGCCAGCAGCCCGGCCCACCGAGGCCGGAGAGGTGCACGCAGGCGCCGTCGGCGCAGCGGTCCGGCCCCTGGTCGCAGCGGACGCCGCAGGGGTCGGCGAGGACGCCTCAGCGGCATCCGATGCGGGCCCGTCCCCCGCCGCGCGCGTCGAGGCGGACACCCCCGACGACGGCGGTCTGCGGGCCGTGCCCGGAGCATCGTTCGCGGAGATCCCGATCGACGACATCGTCGCGAACAGGCGCCAGCCGCGTCAGGTGTTCGACGAGGAGGACCTCGACGAGCTCGCGTCCTCGATCCGCGAGGTCGGTGTCCTCCAGCCGATCGTCGTCCGGGAGCTCCCGGACGGTGACGACGCCCGGTTCGAGCTCATCATGGGTGAGCGGCGCTGGCGTGCATCCCGACTCGCCGGCAACGACACGGTCCCGGCCATCATCCGCGAGACCGGGGACACCGACCTCCTCCGCGACGCCCTGCTGGAGAACCTCCACCGCGCGCAGCTCAACCCCCTGGAGGAGGCCGCCGCGTACAGCCAGCTCCTCGAGGACTTCGGCTGCACTCACGACGAGCTGGCCGCGCGCATCGCGCGCTCGCGCCCGCAGATCTCGAACACCCTCCGGCTGCTCAAGCTCCCGCCGCTCGTCCAGCGCCGCGTCGCCGCGGGCGTCCTGTCGGCCGGCCACGCCCGCGCCCTCCTCGGGCTCTCGGACGGGGCCGCGATGGAGCGACTCGCGCAGCGCATCGTCTCCGAGGGACTGAGCGTGCGCACGACCGAGGAGATCGTCGCCCTCGGCGACGAGCCGGTCCAGCCCGAGATGCGTCGTCGACCCAGGATCGGGGAGCACACGGCGGAGCTCAACGACCTCTCCGGCCGGCTGGCCGACCGGTTCGACACGCGCGTGAAGATCGCCCTCGGTCAGCGCAAGGGCCGGATCAACATCGAGTTCGCCAGCATGGAGGACCTCAACCGGATCCTCGAGATGCTCGCGCCGGACGAGCCCGCGGTGCGGGCCCGGTCCGAGGCGAGCTAGTCGCAGGAACTGCGGTCCCCGCCCGCCTCAGCCGCCGGCGCCTCAGCCGCGGGCGGCGGCCCGGACGAGCGCGAGGTAGAGATCGACGGCGCTCATGCCGCCGTCGGCGGCCTCGGCCTGCGCGGACTGGGGGAACAGGGACGTCTCCGTCATGCCGGGCGCGACGTTCATGTCGATGAACCACGCCTGGCCGTCCTCGTCGAGGATCATGTCCGACCGGGAGAGGTGGCGCAGCCCGAGCGCCCGGTGGGCGGTCATGGCCGTCTCGCACACCGTCCGGTACTGCGCGTCGTCGAGGCGGGCGGGCACGAAATACTGCGTCCGCCCGGCGTTGTAGCGCGCGTCGTAGTCGTAGGGCCCCTCGGTGACGATCTCGACGGGCGGCAGGGCGCGCGGCCCGTCACCGAGGTCGATGACGCTGACGGCGACCTCCGTCCCGACGACCGCGCGCTCGATGAGGGCCGAGTCGCCGTACGCGAAGCACGTCACCATGGCCTCGGGGAGGTCCTCCGCCCTCGCGACGTACGACACCCCGAGGGCCGAGCCGCCGTCGGCGGGCTTGACGACGACGGGCAGACCGATGCTCGCGAGCACGGCGTCGAGGACTCCCTGAGCGCCGAGCTCGCGGAAGAGGCTCTGCGGAAGTGCGACCGACGTCGGGGTGAGGACGCCGGCCCCGGCGACGATGCTCTTCGCCACGGGCTTGCGCGAGGCGATACGGCTCCCCGCGGAGTCGCTGCCGACGTAGGGCAGGTCGAGGAGCTCGAGGACGGCGCGCAGGGAGCCGTCCTCACCCGTCGAGCCGTGCAGGAGAGGCCAGACGACGTCGGGACGGTGCTCGGCGAGGAACGGCAGCATCGTGGTGTCTACGTCGTGGACGTGGACGGTCACGCCGCTCTCCCGCAGCGCCTCGGCCACGCGCCGGCCGGACCGCAGGGAGACATCGCGCTCGTGGGAGAGCCCGCCGGCGAGCACGACGACGGTGAGGTCCCCGGCGGGGCGCTCAGCGGCACCGGTGGTGGTCGTCGCGGGTCCTGCCGTCATCGTCGACTCCTCGTCGCTCACGTCGCTGTGCTCAGGCCTGGTCGGGTGCGGGCATGTCCACGGTGCGGTGACCCTCGCCGGCGGGTCGGTGCGTCCCGAACATCTGCGCCAGCTCGGTCTCGGCCCGGACGACTCCGGCGAGGCGGCGCACGCCCTCCCGGATCCGCTCGGGGGTGGGGTAGCAGAAGGACAGGCGCATGTGGTCGGAGCCCTGGTCGTCCGCGTAGAAGGCCGTCCCGGACACGTAGGCCACGAGGTTCGTCACCGCGCGCGGCAGCATCGCCTTCGCGTCGAGACCCTCCGGCAGGGTGACCCACGTGTAGAAACCACCCGTCGGGACGGTCCAGCTCGTCTCAGGCAGGTACTCGGCGAGCGCGGACAGCATGGCGTCGCGGCGCTCCTCGTACTGGACGCGGAACTCCTTGACCTGGCCGTACCAGTCGTAGCCGGTGAGGTAGGCGGTGACCGAGAGCTGGCTCAGGCGCGAGGGGGACAGGATCGCCGCCTCGCTCGCGAGGACGAGCTTCTCCCGCACGGCGTGCGGCGCCGCGGCCCAGCCCACGCGGTAGCCGGGTGCGAACGTCTTGGAGAACGACCCGAGGTAGACGACGCCGTCGGGGTCGTAGCTCTTGAGCGAGGGCAGCGGGTCCCCGTGGAACCCCAGGAGGCCGTAGGGGTTGTCCTCGAGGATGAGCACGCCGTGGCGGCGGCATATCTCGACGACCTGCGGTCGGCGCTCGGCGGACATGCTCACGCCGGCGGGGTTGTGGAAGTTCGGGACCGTGTAGAGCATCTTGACGCGGCGGCCGGCGCGCTTGAGGTCGGAGAGGGTCCGCTCGAGCGCCGCGGGCACGAGCCCGTCGGCGTCCATCTCGACGTGGACGACGTCCGCCTCGTAGGCGCGGAACACACCGAGCGCGCCGACATAGCTCGGGGCCTCGGCGACGACGACGTCGCCCGGGTCGACGAAGATCTCGGTGACGAGGTCGAGCGCCTGCTGCGAGCCCGTCGTGACGACGACGTCGTCGGGGTGCGCGTGGACGTGGTCGTAGCGCATGACCTCGACGATCTGTTCCCGCATCTCGACCTCGCCCTGGCCGCTGCCGTACTGGAGGGCCTCGGGGCCCCGGTCACGCAGGAGCTTGGCCGACATCTCGGCGAGGAAGTCGACGGGAAGGCCGCTGATGTTGGGCATACCGCCGGCGAGGGAGACGACCTCGGGCCGGCTCGCGACGGCGAAGAGCGCGCGGATCTCCGAGGCGCGCATGCCGTGCGCGCGCTGGGCGTAGGAGCTGAACCACGGGTCGAGCCGTGTACCGGCGGGTGCCGAGGGGCGCCTTGTGCTCCCACTGCCCTCGTGCTGCTCGCTGGTCACCTGCGCCGCCCTTCGTGCTGCGGCGCAACGCACGCCGCGCCTGCAGTCTGCCACGCGCGCCCCGCCGGCTGCCGCAAGGGGTCGCGACGCGAGCCGGCGGGGGCGGGGTCAGGCATGCTCAGGCGATGAACTCCTGCAGCTCGGCGACGAACGCCGGCTTCGGGCGACCGCCGACGATCGTCTTGGCGAGCTCGCCGCCGGTGTAGACGTTGAACGTGGGGATCGAGACGATGCCGTAGCGGCGCGCGACGTCGGGGTTGGCGTCGATGTCGATCTTGACGACCTTGAGCTTCTCGCCGTGCTGGGCGGCGACCTCGTCGACGATCGGGGCCATCTTCAGGCACGGCTGGCACCAGCCGGCCCAGAAGTCGACGAGGACCGGTCCCTCTGCGCCGAGGACCTCGGCGTCGAAGGTGTCGTCGGTGACGGCGGTGACGTTGCTCATGGGTGTGTCCTTCTCTCGCGGGTGGACGTGCGGGGATCAGAGCGCGACGGCGCCCTGCGGGGTCTGCGAGGCCTGCGCGTCGGGCTCGGCTGCCACCCCGAGGGCGGCGAGGTAGCGCTCGGCGTCGAGGGCCGCGGCGCAGCCCGTCCCGGCGGCCGTGATGGCCTGGCGGTAGGTGTGGTCGACGGCGTCGCCGCAGGCGAAGACGCCGGGGACGCTCGTCGCTGTCGACGGGGAGCTGACGACGATGTAGCCGGACGGGTCGAGGTCGACCTGGCCGCGCAGCATGTCGGTGCGCGGGACGTGGCCGATCGCCACGAAGAGCCCCGTGGCGTCGAGCTCACGCTCCTCGCCGGTGACCGTGTCGCGCAGGGTGAGGCTGGTGAGGCGGTCCTCCCCGTTGATGGCGGCGACCTCGCTGTTCCAGGCGAACTCGATCTTCTCGTTCGCCATGGCGCGGTCGACCATGATCTTCGAGGCGCGCAGCTCGTCGCGGCGGTGGATGACGGTCACCTTCGAGGCGAACTTCGTGAGGAACGTCGCCTCCTCCATGGCCGAGTCGCCGCCGCCGACGACGGCGATGTGCTGCTCGCGGAAGAAGAAGCCGTCGCACGTGGCGCAGTAGCTGACCCCGCGCCCGCCGAGGGTCTGCTCCGCGGGCAGGCCGAGCTCCTTGTACGCGGAGCCGTTGGCGAGGATGACGGCGCGGGCGCGCAGCGTCTCGCCCTCGCCCGTCGTCACCGTCTTGATGTCGCCGGAGAGGTCGACGGATACGGCGTCGTCGTAGCGGACGTCCGCCTCGAACTTCTTGGCCTGGGCCTCCATGTTGTCCATGAGCTGCGGGCCCATGATCCCGTCCGGGAAGCCGGGGAAGTTCTCCACCTCGGTCGTGTTCATGAGAGCGCCACCGGCGGTGATCGAGCCCGCCAGCACGACGGGCTTGAGGTTCGCCCGCGCGGCGTAGATGGCCGCGGTGTACCCAGCGGGGCCGGAGCCGATGATGACGATCTCGTGGATGGCTGCGTCGTACGTCATGGAGTCCTTGTCCGTTCGGTCGGGGGCTGTAGGCGGAACCACGTGCGGGGTGTCGTTGTTCCCCGCCCGCCGCGCACGGGTCGGCTCAGCCGAGGCCGATCTCGGCGACCTCGAGGCGGTTGCGTCCGTCGGAGTCGGCGACCGGGAGGCTGGTGAACCACAGGACGATCGTGCTCGTCGTCGTCGGCTCGGCGAGGGCGAACGTCGACCCGGGACCCATCGGACCCTCGGCGAGGAGGGTGCCCTCGGTGGGCGTGGCCGGGTCCGTGGCGCGGATCTGCACGTTGCCGCCGTTGCCCATGAGGTCGATGCGGACTTCGGAGACGAGCGTCTCCTCCGCGAGCGTGATGGCGAGGCCGATCCCGCTCTTCATGCCGTACGCCGGGTCGACGTAGGAGCGCGAGCGCCAGTACGACTCCGGGTCCCCGTCGAACGCGTTCGACGTGAGCTCGGGGTTCTCGGCGCCGTCGCCCTCCGGGTCGAGCGGGGCGATCGCCGCGATCTGCGGCGGGGCTGCGGGTGCGGGGGGCGGGGGCGTCGTCGGCTCCGCCGCGGGGGTCGTCGCGGTGGGCGTGGGCTCGGCCGTCGTCTCGACCGCCGTCGGGCTACCCGTCGTCTGGCGCGGGCCGGGCTCGGCGGTGAGGGTCTGGAACGCCCAGATGCCACCGAGGATGACGAGGAGGGTGGCGACGAGCAGCACGATCGGCGTCGGGTCGATCCGCCGCTCGGTGAAGGGGACCTCCTCGGCGACCGGCGCATCCCCGTCGGCGGTCTCGACCCACGCCTCTTCGGCGCGGGCATCGCGGGAGGCCTGGCGGGCCTCGGTCGCGTCGCCGAGGCGCGCGCGGCCGGACGTCACGGAGGAGCGCACGGTCTGGGCGCCGGTCCGCGCGACCGAGGCCGTCGCGGCGGCGGCACCGGCGGCGGCTGCGCCGAGGGCGCCGACGACCCCCGCACCGCGGCCGTGCCGGGCGGTGGTCTGCGCGGGAGTGTCCTCGGCGTCACTGAGGAGGCGGTCGAAGGCGGGTGCCGTCCCGGCGCCGGCGCGCGGGGCGCGCGGAGCCCAGTGGCTCGTGTCCCGGGTGGCGCCGTCGGCATCGCCGGAAGGGCCGTCGACGTCGACGGGTGCCTCGTCGGGCGCGTCCGGGCTGAGCGCGCCGGACGCCGGAGCTGCGTCGTCCGGCCCACCGTCGACCGCCTCGTCGCGCGGGGCGACGGTGGCGTCGTCGGCCTCCGCGCCTCTCACGGGGGCGTCGTCGTCGGCGCTGTTCACGGGCCCCGCCGCGTCGGCGGGCCCCGCGTCCTCGCCGTCCGTGACCTGCGGGCCACCCGGCCCGCCCGCCTCGGCGTCCGCGGGCGGGGGCACGAGGCGCGCGAAGGGCGCCCCGGGGACCGCGGCTGCGGCCAGGCCCGCGGCTCCACCGGACCCGGAGGCTGCGGCGCTCGGCGCCGCTCCGAGCGCGGCGGCGGACCCGGCGGCGGCCACGCCCACCCAGGAGCCGTCGTCGGAGGTGAGGGCGTCGACGTTGATGTCGCGCCAGGGTGCGAGCTCGCGGATGACCTCGGACGGGCTGCGCGGGCCGTCGGTCCCCGGCCCGAGCCCTGTCCGGCACAGCGCGTCGAGGTCGCGCGGCACGTCCGCCCGCAGCTCGACGGGCGGGCGGGGGCCCGTCTCGGTCCGCGGGGCGGCCGGCACCTGGGCGTGGTCACCGGGCCAGCGGCCCGTGAGGGCGAAGTAGAGCAGGCGGACGAGCCCGACGGCGTCCTCGCGCGCGGTGGCGAGCGGGTTCGCGTCGTCGAGCCCGCGCGCGGCGGCCTCGACGCCGGTCCCCGTCAGGAGCACCTGCCCGTCCGCCGTGAGGTGGACGGACGACGGGGAGAGCGCGAGGTGGTGGACGCCGCGGCGGCGGGCGGCCTCGAGGGCGCTCGCCGCCTCCCCGACGACGGCGCGTGCCTGCTCGACCGGGAAGGTGCCGCCGCCGGCGAGCTCGGCGAGCGAGGGGCCGGTGAGGATGTCGGCGACGATGTAGGCGTTGCCGTCCTGGGTGCCGACGTCGAGGATGCGCTGGAGGCGCGGGTCGTTGACGAGGGCAGCCCGGCGGGCGGCGTCGAGCGTCTCGGCGGACGCGGGGGGCGCCGTCGTGAGGATGGTGGCCTGGACCTCGCGGTCGAGGATCTGGTCGCGGCCGCGCCAGCAGACCGACTTCGGGAGGGTGCACGTGATCTCGTCCTCGAGCCGGTAGCGCCCCGCGAGTACTGTCCCGCGCGCGATCGTCGCGGCCTGTGTCGCCCCCTGCCCGTCCAGCGCCCTGCTCCCCACGTCGGTCCCGGCGGCCCGGGTCCGCGGGCCATCAGCGCTCATCGTACGCACCCCGCCCGCCTGCGCGAGCGTGCGCCCGAGCCGTGCGAGGGCCCCGCCCGGTGCCCCCGGGAGCCGGCCGCCGACCCGCGCGAGCACCGACCCGACCGGCCGGACCATCGTGAAGAGCTCGTCCACCTGCAGGCGGCGCAGGAGGAGGAGGTAGACGGCCGTCATGAGCACACCGGCGAGCCCGACACGTGCGAGCGCCTCGAGGATGCGGACGGGCATGCTCTCCGCCGTCGCCATCGGGCCCATGAGGTGGAGCAGGCCCCAGCCGAGCAGCGCCGCCGGCGCCGCGGCGAGGACGAGCCGGACGTGGGTCCGCAGCACGCGCGCGCCGTCGAGGCTCGGCAGGACACGGCGCAGGGCGAGGTAGGCGACGACCGACCCGACGACGTTGGACAGGGTGTTCGCCGCGCCGGCCCCGACGAGCCACCAGTCCTCCGGGAGCCACATCGCCGCGAAGCACCCGACGACGACGATCGCCGTCATGGGGAGCTGGAGGAAGAAGAGGAACCGGGTGTCCTCGAAGGCGTAGTAGACCCGCTGGATCATCGTGAGCGCACCGAGGGCCGCGATGCCGGCGAGGAGCGCGACGACGACGCGGGCGATGCCGCGGGCCTCGTCCACCGTCGTCGTCGGGAGCACGGCCTGGACCATCGGGAGCGCGACGACGGCGAGGGCTGCACTGGCGAAGACCGTGAACACGCCGATCGTGCGCAGCCCGAGCGAGAGGTCGGAGCGCACGCCCGCGAGGTCCTTCGTCGCGGCGTACGTCGACATCCGGGTGAAGAGGGCCGTGACGAGGGAGACCGTGATGAGGGACTGCGGGAGGATGTAGATGAAGTTCGCGTTGTCCCACGCCGCGTTCCCCGGGACGAACCCTCCGGTGGCCGCGGCCTGCGCCGCGATGCGGGGCAGGCCCTCGACGGCGGTGAGCGCGCGGCCCACCGCGGCGCCGGAGGCGGCGGCGGCGAGGTTGGAGATGGCGACGAACCCGAGCTGGGCGACCGCGAGGGCGGCGAACGCCCACATCGCGACCCGGCTCGCCGTGCCCAGGCCGGAGCCCCGCAGCCCCCACACGGGGCGGAACCGGAAGCCCGCGCGGCGCAGCGGTCGGATGAGGACGAGCGCCTGCGTCGCGACCCCGAGCGTGGCGGTGCCGGCGATGATCGAGATGCGCAGGGGCGTCCACGCGCCCGGGTCCTCCGGTGCCCCCGTCGACGCCGGCCCGAAGACGATCATGTAGGCGACGAGGCCGACGATGGCGACGACGTTGTTGACGGCGGGCGCCCACATGTACGGGCCGAAGATGCCCCGCGCGTTGAGCACCTGCCCGAGGAGCGTGTACATCCCGTAGAAGAAGAGCTGGGGGATGCACCACAGGGCGAAGGCGACGGCGAGCGCGAACCACTGCGGGTCGAGCTCGGAGGCGTAGACCGTGACGAGGACCGTCGAGCCGGCCGTGAGGAGGAGGGTGAGCCCGAGGAGGGCGACGCCGGCGAGCGTGAGCAGCCGGTTGACGTACTCGTCGCCGCCGTCCCGTGCCTTCATCGCCCGGACGATCTGCGGGACGAGGATGGCGTTGAGCACGCCGCCCGCCACGAGCATGTAGATGACGTTCGGCAGCTTGTTCGCCACTGAGAACGAGTTGGCGGCGCCCGTCACACCGATCGCCGCGACGAGCACGACGTTGCGCACGAGCCCGAGCAGCCGGGAGACGAGCGTCCCGGAGAACATGACGGCGGCGGAGCCGGCGAGGCCGCGGGCACCCGTCGTGCTGCTCACCCCTGCGCCGCTCCCGCCGGGCGCGCTTCCCGCCTCGGCGCCTCCCGTCCTCCCGCTCATCGCGCGTCCCCCTCGTCTGCGGGCGTCGAGCCCTCCTCGGTGCCGGCGCCCGCCTCCACGGCCACGGCCACGGCCCGGCGTCGGCCCCGGCGCACGGTACGCACGAGCCCGATGACGAGCATGAGGACGAGGAGGCCGGCGACGACCCCCGTCCCGACGTTCTCCCAGTCGGCGCGCACGCGGACCTGGATCTCACTCGCGACCCCGATCGGCTCGCCCGAGACGGACTCGAGGAGGACGTCGACGACGACGTCGCCGCTTCCGATCGCCCGGACCGGGACCTGGGCCGTGGCCGACTGCTGCGCGGGGACCTCGAGCGTGACGGCGTCCTCCGCGACGAGGCGGACGTCGCGTGGCTCGAGGCGGACCTGGACGCGCACGCTTTGGTCGAGGCCGTTGGTCACGCTCACGGGGATGTGCGCCTCGTCGTTGATGAGGTTGAGGGTGCTGCCCGGCTGGGCGGCCACGGAGGCGGCCTGCTCCGCGGCCGTGGTGGCCGCCGCGGCGAGCCGGGCGTCGCGCTCGTCCGGGGCGCTGCGCCACGCCGCGGAGAGCGTGGGCAGGAGGGCCTCACGGACGGGTGCGAGGAGGCGCTCCGGCTCGGGGGTGACGTGTGCGAGCGCCTCGGCACCCGCCAGGACGCGGCTGTAGGTCTCGAGCTCCGCCGCGCTCATCTCGCCCGCCTCGACCTCGCGCACCGGCAGCGTGTCGCGCTCGAGCTCGGGCGCCTCGCGCGCGAGCAGCTCGTCGATGCCGACCCGGTCGACCCACGGTGCGTCCGCGAGGGCGTCGAGCCGCTCCGCGAGCGCCTCGGCGTCGCCGGCGAAGTCACGGGGCAGGGTGAGGAGCACACCCCGGCCGTCGCTGGGACGCTCGCGGCTGATGACGGCACTCTCGGCGAGGAGGAACTGACGGGCGGTGAGGTCGTCCAGCGGCGCGTCGGGCGCGCCGTCGGCGTTGACCCTCCGGTGGGTGCCGGACAGGATCGCCGACATCCGCTCGTCGGCGAGGACGGCGGGCACCTCTCGCCCGTCGACGTCGAGCGTCGCCCGTCCCGTCGGCGTGTACGTCAGCGGCCGGGCCGCGGCGAGGGAGTCCGCGGGCAGGACGACCGCCTCGGCCCCCGCCTCGACGGAGGCACCGACGGTCGCGCGGTCGGGAACCTCGGCGACCGGCCACGCGAGGTCGGTGCTCGCGTCGAGCCCGGCGGCGTCCAGGGCCTCGACGGTGCGCGCGACGGCGTCGGCGACGAGGTCCGTGCGCTCGGCGTGCGCGAGCGCGGCGACGTCGGCGTCGGCCCACGGCAGGGCGTGGACGTCACGGCGGGGGCCGTCCGCCCGCTCGGTCAGCGCAGCGAGGAGCTCGGCGCCAGCGCCCCCTGCCTCCGGCGGTCCTGCCCCGGCGGGCGACGCGGTCCCGGGTGACGCCTCGTCCTGCCCGGGCGCCGTCGTGGTCTCGTCGTCGGCGGCCTCGTCGCCCGTGGGCCCGGCGGAGGCCGTGCCCGGTGCGGTCGGGTCGGCGGTCCCCGGCGCCTCCCCGGACGGGCCGGCGTCTCCGGGCATGCTCGTGAGCGCGGTGCCGAGCAGCGCCGGGTCGAGCGCGACGTCGACGTCGGGGCGGTCGAGGGCCTCGAGCAGGGGGCCGAGGCGCGGGGCCGCGGTGTCGGCGAGCGCAGCACCGGCGGCGTCGGTCGCGACCCGCTCCGCCGCCGTCGGCACGAGCGCGCCGAGGACACCGACGGGGGTCGGCGTGACGTCCAGCTCGGGCCACCACAGGAGGAAGGAGCGTGCGCTGCCCCGGCGCTCCTGGGCAGCGGGGTCGCTCACCTCGACCTCGAGGCCGCGCGGCCCCCAGGCGACGTAGCTCGGGGTGAGGGGCAGGCTCCCGGCCGGGACGGTGACGGTGAAGCGTCGCTCCTCACCCGGGGCGAGCGGCGCGTCGTCCTCCTCGTACGCGAGGAGCGTCGTCGCCGAGCGGGAGTCGGGCTCGAGCCAGCGCTCGAGGATGGAGCGGCTGATCGGGGTCGACAGCTGCATCCGGACCCGGACGGTGGGGCGCTCGACCGTCGTCGTCGTCGTGTTGGTCACCGTGCCGGTGAGAGTGAGGTCGGCGTCGGGGACGAGGACGGCGGGGGCGAGGGCGGTGAGCTCGACGGCGAGCGGATCTCCGCCGCTCGCGCCGTCGGGTCCCTCCTCGCCGGTGACGGCGCTCGCGGCCGGTACCGGCACGGCCAGCGGAGCGAGGCCGAGCACGCAGAGGAGGAGCACGGCGATCGCGAGGAGCGCGCGGGGCCGTCCTGGACTCGCCGCCCCTGCACCGGTACCGCCGTCGCGCGGGCCCGCCTGGCGGCCGGGCCTCGACGCGCTCATGCGCGGCCGGCCAGCACGTCCCTGGCGGTGGCGACCACCCGCCGTTCGTTGGGATAGGCGAGGCGGGCGGCGACCTCGTCGAGCCCCACCCAGGCCACGGCCTCCGCCTCGTGGTCGGGGTCGTTCTCGATCGTCAGGTACCCGCCCGTGGCCTCGAGGAGGTAGTGGTGGACGACCTTGTGCACGCGGCGGTCGTCGCCGGCGAACCAGTAGTCGATCGTCGCGAGGTGACGCAGGACCCGGCCGTCGATGCCGGTCTCCTCCGCGATCTCGCGGACAGCGGCCTCCTCGGCCGTCTCCGTACCCTCCAGGTGGCCCTTGGGCAGGCACCACTCGAGGCGCCCGGCGCGGTTGCGCCGCGCGATGACGGCCGTGTATGCCAAACCCTCGACGACGTCGACGACGAGCCCGCCGGCCGAGGTCTCGTCCACCACCGGCAGGGCGGCCGGCCGCACGTGCGTGAGCCGGCGCCGGGGCGGCGTCGGCACGCGGCGGCGCGGGGCGGGGACGGCAGCGGACATAAGGTCACTGTAATGAACCTCGCGCCGACCGGGCGCGGGGGACGGCCGGGCGTGCCCCGCCCGAGGGCGCTCGGGCCGTGCGCGGCGTGGCAGGCTTGGGCAGGTGCCCCCCTCCTCCGTACCTACGACCCCGTCGGAGCCGCTCGTCAGAACGGCAGCGCAAGCCCTGACGGCGCTGCCACCGGACGTCCTGTCCCTCGGGACCACGTTCGCGGACGCCGGGCACGACCTCGCGCTCGTGGGCGGCCCGGTCCGCGACGCCTTCCTCGGCCGGGTCAGCCACGACCTCGACTTCGCCACGTCGGCGCGCCCGGACGAGACCGAGCGGCTCCTCGCTCGGTGGGGCGACGTCCACTGGGACGTCGGGCGCGACTTCGGCACCATCGGCGCCCGGCGCGGCGACGTCGTCGTCGAGGTGACGACCTACCGGACCGAGTCCTACGAGGTGGGCTCCCGCAAGCCCGTCGTCGAGTACGGGGACACGCTCGAGGGTGACCTCTCGCGACGCGACTTCACGGTCAACGCCATGGCGGTGCGGCTGCCGTCGCTCGAGTTCGTCGACCCCCACGGGGGGATGGAGGACATCGCCGAGCGGGTGCTGCGCACGCCCGTCTCCGCGGAGCAGTCCTTCGACGACGACCCGCTGCGCATCATGCGCGCCGCCCGATTCGCCGCCCAGCTCGGCTTCGACGTCACGCCGGACGTCATGGACGCCATGGCCGCGATGGCCTCGCGGCTCGAGATCGTCTCCGCGGAGCGCGTGCGCACCGAGCTCGAGCGCCTCCTCCTGTCGCCCTCCCCGCGGCGGGGGCTCGAGCTCATGGTCTACACGGGCGTCGCGGCGGTCGTGCTGCCCGAGGTGGCGGAGCTGCAGCAGACCGTCGACGAGCACAACCGGCACAAGGACGTGTACGAGCACACCCTCACCGTCCTCGACCAGGCCGTCTCGATGGAGACAGGCCCGGACGGGCCGGTGCCCGGCCCCGACCTCGTCCTGCGTCTCGCAGCGCTCCTGCACGACATCGGCAAGCCGACGACGCGGCGGTTCGAGCCGGGCGGCGGGGTGAGCTTCCACCACCACGAGCTCGTCGGTGCGCGGATGACGACGAAGCGTCTCAAGGCGCTGCGGTTCGACAAGCACACGATCAAGGACGTCTCGCGGCTTGTCGAGCTCCACCTGCGCTTCCACGGCTACGGCGAGGGCGCGTGGACCGACTCCGCGGTGCGGCGCTACGTCACCGACGCGGGAGAGCAGCTCGAGCGCCTGCACCGGCTCACGCGGGCCGACTGCACGACGCGCAACCGCCGCAAGGCGATGCGCCTCGCGGCGGCGTACGACGACCTCGAGGAGCGGATCGCCGCCCTCCGCGAGCAGGAGGAGCTCGCGGCCGTGCGACCCGAGCTCGACGGCGGGCGGATCATGGAGGTGCTCGGCGTCGGCCCCGGCCCGGTCGTGGGCCAGGCCTACCGGTTCCTCCTCGAGCTGCGCATGGAGCGCGGCATCATCGGCGAGGACGCGGCCACCGAGGCGCTCCTCGGCTGGTGGGCGGAGCAGCAGAGCACCGGATGAGGATCTGGTCGCTCCACCCGCGCTACCTCGACCGGCAGGGGCTCACCGCCTGCTGGCGCGAGGCCCTCCTCGCCCAGGCGGTCCTCGCCGGCCGGACGCGCGGGTACCGCAACCACCCCCAGCTCACGCGCTTCAAGGAGTGCCCGGAGCCTCTCGCGGCGATCGGGGGATACCTCCTCGGCGTCGAGGAGGAGGCGCGGGCGCGTGGGTACAGGTACGACGCCACCAAGATCGAGCACCCGGGCGCGGCCGCGATGGAGCGGCTGACGGTGAGCGACGGCCAGGTCGCCCACGAGTGGGGCCACCTCATGGCCAAGCTCGCGATCCGCAGCCCCGCGCGCGCAGCGGACCTCCGCGGGGTCGAGACGCCGGACACCCACCCGCTGTTCGTCGTCGTCCCCGGGCCCGTCGCGCAGTGGGAGATCGTCTAGCGCCGACGGGCCTCCTGCTCAGACGACCGGCTCGAGCAGGCCGCTGTCGACGTCGTAGAGGAATCCGCCGACCGTGACGTGCGGGGCGACGAGCGGGTGCGCGCGCACCTTGGCGACCTCCTCGCGGATGCTCTCGAGCTGGTCGGTGATGACACCGAGCGACATCCAGGACGCGTCGAGCCCGCTCGCGGTGGAGATGCGCTGGTGCAGCTCGGCCTCGCTCGCGGACGCCATGGCGCAGCGCGTGTGATGGACGACGAGGACGCGCTCGACCCCGAGGAGCGTGACGCCGAGGACGAGGGCGACGAGCACCTGGTCCGTCACCCGGCCGCCCGGGTTGCGCAGGATCTTCGCGTCGCCGGGCTTGAGGCCGATCATGCCGAGCGGGTCGATGCGCGAGTCCATGCACGTGACCATGGCGACGCCGGCGCGAGCCACGCCGTCGAACCCGGCGAGGTCGAAGTTCTCGGCGAAACGCTTGTTCGCGGCGAGGAGGTCGGTGAAGGCTGAGTCCAAGGGGCGCTGGTTCACGGCCGCAACGCTACCGCCGCCCCCCGCGGCGGCTCCCCCCGGGTCACCATCCGAGCAGCGTGACCGCCTCATTCCTGGTGATCTTGCAGAGGTGCCGTACGACTAGAGAGGCGGTGCGGAACGCGTGACCTCACCGGCCTCACCCTCCACCACGGGGTGGGTTGGCTACGCCTCGGGTCAGGTGGCGTGCCGCTCACGCTCGAGGACGGGCCGGGGGTCGTACCCGAGGCGGACGGAGCCGGCGCGGTAGGCGAGGGCGAGGACGACGTAGGCGAGCGCGAGGCCGGCGAAGGCGAGGCGCGACCAGCCGGTGTCCGGCAGGACGACGGCGGCGAGGGCCGCCGCGCCCGCGAAGGCGGCGTTGTACATGACGTCGTACAGGGCGAAGGCGCGCCCGCGGAAGGCGTCGTCGGTGTCGCGCTGGACGATCGTGTCGACGGCGATCTTGGCGCCCTGGACGCTGAGCCCGAGCAGGACGGCCGAGGCCATGACGACGCCGCGGGCCGGGGTGAGGACCAGCAGCGCCTGGCTGAGCGCGCCGATGCCGAGGCACAGGACGACCCACGTCGAGGGTCGCATCCGCTCGTGGGCGATCGGGGTGAGGACGATCGCGGCGCCGTTCCCGGCGAAGGAGACGCCGGTGAGCACGGCGAAGGTGGCGAGCCCGGCGGCCGCGTCGGTCGGGTCGGCGAGGAGGTTGCGCGAGATGAGGATGAGCGCGATGAAGTTGATGCCGTAGAAGAAGCGGTGCGTGGCCATGGCCGCGAGGGCGTGCCCGGGGGTGCCGCGGGCCACGAGGTAGCGGGCGCCGGCCGCCATGTCCGCGACCGTGGCGCGGACGTCCGCCCGGAGCGAGGAGGCGACCTGCGTGGGCTCCGGGCCGAGCTGGTCCCGCCCGAGGCGCAGGGCGAGCGCCGAGGCACCGGCGAAGAGGAGGGCCGCGGCGGTGAGGGCGGCTGAGTCGCCGACCGCGCCGTCGGGGCCGAGCGCTCCGATGAGGAACCCGAGCGCGGCGCCGATGACGGCGGAGACCGCTCCGAGCGTCGGGGTGATGGCGTTGGCCATGAGGAGCTGGTCGCGGGGGACCACGCGCGGGAGCCCCGCGGAGAGCGCGGCGAGGAGGAACCGGTTGATGCCGAGGGTGACGAGCGCGAGGACGTACACCGCGGGGCCGACGCCGGCGGTGGCGATGAGGACCGCGAGGGCGAGCGCGAGCAGCACGCGGACGGCGTTACCGACGAGGAGCACCTGCCGGCGGCGCCACCGGTCGAGCAGCGGGCCCGCGAAGGGACCGACGACGGTGAACGGGAGGAGCAGGACGGCGAAGGCCGTCGCCACCCCGGCCGCCGTCGCCATGTTCTGGGGTGAGAAGAAGAAGAGGGTGGCGAGGCCGACCTGGAACATCCCGTCCCCGCACTGGGAGACGAGGCGGACGGCGAAGAGCTTGCGGAAGCCGCTGTGGACGGCGACGGTGCGCAGGTCCCCCAGCACGCTCATGCGGCGTTCACCGCGGCGGACTGGGCGAGGGGCGGCACCGGTGCAGGCTATCCGACACTCGCCGGGCCCCGGCCCGCCGCGGTGCGGGGACCGCTGGCCCTACCGCCCCTCACCTGCGCCGACGACTGTGCTGAGGATCCGTCAGGCACGTCCTGACGGATACTCAGCACAGGCCGCGGCTGCCCGTGGCGGCTGGCCCGGGGCTCGGGGAGCGCGAGCGGCGCGCGGTGAGGTGGGCGGGTCAGCGCTCGAGCTCGCCCCGGATGAACGCCTCGACGTCGGCGCGCGCGTCGTCGTCGGCGCGCTGCTCGGGCGGGGACTTCATGAAGTAGCTCGAGGCCGCGAGGAGCGGGCCGCCGACGCCGCGGTCGAGGGCGATCTTCGCCGCGCGGATCGCGTCGATGATGATGCCCGCGGAGTTCGGCGAGTCCCAGACCTCGAGCTTGTACTCGAGGTTGAGCGGGACCTCACCGAAGGCGCGGCCCTCGAGGCGCACGTAGGCCCACTTGCGGTCGTCGAGCCACTGGACGTAGTCGCTCGGGCCGATGTGGACGTTGCGCGCGCCGAGGTCGTGCTGGACGTTCGACGTCACGGCCTGGGTCTTGGAGATCTTCTTGGACTCGAGACGGTCGCGCTCGAGCATGTTCTTGAAGTCCATGTTGCCGCCGACGTTGAGCTGGTACGTGCGGTCGAGGACGACGCCGCGGTCCTCGAAGAGCTTCGCGAGCACCCGGTGCGTGATCGTCGCGCCCACCTGCGACTTGATGTCGTCACCGACGATGGGGACCCCGGCGGCGGTGAACTTGTCGGCCCACTCCTTCGTGCCGGCGATGAAGACGGGCAGGGCGTTGACGAACGCGACGCCCGCGTCGATGGCGCACTGGGCGTAGTGCCGCGCCGCGTCCTCGGAGCCGACGGGGAGGTAGCAGACGAGCACGTCGGCGCGGGCGTCCTTGAGCGCTGCCACGACGTCGACCGCCTCGGCGTCCGCCTCGGTGATCGTCTCGGAGTAGTACTTGCCGAGCCCGTCGAGCGTCGGTCCCCGCTGGACGGGCACGCCCAGCTCGGGCACGTCGCACAGCTTGATCGTGTTGTTCTCGCTGGCGCCGATGGCCTCGGAGAGGTCCTTGCCGACCTTCTTGGCGTCGACGTCGAAGGCGGCGACGAACTCGACGTCGCGCACGTGGTACTCGCCGAACATGACGTGCATGAGACCGGGGACCGTGCCGGACGGGTCGGCGTCGGCGTAGAAGGTCACGCCCTGGACGAGCGACGACGCGCAGTTGCCGACGCCCACGATCGCTACGCGGATCGAGCTCATTCGTTCTCCTTGGTGGTGGTGGTCTGGACGCCGGGGGCGTCCTGGGTGCGGGGCCCGGACGGCTGCGGTGCCGCCCGGAGGTCGAGAGCGCCGCGGGTGCCGCGCTCGGTGTCGATGAGGTCCTCCAGCCACGCGACCTCCCGCTCGGCCTGCTCGAGGCCGTGCCGGGCAAGCTCCGTGGTGTAGGCGTCCATGCGCTCGCGGGTGTGGTGGAACGAGGAGCGCAGGAGCTCGAGGCGCTCGACCATCCGGGCGCGACGCCCCTCGAGGATGCTCAGCCGGGTGCGGGCGTCGGTCGTGGAGAAGAGGGTGAAGCGCACGGTGAACGCCTCGTCCTCCCACGCGCTCGGCTCGGCCCTGGCCAGCGCGCGAGCGAGGTGCTCCCTGCCCTTCGCCGTCAGCTGGTAGACGATCCGCCCGCGCCTGCCGGCGAGGGCGTGGGGAGGCTCCGCCGTCGCCGACTCCGCGATGTACCCCGCGTCGGTGAGTCGACGCAGTGCCGGGTAGAGCGATCCGTAGGACAGGGTCCGCACCGCCCCGAGGCTGGCCCCGAGCTGCTTGCGCAGCTCGTACCCGTGCATGGGGGCGGCGCTGAGCCGGCCGAGGATGGCGAGCTCGAGGACGTCCGCGCGACTTCCCACCCTGCCCCCCCTCGATATATCGGCCCGATATATCGCGACACACTACAGGGTGCGGGTCTCGCCGCGGTGCGCCGCGCGGTGCGACCCCTGGCCCCCGGGGACGCTCACGAGCACCGCCCAGGCGCCTGCCGCATACTGAGGACCGGCTCCAGGCTTGCGGTGCACCCGCGAACCCCGGCGGCCCGGTGGACCTATCCCCGGCAGAAGGACGTGTTGGCGTGGCAGCGAAGAACCAGCAGGGCTCGCGGCGGGCGCCGTCCCCAGGCGGCGGCCGCGCGTCCCGTCGCGGAGCGAGCGGGCCCGGCGGTGCCAAGAAGCGCCGCTGGAACTACCCGCGCCCGGGGAAGGGACCTGTCCATCGCTGGCTCCCGAGCTGGCGGATCGTCCTGGCGACGGCGGTCACCGGCGTCGCGATCGTCGTCGGGCTCTTCGCGGCTGCCTACGTCACCACCGACATCCCCGAGCCGGGCGACTTCGCCCAGGCGCAGGGCACGACCGTGTACTTCGCCGACGGCGAGACCGAGATGGGCAGCTTCGCCGAGTACGACCGCGAGATCGTGCCGCTCTCCTCGCTCCCCGAGCACGTCGGTCACGCCGTCGTCGCGTCGGAGGACCGGCGCTTCTACGAGAACGTCGGCATCGACCCCGTCGGGATCGCCCGCGCGTTCTGGAACAACGTGCGCGGCAACGCGACCCAGGGCGGCTCCACCCTCACCCAGCAGTACGTCGAGCGGTACTTCCTCGGTACGACGACGAGCTACGCCGGCAAGCTCCAGGAGGCCATCCTCGCGCTCAAGATCGACCGCGAGGAGTCCAAGGACACGATCCTGGAGAACTACCTCAACACGATCTACTTCGGCCGCGGCGCGTACGGCATCGAGACCGCCGCCGAGCAGTACTTCGGCAAGTCCGCGGCGGACCTCACGCTGGCCGAGTCCGCCCTCCTCGCGGGCATCATCCCCTCCCCTAACAACTGGGACCCGCGCGTCGACGCCGAGCGCGCGGAGGACCGGTGGAACCGCGTCCTCGACTTCATGGTCCGCGACGAGTGGATCACCCAGGAGGAGCGCGACGCGCAGGTGTTCCCCGAGGCGGTCGAGTACACGCGCTCGAACACGTACGCCGGGCCGAACGGCTACCTCCTCGACATGGTCCGCACGGAGCTCGTCTCGGACGCCGAGATGACCGAGGAGGAGCTCGACACCCTCGGCCTGCAGATCACGACGACGATCGACCAGCGCTCCCAGGACGCGGCGGTCGCGGCCGTCGACGCCCTGCCGGAGGACCGCCCGGAGAACAACCGGGTCGCGCTCGTCTCCCTCGCCTCGGACAGCGGCGCTGTCGTCTCTCTCTACGGCGGGCCGGACTTCGTCTCCCAGTCGCGCAACGCGGCCACGCAGGACGTCGCCCAGGCAGGGTCGACGTTCAAGCCCTTCACGCTCGTCGCGGCGCTCGAGAACGGCGTCACCCTCGAGGACCGGTACACGAGCTACACCCCGATGGAGATCGAGGGGTTCGATGCCCCGGTCAACAACTACGACGCGTTCAACCGGGGACGGATCAACCTCATCGAGGCCACCGAGCAGTCGGTCAACACGACGTACGCGCAGCTCAACGTCGAGGTCGGGCCGGAGCTGACGATGGACGCCGCGGTCCGCGCGGGTATCCCGGAGGACACCATCGGTCTCGAGCCGGTGCCGTCGAACGTGCTCGGCTCGGCCTCGCCCCATCCCATCGACCTCGCGCGGGCGTTCGCGACGTTCGCCGCGGAGGGCGTGCGGCACGACCCCTACATCGTCGCCGAGGTACGCAGCGCCACGGGGGAGGTCGTCTACACCGGTGGCTCAGCGGGCGAGGAGGTCTTCGAGCCCGACGTCATCGCCAACGCGACGTTCGCCATGCGCAGCGTCATCGAAGAGGGGACGGGCGTCCGTGCCCTCGACCTCGGCCGACCCGCGGCCGGCAAGACCGGCACGTCGAACGAGGCGCGCTCGGCCTGGTTCGCCGGGTTCGTCCCGCAGCTGACGACCGTCGTCGCCATGTACCAGGTGGGTGAGGACGGCACCGAGGAGACGCTCACACCCTTCGGCGAGTACGACAACATCACCGGTTCGACCTACCCCACGACGATCTGGCGCGACTACATGATCGCCGCGACCGAGGGGATGGAGGTCGAGGAGCTCCCCGAACGCCCCGAGCCCGAGCGTCCCACGCGCGCGCCGCAGCCCGAGCGGACCCAGGAGCGGCAGACCCAGGAGCCGGCGACGGTCGTCGTGCCCGACGTCGTCGGGCTCGACCAGGCGAGCGCTGTCGCGACGATCAGCGAGGCGGGGCTGGCGGCCACGGTGACGGAGCAGGAGTCGGACTCCCCCCGGGGCACTGTGCTGGGGACGGATCCCGGCGGCGGCAGCGAGGTGCGCGAGGGGGCGAGCGTGAGCGTCGTCGTCTCGAGCGGACCCCCGCCGGAGCCCGAGCCCGAGCCCGAGCCGGAACCGGAGCCCACCCAGGAGCCTGCACCCACCCGGCCGCCGCAGCCGACGCAGGCGCCGCCGCCGCCGCAGCCCACCACCGCTCCGACCGGCGGCGCCGGGTCGGGGGCGGGTGCCGGGGGCGGTCGGGACGGCTAGCGCGGGCGCTGCGGTGCGTTTGCCCACAGCGTCGCGGCGGCGGTCGGTTCGTCGGCGCACCTGCGGTAGCCTTGACCGCTGGCCGTGGCATGCGTGCACCTGTGCGCACCGCGCGGCCGACGTAACGCAGCACCCTCCTGTCACGGAGAGACCGTGACCGCCAAGTCCAGAGGAGGTGGGTACTCAGCATGCGTCAGTACGAACTGATGATCATCCTCGACCCGGAGGTCGACGAGCGCACCGTCGCCCCGTCACTCGACAAGCTCCTGCAGGTCGTCCGTGGAGACGGCGGCAGCGTGGAGAAGGTCGACATCTGGGGCAAGCGCCGTCTTGCCTACGAGATCAGCAAGCGTTCCGAGGGCATCTACGCCGTCGTCAACATGACGACGACGCCCGCGCTCGCTCAGGAGCTCGACCGCCAGCTCGGCCTCAACGAGGCCATCCTGCGCACGAAGCTCATGCGCCCCGACGCTCACTGAGCATCCTTCGCCCAGCGGGGCCGTACGCACCGGCCCCGGCAACCTGATCCAGGGAGAACGTCATGGCAGGCGAGACCGTCATCACCGTCGTAGGTAACCTCACGGCGGACCCCGAGCTGCGGTTCACCCCCTCCGGGGCTGCCGTGGCGAGCTTCACCGTGGCCTCCACGCCGCGCACCTTCGACCGCCAGAGCAACGAGTGGAAGGACGGCGAGACGCTGTTCATGCGCTGCTCCGTCTGGCGCGAGGCTGCGGAGAACGTGGCGGAGTCGCTGAGCAAGGGCATGCGTGTCCTCGTCCAGGGCCGGCTCGTCCAGCGGTCCTTCGAGACCCGTGAGGGCGAGAAGCGCACGGTGGTCGAGATGCAGGTCGACGAGGTGGCTCCCTCGCTGCGCTACGCGACGGCCAAGGTCACGCGCACCCAGCGCGGCGGCGGCGGCGGTGGCGGCTTCGGCGGTGGCGGCGGCAACCAGGGCGGCGGCCAGGGCGGCGGGTTCGGCGGCGGCAACCAGGGCGGCTTCGGTGGCGGCAACGCCAGCCAGCCGGCCGGTGGCCAGGCGGACGACCCGTGGGCGACAGGCGGGGCGAGCTCGTTCGGCGACGAGCCCCCCTTCTAGTACAGACCTTTGGCGCGGTTCGTCCGCGCACGGAACATCGAGGAGCACATCATGGCGAAGCCCGTTCTTCGCAAGCCAGGCAAGAAGAAGGCCAACCCCTTGAAGAAGGCACAGGCCATCGACTACAAGGACACCGCGCTGCTGCGCAAGTTCATCTCCGACCGCGGGAAGATCCGCGCGCGTCGAGTGACCGGTGTCTCCGTCCAGGAGCAGCGCGCCATCGCGAAGGCCGTCAAGAACGCCCGCGAGATGGCTCTGCTGCCCTACTCGAGCTCCGCTCGCTGAGGCTGGGAGGCATCATGGCAAAGCTCATCCTCACGCACGAGGTCACCGGCCTCGGCGCCCCCGGGGACGTCATCGAGGTCAAGGACGGGTACGCCCGTAACTACCTCGTGCCCCGCGGTCTGGCCACGGCCTGGACCAAGGGCGCCCAGAAGCAGGTCGACCAGATCCGCGCCGCCCGTCGGTCGCGCGAGATCCACACGATCGAGGACGCCCGCGCCGTCCGCGACTCGCTGCAGAACAAGCCGGTCGTGGTCAAGGTGCGCTCCGGCGCCAACGGCCGCCTCTTCGGCGCCGTGACGACGACGGACATCTCCGCGGCGGTCTCGGCCGCCGGTGGCCCGGCGCTCGACAAGCGAAAGATCGAGGTCCCCACCCCGATCAAGTCGCTCGGCGAGCACCGCGTCCACGTGCGCCTGCACGCGGACGTCCAGGCCACGCTCGAGGTCAAGGTCGTTCCCGAGGCCTGATCGCGTGGATCGTCGACGGCCCGGTTCCCTGCGGGGAGCCGGGCCGTTGCCGTACCCGGGGGATGCCGTTCCGGGACCCTCGGGGCGACACTCGCGGGGGCGGGTCCCGGGCGATGTCAGTGGTCGGTCGTAACGTGCAGAGCATGACGTTGACGACGAGCTCCTACACCGACCTCACCACTGCCGAGCTGGCCCGCGCGCGCCGCCGGGTCCTCGCTGACATCGACATCACCGAGGACGAGCTGTGCGAGCGCGCCCACACCACCGGGCTGTGCTCGGACGAGTGGGCGGCGCTCGCCGCCCTCGAGGAGATCGACCGCCAGCTCGCGCTGCGGGCGACGGAGCACCGGCTCGCCAGCTGAGTCTCACGTCCCGAGCACCATCCAGCGGTCCCCGCGTGCCCGTAGTCCCGTCGTGATCGCGCGGGAGGCCATGAAGCCCCCTGCGAACGCGGCCCACAGCCACGCGAGCCCGACGGCCCCCTGCGGTGCCCACAGCCAGACCGCGCCGGCCAGGGGCAGGTAGACGACGAGCGTGGCCATCCCCGCCCATGCGAGGTAGCGCCCGTCGCCGGCGCCGATGAGCACGCCGTCGAGGACGAACACCCACCCGGCGACCGGCATGCAGAGGCCGGTGACGACAAGGGCGAGCGCCGTCGCACGGCGCACCGCGGGGTCGGGGCTGAAGAGCGGTGCGATCCACCACCCCGCCGCGCCGATGACGAGACCGATGGCCGCGCCGGCGGCGGTGCCCCACTGCAGCGTGCGGCGCAGGACGGCCCGGACCGTGCGCTCGTCCCGCGCGCCGAGACCGTGTCCGACCATCGCCTGCGCCGCGATGGCGAGCGCGTCGAGGGCGAACGCCGCGAGCCCCCACAGGGCGTTGACGACCTGGTGCGCGGCGAGGGCCGTCGGCCCGAGCGACGTCGCTACTGCGACCGTGACGAGGATGGCCGCGCGCAGGCTGAGCGTCCGGACGAGGAGCGGGGTGCCCGTGCGCGCGCTCGCCCAGATGCCGGAGCGGGTCGGTCGCAGCGGCACCGCCGTGCCGCGGGCGCCGCGCAGGACCGCGCTGACCAGGACGGCGGCCATGAGGAGCTGGGTGACGGCGGTGCCGAGCCCGGAGCCGGCGACACCGAGACCGAGGCCGTAGATGAAGGTCGCGTTGAGAACCCCGTTGAGGACGGCACCCGCGGCGGCGACGACAAAGGGCGTGCGGGTGTCGAGGAGGCCGCGCAGCGTGCCGGTCGCGGCCAGGACGAGCAGCATGCCGGGCAGGCCCGGCGCCGAAGCCCGCAGGTAGGCGACGGCGTGCTGCGCGACGTCCGGGGGCGCGCCGAGGGCGTCGACCACCCACGGCGCCGCCGCGTGGGCGAGCGCCGCCGTGACGAGGCCGAGCGCGAGAGCGAGCCACATGCCGTCGATCCCGGCGGAGATCGCTCCGTGGCGGTCCCCGGCGCCGATCCGGCGGGCCGTGGCGGCGGTCGTGGCGTAGGCGAGGAAGACGAACACGCCGACGGCGGAGACGAGCAGGGTCGAGGCCAGCGAGAGTCCGGCCAGCTGGGCCGTACCCAGGTGCCCGACCATGACCGAGTCGACGAGGACGAAGAGCGGCTCCGCGACGAGGGCCCCGAGCGCCGGGACCGCGAGGGCGAGGATCCGCCGGTCGAGGCGCCGCGCGCTCCCGGCGTCGCCTTTATCCCCAAGGGGTGTGGGGTTGTCCACCAATGTGCCGACCACTTTCCTTCCACACCGTGTGCAGGACCGAAAGCGCGAGGTTCCGCCACTTTTCGGAAGTGACACCGGTGTTATCCACATACTTGTCCACGGTGTGTGCACACAGTTCCGCCCGGTGTCCACTGTGTATCCACAGATTAGGCGGTTCTGTCCCCAGGGGCTGCTGGCGTGGACGTCCTCGGCTGCGTACCGTCGCGCTGCAGGCGCCCGGGGACTCTTGTCGCCGCTGTCCACAACGAGGCGGCCTGCCGACCGCGGCCTTGTCACAGGTCAGCAGTACACATGTTTCAAGGCGTTATGAGGAGGCCGGCTGTGACCAGCGTGGACGAACGGGTCGGATCGGCGACGGGATCCGGGGGACGTGAGGGGTACGACCGCACGCCTCCGCAGGACATCGCGGCGGAGCAGAGCGCGCTCGGCGGCATGCTGCTGTCCAAGGACGCCATCGCGGACGTCATCGAGGTCCTGCGGGGCCAGGACTTCTACCGGCCCGCCCACGAGATGGTCTACGAGGCGATCCTCGACCTCTACGGGCGAGGCGAGCCCGCCGACGCCGTCACGGTCGCGGCCGAGCTGACCAAGCGCGGCGAGATGGGGCGCGTCGGCGGGGCGCCGTACCTCCACACGCTCATCGCGTCCGTGCCGACCGCCGCGAACGCGGGCTACTACGCCCGGATCGTGCGGGAGCAGGCCGTGCTGCGCCGCCTCGTCGAGGCGGGTACCCGCATCGCCCAGCTCGGCTACGCCACCGACGGCGGGGACGTCGACGAGCTCGTCAACTCCGCCCAGGCGGAGGTGTACGCCGTCACCGAGCGGCGCACGAGCGAGGACTACGTCCCGCTGCGGGACACGATCAACCTCACGATGGAGGAGATCGAGAACGCCTCCAACCGCGGTGAGGGCATGATCGGCGTGCCGACCGGCTTCGCCGACCTCGACGCGCTGACGAACGGCCTCCACCCCGGCCAGATGATCATCGTCGCGGCCAGACCGGCTATCGGTAAGTCGACGCTCGCGCTGGACGTTTGCCGATCAGCGTCAATCAGGCACGGCCTCACGTCGGTGATCTTCTCGCTCGAGATGAGCCGGACCGAGATCACGATGCGTCTCCTGTCCGCCGAGGCGAAGGTGCCGCTGCAGAACATGCGCAAGGGCACCATGCGTGACGAGGACTGGACGCGCGTGGCGACCGCCATGAGCAAGGTGTCCGAGGCGCCGATGTTCATCGACGACAGCCCGAACATGTCGCTCATGGAGATCCGGGCCAAGTGCCGGCGGCTCAAGCAGCGCCACGACCTCAAGCTCGTCGTCGTCGACTACCTCCAGCTCATGAGCTCGGGCAAGCGCGTCGAGTCCCGCCAGCAGGAGGTCTCGGAGTTTTCCCGCGCGCTCAAGCTCCTCGCCAAGGAGATCGAGGTGCCCGTCATCGCGGTCGCCCAGCTCAACCGTGGCCCGGAGCAGCGCACCGACAAGAAGCCGATGATGAGCGACCTGCGTGAGTCCGGCTCGCTCGAGCAGGACGCGGACATGGTCATCCTGCTCCACCGCGAGGACGCCTACGAGCGCGAGTCGCCTCGGGCGGGCGAGGCGGACCTCATCGTCGCCAAGCACCGCAACGGTCCCACGGACACGGTGGTCGTCGCGTTCCAGGGCCACTACGCGCGCTTCATCGACATGGCGCACTGACCCGGTACGCACCGCCGCTCGTGAGGCGCAGCGGAGCCGCGTGTCTAAAACTATTGACATCATGTCTGGTCTGTTTGACACTAGCCGTGTCAAACATTTCTGACATGAGGGGTTGCCATGACGTACGAGGAGAAGGGCACCTGGGCGTACCTGGTTGCCAGCGTCGGGGTCTGGGTCGGCTACGTCGTCGTGCTCTGGCAACGCGCGGACGGAGGCTCTCTCGCCGACGTGGCTTACGTCGGTCCGCTGCTCTGGGCCGTGGGCGCCTCGATCCTCGCCAACACGGTCGGCCGGGTGCTCTTCGAGGTCGTCCGCCCGAGCGAGTCGCACCAGGCCGATGTGCGGGACCGTGAGGTCGCCCGGTTCGGGGACCACGTCGGCGGCATCGTCCTCTCCGTGCTGGTCGCCGGCGTCCTCGTGCTCGCCCTCGTCGAGGCCGCTCACTTCTGGATCGCCAACGCGATCTACGCGGCGTTCGTCATCCAGGTCGTCGTGGCGTCGGTCCTCAAGGTCGTCGCCTACCGCCGAGGGCTGTGATGGGCCGCCCCACCCGCGTGACCAACTCGATCCGCGTCCATCGGGCACGGCGTGAGATGACCCAGGCGGAGCTCGCCGCCCGGGTAGGAGTGACCCGCCAGACGGTCATCGCCATCGAGCAGCAGCGGTACTCGCCGTCGCTGGAGGTGGCCTTCCAGATCGCCCGGGCGCTCGGGGCCGCCCTGGAGGACGTCTTCGACTACCCCGCCGAGGAGAAGCCATGACGATCGATCCGCGACCTGCGGCTGGCCCGTCCGCGCAGGGCGCACCAGGCCCGACCGGCACCATGCGCGCCGTCACTGCACGCCGGTACGGCCCCCCTGGCGTCCTGCAGGTCGAGGAGATGCGCATACCCGCGCCGGGCGCCGGGGACGTCCTCGTCCGGGTTGGTGCTGTCAGCGTCTCGCGGGCGGAGACCGCGATGCGTGCAGCCGACCCACCGGTGGCGCGCCTGGCCACCGGTCTGCGCCGCCCGCGGAACCCGGTGCCGGGCTCGGAGCTCGCGGGTGAGGTCGTCGCCGTCGGGCCGCGTGTCACCGGCTTGCGCCCGGGCGACCGCGTCCTCGGGGCGACGGGAGCGGCCGGCGGCGCGGCTGCCGAGTACGCCCGCGTGCCGGCTGCGGGGCTCGTCACGATCCCGACGAGCCTCTCGGCGCCCGACGCCGTCGCGCTCACCGAGGGCGGGCTGACTGCCCTGCCCTTCCTGCGGGACGCCGGCAGGGTGGTGCCGGGGCAGTCGGTGTGCGTCAACGGCGCAGTCGGATCGGTCGGAGCAGCGGCGGTCCAGCTCGCGGTCGCCCTGGGTGCTCGCGTGACCGCCGTCTGCAGTGCACGCAACGCCGAGCTCGCGCTCGCGCTAGGCGCCGCCCGCGTCGTCGACTACACGACCGCCGACGTGACGGCGGAGGTGGACGCCTTCGACGTCTTCTTCGATGCCGTCGGGACCCTCTCGTTCCGTCGGGTCCGTGGCAGCCTGCGGCACGGCGGCACCTACCTCAGCACCGTGCCGAGCGCCGGCATCGCCTGGCACACGTTGACGGCGGCCGTGCCCGGCTCCCGACGCCGCGGCCGCATCGCTCTGACTGGTCTGCGCCGGCCGGAGCAGAAGGCTGCCGACCTGCGCCGGATGCTCGACCTGGCCGACCGCGGGCTGCTGCGCCCTGTTCTCGACCGCGCCTACCCCTTCGCCGAGGTGGCCGCCGCGCATGCCTACGTGGAGACCGGGCGCAAGCGGGGCACCGTCGTCCTGGTGCCGTAACGGCCGACAAGGCGCCCGGATGTCCGCGGCCGGCGGCGCAGCCGTACGGTGGCCGCGTGCACTTCACGGAGTACGACGTCCGGCTCGCTGCGTACGGGCTGCTCACCAGCGAGGACGGGCTCATCCTCCTCACCTGGTTCCGCGGGAACGTCCGCAGCGAGCCGTGCTGGACGCTGCCGGGCGGGGGTGTCGAGCTCGACGAGACGCTCCGCGCGGCTGTGGTCCGCGAGGTGTTCGAGGAGACCGGTTACACGGTCCGGGCGGGGGATGTCCTCGCCGAGAGCCACGTCGCCGTCCCGGCCGGCGGAGACCGCCGCCCGATGCGGTCCCAGCGGTTCCTCCTCGCGGCCACGATCACCGGGGGCGAGCTGGGGACGACCGAGGTCGACGGCTCGACCGAGTTCGCCCGGTGGGTACCGATCGGGGACCTTCCGTCCCTACGGCCGCGCGCGGACATCATCGACGTCGCGCTGAGCGTGCTCGGGCACCGCCGCTGACACCCGGTCACGTGCCGCCGCCGGCGGCACGAGCGCTGCGCCCTCTCGCGCCACGGCCACGGGCGGCGCGCGGGTGCCCGCAAGGGCAGCCGGACGGGCAGCGTGTCCGGCGGGACGCACGCCCTCCCGAACACTCCCCGCCCGCGCCGACGGCGCCTAGATTCACTCCGTCGGCAACGCGAGGAGGCGGCGATGAGCGGACGAGGTGCGCGCGGGACGCGCACGGACGAGGTCGGGTGCGACACGGCCGACATGGTGGTCATCCACCGGCTCTTCCGGATGCTGTTCACGGACGCCCCGGGCCTCGTCCGCGGCGTGCCCGACGGCGACACCGAGCGGGCGGCCGTCGTCGCCGAGCACGTGGCGGAGGCCGCCGGCGCGCTGCACAACCACCACCACACCGAGGACGAGCTGCTGTGGGACGAGCTCGAGAGCAGGGCCCCGGCGTGTGCGCTCCACGTCGGTCAGATGCGCGCGCAGCACGCCGCGGTCGCCCGCGTCCTCGACCAGCTCGGTGACGCGCTGCCCCTGTGGCGCGCCAGTGCCGACCCCTCCGACGGCGACCGCGTCGCCGCCCTGCTCGACGAGGTCCTCGCCCTCCTCGAGGAGCACCTAGGTCAGGAGGAGGAGCGCATCCTGCCCGTCGCGGCGACGGCGATGTCGCAGCGCGAGTGGGACGCCCTCGGCGAGCACGGACGCGCCTCCGTCCCGCGGGACCGGCAGATGATCCAGCTCGGCTGGATCCTCGACTCATTCTCGTCCCCTGCCGAGGCGCGCGAGTGGGCGCGCCAGAACCTGCCCGCCCCCGCGCGCGCGATCTTCGCCCTCCTCGGCCGGCGCCAGTTCGAGGCGCACAAGCGCATCGTCCTCGGTGCGGCGGTATGACGAGGTTCGTCGTCGGTCCGGACGTCGCGCTGCGACTCGCCCTCGAGGGGATGGTGGCCGCGAACGGGCACCAGCTCGTCGCCCCGACACTGCTGCGCTCGCAGGTCCTGTCCCTCCTCTACGAGGCGGTGCGCCGCGGCGAGATGACGCGGGGGGATGCGGACCGGGCGCTCGACCACGTGCGCGGGCTGCGCATCCGTCTCCTCGGGGACCGGGTCCTCCAGCGGGTCGCGTGGACGGTCGCCGAGCAGCTCGACTGGCCGGACACGCTCGCGGCCGAGTACCTCGCGCTCACGCAGCTGCAGGCCGACGCGTTCGTCACGCTCGACCCGGACCTCGCTGAGACGGCGAGGTCCCTCGTGACGGTGGCGCCGTTCGAGGCGCTCAGCCGCAGGTGAGCGGACAGCCTGGACAGCCCGACCCACACTGACGGCATAGAGGAGCGTGACGAGCCGATCGTGCCGCCGCACAGCCACCCCAGGGCGACAGCCCGGCGCGCCCTACGACGCTGGTCACGACGGCTCTGGGGGCGCAGGGCCAGAGGTTGACGGCGGGACGGACAGGGAGACGCTGAGCCTCTCGGTGAGGTCCCGGACGCGGTCGAGGATCTCCGTGCGCGGGAGCCGGTGCGCCACAGCGGCGATCCGCCGCGCCCGATCCGTGCCGAGTCCCTACCGATCACCCTTGTGGACCGGCTGCTGTTCGCCGTGCAACGCAGGACGGTCGGTGACCTCAGCGCACACGGGCTGCCGTTCCCCTCCACGGGTGCGATGACCCAGCTCAAGACCCGCGGGGCCGGCGTCGCGGTCGTCGACGCGGAGGTTCTCGACGACATCAGGGACGGATCGATCGAGTGCATCGCCGCCGTCGCCGCGCTCGACGGTGGGAACGTCGTCCTGGCCGACGGCCGGTCCGTCCACGCCGATGTCGTCATCCTCGCGACCGGGTACGGGACCGGGCTGGAGGACCTCGTCGGAGGCCTCGGCGTGCTGGACGACCGGGGCATGCCGCTCGACATCGCTGGAGGCGAGGTGGCTCCGGGCCTGCGGTTCGTCGGTTATGTCTACCGCCCAGGCCTGACCAGGTACGTCGGGAAGATCGGTAGGCGGGTGGCACAGGAGATCGCCACCGCCCACCGCTGATCGAGCCAGGCACAGGCGAGCCGCAGGACTTGCGGGCATCCGTCGATCGGACGTTGCCCGGACCGTCAGCGGTCGGTCGGCGCGAACGACAGGCCCCGCGCCGCCAGCTCCTCCTCGAGGATCCGGATCGCCCTGGGGCCGACGCCGTGGATCCGCAGCAGCTCCGCGGGCGTGACCTCGCTCAGCTGCTCGAACCGCGTCCAGCCCCGCTGGGCGAGCGACCGGCGCGCGACCTTGCCCAGGCTCGGCGGGAGCTCCGTCGGCGGGGACTGCTCCTCGGGCGTCGTCTCGGGCTCCTCAGGACCCGGCGTCGTGCTCGTCCTGGGCGAACGACGGCGCGTGCACGTCGTCCCCCGGCGCGGCCTTGCCGGGCTCGACGTGCGCCCCCAGCGGCCGCTCGCCACTCGCCGCGGACTGGAGCGAGTGGGCTGCGCGCACGAGCGTGAGGTGCGAGAACGCCTGGGGGTAGTTGCCGGTGAACCGGCGCGCGTGCTGGTCGTACTCCTCGGACAGCAGCCCGACGTCGTTGACGACGGCAAGGAGCTGCTCCATGTGCGTCGTCGCCTCGGCCACCTGCCCGGTGCGGGCGAGGGCGTCGACGAGCCAGAAGCAGCACGCGAGGAACGGGTGCTCGTCCCCGGCGAGACCGTCCACCCCCGTCTCGGTGCGGTAGCGCAGCACCCACGGCCCGTCAGCGAGCTCGGCGCGGATGCGCTCGACCGTGCCGTGGAGGCGCTCGTCGTCGGGCGGGAGGAACCCCACCTGGACGAGCTGGAGGAGGGAGGCGTCGGTGTGGTCGGCGCCGTAGTACTGGACGAAGGACCCCAGCTCGGGGTCGTACCCCTTCTCGAGCACCTCGGCATGGATCTCCTCGCGGACCTCGCGCCAGAGCTCGACAGGCCCGTCGAGACCCTCGTCCTCGACCGCCCGGATCGCGCAGTCGAGGACCGCCCAGCACATGACCTTGGAGTGGACGAAGTGACGCTTGGGCCCCCGCACCTCCCAGATGCCGTGGTCCGGCTCCCGCCAGTGCTCGAGCATGCCCTCGACGAGGCGTCGCTGGAGGTTCCACGCCTGCCGGCTCTCGGCGAGGCCGCTGCGCCGGGCGAGGTCGAGGGCGAGCATGACCTCGCCGAGCACGTCGTTCTGGTCCTGGTCCACGGCACCGTTGCCGATCCTGACCGGCCGTGAGCCCTCGTACCCCGGGAGCCCGTCGACCTCGAGCTCGGGCAGGTCACGGCTGCCGTCGAGCCGGTACATGATCTGCACCTTGTCGGGCTCCCCCGCCACGGCGCGCAGGAGCCATGCCCGCCACTTCTCGGCCTCGCCCCGGTACCCGAGCTCGAGGAGCGCCTCGAGGGTGAGCGCCGCGTCGCGCAGCCAGCAGTACCGGTAGTCCCAGTTGCGCTCGCCGCCCATCTCCTCCGGCAGGGACGTCGTCGCCGCGGCGGCGATGCCGCCCGTCGTCTCCTGGGTGAGCAGCCGCAGCACGAGGAGCGAGCGCACGACGGCGTCGCGGTACGGCCCGTCGTAGGTGTTCGCCTGCGCCCAGGACGCCCAGCGCTCGCGGGTGGCCGCGAGCGCGGCGTCGACGTCGAGCCAGCCCGGGATGGGCTCCCAGGACGGGGTCCACGTGAGGACGAAGTCGAACGTCTCCCCGGCGGCGACGTCGAAACGGTCCTGGTGGCGCCCGCCCGTGGCACGCGGGAGCCGGTGCGCGTGGAGGGTGAGGGCGTCGGGCCCGGAGATCGCGCGCAGGACCTCCTCGCCGTCGGTGTCGGCGGCACGGTAGATCCACGGCTTCGTCTGGCCGTAGTCCCAGCGCACCACCCAGTCGTGCGCGAAGGACACGGTTCCCTCGACCCCGACGACGCGCCGGACGACGTCGTGGCGCCCGTTCGCGGTCGGCATCGCCTCGACGACCCGCGCGGTCCCGGTGGGTGTCGTGTACGTCGTCTCGAGCTCGAAGCTGTCCCCGACGTAGCGCCGCTCCACCTGGACGTCCTCCCCGGTCGCGGTGAGCAACCACCGCCCGTGGTCAGGCGTGCCGAGCAGGGCGGCGAAGAATGCCTCCGAGTCGAGCCCGGGGAAGCACAGCCAGTCCATCGACCCCTCACGGGAGACGAGCGCGACGGTGTGGGCATCGCCGAGGACGGCGTAGTCCTCGATGAGGGCGGGGCTGGAGGACAGGGCCTCGACGGGCGTGGGCGCAGGTGAGGTCATGCCTCCATCGTCGCAGGGACGCGCGGAGACGCAGCCCGGGGCCGGCGGACGCTGCCGGCCGCCGCACGAGCGCGTCGTCGGACGCCCCCTGCGCGACGGGTCTTGCCAGACGGTAAACGCGCGTTTACCATCGTCACCATGCGTTCACCGACCGGGGCGCCCGAGGACGACCTGCATGCGCGGGCACGGATCCGCAATGCCGCGGTCCACCTCTTCGGCACCCAGGGGTTCTCCGTGGGGCTGCGCGCCATCGCCGCCGAGGCCGGGGTGAGCGCCGCGCTCATCGTCCGGCACTTCGGGTCCAAGTCGGGCCTGCGCGAGGCGTGCGACGACTACGTCCTGCGGCTCGTCCGGGAGTCCAAGCGCGCCACGGTGAGCACCGGCAGCCCGGCGGCCGTCCTCCGCGCGCTCGCCGAGGTCGACCAGTTCGGGCACGCGACCCTCTACGTCGTCGAGAGCCTCAACGCCGGCGGGGTCCTCGCCGGCACGCTCTTCGAGCACATGGTCGCCGACGCGGAGGAGTATCTCGAGGCCGGCGTCGTCAACGGCGTCATCCGGCCCAGCCGTGACCCCGCCGCGCGAGCGAGGTACCTCACCCAGGTCGGGCTCGGCGGGATGCTCGTCCAGCTCCGGCTCGACCGGGCGCGCGACGACGGGCCGCCCGACGTCTCGGCGTTCATGCACGAGTTCGAGCGGGTGAGCATGCTGCCGGCGCTCGAGCTCTTCACGGACGGACTCTTCACCGACAGCCGGGTCCTCGAGACGGTGCTCGCGGCCCGGGCCGGCGCACCGGTGGCCGACGGCGAGGGCCATGCAGGCTCCGAGCGCTCCGGCCCAGCCGTCGCCCCGCACGACGTCGCGACGGACCCGCCGGCGTCCCCGGCGCGCCCCTGACGCGCACGCCCCCCTCACCCCCCGCACGACGACGACGCCGTCGTCGGCCCCCAAGGAGAACCCGATGACCGCTGTCATCCGCACCACCGGACTCGTCAAGTCCTACGGGCGCACCCGCGCCCTCGACGGCCTCGACCTCGAGGTCACCTTCGGGGAGGTCCACGGCTTCCTCGGCCCCAACGGCGCCGGCAAGACGACGACCCTGCGCATCATCCTCGGCCTGCTGCGGGCCGACGGCGGGAGCACCGAGGTGCTCGGGCAGGACCCCGTCGCCGACGCCGTGGCCCTGCACCGCCGGCTCGCCTACGTGCCGGGGGACGTCGAGCTCTGGCCCAACCTCACCGGCGGGGAGGCGATCGACGTCCTCACCCGGCTGCGCGGCGGCGGTGACCCCGCGCGGGTCACCGAGCTCGCCCGGCGATTCGACCTCGACCTCACGAAGCGGGGCCGCACCTACTCCAAGGGCAACCGGCAGAAGGTCGCGCTCGTCGCCGCGCTCGCCGCCGACGTCGAGCTGCTCCTCCTCGACGAGCCCACCTCCGGCCTCGACCCGCTCATGGAGGCCGTGTTCCAGGACTCCATCCGGGCGGCGCGGGACGCGGGCACGACCGTGCTGCTCTCGAGCCACATCCTCGCCCAGGTCGAGGTCCTCGCGGACCGCGTCTCGATCATCCGGCAGGGGCGCAACGTCGAGACGGGGACCCTCGCCGAGCTGCGGCATCTCACGCGCACGTCCGTCGTCGCGACGACGACGCGCCCGGCCGACGGGCTCGCGCGCCTGCCCGGCGTGCACGGCCTCGAGGTCGCCGGTGCCGAGGTGCGCTTCGCCGTCGACACCGAGCACGTCGACGGCGCGATGCGCGCGCTCAGCGGGCTCGGGATCCGCGCGATCGTCGCGCACCCGCCGTCGCTCGAGCAGCTGCTGCTGCGCCACTACGGCGCCGACCAGGAGCCGGCCGCGACGACGGGGGGCGCGCGATGAGCGCCGTCACGGCCCCGCGAGCGCCCGCGCCCCGGCCCGGGGCAGCGGCGCGACCCGGCGGACCGCTCGTGGGGACAACGGAGCTCCTGCGCTTCATGCTGCGCCGCGACCGCGTGCGGCTCCCGGCGTGGGTGCTGGGCATCTCGGTGTTCGTCCCGTACTTCTTCACCGCGTTCCGCACGATCTTCCCCACGCGGGAGGACCTGCTCACGGCGGCGTCGTTCGTCCAGGGCCCGGTCGTCACGGTGCTCGGCGGGCCCGGGTACGGCCTCGGCGAGGGCATCACCCATCACGCGTTCTTCGCGGGCGTCTACCTGCTGTACTTCCTCGTGGCGGCCGGGTTCATGAACATCCTGCTCGTCAGCCGGCACACGCGGGTCGAGGAGCAGACCGGCCGGGCAGAGCTCGTCCGCGCGAACGTCGTCGGGCCGCTCGCGCCGCTCACCGCTGCGGTGCTCGTCGCGCTCGTCGCGGACGCGGCGCTCGCGGGCACCCTCACGCTCGCCCTCCTGGGGTACGGCACCCCGGTGGGCGAGGCGCTGCTGCTCGGGTGCGCGGTCGGGGCCTTCGGGCTCGTCCTCGCGGGCGTCACGGCCACGACGGTGCAGCTCTCGGGGTACTCGCGCGTGTCCTCCGCGCTCGCCGGCGCCGTCCTCGGCGCCTCGTTCGTCGTCCGGGCCGCCGGCGACTCCCTCGGGGAGCACGGCAGCGCGCTGTCGTGGCTCTCCCCCTTCGCGTGGTCGCAGCAGACGCGCGTCTTCGTCGACGGCCGCTGGTGGCCGCTGGGCCTGTCCGTGCTCGCCGCCGCCGCGACGACGGCCCTCGGGTACGCACTGGCGCGCCGGCGCGACCTCGGGGCCGGGCTCTGGGCGGCCCGCCGCGGGCCCGCGCACGCGCCGGCCTGGCTCCGCACCCCGGCGGCGCTCGCGTGGCGCCTGCACCGCTCCGGGCTGCGCGGCTGGACGGTCGGGCTCGTCCTCGCCGGTCTCGTCTACGGAGGGACGACGCAGGCACTCGTCGATGCCTTCGCGGACATGAACGACCTCCTCGCCGCGGTCCTCGGCGGGGAGGAGGACCCGGTGGGCGGGTACCTCGCGCTCATGGCGTCCCTCATGATCATCGCGACGGCGATCTTCGTCGTCCTCGCCGTGCAGCGCACCCGCGCGGAGGAGCTCGAGGGGCGGGCCGCGCCCGTGCTCGCCACCGCGACGAGCAAGGCCGGCTGGCTGACCGGCCACACCGTCGTCGTCGCGCTCGCGGCCCTCGTGCTCCTCGCCGCCGGCAGCCTCGCGACGGGCGTGGGAGCGGCGGCTGTGACGCGCGACGTCGGCCACGTCGCCACGCTCCTCGTCGGGGGGCTCGTCGGCTACCCCGCCGTGCTCGTCGTCCTCGGCCTCGCCACGCTCCTGTACGGGGCGCGGCCGCGCGCGCTCACGCTCGCGTGGGTGATCGTCGTCGTGGGCGGCGTGGTCGAGTTCTTCGGCCCGCTGCTGGACCCGCCGGCGTGGCTGGCGAACCTCTCGCCCTGGGAGCACACCCCCGGTTACCCGGTCGAGGACGTCCCGTTCGCGCCGCTCGCGGTGCAGGCGGCGCTCGCCCTCGCGGCCGGCGCCGCCGGGCTCGCGCTGTTCCAGCGGCGCGACCTCACGGCCACGTGAGGGGCTGGCGAGGGACGGCTCGGACGAGGGGCGACGCGGGTCTGGGCAGGCTCAGATGTCGACCGCACCGGTGACGAGGGTCCGCGCCTGACCGCCCACCCAGATCTCCCCGTCGACGCTGCGGATTCCCACCCGGCCGCTCCGCCCGAGCGCGGTCCCCTGCGCGACCGTGTAGGAGGACGGGGCGAGGCCGGCCCCGATCAGCCATCGGGCGAGGCCGGCGTTGACGCTCCCCGTCACCGGGTCCTCCGGCACGCCGATCCCCGGGACGAACGCGCGCACCTCGTAGTCCGCCGGCCCGCCGGGCGCGTGCGGCCCCATGACGCCGACGGGCAGCTCACCCAGCGCGGCGAGGTCGGGACGCAGGCCGAGGACCGTCTCGGCGTCCGGGAGGAGCACGCCGATCCAGCCGGGCCCGTTGTCCACCCAGGCGGCGTCGACGACGGCGCCCGCCTCGAGCCCGAGCGCGCGCGCCACGCGCTCGCGCAGCGCGGCGTCGAGCGGACCCGAGCGGAGCAGCGCGGGGGCCGCGAACGCGAGGGCGCCGCCGTCCACCCGCACGCGCACGAGGCCGATCCCGCACTCCTGGACCACGGCGCCCGCACCCCGCGGCGCCCCGCCGGCCTCGAGCCATGCGCGGGCGCTGCCGAGCGTCGGGTGCCCGGCGAACGGCAGCTCCCCGCCCGGGGTGAAGATCCGCAGGCGGTAGTCGGCGCCGGCCTCCTGCGGCGCGAGGAGGAAGGTCGTCTCGGACAGGTTGGTCCACCGGGCGAACGCGGCCATTGTCGCGGAGTCCACGCCGTCGGCGTCGTGGACGACGGCGACCGGGTTGCCGCGGAACGGCTCGCTCGAGAAGACGTCGACCTGGGAGAAGCGGTGCTCAGCCATGGCCAGATCCTAGAGAGCCGGCCGTCGGCTTCGGGAAACGCTTGCCACGCCGGGCCGATGCTCGTACGCTCGGCCCACCCGGGGGACGGCAGTTTTTCCATGTGGAGGCTTGAGTGTCCGCTTCGTCGCGCCCGCAGATCCGTCCTCGGACCACGTTGCACCCCCGGCGCCGTCAGCGGCCCCGGCCGTGGTGGACACTCGTCGCCGCGTTCCTCCTCGCGGCGCTCTTCCCCCAGCTCCCCGCGCTCGGCCACGCCGCCGACCTCGACCTGTGGGTGAGCGCGAATGCGAACCGGACGGGCTCGACGCCGCTGAGCGGCGCCTCCATCGACGGGAACGCCTACATCCACCTCCCGTCCGACCCGTCGATCCAGCAGGTGGAGTTCTGGCTCGACAACCCGGCCATGAGCTCCGCAGCGCGGCAGGTGGAACGCGAGGGACCGTACGACTTCGCCGGCGGGTCGGCGACGACGGCCAACCCCTTCAACACGAGCACGGTGGCCGACGGACCGCACGCCATCACCGCCCGCATCACGGCCACGGACGGTCACGTCGAGGTCATCGAGATCAACTTCACGGTCGGCGAGCCGGCACAGCCGCCGCCCACCGACCCCCCTGCTGAGGGCACCACCCTGCGCATCAACGCGGGTGGCCCGGCCGTGACGACGAACGGCGTCCAGTGGCAGGCCGACACCTTCTTCTCCGGTGGCAAGTCCTACTCGAACGCGAGCGTCTCGGCGATCAGCGGCACGACGGACGACGTCCTCTACCGCACCGAGCGGAGCGCCACCCAGAACCTCGGCGGCTTCTCCTACGCCATCCCCGCCCCGGAAGACGGCACGTACGCCGTCCGGCTGCACTTCGCCGAGATCTACTGGGGCGCCACGGGCGGGGGAGCGGGTGGGGCCGGCAAGCGGGTCTTCGACGTCAACCTCGAGGGCGGCCCGGTCGAGGTCGACAACTACGACATCTACGCCACCGTCGGCGCCATGGCCGCCCAGGTGCGGACGTTCACCGCGACCGTCACCGACGGCACGCTCAACCTCGCCTTCACCGCCTCGGTCAACCAGCCGAAGGTCTCCGCCATCGAGATCGTCTCGCCGGCACCGACGCCGGACCCGGACACCCCGACGCCGGACCCCACCCCGACGCCGGACCCGGACCCGACCGACCCGCCCGCCGAGGGCACGACCCTGCGCATCAACGCCGGCGGCCCGGCGGTCACGACCGGCGGCGTCGCGTGGCAGGCGGACACGTACGTCTCGGGCGGCAAGTCCTGGTCGACGTCGGCCTCCACCCCGATCAGCGGCACGACCAACGACGTCCTCTACCGCACCGAGCGGAGCGCCACCGAGAACTTCGGTGGCTTCTCCTACGCCATTCCCGCCCCGCAGGACGGCACGTACACCGTGCGCCTGCACTTCGCCGAGATCTACTGGACGTCCAACGGCAAGCGGATCTTCGACGTCAACCTCGAGGGTGGCCCCGTCGAGATCGACAACTACGACATCCACGCCGCGGTCGGCTCGAAGGCCGCCGTGGTGCGCACGTTCACCCCGACCGTCACCGACGGCACGCTCAACCTCGCCTTCAGCGCCTCGGCCGACCAGCCGAAGGTCTCCGCGATCGAGATCGTCTCGCCGGGCGGCACCACGCCGCCGCCGGACGAGGAGGAGCCCCCGCCCCCGGACGAGGAGGACCCGATCCCGCCGTCGCCGCGGGACCCGTCGCCGTTCTCCTGGGACAGCCGGGCCAACTCGCCCATCGGCAAGTCGGAGGGCCAGGGCGCCGCGGTCGGCACCAAGGTGTACGTGTTCGGCGGCTTCTACACCGGCACGACCACGACGGCGCGCAGCGACGTCTACGACACCGTGACCAACTCGTGGTCGCGGCTGCCCGACATGCCGCAGCAGCTCACCCACTCACCGTCTGTCGCCGACGGCACGACGATCTGGCTCGTCGGCGGGTACGACGGCAACCACCCGGGCGGGTCGACGCGCAACGTGTGGAAGTTCGACACGGTCTCGCGCACGTGGTCCGCCGGACCGCCGCTGCCCGAGCCACGCGGTGCGGGCGCGACGGCCATCATCGGGCGCACCCTCCACTACTTCGGTGGGACGAGCCGGGTCGACGGCTCGACGGCGGACCCGGACGAGCCGGACCACTGGGTGCTCAACCTCGACGGCGGCACGACGTGGCAGTCGCGGGCGCCGCTGCCCAACCCGCGCAACCACCTCGTCGGCGCGGCCCTCGACGGCAAGGTCTACGCCATCGGCGGCCAGCACAACGAGAACGAGAACACCGGTCTGCAGTCCGACGTCCACCGCTACGACCCGGCGACGAACGCGTGGACGAAGGTGGCGAGCCTGCCCGTCGCGCGCAGCCACACGGCCGTCGTCGTCCGCAACGGCTCCATCGTCGTCCTCGGCGGGACGAACCCCGGCAATGTCGCGAGCCGGTACGTCACGGCGTACCACCCCGACGAGGACGTCTGGACGAACCTGCCCCAGCTGCCGGGCGGGCGCAAGACCGCGGTCGCCGCGATGGTCGGGGACGTCCTCTACCTGACCACCGGCAGCCACGCCGTGACGACCTGGGCCGGTCGGTTCGCGGACCGATGGGAGACCGGCCCGTCGATGCCCGTCTCGATCGGTGAGGTCGCCGGCGGGGTCATCGGCAAGACGCTGTACATGATCGGGGAGAGCAACAACGCCACACTGGCGTTCGACCTCACCACCGCCACGTGGCGCTCGAACCTCGCCGTGCGGCCGTACCGGGGCCACCACCACGCCGCCGAGGTCGTCGGGAACCGGCTCTTCCTCATCGGTGGGCTCGGCGGCGGTGCCGGCGGCAAGGTGCAGATCTACAACCCGGCGACGAACGCGTGGACGCTCGGTGCGGACATGCCGTTCGCCGCCGGCTCGAGCTCGACCGCGGTCATCAACGGCAAGATCTACGCCGCGGGCGGGATCATCGGCTCGTCGACCACGACGCGCAGCGCCGTGTACGACCCCGCGACGAACACGTGGACGGAGATCGCTCCCATGCCGCAGGGGCGCAACCACGCCGCGGCGTCAACGGACGGTGCCAAGCTCTACGTGGCGGGCGGACGCGGCCCGGGCAGCGGCGACGCCAACGTCGTCGCCAACGGCTTCAACACCCTCCAGGTCTACGACCCGGCGACGAGCACGTGGCGCTCGAGCGCCACACCCGGCTCCGGGCTGGCCCCGCTGCCGCAGGCCCGCGGCGGCATGGGCAAGGCCGTCTGGTACGACGGCGAGCTCTACGTCATCGGCGGTGAGACCCAGAACGGCGCGGGGGCGACGGCGCAGCGCGTGTACAACCGCGTCGACATCTACGACCCGGGGTCGAACACGTGGCGGCTCGGCACGCCGATGCCGACGGCCCGGCACGGGATCTTCCCGGTCCTCGTCGGCAACCGCATCGTCGTCGCCGGCGGTGGCGTGACCGCCGGGTTCTCCCACTCGACCGTCGTGGAGACGTACAACCCGCGCTAGCGGGACGCTCACCCGGCCGGGCGCCGCCCGAGGAACAGCTCGCGCGGCGTCCGGTCGGTCACGGGTTCGATCACCGACGACGCCTCGAACCCGGCGTCCGTGAGGACGTCGCGCCACACGGCGCGCGGGAACAGCCCCGTCCTGTGCGTCTCGTCGAGGCACCGCACCGTGCCGTCGGCCTCCCGCAGGACGAACGCGTACACGGTGAGCGTCCACGTGTCGGTGGGGTCCGGGTCCCACTCCCACTCGAGGTAGCGGGCGCCCCGGCCGTCGGGGGCGTCGGTGCCGCCGCACCCGGTCCCCGGCCGGAAGTTCTCCGTCGTCGCGTCCGGCGCGATGACGAGGCGGCCGCCAGGGCGGCAGTGCGCGTAGGCCGTCGCCACGGCGCGGCGGAGGTCGTCCTCGGTGGTCATGTATCCGACGGCGTCGTGGATGAGCACGGCGTCGAAGGTGCGGCCGAGGCGCAGGGTGCGCATGTCCCCCTGGACGTGCTCCGCAGCCGGGTTGAGCCGGCGGGAGACGGCGAGCATGTCCGCGGAGAGGTCGGCGAGCGTCAACGTGAAGTCCGGGGCGAGGTGGACGGCGTTGTGGCCACCCCCGCTGCCGAGCTCGAGGAGCTCGCGGCCCTCGCCCGCGCCGAGGAGCGTGGCGAGGAAGGCCGCCTCCTCGGCGTACTCCTCGGGCGGGGACAGCAGCGGCCACCAGGGCGCGAGGTCGGTGTAGAACCGGTGGTCGCTCATGCCAGCACGCCCGCCAGCCAGTCCCCGACGGCGGCGCGCACGCCTGGGAGATCCGCGCGGAGCGAGTGGTCGCCCGCGACGGCGACGACCTTGCGGCCCGGCCCGTCCGGCGGCATCCCGAAGGGGTCGCGGGTGCCCTGGACGACGAGGGTCGGGACCGTGACCGTCTCCAGCTCGGGCAGCCGGCTCGGCCGGTCCTTCGGCGGGTTGAGCGGGAACGCGAGGCACAGGACCGCGAGCGCTCCCGTCGCGGCGGCCGTCCGGCACGCGACGCGCGCCCCCGAGGAGCGGCCCCCCGCGACGAGCGGCACGTCGTCGCCCACCTCGGCCCGCAGGTGCGCGACGACGGTGCACCAGGCGGCGTCGAGCTGACGCGCGGGCGCGGGCGCCCTGCGCCCCGCGACGCGGTAGGGCTGCTCGACGAGCACCGTCGCGAACCCCGTGCCGGAAGCGACCTCCGCGGTTGCGACGAGGTCCGTGGCCCCGACCCCTCCGCCCGCCCCGTGGCCCAGCACGAGCAGCGCTCGCGGGCGCGGGGGAGCGTCGAGGTGGATCCGCGCCGGACCGTGCGGGGTGTCGACGAGCGTCTCGCCCACGCCGGTCAGGAGGCCTCGGCCGTGGCGAACCGGCGCCGGCTGCGCTCCTTGGCCTTCTCCGCCTCGACCTCGCGGTCCTTCGGGGGGGCGTGGGTGACGAGGTGGGAGAGCAGGTGCTCGGTCTCGTGGGCGATCGCATCGACGGCGGCGTCGAAGGCGGCCTGGTTCGCGGCGGACGGCTTCGTCATCCCGCTCACCTTGCGCACGTACTGCAGGGCGGCCGCCCGGGCCTCTTCGCTCGTCGCGGCAGGCTCGAAGTTGTGCAGGGGACGGATGTTTCGGCACATGCGTCGAGCGTGGCACGGGCTGCGGACCGTGCCAAGGCCCGAGCCAGGTGCGTGCCCGACAGCCCGGGCGGTGGCCCGGCCGGTTGCCCGGACGGCCCTACTCCGGCAGGGGGCTCGGCATCGGACCCTCGAGCCGGTCGGGCGCGTCGAGCACCGGTGCGGGCGCACCGTGGCGGAGCGCCGCCCGGTCCTGGACCGCGGCGAGGTGCTCGCGCATCTCGTCGTAGGCGTCGAGGAGGGCGGGGACGGACCGGCGCAGGCCCGCGTAGAGTGCGGCGTCGTCCTCGCTCGCCCGGACCTCGGTGTCGTCCTGCTCGAAGCTGAGGTCCTGCACGGCGTCGAGGAGGCTCGGTGCCTCGCCGAGCGCGAACCGGGCGAGGGCGGCGGCTCCGAGGGCCGTGCCCTCGGCGTCCTCGGCGAGGACGACCGGCTTGCCCATGGCCCCGGCCATGACCTGCTGCCACAGGGTGGAGCGGAAGACCCCGCCCGTCGCGCGGATGCTGCTCACCGTCGTCACCTCCTCGAGGATGTCGACGAGTCCCGCGAGCTGGAGGCACACGCCCTCGACGGCGGCGCGGAGGAAGTGCTCGCGGCTGTGGGAGCGCCGCACGCCGAGGTAGGCGCCGCGGAGGTCGGGGTCCCACAGGGGTGCCCGCTCGCCGAGGAGGTAGGGGAGCATGACGAGCCCGTCGCTGCCCGCCGGCACCCGGCACGCGAGGTCGAGCGCGGCCGTGTCCCGTTCCGGCCCGGGCGTGAGGTCCGCGGCGAAGGTGTCGGCCGCCCAGCGCAGCACGAGGCCGCCGTTGCTCACCGCCCCGCCGACCACCCAGGTGTCCTCCGTGAGGGCGTAGCAGAAGAGGCGCCCGTCGGGGTCGAACCGGGGCTCGGGGACGACGACGCGGACCGCGCCGGACGTCCCGACGGACAGGCCGGCCACCCCGGGTGTGATCGCGCCGGTGCCGAGGTTGCCCAGCGGGCCGTCGGCGGCACCGACGTTGAGCGGCGTGCCGGCGGGCAGACCCACCCGGTCGGCGACGCCCGGCGCGAGGCCGAGCACCGTCGTCGTCGGCAGGACCTCGGGGAGGTCCTCCACGCTGATGCCGGCGACGGCGAGGGCCACCGGGGACCAGGCGCGTGTGCGCAGGTCGAGGAGCCCGGTGCCCGAGGCGGAGGACAGCTCGGTGGCGAGGCGCCCGGTGAGGTGGAGGAGGAGGAGGGCCTTGAGGTCGGCCCAGCGGTGCACCCGGCCGGCGACGTCGCGGCCGTGCCGGGCGAACCAGCGAAGCTTGACGAGCGGGCTCATCGGGTGGACCGGGGTGCCGGTGAGGTGGAGGAGCTCGCGGGCCCGCCCCTGGGCGCGCAGCTCCTTGGCCTCGAGGTGGGCGCGGGAGTCCGCCCACGTGAGGATGTCGGTCACCGGGCGCAGGTCTGTGTCGAGCCCGACGAGGCCGTGCATCGCCGAGCTGAGCCCGATGACGTCCACACGCCGGCCCGCGCAGGCGGCGACGCACTCGGCGAGGGCGCCGTCGACGGCGGCGAGGACGGCGGCCGGCTCCTGGACCTGCCAGCGTGGGTGGGGCTCGAGGAGCGGGTACTCGCGCAGCGCGGTGCGCCGCCACGACGACTCGGTGTCGAAGGCGACGGCCTTGACGGCCGTCGTGCCGATGTCGAGGCCGATGATGACGGACATGCTCAGGCCGCCGGTTCCTCGAAGGCGGTGACCTGGGCGAGGACCGCGTCGGCCAGCTCGGTGTCGTCCGTGAGGTCGGGGACGAGGTCGGCGAGGACGGCGCGGACGGCGTCCTCGCGCGAGCCCGCGACGAGGGCGAGGGCGTGCTCGGCGCGGACGTCACCGACCGGTGCCCCGCTGCCGCGCAGGTGCGCGACCCAGGCCGCGACGGCGGCGACGGCCCCACCGGGCAGGTTTCCCGCGGCGCGCTCGCCCCGCAGGGCGGGGACGACCCGGATCGGCAGCTTCTGCGAGCCGTCGCGAGCGATCTGCGCGAGGAGGTGCTGGATGCGGGGGTTGCCGTAGCGGCTCAGGAGGTCCGCCCGGTACGTCGTGATGTCCTCCGCCGGCAGGCCGACGTGCGGGCTCGCGTCGTCCCACCACTGCTCGACCCAGGTGCGGCAGACGGGGTCGGCGATGGCCTCGGCGACGGTCTCGTGCCCGCGGATGCTGCCGGCGTAGGCGAGGAGGGAGTGCGAGCCGTTGAGGAGGAAGAGCTTGCGCCGCTCGTAGGGGGCCACGTCCGCGACGACCTGCGCGCCGGCGTCCTCCCAGCGTGGGCGGCCTGCGCGGAAGGCGCCCTCGATGACCCACTCGCTGAACGGCTCGGTGGGCACGGGGGCGACGTCCTCGACGCCGAGGCGCTCGACGACGGTCGCGCGGTCGGCGTCCGTCGTGGCCGGGGTGATGCGGTCGACCATGCTCGTGGCGAAGTCGACGTCGGAGTCGAGCCACGGCAGGAGCGTGGGCTCGACCTGCTCGGCGAGGTCCCGCACGACGCGCGCGACGACCTCGCCGTTGCCCGGCAGGTTGTCGCACGGCAGGACGGTGATGGGGCCGGCATCGGCGGTGCGACGAGCGATGAGCCCGGCGAGGAGCCGGCCGGGGGTCGTGCGGGCGGGCGCCGTCGGATCCGAGCGCAGGGCCGTGATGTCGGCCCTGACGTCGGGGTGACCGAGGTCGAGGCCGCCGTCGGACCCGCGCAGGTACCCGGCCTCGGTGACGGTGAGCGTGATGATCGACGTCTCCTCCGCCCGGAGGTAGTCGAGCCAGGCGGGGTTGTCGGCCGCGGCGTGGACGGCGCTGACGGACCCGATGACCTCGAGCTCGTCGGACTCCGCCGTGCGCACGACGAGCGTGTAGAGGCCGTCCTGCGGTGCCAGCGCGCGGGCGGCGTCGGGCCGGCGGCCGGTGAACGCCGCGATGCCCCATTCAGCCGCGTCCGGGGCGTGCTCGGTGTACCAGGCCTGGTGGGCGCGGAAGAAGTTCCCGAGGCCGAGGTGGACGATGCGCACCGGGGCGGGAGGCCGGCCGTTCCCGAGGTACCGGGACAGGCGGGTCACGGGCGCAGTCATAGCTTGAAGACCTTAGCGGGGATCGAGACGACGAGGTCGCGGGCCGTCGCGGCGGCCTCCTCCTCGGTGAGCCGGTGCTGGCTGACGAGCTCGGCGAGGTAGGCCGCGTCGAGCCGGCGCGACATGTCGTGCCGGGTGGGGATGGACATGAACGCGCGCGTGTCGTCGATGAAACCCGACGTCCGGTAGAAGCCGGCGGTCTCCGTCACCGCCCCGCGGAAGCGGCGGATGGCCTCGGGGGCGTCGATGAACCACCACGGCACGCCGACGTAGAGCGAGCGGTAGTAGCCGGCCATCGGGGCCAGCTCGCGGGAGTACACCGTCTCGTCGATCGTGAAGACGACGAGATGGAGGTTCGGGTGGTTGCCGTAGCGCCCGAGCAGCGGCTGGAGGGCCTGGGTGAACTCGACGGCGATCGGGATGTCCGAGCCGGCGTCCGCACCGTAGTTCACGAGGTTCTGGGGGTCGTGGTTGCGGCGCACCCCGGGGTGGAGCGTCATGACGAGGCCGTCCTGCGTGGCCATGCGGGCCGTCTCGCTCATCATGTGGCGGCGGAACGCGACCGTCTCCTCCGTCGTGGCCTCCCCGCGCAGCGCTGCGGCGTAGATGTGGGCCGCCTCCTGGGGTGCGAGGGGCTCGGTGCCGACGTCGGCGTGCGAGTGGTCCGAGGAGACCGCCCCGTGCTCGACGAAGTACCGGCGCCGCGCCTCGAGGGCGGCGACGTACCCGGAGTAGTCGCCGGTGTCGATTCCGGCCACCTCGCCGAGGCGGCGGGCGAGCTCGGGCCAGTCCGCGCGGCCGAGCTCGAGGAAACGGTCGGGGCGGAACGTCGGCACGACCCGCCCGGTGAAGGTCGGGTCCGCGGCGAGGGCACGGTGCGCGGCGAGGTCGTCGAGCGGGTCGTCGGTCGTGGCGAGCACGGAGATGTTGAAGCGCTGGAAGAGCGCCCGCGGGCGGAACTCGGGGGTCGCGAGGGCCGCGGCGACCTGGTCGTAGATGACGTCGGCCGTCTCCGCGCTCGGTGCCTGCGTGATGCCGAAGACCTCGGCGAACGTCGTGTCGAACCAGTACTGCACGGGTGTGCCGCGGAAGAGGTGGTAGTTCGTGCACAGGATCCGCCACGCCTTGCGGGCGGCCGCCTCGTCGAGGGGGAGGGGGCCGTCGGGGCCGCGGCCGAGGTCGCTCAGCTCGGCGCCGTTGGCGTGGAGCATCCGCAGGACGTAGTGGTCCGGTACGAGGAGGAGCGAGGCGGGGTCCGGGAACGGCTCGTCGTCGACGAGCCACTGCGGAGGCACGTGGCTGTGCGGCGAGATGATCGGCAGGTCCTTCGTCGCGGCGTACAGCCGCCGTGCGACGTCGCGCACCTCGGGCTGTGCCGGGAAGAGGCGATCCGGGTGCGGTCCCACCGCTCGTGGCTGCATGCGGCCATGCTTGCCAGGGCGGCACCCCCGTGCAAAGAAATTGCCACCAGTTGCCACCCGGGGGCGGCAACTCCGGGCGGGAAGGGACATGCGGCACCCATCGGTCTACGGTCCTGCCATGACTTGGTTCTCATCTGAAGCTCGGTTCATCCCCCGCGCCGACATCGAGGCGCTGTGCGAGCGGCTGCTCGCCGAGGCACGCGAGCGCCTGGGCGTCGCGGAGCTCCGGCGGGTGCTCCTCCTGCCCCCGGACCTCACGCGCGCCCACTCCGGCTCAGGTTGGATCACCGAGCGGCTCTACCAGCTGCTCGACGCCGAGGGCGCGGAGGTGCACGTCATCCCCACCCTCGGGCAGCACGTGCCGCACACCCCGGAGGAGAACCGGTGGATGTTCGGCTCCATCCCGGAGGAGCGGATCCACGCCCACGACTGGAAGAACGGCGTGACGAACGTCGGGACCGTGCCCGCCGAGGTCGTGCGGGAGGCGACGGGCGGCGCGGTCGACTGGGAGATGCCGATCGACCTCAACACGATGCTCGTCACCGAGCAGTGGGACCTCATCATCAATGTCGGTCACGTCGTGCCCCACGAGGTCCTCGGCTTCGCCAACCACAACAAGAACTACTTCATCGGGCTCGGGGGCAAGCGTCTCCTCGGGGCCTCGCACATGGCGTCCGCCGTCTACGGCATCGAGAACAACCTCGGCAACCTCCTCACCCCGGTGCGGGCGTGCTTCAACTACGCCGAGGAGCACTTCCTCGCCGACCTCCCCGACGTCTACCTCCAGGTGGTCATGGACTACGACGACGACGGGAACCTCGCCCACACGGGCGTCTACGTCGGCGACGACCTCGAGACGTACTACGACGCCGCCCGAGCGAGCCTCGCGCAGAACATCACGCAGTTCGACGAGCCGGTGCGCAAGGTCGTCGCCGTCATGCAGGCGGACGAGTTCCGTGCGACGTGGGTGGCGAACAAGGCCGTCTACCGCACACGGATGGCCATCGCCGACGGCGGTGAGCTCCTCGTCATCGCCCCCGGCGTCGAGCGCTTCGGGGAGCAGCCGGAGGTGGACGCGCTCGTCCGCAAGTACGGGTACATCTCCCAGGCGGAGGCGGTGCGGCTCTACCAGAGCGAGCCGGACATGCAGGACATCCCGCACGGCACCGCGCACCTCGTCCACGGCTCGTCCGAGGGGCGTTTCACCATCACCTACGCGCCGGCGCGTCTCAGCCGCGAGGAGATCGAGTCCGTCGGCTACGGCTACATGGACCTCGCCGAGGCCCTCGAGCGCTACGACCCCGCCGTCATGAAAGACGGCTGGAACACGATGCCCGACGGCGAGCAGGTCTACTACATCTCGACGCCGTCGGCCGGGCTGTGGGCGACGCGCGAAAAGCTCGAGCAACGCGCGGAGCACGAGCTCCGGCACTGACGGCCACGGCCGGGACCCTCGGGCGCCCGGCCGCGGTCCGTGCCAGGCCGTCCTAGCCGAACGGCTCCCCGCGGCGGCGGGCGGTCGTGTCCCGGACGACGAGCTTGACGGGCAGGAGCAGCGGCTCAGCCGTGGGCCTCGCCCCGCCGATGACGGCGATGAGATTGCGCGCGGCCGTACCGCCGAGCGCCTGACGGGGGCTGGCGACGGTCGTCAGCGCCGGGTGCACGAGCGCCGCCATCTCGGTGTTGTCGAACCCGACGACGCTGACGTTGGCGGGCACGCTCAGCCCCATGGCCCGCACGCCGCGGACGAAACCGACCGCGACGAGGTCGTTGTACGCGAGCACCGCGCTCGTGGGCCGCTGCGCCCAGAGCCGGGCGGCCTGCTCGCCCCCGGCCACCGTCGGGGCGACCGGGCCCACGCGCCGGACCCGGAGCTCGAGCTCGAGCGCGGCCTCCCGCAGGCTCCGCCAGCGCACCCCGTCCGCCCAGGAGGCGGCGGGCCCCGCGAGGTAGGTGATGCGCTCGTGCCCGAGGGTCCCGAGGTGCTCGGCAGCGCGGCGCGTGCCGCGGGCGCTGTCGGTGAGGACGCTCGGCAGGCCGCGGACGACCCGGTTGAGGACGACGGTCGGGCGCTGCTTGGCGATCGCCCGGATGCCTGTCTCGGACATCCGCGGGCTCGTGAGGAGGATCCCCTCGACGGAGCCGAGGATGCGGTCGAGAGCCGCACGTTCACGCTCCTCCGACTCCTGCGTGTCCGCGATGAGGAGCGTGTACCCCATCTCGATGGCCGCCTGCTCCGCCCCGCGGACCACCTGAGCGAAGAGCGGGTTCGTGATGTCGGCGACGAGGACGCCGAGCAGGCGCGTCCCGCGCAGCGGCGCCGGCGCCCGGTTGCCGTGGTCGAGCCGGTACCCGAGCCGTTCCGCGGCGTCACGGACGTGCTGCGCCGTCGTCGCATTGACGCGGCCCGGCCGGGCCAGTGCCCTGGACACGGTCGACGCGGCGACACCCGCCTCACGCGCGACGTCGTAGATCGTCACGCGACGGGGCATACCCTCAGGTTCGGACCCCATGGCCGTGACGCTATGCGCGACTGGCAACCCGTGGCAACCAGTTGGCCCCGTCGCGGCCGTGGTGAGACAAAGGGGCGTGGCCGCGCGGTCCTCGCACCGCCTCCGGCGCCAGTCCATGAGGCACGAACGAGGAGGCACCGACGTGAGCAACGACCTGGGCGTGGACGCGAGCATCGACCGCGTCGCCACCCTCCTGGCGGGCCGGGCCCCGCTCGGAGTCGCCTACTCGGGCGGGGTGGACTCGGCGACGCTGCTCGCGCTCGCGGTCCGCACGCTCGGTGCCGGCTCCGTCGTCGCCATCCTCGGGGTCTCGCCCTCCCTCGCCACGGACGAGCGGACGCGCGCGCACACGACGGCGGCCAGCATCGGAGCGCGGGTGGTCGAGGTCGTCACCCACGAGGGTGACTCACCGGCGTACCGCGCCAACGGCCCGGACCGGTGCTTCCACTGCAAGGACGAGCTCTTCGCCCGCATCTCCGACGAGCTCGTGGCCGACCTCGCCCTCGCGGCCGTCGCCTACGGCGAGAACGCCGACGACGCGCTCCGGCCGGACCGGCCCGGCTCCCAGGCGGCGACGAACCACGCCGTCCTGCGCCCGCTCGCGGAAGCGGGTCTGACGAAGGCCATGGTCCGGGCGGTCGCTCGGGCGCTCGACGTGCCGGTCGCGGACAAGCCGGCGGCGCCGTGCCTCGCCTCCCGGATCCCGCACTTCCAGGAGGTCACCCCCGACAAGCTCCGCCAGGTGGACGTGGCCGAGGCGGCCGTGCGCCGGCTCGGCTTCGCGGACTGCCGCGTGCGCCACCACGGGGACGTGGCCCGGGTCGAGCTCCTCGCCGCGGACATCCCGCGCGCCGCCGAGCTGCACGAGGCCCTCCACGCGGCGGTGAGCGCCGCCGGCTTCCGCTTCGTCGCGCTCGACCTGCGCGGGATCCAGTCCGGTGCGTTCACCCTCCCGCTCGTCGCGGTGCGCCCGTGACCGGGAGACCCGGCGACATCCCCGACGTCGCCAACCTCGACCTCGGCCGCGAGGCCCGGCGCGGGTACCCCGAGGCGATCCTCTGCGGCCCCAAGACGCCCGAGCAGGTGGGTCTCATCGCCGCCGAGATCGGGCGGACCGGTACCCGGGCGCTCTTCACGCGCGCCGAGCCGGATCACGCCGCCGCCGTCCTGGCGGCGCTGCCCGACGCCGGCTACGACCCGGCGGCCCGCCTCCTCGCCTGGCCGCCCGAGCCGCCCGAGCCGACCGGCGGCCTCGTCGTCGTCGTCAGCGCCGGCACGTCCGACCTGCCCGTGGCCCGCGAGGCCGAGCTCACCGCGCAGCACCTCGGGCGTCGCACGGAGCTCGTCGTCGACGTCGGCGTCGCCGGTCTCCACCGCGTCCTCGCCCGTCTCGACCTGCTGCGCTCGGCACGCGCCGTCGTCGTCGCGGCGGGGATGGACGGTGCCCTCCCGAGCGTCGTCGCGGGCCTCGTCTCCGCGCCCGTCGTCGCCGTCCCGACGTCGGTCGGGTACGGCGCCGCCTTCGGGGGGCTCGCTCCGCTGCTCTCCATGCTCAACGCCTGCTCGCCCGGCGTGGCGGTCGTCAACATCGACAACGGGTACGGTGCCGGCCACCTCGCGGCCCAGATCGCCGCCTCCCACGACTAGGACGGTGTCCGGATCGTGATATGGCAACTCGTGGCAACAACTATCCCCGGGTCACCCGTGGCTGGCTGAATGACGTGTGTCACCTCCCGGCGCCCCGACCGGATCGCTCGTCATGAGCGGCGTGACAGCTCCGCCGGTCACGAGCCGGGGGACGCGCATCTGGGACACCCACGGTTCCCAGGACGAAACGCCGAGTGCACCGCCGAAGGCGCACACCAGCAGAATGGACCCACACACATGAGACGCACCAAGGCCTTCACGATCATCTCCTCGGTCGCCGCAACTGGCCTGCTGCTCGCCGCGTGCGGCGGCGGCGACGACGCCGCCGAGGGTGGCGACGGTGGCGACACCGCAGCGTCGGACGGGCGCACCATGCGCCTCGCGCTCAACCAGACCGAGGAGCACCCCTCCTACATCGCGCTCGAGAACATGGGTGCGGCTGTCGAGGAGGCCACCGGCGGGCGCTGGAGCATCGACGTCTACCCCAACGAGACCCTGGGCGCGCAGGCCGAGGCCCTCCAGCTCGTCGGCGACGGCTCCGTCGAGATGGCGATCGTCTCCGGGCCGCAGCTCGAGAACCTCAACGAGGACTTCGTCGTCTTCAACCTCCCCAAGGTCTTCGACGACGTCGAGCACCAGATGCGCGTCATCCACGACCCCGAGATCACGGGCGACCTCTACGCCTCCCTCGAGGAGTCGAACAACGTGACCGTCCTGGGCGGGTTCACGCAGGGCGCGCGCAGCATCTACACGACGTTCGGACCGGTGGAGACGCCGGAGGACATGGCAGGCACGAAGCTGCGCGTCCAGGAGTCGGACCTCCACATCGCCATGGCCGAGGCCATGGGCGCGTCCGCCACACCGATGGCCTACGGCGAGCTCTACACCGGTCTCCAGTCGGGCGTCGTCGACGCCGCGGAGAACAACGAGGTCTCCTTCTTCACGCAGCGCCACTACGAGGTGGCCCCGCACTGGTCCTACACGAACCACCTCGTGGGCCTCGACTACCTCATCATCAACGCGGACGTCCTCGGCGAGATGTCCGAGGAGGACCGCGCTGCCTTCGACGAGGCGTGGACGGCCGCGCACGAGGAGCACACGGAGCTGTGGGCCACCGCCACGGAGGAGGCCGTCGCCGAGGCCGAGGCCGGCGGAGCCACCTTCTCCGAGGTGGACGAGGAGGCGTTCAACGCCGTCCTCGAGCCGCTCGCGGACGAGTTCATCACCAACGAGAGCCAGCAGGCCCTCTTCGACGCGGCCCGCGCCGCGGCCGAGTAACGCACCAGTCCCCGCAGCCCCGCCGGGCGCGCACGCGCCCGGCGGGCAGGAAAGGAGGTGAGGAGACATGGACACGGTCAAGAAGGTGCTCGACACCGCCCTGGCGTGGTTCACGATCGTCCTGTTCGCGGTGCTCGTCGCCGTCGTCGTATGGCAGGTCGCCAGCCGCGAGCTCGTCGGCGACCCGAGCACGTGGTCCGAGGAGGCAGCGCGCCAGCTCTTCGTCTGGCTCGGGCTCCTCGCCTCCGCGTACGTCTTCGGCCAGCGCGGGCACATCGCGGTCGAGCTGCTCGTGCGCAAGCTCCCCGAGTCCGCCGAGCGGGTCGTGGCGATCCTCGTCCAGGTCCTCGTCCTCGCCTTCGCCCTCGTCGTCCTCGTCTGGGGTGGGTGGCGCGCGTCGCAGGGCGCGTGGAACCAGAACCTCAGTGCGCTGCCCTTCACCATCGGGCAGATGTACCTCGCCCTCCCCGTCGCCGGCGTCCTCATCTCCCTCTACAGCCTCTACTTCGTCGTGCAGATGCTGCGCCGCGAGGAGGACCCGTACCTCGACGTCTCGCTGCCGCCCGAGGCGGCCGGCCACACCGACGCCGACGGCACGGTCCACGACGAGGGTGGGCCTGACCACGTCGACGGCCTCACCCCCGAGCCCGGCAGCGGCACCCCCCGCGCGGGCCGCAGGAAGCGCCGCGGTGCCAGCGGGTCCACCACCGACGACGACACCCGGGAGCCGTGATGGAACCGTCGACGCTCGCAGGGCTCATCCTGCTCGGGGGCATCGCCCTCGGCATCGTCATCAGCCTCCCGATCGCAGTGACCGTGGGCCTGACGACCCTCGTCGCCGCCATCCCGCTGCTCGGCGCCGAGCAGGCGGTGCTCGTCACCGCCCAGCGGATGTACACCGGGATCAACTCGTTCCCGCTCCTCGCGATCCCGTTCTTCGTCCTCGCCGGCGTCCTCATGAACAGCGGCGGCATCGCCGGCAGGCTCATCGACGCGGCCAAGGTCGTCGTCGGGCGGGCCCCCGGCGGGCTCGCCCAGACGAACGTCGTCGCGAACAGCATGTTCGGCGCGGTCTCGGGGGCCGCGGTGGCCGCCGCAGCCGCTGTCGGCACGGTCATGCAGCCCCGGATGGCCCAGGACGGGTACGACCGGCGGTTCTCCGCCGCGGTCAACGTCGCCTCCGCCCCTGCCGGCATGCTCATCCCGCCCAGCAACACCTTCATCGTCTACTCGCTCGTCTCGAGCACGTCGATCGCCGCGCTCTTCATGGCCGGTGTCGGTCCCGGGCTCGTCTGGATCCTCGCCTGCATGCTCGTCGTCTACTTCTACTCGCGCCGCCAGCCCGGGAAGATGAAGAGCGCGGACCGCGTGAGCCTCGGGCAGGGGGTCAAGGTCATCTGGCGGGCCGTCCCATCCCTGCTCATGATCGTCATCGTCGTCGGCGGCATCCTCGCCGGGGTCTTCACCGCGACCGAGTCGGCGGCCATCGCCGTCGCCTACTGCCTCGTCCTGGGCATGATCTACCGGGGCTTCAGCCCGAAGGACCTGCCCAGGCTCCTCCTCGAGGCGGGCCAGACGACGGCGATCGTCATGCTCCTCGTCGGTGTCTCGACGTCGCTGTCCTTCGTCATGTCCTTCGCGCGGATCCCTGACGTCATCTCGGACGCGGTCCTCGGGTTCACCGACAGCCCGACGGTCATCCTCATCCTCATGATGATCATCCTGCTCGTCGTGGGGACGTTCATGGACCCGACGCCGGCGATCCTCATCTTCGTGCCGATCTTCCTGCCGATCGTCCAGCAGTTCGGGATCGACCCGGTCCACTTCGGCACGATGATCGTCTACAACCTCAGCGTCGGCGTCATCACGCCACCGGTCGGCAACGTCCTCTTCGTCGGCTCACGCGTGGCCGGGCTGCGGATCGAACCGGTCATCGCCAAGCTGTGGCCATTCCTCTTCTCCATCATCGGTGGCCTCTTCATCGTCGTGTTCGTCCCGCAGCTGTCCCTCTGGCTGCCGACAGCGATGGAGCTCGTCAACCCCTAGCGGGGTGGCGGTACCACCGACTCACGCCACGGGGCGGTGACCGAGAGGTCACCGCCCCGTTGGCGTCCGTCGGCCCGACCGCGTGCCCGCCGTGCCCGCGTGCCCGTCACGGCACGAGGAGGTAGGCCCCGGCGACCGTCGTCAGCGCCAGCACGAGGCGCTCGAACACGGCCTGGTTGATCCGCCGCGCGATGCGGCGGCCCACGAGGGCACCGACGACCACCGCGGGCGCGAGCACGGCGTCGAGCCGCAACGACGCGGCGTCGATGAGGCCGAGGGAGACGGAGAACGGGATCTTCGCGACGTTGACGACGAGGAAGAACCACGCCGCGGTACCGAGGAACTGGTTGACCGAGAACCGCGACGCGAGGAAGTAGAGGGACATGACCGGCCCGCCCGCGTTGGCGACCATCGTCGTGAACCCGCCCAGCACGCCGTAGGCAGCGCCTTCGACCCGTCCTCGGGCCCGCGTCCCGCTGCCGGGTCTGCCGGCCCGCGTCCCGCTGCCGGGTCTGCCGGCCCGCGCGGGGCGCGCCCGGGCCCACCGCTGGGTCAGGGTGACCGCGACGAGCGCGAGGAGGATGACGCCGATGATGCGGCGGACGGCGGCGTCGTCGGCGACGGCGAGGAAGAGCGTCCCGAGGAGCACCCCGGCGACGACGGCCGGCACGAGCCTGCGCAGGGTGGCCCAGTCCGCGTGCCGCCGGTAGATCCGCACGGCGAAGAGGTCCCCGAGGACGAGCAGCATGAGGAGCGTCCCGGTCGACTCCCGAGCCGGGAGGACGGCGGCGAAGACGGCGACGGTGATCGTGCCCGCACCCGGTGTCGCGGTCTTGCTCAGCCCGATGAGGGACGCGGCGAGCGCGAGGAGCGTGAGGTCGAGGGCGGACAGGTCGGGCACGGTCGAAGGGTGTCACGCCGGACGCAGCGCGGCCCCCGGTCCACGAGGGACCGGGGGCCGCGTGCCCGCCTCAGGGGCGGGGCCGCTCACTCGGCTGTCGTCAGGCGGCGGCCCGGCGACGGACGGCGACGGCTGCGCCGCCGGCGACGAGGGTGAGGGTGATGAGCGCGAGCAGGCCGATGTCCGCTCCCGTTCTCGGGAGCTGGCCGCCGCCGGGGGCGGTGGGACCGGCGCCCGGCTGGGGCGTCGTCGCGCCGTCGGTCGGGTCCTGCGTCGGCTGGACCGTCGTGGGGGCGTCGGTCGGGTCGACCGTCGTCGGGACCTCCGTCGTCGGCTCGGGGGCCGGGGTCGTCGGCTCCTCGGTCTCGTCCTCGTACGTGAGGCCGTAGCCGAACGGGTAGAGCGCGCCGTCCTCGGTCTCGTCGTAGCCGGGGGCGTCGCTGTCCTGCTCGATGACCGCCTCGCGCGTGCCGGCCAGGGCGAACGGCATCCGGCCCTGCGGGGCGTAGTCACCGGTGAGGACGTCCATGAGCGCGGTGTCGCTCATGCCGAAGCCGGCGAGGATGGCGCCCGCGTCGCGCAGGCCGCTGTCCTCGTCGAGGACGTACGGCTGACGGAAGTACACGTGGAGGATGACCTTGCTCGGGTCGTCGACCTCCGCCATGACCTGCTGGATGGTGTCGAGCGAGGGCACGACCTCCCACGACTCCGCCGCCTCCATGCCGGTGAAGTCGAGGATGCTCGACTCCCACGGGTAGGAGCCGCCGAAGCGCAGGCCGTTGTCGGTGCAGCCCGTCACGGCCTCGTCCCAGCTGCAGACGTCGGCGGCGCCCCACAGGCTCGCGCCGTCGAGACCGGGCAGGCCCGGGATGATGCTCGGGTTGACGCCGTGCTCGGCGTCGAGGCCGGACTCCGAGCTGTTGCTCACGTAGCCCGAGCCGTTCGTGCGGGCCGTCATCGAGATGAGGACGTAGTCGCTGCCCTCGGCGCTCGGGCGGGTCTCGCCCTCCTCGGCGTTGCCGTCCGTGACGTCGAACCCGTAGGAGGCGACGGTCTCCTCGGTGAAGTCACCGAGGATGTAGACGTCCGAGTCGTCCGCGAGGGGCAGCACGGGACCGTCCTCGGTCTCCTCGTTCTCGAGGAGCACGAGGGACTTGCGCTGCGCGTCCAGGCCGACCTCGCGGTTGGCCTCCGAGCCGATCGTCGCGGTGGCGACGTCCGGGTCGACGTAGGGGTTCTCGAAGAGACCCATGAGGAACATCGGCTCGAGCAGGCGCTCGGCCGCGAGGTCGATGCGCTCCTCGGAGACGAGGGGCGCGTCGCCCTCGACGAGGTCGATGATCGTCTGGACGTTGTTGAACCCCGAGAGGGTGTCGGTGCCGCCGTTGATGGCCGCGGCCACGCGCTGCGGCACGGTGGCGTCCTCGAGGCCCCAGGCGCGGTCGTTGATGATGCCGGTGTCGGAGTTGACGTAGCCGCCGAAGCCGAGCTGGTCGCGCAGGAGGCCGTTGACGATGGAGTCGGAGAAGGCGAAGCCGGTGAGGGGATAGTCCGCGCCCTCGTTGCCGATCTCGGGGACGTCCACCGGCACGCCGTAGTACGGCATGATCGAGGAGACGCCGGCGTCGATGGCGGCCTCGAAGGGCAGCATGTGCTCGGCGAAGAACCCGCCCGGGTAGACCTGTGCCTTGCCGAAGGCGTAGTGCGGGTCGAGGCCGAGCTCCTGCGGGCCACCGCCGGGGAAGTGCTTGAGGGTGAGCGCGACGCGCGTCTCGGGGCTGAGCGCGAGGCCGTTGTCGTTGTTGCCGACGAGGGGGCCCTGCAGCGTCTCGACGAGGGTCTCCATGATCGCCGCGGCGTGCTGGGCGTCCTCGGTGAACGTCTCGTGGGTGCGGTACCAGCGCGGCTCGGTGGACAGGTCCGCCATGTAGCCGTACATCCCGCGCAGGCCGATGGAGGCCCACTCGTCGCCCATGACGTCGGCGAAGGCCTCGACCGTGGCCATGTCACCGGTCGTGGGGTCCTCGCCGGTCGCTGCCGCTTCCGCGCCCAGCGCGGCGGCCGCGATACCGGCCTCCTTGGGGAAGGCGCTGAAGGCGCCGGCGGACTCGTTGATCCCCGCGCGGGCGTCGGGGTCGATGTGGTTGCGGGCGTTGGACTTGAACAGTGCCGGGATGCCGAGGCGGGTGGCCTCGCTCATCTCCTGGACGGCGTTCGTGAAGGTCGCGGCCTCGGCGGGCGTGACGGACGTGGAGGCCTGGAAGCCGCCACCCGTGGCGCCGCACTGGGCCTCGTCCGGTCCGGTCACGGTGTTCCGGAAGACGAAGCGGTGCATGTGCTGGTTGTTGATGAAGTTGTCCGCGGATGCGGGGACCGTCCCACGCTCGCCGTCCTCGCACGCCGCGTTGAGCGTGTCGATGAGCATGAGGCCGGCCTTCTCCTCCAGCGTCATCTGGCCGACGAGGTCGGTGACGCGCTCGGAGACGGGCAGGCGCCAGTTCTCGTAGTCGTCGAGCTCGCCGTCGTCGTCGAGGTCGCGGAACTGCGCCCCGTCGACCGTGATGACGTCCTTCACGCGCGACTCGACCTGCGCGGCGGCGTCGCCGCCGGGCACCGCGGCGGGCACCGCTCCCGCGCCGGCGGCCATCGCCACCACCAGTGGGAGGCTGAGCGCCGCGCCCCCCAGGGCGCGTGCTCTCGTGGTTCTCTTCATGCTCGTCTCCTTCGACTCGACCAGCGCGCGCCCGCCGTGGCGGCGCGCAGGGCGCGCGCACGCCGGCGCGGCGCCCGTTCTTCATGGACGAGCCTCAGCGTGGCGAGGATCACGGGGGAAGCCGAGGTGTTGCCACTTGTTGCCGGTTCGCCCGTCCGGGACGGGCTGGCGCAACCATGGGAGCCGGCAACCGCCGCCGCACGCCACCCCCCGCTGGGCACCACCCCCACGCAGCCGCCCCGCGACCTGCGGGGGCGCGGGACGGTGACCACCCGCGCCGATACGGTGACAGGGGCGGGCCCGACGGCCCACACTGTCGCCATGGGGGCACGCCCGTGGGTGCTGCACGTCGACCTCGACGAGTTCATCGCCGCGGTCGAGGTGCTGCGCCGCCCGGAGCTCGCCGGCCTGCCCGTCGTCGTCGGTGGCCGCGGGGACCCGACGGAGCGCGCCGTGGTCTCCACCGCCTCCTACGCCGCCCGGGAGCTCGGTGTCGGGTCGGGGATGCCCCTCAAGGTCGCGGTCCGCAAGGCGCCCGATGCCGTCCTCCTGCCCGTGGACGCGCCGGTGTACGAGGAGGCGTCCGAGCACGTCATGGCGACGCTGCGGGCGAGCGGGGCCGTCGTCGAGGTGCTCGGCTGGGACGAGGCCTTCCTCGGGGTGACCACCGCGGACCCGGAGGCGTTCGCCCGCGGCGTCCAGGAGGCGGTGCTCGGCTCGACGGCGCTGCACTGCTCCGTGGGCATCGGCGACAACAAGGTGCGCGCGAAGATCGCCACGGGCTTCGGCAAGCCTCGCGGCGTCTTCCGCCTCACGGCCGAGAACTGGTTCGACGTCATGGGCGCCCGGCCCACCATCAGCCTGTGGGGGGTGGGCACCAAGGTCTCCAAGCGCCTGGCCACGCACGGGGTGACGACCGTGGCCGAGCTGGCAGCAGCGGCCGATGACGTCCTCGTCGCCGAGTTCGGACCACGGATGGGACGGTGGTACGGCGAGCTGGGGCGGGGCCTCGGGCCCGCTGAGGTCGACGACGCCCCGTGGGTCGCCCGCGGCCACAGCCGGGAGACGACCTACCAGCACAACCTCACGTCACGGGAGGAGGTGCTCGCGGCGGTGCGTGCCCTCGCGGCCGCGGTCGCCGAGGACACGGCCCGGGAGGGACGCCCGGTCTTCCGGGTCACGCTCAAGGTCCGCTACGCGCCGTTCGTCACCAAGGTCATCGGGCGCAAGCTCCCGGCCGCGACGAGCGACCGGGAGCGGATCGTCGAGGCGGCCCTGACCCTCGTCGAGCGTATGGAGCCGGGGCGCGAGGTCCGGCTCCTCGGGGTACGGGCCGAGATGGTCATGCCCGAGGGCGGCGACCCTGCCGAGCGGACGCCCGTCCGGGGGCGGCTCTGAGCCGCTCGGTGCCGGCGCGAGGGCCAGCCGGCAGTCGGGCGGCCGGCGGGACGGACCTGCGCGCGGGACACGGACGTCGCACGCGCCGCCCGCCCACGCCCCGGGTCGCCGTGGACGTGGGCGGGCCGCTGCGGGCGCCCCGCCGAGCCGACCCTGTGGGTCAGCCGCGCCGGCGCCGGGCGAGTGCCCGTGCCGCGGAGAAGACGACCGCACCCCCCACGATCCACGGCCCGGCCACGAGGACCGGGTCGATCGGGTGGTGCGCCGTGTCGGCCCGCTTCTGCCCGAAGCGGGAGGCGATCGGCGAGTCCTCCGCGAGGACCCCCGTCTCGGTGACAGGGTTGTCCGGCCGGGTGGTGAGGAAGGAGCGCAGGTGGCTCTCGACGGCGTCGACGCGGTCGGCACCGAGGAGGAGGAGCCAGTGCGCCGCCCGCGCCTCGCTGAACGAGCGGTAGGCATACTTGCGGATCGCCCCGGAGAGCCCCGCGGGCGGGGTCGACGTGCCGAAGACGGGCGTGAGGCGCTCGTGCTCGACGGACCGCTCGCGCGGCCACTTCTCCTCCTGCTGCTCGGGCAGGTCCCAGTGGGCGCCCGTGTCGAGGGCCTGCTCGCGCGGGAAGGCGGGGCGGTCGGCGGGGTCGAGGTCGGCGCCCCAGCCCGGGATGCGCGCGCGCAGCTCCTCCGGGCTCGGGGGCGGGACGGGCGTGTCGGCGGTGTACGGCATGGTCCCTCCCTTCAGCTCGCGCCCGTGACGACGAGCGGCTTGATGCAGTCGTCGAGCTTGGCGGAGAAGAGGTGGTAACCCTCCGCGATGTGCTCGAGCGGGATGCGGTGCGTGACGATGTCGCTGGGCTTGAGGTAGCCGGCGCGGATGTGCTCGAAGAGCCGCGGCCACTGCCGCTTGACCGGGCACTGGTTCATCCGCAGGGTGAGGCCCTTGTTCATCGCGTCCCCGAACTTCACGGCGCTGAACATGGGCCCGTAGGCACCCATGACGGAGACGGTCCCACCCTTGCGGACCGCGTCGATCGCCCAGTTGAGCGCGATCGGCGACCCGCCCTGGAGCTTGAGCTTCGTCGCGGTGACGTGCTGGATGAAGTTCCCGTCCGCCTCGGCGCCGACGGCGTCGATGACCGAGTCCGCACCGAGGCCGCCAGTGATCTTCTTGAGGTGGACGACGATGTCGTCGTACTCGGCGAAGTTGTACGTCTCCGCGTGGGCGAACGTCCGTGCCTTGGCGAGGCGGTACTCGAGGTGGTCGATGACGATGACCCGGCCGGCGCCCATGAGCCACGCGGACTTCGCCGCGTACAGGCCTACCGGTCCGGCGCCGAGGACGACGACGGTGTCCCCCTGCACGATGTCCGCGAGCTGGGCGCCGAAGTAGCCGGTGGGGAGTGCGTCGGTGAGCATGAGCGCGTCCTCGTCGTCCATCCACTCCGGGATGAGCGTGGGGCCGACGTCGGCGAACGGGACGCGGACGTACTCGGCCTGGCCGCCGTCGTAGCCGCCGGTCGTGTGGGAGTAGCCGTAGATGCCCCCGACGGCGGTCGCGTTGGGGTTGACGTTGTGGCAGTTCGAGTACAGCCCGCGCGCGCAGAAGAAGCAGGAGCCGCAGTAGACGTTGAACGGGACCATGACACGGTCCCCGGGCTTGAGGTTCTGCACCGAGGAGCCGACCTGGTCGACGACCCCGATGAACTCGTGACCGAACGTCGTCCCGACGCGGGTGTCCGGCATCATCCCGTGGTACAGGTGCAGGTCGGAGCCGCAGATCGCGGCCGCCGTCACCCTGACGACAGCATCGTTCGGATGCTCGATCGCCGGGACGTCCTTCTCCTCCACGCGGATCTTGTACGGCCCGCGGTACACCATTGCTCGCATGAGCGCCGCCTCGAAAAGTCGGTTTGCCTGGACGTCGCCAGCATCACACGGGCGCGTCCGGTCCGCCGCTCGAGCGGGAGGGTGGGCGGGTCAGTCCCGGGTGCGACCGTCGCGGTGACCACGGGCGCGCAGGCGCGCCTCCTCGGCGCGGACCGCCTCGTGGGTGGCGCGCTCCGCGCGGAGCCAGGACGGCATCTCGGCGAGGAGCGTCTGGACCTCGTCCGTCGTCAGCGGCTCGGTGATGCCGCCCCGGGCGAGCCCGGAGGTCGACACGCCGAGGCGCCGGGCGACCTCGGGGCGCGGGTGGGGGCCGTTGCGGCGCAGGTCGCCCAGCCACTGCGGCGGGTTGGCCTGCAGCTCGTTCAGCTCGTCGCGGCTGACCACGCCCTCCTGGAACTCGGCGGGCGTCGCGGACAGCAGCACGCCGAGCTTCTTCGCGGCGGTCTGGGGCTTCATGGTCTGCGGCGTGGTCATGGCACGAGCGTAGGTGCTGGGCGGGCGGCTGCGGGCCTGCACTAGCCTCGAGGCACCAGCGCGACGACGGAGGACGACATGACCGAGCCCTTCCGCGTGCGCTTCGCACCCGGCGTCATGCCCGGCAAGTGGGTCCGCACCTGGCACGCGCGCACCCCGGACGCACCGTTCGAGTCCGGTCCGGTCGAGGAGGCCGAGCAGGTCGAGGTGCTGCGCTCCGGCGCGGCCGACATGTGCTTCGTCCGCCTGCCGGTGAACCCCGCCGGGCTGCACGTCATCCCCCTCTACGAGGAGGTCACGGTCGTCGCGACGGCCAAGGACCACCCGGTGGCCGCGTTCGACGAGGTCGACGTCGCCGACCTCGCCGGCGAGCACCTCCTCCAGGATCCCGACGACGTCCCCCAGTGGCGTGACCTCGCGGACGAGGTGCGCGACGGGACGCGGGTCGCCGTGCCCGCGATGACCGTGCCGCAGGCGCTCGAGGTCGTCGCCTCGGGCGCGGGCGTCCTCGTCCTGCCGATGTCCGTCGCGCGTCTGCACCACCGCAAGGACGTCGTCCACCGGCCGGTGAGCGACCTGCCCGGGTCGCGGATCGGTCTCGCGTGGCTGAGCCAGAACGAGGACCCGCGCGTCGAGACGTTCATCGGCATCGTCCGCGGCCGCACCGAGCAGAGCTCGCGCGCCACCGGTGCGCCAGCCGCGGCGACGGAGGCGCGTGCGGGCAAGGACGGCCGTGGGACGAAGGGCGCCCAAGGCGGCAAGGGTGCCGGGGGCGCCAAGGGTGGAGGGGGTGCCCCTCATCCCCGCGCGGCGAAGGGGGCCGGGTCGGGCAAGGCGGGGCGGGGGACGCGCGGGTCGTCCGGCGGGCGTCGCGGCGCGCCCCGCGGCCGCAGCCGATAGGCATCCCGGTCGTTGCCGCGCGGCGTCGTCGTTGCGTCGACGCCCCCGCTACGTCGTCGTCTGGGAGCGCAGCCGCTCGGGGATGCGGTTCCGCTCGTAGGTGATGTCGGTGTGACCGTGCGGCGCGGGGTTGCCTGCGTCGTCGAGGTTGACGAAGACGATGGTGTCGATCGTGAGGATGCGCTTGCGGGTGAGGAGGTTGCGCACCTCGGCCCGCATCGTCAGCGATGTCCGGCCGAACCGCGTGGCGACGAGACCCATCTCGATGATGTCGCCCTGCTCGGCGGAGCTGAGGAAGTTGATCTCGGACATGTACTTCGTCACGACCCGCTCGTTACCGAGCTGGATCGTCACGTAGATCGCCGCCTCCTCGTCGATCCAGCGCAGGAGGCTGCCGCCGAAGAGCGTGCCGTTGGCGTTGAGGTCCTCGGGCCGGATCCACTTGCGGGTTCGGAAGTTGATGTCGTCGTCAGGCTCTTCCATGCCCCCAGGCTAGGCGCCGGACCCTCCCGCGGCCCGGCCGCACAGCGGCGATGTGACGAGTTCCATCTGCTGCCTCACGCCCCACGGCCCCACGGCCGAGGCCCACGCCCGCACGACCCCGGCCCACGCCCCACGCCGCCCGCCAGCGCCTGCACCACCCCACCGCCCCGAGGTGTTCGCCGCGCCCGTTCCTGCAGGCCCCCGCGGGTTCTCGTGGGACGTGCCTGTTCGAGCACGCACGCTCGACCGTTGAGGGCGCGGCGACGAATGCGGCGCGCGTGGCGGACCGGGGGCCGGAGGGGGATCGCGGCGTGGCGGCGAGCCGGGGCATGGCGGTACGTGGGCGCGCCCTCGCCGGCTCCCCGGACGGCGGTGCCGGCTCGCCCGGTGAGAGGATGGAAGCAGCAACGCCGACCCCGATCACGGAGGTGAGCCGCATGGCTCTGCCCAACGACGACAACCCGAAGTTCTCCGCCTACGCGCACCCCGAGCGCCTCGTGAGCACCGAGTGGCTCGCCGCCCACCTCGGCGAGCCCGGCCTCGTCGTCGCCGAGAGCGACGAGGACGTCCTCCTCTACGAGACCGGCCACATCCCGGGCGCGGTGAAGATCGACTGGCACCTCGACCTCAACGACCCGGTCCGCCGCGACTACGTCGACGGCGAGGCGTTCGCCGCCCTCATGGCTGCCAAGGGCATCACGCGGGAGACGACGGTCGTCCTCTACGGCGACAAGAACAACTGGTGGGCCGCCTACGCCATGTGGGTCTTCACGCTCTTCGGCCACCCCGACGTCCGGCTCCTCGACGGCGGACGCGCCACGTGGACGGCCGAGGGCCGGGAGATGACGACCGACGCCCCGACGCCCGCCACGACGGACTACCCCGTCATCGAGCGGGACGACACGCGCGTGCGCGCCTTCCGGGAGGACGTCGAGGCGTTCCTCGGCGGCCAGCTCGTCGACGTCCGATCGCTGCCCGAGTACACCGGCGAGCGCACCCACATGCCGGACTACCCCGAGGAGAGCAGCCTGCGCGGGGGCCACATCCCCGGCGCCGAGTCGGTCCCGTGGGCGCGCGCGGCCAACGAGGACGGCACGTTCCGCAGCCGCGAGGAGCTCGCCGCGATCTACGAGGAGGAGAAGGGGCTCAAGCGGGACGAGCCCGTCATCGCCTACTGCCGCATCGGGGAGCGCTCGAGCCACACGTGGTTCGTCCTCGAGCACCTCCTCGGCTTCTCCGACGTGCGCAACTACGACGGGTCCTGGACCGAGTGGGGCAACGCCGTGCGCGTGCCGGTCGTCACGGGCGAGGAGCCCGGCGAGGTGCCGGCCCGATGAGCGAGGAGCTGCCGGACTCCTTTGCGGAGATCGTCGAGGACTTCACCGCCCTGACGATCCCCGACCGCCTGCAGCTGCTCCTCGAGTTCAGCCGCGGCCTGCCCGAGCTGCCCGAGCGGTACCTCGAGCACCCCGAGCTCCTCGAGCCCGTCCCCGAGTGCCAGTCCCCGGTCTTCCTCCTCACCGAGGTCGACGGCGTGGGGGAGGACGCGAGGGTCAACCTCTTCTTCTCCGCCCCGCAGGAGGCACCGACGACGCGCGGGTTCGCCGGCATCCTCCACGAGGGCCTCGACGGTCTGTCCGCGCGCGAGGTGCTCGGCGTCCCGGCGGACGTCTACAACCGCCTCGGTCTCGCGGACGCCGTCAGTCCGCTGCGGCTGCGCGGCATGGCGGGGATGCTCGGGCGCATCAAGCGTCAGGTGCGGGAGAAGCTCGCGGCTCAGTGAGCGCTCGGCGCTGACGCCCCGCGATGGTGACGGCGGGGCGGCCGTCGTCATCAAATGGCAGGATGGCCCGATGCCCAAGATCCAGGGCGGCTCGCTCGCCGAGCACCGTGCCCGCACGCGCCGCGCCCTCTTCGAGGCCCTGGCGCACCTGCTGCGCGAGCGGACGCTCGACTCGATCAGCATGGCGGACCTCGCGGCGGCGGCCGGCGTCGGGCGCACGGCGGTGTACAACCACTTCCCGGACAAGGAGGCGCTTCTCCTCGCCTTCATCGAGGACGAGACGCGCCGCTACGCCGAGGACCTCCGGGAGGCCCTGGCCGAGGCGACCGGCGCCGTCGAGAGGCTGACGGTCTACGTCCGCGAGCAGGCGCGGCTCGTCGGCTCGGGCCACCTCCCTCACGGCGTCGACGTGCGTCGGGCGATGTCGGCCGCATCGCGCGGGCGGCTGCGTGAGCACGTCGGGCTCGTCGAGGCGATCCTGCGGGCGATCCTGCGCGAGGGCATCGACGCGGGTGAGCTGCCCGACCAGGACCTCGACGTCGTCGTCCCTCTCATCCACGGCTGCCTCGGGACCGGGACTGTCCCGTCGAGCGCGGCGGAGGGTGAGCGCCGGCTCGCCGCGACGCACCGGTTCGTCCTGCGAGCGGTCGGGGTGCCCGCCGACCGGATCGACGCCATGCCGGTCACCGGCGTCGCCGACGCGCCCGCCAGGCGGCCGGCACCGGACGCCGACGACGCGCCCGGCAGCGGGCCGGCACCCGGCGAGGGCGTGCCCGCAGGCCGCGCCTCGTAGGGCCCCCGGCACCGACGGGCGTGCCGACCGGCCGCGCCTCGTAGGCCGCCGGTCCTCACCGGGCGCCGCTCAGGCGCGCGGCTGGCGCTGCGCCCACTCCGCGAGGTCGACGCGCGGGCCCGTGTAGAAGGGCACCTCCTCGCGGACGTGCCGGCGCGCGCCGGTCGCGCGGAGCTCGCGCATGAGGTCGACGAGCCGGTGGAGCTCGTCCGCCTCGAACGCGAGGATCCACTCGTAGTCGCCGAGGGCGAACGCCGAGACGGTGTTGGCACGCACGTCCGGGTAGTCGCGCGCCGCGAGCCCGTGCTCACGGAGGAGGTGGCGGCGCTCGTCGTCGGGCAGGAGGTACCACTCGTAGGAGCGGACGAACGGGTAGACCGTGAGGTAGTCCCGTGGCGCCTCGCCCGCGAGGAAGGCCGGCACGTGGCCGCGGTTGAACTCCGCGGGCCGGTGGAGCGCGGCGACCGACCACACGGGAGCGAGGTGCGTTCCGAGCGCGCTCGCGCGCAGCCGGTGGTAGGCGCCTTGGACGTCGCGCGGGTCCGCCGCGTGCCACCACACCATGAGGTCGGCGTCGGCGCGGAAGCCGCCGACGTCGTACCAGCCGCGCACCTCGACGCCGGAGCCGGCGACGGCGTCCGCCGCCGACGCGACGACGGCGGCACGACGCTCGGCGTCGTCCGGGAGGGGCTGCGAGAGCGCGAAGACGCTCCACATCGTGTACCGGGTCTCGGCGTTGATGCGGTCGGTCTCGGCGCGCGTGGGCACGTGGTGCTCGGTCACGTCTGTCTCCAGTCTCAGGCGGTCGGGACGGCGCGCTCGCAGGCGGCCGGGACGCCGGTGGGCTGCCCGGCGCGCAGCAGGCAGCACCCGGGCGGGCAGACGTCGTGCCAGGGACCGCTGGGGCCGAGGGCCGCCCGGTCGGGTGCCTCGCCGCGCTCGGCGGCGGCGCGCTCGACGAGCAGGTCGACGAGCGCCGAGACGAACGCCGGGTGGGTCCCCACCGTCGCGGCCCGCTCCATCCGCACGCCCAGCTCCTCGGCGGTCGCGTTCGCCTCCGTGTCGAGGTCGTAGATGACCTCCATGTGGTCGGAGACGAACCCGATGGGCGAGACGACGACGGCGCGCGTCCCGGCGGAGTGGAGGTCGGTGAGGGCGTCGTTGACGTCCGGCTCGAGCCACGGCGTCGCCGGGTTCCCCGAGCGCGAGCAGTAGGTGAGCTGCCAGGGCAGCTCGCGCCCGAGCCGTTCGCCGGCCCGCTCGGCGACCTCCCGGGCGATCTCGAGGTGCTGGGCGCTGTAGGTGAGCCCGCCGTTGGGACCACCGGCCCCGGAGGCCGCCTCCATCGCCGTCGGGATGGAGTGGGTGACGAAGACGAGCGGGGCGGCGGCCGCATCGGCGCCGAGCCGCTCGTAGGCGGCGACGACGGCGTCGACGTTCCCCGCCACGAACCCGGGGTGGTTGTAGTACTGGCGCGTCTTGTCGATCGCGAGCGTCCGGCCGTCGGAGGCGAGCTCGGCGAGGGCGGCCGCGATGTCCTCCCGGTACTGCCGGCACCCCGAGTACGAGGCGTAGGCGCTCGTCACGAGCGTGAGGACCCGGCGTGCACCGGCCTCGTGGAGGTCGCGGAGCGCGTCGACGAGGTAGGGGTCCCAGTTCCGGTTGCCCCACACGACGGGGACCTCCACGCCCGCGTCGGTGAGTGCGGCCTCCAGCGCGGCGAGGAGCGCGCGGTTCTGGTCGTTGATCGGGCTGCGCCCGCCGAAGGCGTAGTAGTGCTCCCCGACCTCCGCGAGCCGCTCGTCGGGGATGCCGCGCCCGGCGGTGACGTTGCGCAGGAACGGCACGACGTCCTCGGGCGCCTCGGGGCCGCCGAAGGACAGGAGGAGGACGGCGTCGTACGGGGTGAGGCTCATCGGGCGGTTCCTTGGCTCTCGGGCGCGGGGGTGGCTGCGGTGAGGTCGGTGAGGGGCACCCCGAGGACCTGCTCGAGGGCGAGGAGGTGCTCGGACGTCCGGCCCTCCTGCGCGGCGCGGCGCGCGCGCACGGTGGGCGTGTGGGCGAGGCGCGCGGCGAGCCGGCGCAGGGCGCGCTGGGCGTGCTCGACGGGCACGGTCCCGCCCTGCGGCAGGCGCTCCAGCTCGTCGGCGACAGCGGCGTCGAGCGCGGCGCGCAGGGCGACGACCGCCCGGTCCGCGGCCCGGCCCTCGAGGTCGAGCGCGTACCGCTGCACCGCCTCCGCGACGAGCGCGCGGGCGCGCTCGACGTCGGTGCGCGTCGCGGCCGGGGTGTGCCGGCGCACCGTGGCGAGGTCGACGACGACGACGCCGGGCACGGCGGCGACGTCCGCCTCGACGTCCGGGCGCAGCGCGAGGTCGACGACGACGAGCGGCTCGTCCCCTCGGTCCCGGGCGGCCGCGGCGACCGTGGCGGCGTCGAGCACGGGGGCGCCGGTGCCGCGGCACGTGACGACGAGGTCGACGCCGGCCAGCGCCGCGGCGAGCCCGTCGGCGGGGACGGCGCGCACGCCGTGGCGCTCGGCGAACCCGGCGGCACGGCCGCTGCCGGACCACACGACGACGTCGGTGCACCCGCGCTCACGCAGCGCCGCGAGGCTCGCACCGGCGTAGGACCCGGTGCCGAGGAGGAGTGCGCGGTGGCCGGCGAGGGTCGCGCGGGGCACCCCGGAGGCGTGCGGGTCCGCCGGGGCCCCGTCCGCGCGCCGGCACGCCTGCGCGTGGGCGGCGGCGAGGTCGAGGGCGACCGAGACGACCGAGCGTCCGGCACGGGCGAGGTCGGTCGCGAGCGCGACCTCCCGGGACGTGCGGGCGGCGTGCTGGAGGGCGCGCTCGAGCAGCGGCGTCGTCGTGCCGGCCTCGCGCGCCGCGCGGAGCGCGCGTCGCACCTGCCCGGCGATCTCTCGCTCGCCGACGACCATGGAGTCGAGGCCGGCCGTCACCCCGAAGAGGTGGCGCACGGCGTCCTCGCCGCGCAGCTCGCTCAGGCGCGTGGGTGTCTCGGACGCCGCGTGCTCGGTGTGCGCGGCGAGGATCGCCCGGGCAGCCGCTGCGGCGCCGTCCGGGTCCTCCGTGTCGAGGTAGAGCTCGACGCGGTTGCACGTGGCCAGGACGACCGCGCCGCGCACCCCGGGGGCGGCGACCCAGGCGGCCGCGCCGGCACGCTCCACCGCCGCGCCGACGAGGTCGATGTCGGCGAGGTCGAGGTCGTGGTGGTTCGCGGAAAGGAGGAGAAGGGCCACAAGGCCCTTAGTGAACCATTCCGGTGCGGGCCGGGCACAATGGCGTGCGTGAGAGATCCCGCACCCCCGGGCGAGCGCCCGCAGGAATACGCCCGTCCCGCCCTTCTCGAGGCCTATTCCGCCCGCCGTCCCGCCCGTCTGCCCGTGTGGTTCATGCGCCAGGCCGGCAGGTCCCTGCCGGAGTACCGCGCCGTTCGCGAGGGCACCGGCATGCTCGAGGCCTGCCTGCGGCCCGAGCTCGCGGCCGAGATCACCGTCCAGCCCGTGCGCCGCCACGGCGTCGACGCCGCCATCTTCTTCTCGGACATCGTCGTGCCCCTGCGCACGGCGGGCGTCGACGTCGAGATCGTCAGCGGGGTCGGCCCCGTCGTCGCCGAGCCGGTGCGTTCTCCCGCGGACGTCGACCGGCTCGTCGCCCGCGACGCCGGTGAGTCCTCCGCGGTCGCCGAGGGCGTGCGGCTCGCGAGCGCCGAGCTCGGCGCCACGCCGCTCATCGGGTTCGCCGGCGCCCCGTTCACCCTCGCCGCCTACCTCGTCGAGGGTCGGCCGTCACGGGACCACCTCGCCGCCCGCGGCCTCATGCACGCGGACCCCGAGACGTGGCGCCGACTCATGGAGTGGGTCGCGGACCTCACGGGCGCGTTCCTGCGCACGCAGGTCGGGGCGGGGGCCCGTGCCGTCCAGCTCTTCGACTCGTGGGCGGGCTCGCTCGCACCCGCGGACTACGCCGCGCACGCGGCCCCGTACAGCGCCCGCGCGCTGCGCCACGTCGCCGACCTCGACGTACCGGTCGTCCACTTCGGCACCGGAACGAGCGAGATCCTGCCTGCCATGCGCGACGTCGGGGCGGACGTCGTCGGTGTCGACTACCGGCTCCCGCTCGACGAGGCGAACCGGCGCCTCGGCGGGCGCACCCCGCTCCAGGGCAACATCGACCCGGCGCTGCTCACCGCGCCGTGGGAGGTCCTCGAGCGCCACGTCCGCGACGTCGTCGCGCGCGGCTCCGCCGCACCCGCGCACGTGCTCAACCTCGGCCACGGGGTCCCGCCGACGACCGATCCGGGCGTGCTCACGCGCATCGTCGAGCTCGCCCACTCGCTGTGACGCACGCCGACGCCGTCGTCGTGGGGGCCGGCATGGCGGGGCTGACCGCTGCGCACGCCCTCGTGCGCCGGGGCCTGCGCCCGGTGGTCCTCGAGGCGGCGTCGGCTCCCGGCGGGAGCGTCGTCGGCGGGACCGTCGGGGCCTACGAGGTGGACCTCGGGGCCGAGTCGTTCGCCTTGCGGGGTGGGCGGGTGGCCGCGCTCGCCCGGGAGCTCGGCCTCGCGGTGGAGGAGCCTGCCGGCGCGGGATCGTCCGTGTGGGCGCCCGGCCCCGACGGGCACGAGCGTGCCCTGCTGATCCCGCCGGCGAGCACGCTCGGCATCCCCTGGGACCTCGACGCCCCGGAGGTCGCGGCCGCCCTCAGCCCCGGCGGTCTCGCGCGCGCCCGGAGCGACGCGGGCCTCGGGCCCGAGGCGGGCGCCGACGCCGGGGACCTCGCCACGCTCGTCCGCACGCGGATGGGTGAGGCCGTCCTCGAGCAGCTGGTGCGGCCGATCGCCGGCGGCATCCACTCCACCGACCCCGAGAACCTCCACGTCGACGCCGTCGCACCGGGCCTGCGCGCCGCCCTGCGCGTCCACGGCTCGCTCGCCGCGGCCGTGCGCGCGCTCCGGGCGGACGCGCCGGCAGGCGCCGTCGTCGCGACGACGACCGGCGGGCTCTTCCGCCTGCCCCGCGCCCTCGCCGCGGCGGTGTCCGCCGGTGGCGAGGTGCGCACCAGCACGCACGCCGTCGACGTGCGCGCGCGGCCCGGCGGGGCGTGGGAGGTGCGCGGGGTCGGGCCGGGTGGCGAGGAGCGGTGGGTCGCGCCGCGGGTGGTCGTCGCGACGCCGGGGCCACAGGCAGTGCGTCTCCTCGCCGGCGTCGTCGACACCAGTGACGTCGTGCTCCCGCGGGGGCGGGACGTCACCCACGTCACCCTCGTCGTACGCTCCGGGGCGCTCGACGCCGCGCCCCGCGGCGCCGGGTTGCTCGTCTCGCCCCGTGCCAGGGACGTGCGAGCCAAGGCACTCACCCACGCCACCGCCAAGTGGCGCTGGCTGGGGGAGGCGACGGCGCCCGCCGTCCACGTCGTGCGCCTGTCCTACGGCGGCCCCGGCCGGTCCACCGCCGGGGTCGGGCCCGACCTCGCGGCCCGCGAGCTCGCGCTGCTCCTCGGGGTCGAGCCGCCCGAGGTCCTCGCCGCGCGCGTCGTGCGGTGGCGCGAGGCGCTCGCGCCGTCGGCCGGCGCTCTGCCGCCCGTCGCACGCCTCCGCGCCGACCTCGCGGGCCTGCCGGGCCTCGCGGTGACGGGCGCGTGGGTCGTGGGGACCGGTCTGGCGGCCGTTGTCGCCGACGCGGACGAGGTCGGGGCAGGGGTGTGAGACGATCACCACAATTGTTCTGACACAGCGTCACGTCGTTCCTCGGCAAGGCCCCGCAATGTGTGCGTGAATTGCCCAGGGCGGGCACGCCGGAGGCCATCTCGGCGCCATTTCGTGACAGTAATGTCAGAATCGATCTGACGTACCTGTCAGGTACCCGGCTCGGGTATTTGTGCGACCGGTGCGAGACTGGACGCGTGACCTCTTCGACCCGAGCGCTGCGGATCGGCACGCGCGCGAGTGCGCTCGCCATGACCCAGACGGGGACGGTCGCCGACGCGCTGCGCGCGCGCACCGGGCGGCCCGTCGAGCTCGTCCAGATCCGCACGGAGGGGGACCGGTCGACGGCGTCGCTCGCAAGCCTCGGCGGCACCGGCGTCTTCGCCGCCGCCCTGCGCAGCGCCGTCCTCGACGGGCGCTGCGACCTCGCCGTGCACTCCCTCAAGGACCTGCCCACTGCCCGCCAGGAGGGGCTGACCGTCGCCGCGGTGCCGCCCCGTGCCGATCCGCGGGACGCGCTCTGCGCCCGCGAGGACTGGGACCTGGTGACCCTGCCGCACGGAGCGCGGATCGGCACCGGCTCCCCCCGCCGCGCGGCCCAGCTCCTCGCCGCCCGGCCCGACCTCACGGTCCTCGACATCCGCGGGAACGTCGGCACCCGCCTTGCGCGGGTCGCCCCAGGTGACCTCGATGGTGTCGTCCTCGCCCGCGCCGGGCTCGAGCGTCTCGGTCTCCTCGAGCACGTCAGCGCCACGCTCGAGCCGGACGTCATGCTCCCCGCGCCCGGCCAGGGGGCGCTCGCGGTCGAGTGCCGCACGCAGGACCTAGGGACCGGACCGCTCGCCGCGGTGATGGCGGTGCTCGAGGACACGCCCAGCCGCCTCGCCGTCACGGCTGAGCGCGCCGTGCTCCGTGAGCTCGAGGCCGGCTGCGCCGCGCCCGTCGGTGCCTGGGGCCGCGTCGCCGGCGCGGACGGGACGGGCCGCGCGCTCACCCTGCGGGCGGTCGTCGTCGAGCCGGGGGGTGCCCGCCGGTTCGAGCGCTCGCTCACGGCGAACCTGCCCGACGGCGACCCAGCGGCCGCCGTCGCCGCCGCGGACGACCTCGGCAGCGCCGTCGCGCGCGCCCTCCTCGACGACGGGGCTGCCGCGCTCGCGGGACTGGCCGGCCGGTGACGGCGGCTGCCCTGAACGGGCGCCGCGTCCTCGTCCCGCGGGCGAGCGCCGCCGACCCGCTCGCCCTCGCGGTCCGCGCGGCCGGCGGCGAGCCGGTGCCCGCAGCCCTGACCCGCACGGTGGGCGTCCCCGACCCGGACGAGCTCGACGCCGAGCTCGGCGTGCTGCGGCGCGGCGCGTACGCGTGGCTCGCCGTCACGAGCGCGACGACGGTCGGTGTCCTCGCCGAGCGGGCCGCGCACCTCGGGGTGCCCCTCGCCGACCTCGCCGCGCGCTGCCGCGTCGCCGCCGTCGGTCCAGCGACGGCGGCGGCCCTGCGCCACCACGGGGTCCGCGTCGACCTCCTCCCGGACGGGGAGTCGAGCGCGGCCGCTCTCGTCGCGGCCTGGCCCTCCGGCGACGGGGACGTGCTCCTGCCCCGGTCGGCGATCGCCGCTCCCACTCTCGCCGCGGGGCTGCGGGGCGCCGGGTGGCGGGTGCGGGACGTCGACGCCTACACGACCGTCACCGGTGAACGGGAGCCCGCCGTCGCGTCCGACCTCGCCTCCGGCGCCCTCGACGTCGTCCTCCTCACGTCGACGAGCACGGGCCGCGCGCTCGTCGAGCTCTACGGCGTCCCGGGCCCGGCGGTCCGGGTGTGCGCGATCGGGGAGACGACGGCGCGCGCCGCGCGCGAGGCAGGCCTCACCGTCCACGCCGTCGCGCGGCGCCAGAGCCCAGACGGTCTCGTCGCGGCAGCCGCCACCGCCCTCGCCCCCGCCCCGTCGGAGCCCGCTCTCGACCCCGCCCCGCCGGCGCCCGCCCTCGTCCCCATCCCGCCCGAGCCCGCCCCTGCTCCGCCGGACCGTTCCCCGCACAGATCGGAGACCGCTCGATGACCGACCTCCCCGGCCCCGGCCCCCAGAGCCGCGCCACTGTCCGCGCGCGACCGCGCCGCCCGCGCGCCGCCGCTGCCCCGGTCCTGCCCGAGCGGCCCCGGCGGCTGCGCACCTCCCCGGCCCTGCGGCGGCTCGTCGCCGAGCACCGTGTGGCCCCCGCGGACCTCGTCCTGCCCGTCTTCGTCAAGGAGGGCCTCGACGATCCCGCGCCGATCGCCTCGATGCCCGGCGTGCACCAGCACACCCTCGACAGCCTGCGCCGCACGGCGGTCGCGGCGGCCGAGGCGGGCGTCGGCGGCCTCATGCTCTTCGGGGTGCCCCTCGTCCGGGACGCCGTCGGCTCCGCGGCGAGCGACCCGGACGGCATCCTCAACGTCGCGCTGCGCGCCGTCACCGAGGAGGTGGGGGACGCCGTCGTCGTCATGGCGGACCTGTGCCTCGACGAGTTCACCGACCACGGCCACTGCGGCGTCCTCGACGCCGCCGGCACGGTCGACAACGACGCGACGCTCGGGCGGTACGCGGACATGGCGCTCGCCCAGGCGGAGACCGGCGCCCACGTGCTCGGCCTCAGCGGGATGATGGACGGTCAGACCGCGGCCGTGCGCGCCGCCCTCGACCGCGCCGGTCACACGGGCACCGCCCTGCTCGCCTACTCGGCCAAGTACGCCTCGGCGTTCTACGGGCCCTTCCGCGAGGCCGTCGACTCTGCGCTCACCGGGGACCGCCGGACCTACCAGATGGACCCCGCCAACCGGCGGGAGGGCCTGCGCGAGGCGACGCTCGACGTCGCCGAGGGTGCCGACCTCGTCATGGTCAAGCCGGCGATGAGCTACCTCGACGTCCTCGCCGACGTGGCGGCCGCCTCGCCCGTGCCCGTCGCCGCCTACCAGGTCTCGGGGGAGTACGCGATGGTCGAGGCCGCTGCCGAGCGCGGGTGGATCGACCGCCGGCGCGCGATCGAGGAGTCCGTCGTCGGGATCCGACGGGCGGGTGCTGACGTCGTCCTCACGTACTGGGCGACCGAGCTCGCGGGGTGGCTGCGATGACCGGCCGGTCCGGGGAGCTCTTCGCTCGCGCCAACGGCGTCATCCCCGGCGGCGTGAGCTCCCCCGTGCGTGCCTTCGGCTCCGTGGGCGGCAGCCCCCGGTTCATCGCCTCCGCCCGCGGCGCGTACATCACCGACGTCGACGGGCGGGAGCGGGTCGACCTCGTCGGCTCGTGGGGGCCGGCGCTGCTCGGGCACGCCCACCCCGAGGTCGTCGCCGCCGTGCAGGAGGCCGCGGCCCGCGGGCTCTCCTTCGGTGCCCCCACCGAGGCCGAGGTGCTCCTCGCCGAGGCCGTGCGCGAGCGCGTGCCCGGCGCGCGCAAGGTCCGGTTCGTCTCGACGGGTACCGAGGCGACGATGACGGCGGTGCGGCTCGCCCGCGGTGCCACCCGGCGCGACCTCGTCGTCAAGTTCGCCGGCTGCTACCACGGGCACCTCGACGCGCTCCTCGCCGACGCGGGCTCGGGCGTCGCCACGTTCGCGCTGCCCGGCTCGGCCGGCGTCACGGACGCGAGCGCGAGCGAGACGCTCGTCGTGCCCTACAACGACGTCGCAGCCCTCGAGGCGGCTTTCGCCGCCCACGGCGAGGACATCGCCGCGGTCATCACCGAGGCGGCCCCGGCCAACATGGGCGTCGTCCCGCCCGACCCCGGGTTCAACGCCGCCGTGCGCCGGGTCACCGCGGCGCACGGGGCGCTCATGGTCCTCGACGAGGTCCTCACGGGCTTCCGGGTGGGTCCCGCCGGGTGGTGGGGCCATGAGCACGCGGCCGGGCAGACGTGGGAGCCGGACCTTCTGACGTTCGGCAAGGTGCTCGGCGGGGGCATGCCGCTCGCCGCGCTGGCCGGGCGCGCCGAGCTCATGGACCTCCTCGCCCCGTCCGGGCCCGTCTACCAGGCGGGCACCCTCTCGGGGAACCCGCTCGCGACGGCGGCCGGGCTGGCGACGCTGCGCCTCGCCGACGACGCGGTGTACGCCCGTGTCGACGCCGCCGCGCGCGCCGTGGCCGACGCCGTCGGGGCGGCCCTCGACGCGGAGGGTGTCGCCCACCGCGTCCAGCGGGCCGGCAGCCTCTTCTCCGTCATGCTCGGCGAAGGCGCCGCCCGGGACGGCGTCCGGGACTACGCCGGGGCCCGGGCGCAGGAGGCGTTCCGCTACCCGCCGTTCTTCCACGCCATGCTCGACGCCGGCGTCGCCCTGCCGCCGTCCGTCTACGAGGCGTGGTTCCTCTCGGCCGCCCACGACGACGACGCCGTGGGCCGGGTGCTCGAGGCGCTGCCCGGGGCGGCGCGGGCAGCGGCCCGGGCGGTCGCGTAGCCCGGGACCCGGCCTGGGCCACGCGTGGCACGGCTGCCCCCGACCGGCGGCCGCGCGACGTCCTAGCCCGGTGGTGCGCGCCGCCGAGGGCCTCGACGAGAGGAGGGAGCCGCTGCTGAGCAGCGGCTCCCTCCTCCGTCGGTGCGGTGCTGGTCGGGCTGGGCCGGTCAGCCGTCCTGGCGGAGGGCCTCACGACGGCGCGACGCGACGAGGGCGGCGAGTGTGCCTGCCGCGAGGAGGGCCAGCGCCGCGAGCGCCGGGGCGGAGGCGTCGAGCCCCGTCTCCGGCAGGCCGCCGCCCGCCCCGCCGTCCCCGCCTGCGCCGCCCGGGCCACCCGGACCGGTCGGGCCGGTCGGCGCGCCCGGGCCGTCCGTCGGGCCATCCGTGGCGCCCTGCGTCGGCTCCACGTCCCCGTCGTCGGTAGGCAGGCCTGTGGTCGGTTCCTCGGTCGGGTCGACGGTGGGCTCACCGGTCGTGGGCTCCTCGGGCTCACCGGTCGTGGGCTCCTCGGTGGGCTCACCGGTCGTGGGCTCCTCGGTGGGCTCACCGGTCGTGGGCTCCTCGGTCGGCTCGCCCGTCGTGGGCTCCTCGGTCGTCGGCTCCTCCGTCGGCTCCTCGGTGGGCTCCTCGGTGGGCTCCTCGGCCGGCACGGTGACGGTCAGGTCGTCCGTGACGCCGTTGACCGTCACCGCGAGGGTCGCCGTCCCGCCGGTCACGGCGGTGAGCTCGCCGGTGCGGGGGTTGTAGCGCAGGACGTCTCCGGACTCCTCGGGGGTCCCGTCGGCCGGCACGGAACCGTCGTCGACGAGGACGCCGTCGCCGCTCCACTGCGCGGACACGGGCCACGCGACGGGGACCACGCGGCCCTCGTCCTGCGTGAGGACAGCCGTGGCGGGGGCGCTCTCGCCCACCGCGAGCGTCGTCGGGCCGCTGAGCTCGAGGGCGTCGACCCGCGCCACGACCTCGGCCCGCATCCACGCGAGGCGCGCGGTCGGGACGGCCGGCACGTCGCCGACGACCCCGGCCGAGGGGTTGACGCCGAGCATCGTCCACCCGGTGAAGCCTCCGGTGGCCGGGGTACCGCTCGGCCCCTTGCCGGCGTTGCCGTTGACGAGGTGGCTGACGCCCTCCTGCGCCCGGGCGTGGAAGATCCCCACGTGGGCGTTGAGGGCGGCGACGGACTTCCCGGAGTCCCGGCGGAACTGCCCGAGCGTGCGCTCGAGGGCTGCCGCCTCCACCCGGTCGGTGAGCTGGCTCAGGGCGCCGGGCAGCGGGTCGCGCGTCGGGTGGTGGGAGAAGACGAGCGCGCCCGTGAGCGTCGGGTCAGCCGCGACGGCGGCGAGCTCGCGCTCGAGCATCTGGAGCTGGTCGATACCTCCGCCGAGGAGCGTGCCGGTGCTCGTGTCGAGCGTGATGACCCGGGTGCGGTCGACCGTCAGCGCCTGGTGCGTCGCCCCGAACTCGGCGATGAAGTTCTCGATCGAGCCGCCCATGATCTCGTGGTTACCGGGGACGTAGACCCAGGGCAGCGCGTCACCGACCTCCTCCTCGAGGACGTCGCGGGCGAGTGTGAGGTCCTCCGGTGCCGCCTCGTCGACGAGGTCCCCGTTGATGACGAGGAGGTCCGGCTCGGCCGCGACGATCTCGGCGAGGGTCCGCCGCGCGGCGGCGACGATGTCCGAGCCGGGGTTGCGCCCCACGAACTGCGCGTCGGACATGACGGCCACACGGAGCGCGCGGTCGTCGACGGTGCCATCGGTGACGATGACGGGGTCGTGCACGGGCTCGACGACCGGAGCGTCGACGTCGGCGGTGATGACGACGGACATCGGGCCGACCGTGACGTCACCGGCGTACTGCGCCTCGGGCCGGATCTCCATCATGCGCACGCGCTGGAGCGTGAGCGGGAACGCCGTCCCCTGCGGGATGGTGAACTCGACCTGGCGCCACCCCTCCCAGTCGACGTCAGGCCCGTCGAGGTTGGTGACGACGCCGTCGCCGGTCTGGACCTGCAGGCGCGGCCACTCGCCGTCGCCGGAGCCGTTGAGCCACATGACGATCGAGCGGGGGCGGCCGGGGAGCTCGACCGGCTCGGGCGCGATGGCGTAGGCGCCGCGGGTGGCGGTCGAGGCCGTGAAGTCGTACTGCATGCGCAGGCCGTGCGTGCCGGGCTCCGGGCCCGCGGCGGGGTCCATGGTGAAGTCCGGTGCCCGGGCGTTCTCGGTGCGCCACTCGGCCGCGTCGGAGAGGTCGAGCCCGGGGACGGGGGTCTCGGCGACCCCGACGGACAGCGCCAGCTCGACTCGCTCGTCGCCGACGGTGAGGACGGCGGTGCCGCCGCCGTCGTCGGTCGTCGGGGTGATGGTGAAGGCGTCGACCCCGGAGGCCTCGACCTCGAACCCGGCGGGCGCCTCGATGCTGACGTCGGCGGTCTCGACGACGGACTCGTGCCCGTCGGCGTCGTAGGCCATGAGGTGGACGGTCTCGGTGTCACCGGCGTCCTCGACGGCGATGACGTTGCGGTCGGCGCGGACGTGGTCGAGCTCGCCGAGGACCTCGAGCTGGGTCGTCGCCGTGAGGTCGCCGGCGCTGTAGGCGACCGTCGCGACGCCACGGTGCTCGCCGCGGACGACCGCGCTCGAGCCGGTCGCCTCGGTGACGCTCACCGCGCCGGAGCCGGTGGTGAAGGCGCCCTCGGCCTCGACGGGTGCGAGGTTGGCGTCGAGGCCGACGCCGGCGAGCGTGCGCCGCAGCCCCGGGATGACCGTGGACGCGCCGGGCCGGCTCGAGACGGGCTCGACGGCGACGTCGCTGAGCGCGCCCGCGGGGGCGGAGGAGAAGAAGGCGAGCGCGTTGGGGACGGGGCGCTCCCCGCCGTCGGAGGGGCGGTTGAGCACGGTCGTGCCCGCCTCGCCGGCGAGGCGACCGACCATCGTCGTCGAACCGCCGCCGTCGAGGTTGACGGCGTCGTACGCGCCGAGGTCGAGCATGAGCTCGCCCAGCTCGATGAGGGACATGCCGCGACCGAAGTGGGCACGGCCGTCGAGGGCGACGACGAACATCCGCCTCCCGTCCGCGCTCACGCCCACGGCGGTGCGCGGGTGGACCGTCGCGTCCGTCGCCGTGACGACGCCGTCCGTGACGATCGCGGCGCTGCCGGTGAGGGCGACGTCGACGTCCGCGCTCGCGGCGATGTCGACGCTCACGGTGTCACCGACCTCGAGCCCCCCGACGAGGTCGGCCCCGGCCTCGCGGCCGAGGAGGACCATGCCGTCGGCCGGGACGGCCGGCTCGCCGGCGCCGGTGGCGACGGCGGTGACCGTGCCGTCGACGACCGTCGCGCGCCGGACGTCGCCGGAGATACCGGCACCGGGGCCACCGACGGGCCGGTCGAGTGTGTGGGTGCCCCACGCGGGGGTGTAGATCCCGATCGCACCGGCGGCGAGGTGCGGGGTGTTGACGCCGCCCGCGTCGTGCGTCGTCCCGTCGATGGTGACGGTCGCCGCCGCAGAGATCGCCTGGACCGCCGCGAGCCCGTCCGCGACGGTGACGGCGGGGTACGGCGTCGCCGAGCCGTTGAGCATGCCGTCGCTCGAGACGGCGGTGCCCCGCGCGGCGTTGGAGAAGTTGATGTCGAAGAAGTCGCCGTTGACCGCGGCGACCGCGCCGGACCGCGCGGCGTGCTCCGACGCCGTCACGGCCTCGGTGACCCGACCGGAGTTGACCGCGTCCACCGACAGCGTGGGGACGGACAGGTCAGCGACCATGACGGCGCCGGCCGTCCAGCCGCCCTCCTCCTCGCGCGAGAACCGCGTGACGTCCAGCCCGGGGGCGATGCGGTCGGTCTCGGCGTCGACGAAGACGCCGTCGCCGACGAGGTCCATCCCGTGCGGTGCCCCGGGCGCCGCGAGCACCGCGGCGGGCGCCGGCTGGCCGACCTGGGCCCCGCCCAGCGGCGTCGCGGCGGCGGACCCGACGAGCGGGGTAGCGGCGAGCGCCGCACCGAGGACGACGGCGGCGGTCCTGCGGGACCAGCCGCCCGGGGCGTGGACGGATCTCGGCATCAAGCTCTCCTTCGATGGCGTGCGGGCACGACGACGTCGTCGCGGTCTAGCCGCACTGTGCCAACGGGAAGCAGGCGCGTCAACAGTTTTCATACTCTGTTCACGCAGGTAACGACGTTTCGCTACTCCCGGTTCACCGGGGGGTCACCGAGCCCCGCGCCCCCGGGCAGTGAGCCCGACGCGGGACCCAGGAGATCCGCTCGGCGCCCTGAGATGGCTCGTCAGCCACACCTGGGAGCACGAGGAATGCCTGCTCAGGCGCCCTGCCACACGGCGTCGAACGGGGCGTGGGAGGCGACGCGACCCTTGATGCCCCGCGTGACGAGCTCCTTGGCGACCGCGACGGCCGCCGGGACGTCGGCGCCCTTGGCGAGCTCGGCGGTGACGGCGGCGGCAAGGGTGCAGCCCGCTCCGGAGACCCGCTCCTGCCCGACCTTCGGCTCGGCGAAGATCCGCACGTCCTCGCCGTCGAAGAGGACGTCGACGGCGTCGTCCCCGGGCAGCTCGACGCCGCCCTTGGCGAGGACGTACCGGGGACCGAGGTCGTGGATGCGACGGGCGGCCTCGATGAGGTCCTCGACCGACTCGATGCGGTCCATGCCGGAGAGCGTCGTCGCCTCGAACATGTTCGGGGTGATGACGGTGGCGTGCGGCAGGATCTTCTCGCGCAGGGCGTTGTCGGTGTCGAGGGCCGCCCCGGCCTCCTGGCCCTTGCAGATGAGGACAGGGTCCAGGACGACGTGCCGCCAGGGCTGCTTCGCCAGGCTCTCGGCGACGACGTCGATCGTGGCCGGGGTGCCGAGCATCCCGAGCTTGACGACGTCGAGGTCGTAGCAGGACGTCGCCGCCTCGATCTGGTCGGCGATGACCTCGGGTGCGACGGGCACGAAGCGGTGGCCCCAGCCGTTCGCAGGGTCGAAGGACACGATGCACGTGATGGCACCGAGGCCGTAGACGCCGAGCTGCTGGAACGTCTTGAGGTCGACCTGGATGCCGGCCCCGCCGGTTGCCTCCGAGCCGGCGATGACGTACGCGAGGTTGACCACGAGAGGGCTCCGATCGGTGGAGGGGTGCGCGTCCGACGGTCAAGCGTACTCGCGTCGTCGTCGCGACGAGCAGGCGGCCGCCGGCGTGCGCGGGAACCAGATGCCGCGCCGATGTCGGTGGTGCGCAGCAGACTTGCGCCCATGGACATCGCCTCGGCCCGCACGCTCAAGCACCAGCTCGGGCAGTACGTCACCGACCTCCTCACGGACCGCATCCAGGCCACGTCGACGGCCGCGCCGCTCGGCGTCGCGCTCGGCCTCGCACCCCGCGGGGACGGTCAGTTCGACGTCGCCGTGCGCTACCGGCTGGGGACGCCCACGGCTCGCATGATCGCGCGGCGGCTCGTGGCGGAGGCCGGCACGGGGCTCGACGTCCGGCGGACCGGTCGCATCATGGCGCCCGAGCGTGCCGGGCCGGGCGCACCGGTGCCCACCGCGCTCGCCGCCGGCGAGACCGGGCGGGTGCGACCCCTGCGCCCGGGGGTCTCCGTCGCGCACCACTCGGTCACCGCCGGCACCCTCGGGGGCTTCGTCACGACGACGGACGGCGAGCCCGGGGTCCACGCGCTGTCGAACTACCACGTGCTCGTCGGCTCCCCCTCGGTCCGGGTCGGCGAGGCCGTGCTGCAGCCCGCGCCGGCGGACGGCGGCCAGATGCCCGAGGACGAGGTCGGCGCGCTGTCCGCCTTCGTCCCGCTCGGAGCCGGAGGGCCCTCGGTCGTCGACGCAGCGCTCGCCCGGCTCGTCGACGCCGACGTCGATCCGACGTACCCGGTCGGCCGTCTCACCGGCACGGCGGCCGCCCTCGGTGGCGAGGCCGTGGAGAAGATCGGCCGCACCACCGGCGTGACCCGAGGGCGGGTGAGCGCCATCGAGCTCGACGGGATCGTCGTCGGGTACGGGGCCGAGCTGGGTGAGCTGACGTTCGACGACCAGATCGAGGTGGAGTCGACCGGCTCCGGGCCGTTCTCCAGCGGCGGGGACAGCGGCTCGGTCGTCTACCGCCTCCAGGACGGCCGGGCGATCGGCCTGCTCTTTGCGGGAAGCGAGACGGGGGGCGAGAATGGGAGCGGACTGACCTATCTCAACCCGATCGACGAGGTGCTGTCCGCGCTGGGAGCCACGCTCGTGTAGCCCGCGCCGGCAGAGGGAGGTGGTGCGCGTGAGCTCGCTCGCCGAGGCGCGCGCCGCTAAGAAGCGGCTCGTCGCACAGCTCGCCGAGCACGGCGATCACGCCGGGGTCGGCCTCACCGGGCGACCGGGTGACTACGGTCTGCGCGTCGACGCGCCGGACGCTGCCGTCGCCGAGCGGGTGCCCGAGGCGATGGACGGTGTCGAGGTGCACGTCGCCGTCGTCGGGCACATCCACGCCCAGACGTGACCCGCCCTCGGTGCGCGTCCCGGTCGCCCGGCGCGTGCCCGCACGCGTGGTGAGGAAGGCGAGCGGTTGGTGGCGCGTCCCCGCCCCGAGCGAGCGTGCCGCCGCCGTCGTCCTCGTCCTGGCCGCGGCCGGGTCCACCCAGTTCGGGGCTGCCCTGGCCGCCCTGCTCTTCCCGCGCGTCGGAGCCGTCGGCGTCGTCACGCTGCGGCTGACCGTCGCGGCAGTCCTTCTCCTCGTCGTCTTCCGCCCGGCCCTGCGGGGCCGCACGCGTCGCGACCTGGCCCTCGTCGGTGGGCTGGGCGTGGCGCTCGCGGCCATGAACACGTCGTTCTACGCGGCGATCGAGCGGATCCCGCTCGGGGCCGCCGTCACCCTCGAGGTCCTCGGCCCGCTCGCGCTGTCCGTGCTCGCCTCGCGCCGTCGCGTGGCTCTCGTGTGGGCTGCCCTCGCGCTCGCCGGGGTGGCGCTCCTCAGTGGCGGCGGCACCGGCGGCCTCGACCCGGTCGGCGTCGGCTTCGCCCTCGTCGCGGCTGCGATGTGGGCGGCGTACATCCTCCTCACCGCCGGAGTCGGACGGCGCTTCGCCCGTGCCGACGGTCTTGCGCTCGCCATGGCCGTGGCAGCCGCACTCACCCTCCCGCTCGGCGCCGTGCACGCCGGACGGGACCTCCTCGTGCCGGGCACCCTCGCCGCCGGCGCGGCCGTCGCCGTGCTCTCCTCCGCCCTTCCCTACAGCCTCGAGATGGCATCGCTGCGCCGGCTGCCCGCGTCGGCCTTCGCGGTCATGATGAGCCTGGCACCGGCTGTCGCCGCGCTGGCGGGCTTCCTCGTCCTCGACCAGCGGCTCGGCGCGGGGCAGCTCGCCGCCGTCGCGCTCGTCGTCGTCGCGAGCGCCGGCGCCGTGCGGACTGCCGGCGACGCGCCCGGCGGACGGCGGGGCGGCGAAGGAGGGGGGCGCCGGGCGGGGACGCTCCGCGGGCGCGAGTCGGATGCCGGTCATACCGTGGATCCATGAGCGAGAACGCGACCCCGCAGGACGGCGCAGGCACGATCAAGGACCCCGAGGAGTGGACGACCGGCAGCGAGCCGGCGACCGGCGCTCAGCTGAGCTACGCCAGCACCCTCGCCCGCGAGGCGGGGCGCGAGGTGCCGGACGGGCTGACGAAGGCCCAGGCGTCGAGCCTCATCGACGAGCTGCAGGAGCAGAGCGGGCGGGTCGCCGACCAGTAGCGCGTCGCCGGGGTTCAGCACCGCCGCAGCCGGCTCGCACGCCCGCGGTGCTCGCCGTGCGGTCCGTGTCGGGCGCTGGTACACAACTCGTATGTCTATGGCACAGCCTTTCCAGCCCAACCTCAACCCCGACCGCGACGGCGTCCCCGCGGCGGACCTCGGCGCCGGCGCGCCCGAGCCCGCACCCGGTTTCGGCATCGGCGGTGAGGAGGACGGCGTCCCGACCGAAGCGGCCGAGGGCACCGACGACTCCTCCTCCCTCGAGGAGCCCCCGGACTAGCCGCGGACCGGCACGCCGTATTCACGCGCAGCGGGGGTCCCGGCGTGCGGGCGCCCTGAGGCCGGGTGCGAGAACGCGTGCGCCCTGGACGTGATCGGCGCGATACTCGAGACGTACGAGCGCACCGACGCGCGCGTGCGCAGGATGAGGGAGGCGAGGCTCGCACGGGCCCCGCCGGAAGGAGCGGTCGTGTCCGACGCGAAAGAGGGACCGGTCCGCGACCGGTCTGGGCGCATCTCGCTCAGTCTCGAGGACGAGCTGGTAGGTGCATGGTCCCTGGTCAGCTACACCCTGACCGACGAGGGCGGAGGCGTCGCCCACCCCCTGGGTGAGGGGGCGCACGGCCTTCTGCTCTTCTCCCCTGACGGGTACGTCTCGACCCAGATCGGCGGCGGTGCGCAGGCGAGCGGCACCGAGGATGGCGCTGCGGGCGGGCGCGACCTCGCCTATGCCGGCCGGTGGGCGGTCGACGGGGAGAGGTTGACGTACCGGCTCGACGTCTCCGTCCTCCCCGCGGGGCATGACGTGGCCACGGAGCACGGGGTCGAGCTCCACGGCGACGCCCTCACCCTGTCGGCCGGCGACGTCGTCGTCGGTGACCGGACGTCCACGGCGCACCTCGTGTGGCGCCGGGCCGCCGCGCAGGACGCCGACGGCACGGCGGACGGCGGTACGGGCGCCGCCGGCGGGGAGTCCTGACCTCCCTGCACGCCGCGCCCTCGCCCGGCCCATCCCCTCGGCGGACGCGCTGGGGACAGGCCTTGTGATGCGGCTCTCCGCCAAGCCCTCGCATCCGCCGCCGATCTGGGCTACGCTCGGGTAACAGTTGCAGTGTGACTCATATGTCTTGTGTGCCCTCGGCCTCGGCCGGGTTGCGTTTCCTTCTTGGAGCAGACGACGAACACCGTGACAAGCAGCACCCGAACCGCGGGGCTGTTTGAATGCTCTGGAAGGAGTACGCAATGACTACAGGTACCGTGAAGTGGTTCAACGCTGACAAGGGCTTCGGCTTCATCGCCCCCGACGACGGTGGCGCGGACGTCTTCGCCCACTACTCGGCCATCTCCTCGAGCGGGTACCGCTCGCTCGACGAGAACCAGAAGGTCGAGTTCGACGTCACGCAGGGCCCCAAGGGCCCCCAGGCGGAGAACATCCGCCCGCTCTGATCTGAGCAACGCGGACTGACGTCTGCACCCCGAAGGCCCCGGCACCTCGTGCCGGGGCCTTCGGCGTCTCCGGACCCGGCGGTGCGACGGCACCGGCCTCGAGCGTGGCGTCCGCGCCGCACGACGATGCCGCCGGCGCCGCCAGCCTGCGATGCGGCGGCACGAGCGCGGCGCGGGCGCGAGCATCGCGCGCCACGGTCGGTAGTCTCGCCCCATGAGCGACACCGGGTTCGGTGACTTCGAGTTCGAGCGGAAGTTCGTCGTCGACGAGCTGCCGGCCGCCCTGCGCGAGGAGCCCTCGCCCGCGCTCATCGTCCAGAGCTACTTCCTCGCAGCCGAGGGCTACGCGCTCCGGGTGCGGCTCCAGGCGCCCGCCCCGGCGGGATCGCTCGACGAGGGCGTCGACGCCGAGCGCCTTCTCGAGGAGGTCGACTTCACCTTCTGCGCGCTCACCGCGAAGGGCCCCTACGTCGGCGGGACCCGGTACGAGGCCGAGCGCGAGCTCGACGTCTCCGTCGGCCGCGCCATGGTACGTCTCGGCGGGCACCGCATCGTCAAGCACCGGTACTCGCTGTGGCTCGGCACGGACGGGTGGGTCATCGACGCGTTCCTCGGGGCGAACAGCCCGCTCGTCGTCGCCGAGTGCGAGCGAGGCGGGCCGGTCACCGATCTCGCCATCCCGGACTTCTGCGTCACCGAGGTGAGCGACGACCCGCGCTTCGCCAACGACGCCCTCGCCGTGCGGCCGTACAGCGCGTGGGGGCGCGACTTCGAGGAGGAGCTCGCCGCGCGCGGCCCGCGTTTCCTCCAGCACTTCGGGACGAACGAGACGGGCGTCCGCTCGGACCGCTGAGGCGGCTGGACGGACGGCTGGCCGACGGCGTCAGGTCTCGTCGGTCCCGTCCCAGACGAGCGTCCCGTCCCCGGTGCGACGCGCCCCGGCTGAGGTGACGTGCGTGCTGAGCACCCCGGTCGGCATGAGGTGGGCGACGTCGAGGCCGCGTCCGAGCGCGGCGACGTCGGCGATGAGCCGCCGATGGCAGCGCCACCACACTGACTCGCTGCACATGACGGCGACCCGCTGGTCCCGCGTACGGGCCACGAGGTCGTCCATCGCCGCCGTGAACCCCTCGGTGCGGGTGTAGCCCGCGTAGGCCCGGAACGCAGCCACCCGCCACCACTGGTCCGGGGAGGCCGCGTCCGCGTCCTTGCCCAGGTGGCGGCGCCCGCCGAGCCGCGGCTCCCACACGTAGGTGATACCGGCCGCCGCCGACCACTCCTCGACCGCCTCGCGCTTGACGTCGGGGTTGTTCCGGCTTCCCGGGAACCGGCGGACGTCCACGAGGAGCTCGACGCCGGCGCCGGTGAGCAGCGCCGCGAGAGAGTCCCGGTCGAGTGGTCCGTGTCCGACGGTGAGCAGGCTCATGAGCCCATTGTCGGCAGCCCGCGACGCACCGGCAGGTCGGGCGGGCGGGGGAGGTGGTGTGCCGGGTGGTGGTGGGTCTGGCGCGAGCCGCGAGGAACGAGCGGCGGATGGACGACCCGGCACACCACCTCCCCCCGCCCTCGCCCCCCGTAGCCGCCGCTCGAGGGGGACGATGGGGCCATGGATGACGCGGCGGCGGAGCGGGTGAGGACGGCCATGGCCGTGACGGACCGTCGGGGCTTCCTGCCGGCGGACCAGCGGGAGCACGCGGGCCGGGACGTCCCGCTCGCCATCGGGCACGGGGCCACGTGCTCCCAGCCCTCCACCGTGGCGCGCATGCTCACCCTGCTCGAGCCGGGCCCGGGCCACCGGGTGCTCGACGTCGGGTCCGGGTCGGGCTGGACGACGGCGCTGCTCGCCCGGCTCGTCGCGCCCGGCGGCAGGGTCGTCGGGGTCGAGCTCGAGCCGGACCTCGTGGTCGCGGGGGCGTCGAACCTCGCTGCCTCCGCCGCCGTGGGCGCCCGCATCGTGCCCGCCAGCCCGGGCGTCCTCGGTCTGCCGGACGAGGCGCCGTTCGACCGCGTCCTCGTCTCGGCTGAGCCCCCCATCCTCCCCGCCGCCCTCGTCGAGCAAATGGCGGTGGGTGGCCGGATGGTCATCCCCGTCGCAGGGGAGCTCCTCGTCGTCGACCGGGGTCCCGAGGGGATCAGCACCCGGGGCGTCGGGGCCTACCGGTTCGTGCCCCTGCGCTGAGTGCGGGCGCGACCTTTGTCCACTGTTGTCGATCCCACGGTGCGGGCGTGCCTCTGCGCGGGCTAACCTGACGCCACGCGGCAGCGTCGCCGCGGACGTTAGGGGTTCTCACATGAAAGCTGTCGTCGTCGGCCTGGCCACGCAGGGCACCGTCCTGCCGGTCGAGGGGTTCCCCGTCCCGTACACGGCGGTGCGGTCCGTGCCGCACCAGATCACCACCTGTGTCGGTGGCGCCGGGTTCGCGGTGAGCCGGACGCTCGCCGCGCTCGGCGACGACGTCAGCCTCGCAGCGCCCCTCGGCGAGGACGCCGCGGCCGCCGCCATCGACGCCGTGGCGTTCCGGTTCGGCGTGAGCACCGCCCTGTGCGTGCGCACGCTGGCACGCACGCCGCGGGAAGTCATCCTCACGGAGCCCTCGGGCCGGCGGCACGTCTCCTCCGACCTCGGTGACGTCCCGTCGGCGCACCTCGACCCGGCCGTGCTCGCCGAGCCGCTGCGCACGACCGACGTCGTCCTGCTCGACGACATCGCCCTGTCACGGCCCGTCGTCGCCGTCGCGAAGGGGGCGGGCGTGCCGGTCATGGCCGACCTCCACGACGTCCCGGGGCCGCTCGACCTCGTCGGTGACGAGATGCTCGGCGTCGACGTCCTCGTCATGAGCAACCGCCACGTGCGGGGCCGGGAGGAGGACGTGCTCCTTGCGATCCGCGAGCAGTCCGCGGCGCGGCTGCTCGTCATGACCCGCGCCGAGGACGGCCTCCTCGCGCTCACCCCCGAGCTGGCGCGGCCCATCAACGTCGAGGCGTACAGCACCGGGCCGGTCGCGCACCCCGACGGCGCAGGCGACACCTTCTTCGCCGCTCTCGCCCACTTCCTGGTGGGGGAGAAGCACGCGCCCGTCGCCGCGCTCAGGCGTGCGGCCGTCGCCGCTGGTTGGGTGCTCGCTCACCCGGAGGAGTCGGACTGGCTCAGCGTCGAGGTGGTCGAGGCGATCGTCGGCGCCGGCGAGGAGGTCGCGGTCGAGCCCACCCGCACCGAGCACGGCGCAGCCTGAGACGACGACGCCCCGGGGCCGCGGCGTGCGCGTCCCCGGGGCGGTGCTGGCGATCGGCGTTCAGCCGGCGGCGACCTCGAACCCGGCGTCCGCGCAGGCGCTCTCGACATCGGTCTGGGCGGTCTCCGACGCGCTCACGTCGATGATGCTGAGGTCAGGGAACCCAGCGGCCTCCTCGCCCTCCGGGACTTCCTGGGCACGCGCGTCGTTGACCGTGCTCACGGCCTCGGTGAACGGCGCGTTGACGGCCTCGAGCGGCTCGGCCAGCTCGGCCGGTGCATCGGCAGCCAGGTCGCTGAGGCGCTGCTCGAGCATGTTGATCTCGCCATAGCTCACGTCGTCGGTGACCTCACCGCCGGAGAGGGCGGCGCGGGCGGCCTCGGCGCGCTCGGCGAGCGGGGTGCCGGTGCCCTCGAAGAAGCCGGCGCACGTGGCTGCCTCGGGGGAGTCCGAGGCAGCGGCGGCCGTCGCGGTCGCGGTGGCGGTCGCCTCGGAGCCGGAGCCGGTGCTGTCGCTGCAACCGGCGAGGGCGAGGGCGGAGAAAAGGGACACGGAAACAAGGATCTTACGTCGCATAACGGCTAGAATACGCGGCCGCCGTGGCTCGGTCCCTGGCGAGCGATGTGAGTCGTGCCACCGCCCGCCGGGCCGGGAGGGTCGGCGGGCGGTGGCGGGACCCGTCCCTCACGCGGGCTCGACGGCGCCGGGGTCCTCCTCCGGCTCGAAGGTGTTCGACTCCTCGTCGTGACCGAGCCCGACGCCGGTCTCCTCGTTCGGCACGTCGCCGGGGGCGCGGTCCTGCGTGCCCGGCTCGGCCGGCTGCTCCTGCTCTGCTGCGCTCATCGACTCACTCCTTCGAAGGGTGCTGGTCGTGCGAGCCTCGCGCCGGTGGGCGGCAGCCGCAACTCAGCGGCGCGGGACGAGCCCGGGTGAGCCCACGGTGCGCGGGCGCTCAGCGCCCGCCGCGGTCCCGCCGCAGCGTGATGATGATGAGGCCGACGACGCTCGCCGTGGCCGCGAGCATGAGGGCGACCTTGAGCCAGGTCGGCAGCGCGCCCAGGCCTGACCCGTCGGCGCCGCCGGGCGAGCTTGCGCCCGGCTCGTCGTGCGTGGCGGCGTGGCTCTCGTCGGCGCTCGCCCCGGCCTCGCCCACCGGCGCGCCGGTGGCCTCGCTCGTCGTCGGCTCGGTGCGCGGGACGTCCGCGGCGACCGCGAACGCGACGACGCCCTCGATGGGGTGACCGTCGCTGGAGACGACGCGCCATGCCACCTCGTAGTCCCCGTTCCCCAGCGGGACGGGAAGCTCGAGGGTGACGGTGCTGCCGTCCACGCTGGGCGTGCCCTCGGCCACGACGGACCCGTCCGCGCCGGTGACGACGACGACCGGGCTCAGCTCGAGCACCTCGGCGCTGTAGGTGAGGACGATGCCGCCCGGTGACTCCTCGAGCACGGAGCCCTCGGCCGGCACGGACTCGACGAGGGTGTCGTGCCCGTGGGCGGCGGGCGCGACGACGAGCAGGACGAGCATGAGGAGCGCGGACGCGAGCGAGACCACCAGGCCCCGGGCCGGTGCTCGGTGAGACGTGGTCATGGCTCCACCTTAGGACGCCGCGAGCCCGCACCGGGCGGTCAGCCGGTGAGCGCGAGCCCGGCCAGCGCGCCGAGGACCGAGAGCGTCAACGTGCCGACGGCGGTGGCGAAGGCCCGTCCCGGCTCGCCTTCACGGAGCAGGCCGACGGCGTCGACCATGGCGGTGCTGAAAGTCGTGTACCCGCCGAGGAGGCCGGTGCCGGCGAGCGCGAGCACCGGCCCGGCCGCCGGGACGGAGGTCACGAGGCCTGTGAGCACGCCGAGGGCGAAGGAGCCGGTGACGTTGACGAGGGCGATGCCCGCCGTCGACCGGGCGCCGAGGCGCTCGCGCACGAGGGTGTCGACGACGAACCGGAGCACCGCTCCGAGCCCTCCGGCGAGGGCGAGGACGGCGATCACGGCACAGCCCCGTCGTCCGGGTCGACGCGCCGACCACGCCGCCGGGGAGCGGCGAGAGCACCCCCGGCGGCCGCCGCGAGCAGACCGAGCGCGAGGCTTGCGCCGGCGTAGGCGAGCGCGAGGGGCGCTCGACCACCCGCCGCCAGCTCGGCCACCTCGACCGCAAAGGCGCTGTACGTCGTGAACGCGCCGAGGAACCCCGTGCCCGCGAGGAGCCGGAGCCCGGCGGCGCGGCCGTTCCCGCCCGCGAGCCGGCCGAGGAGCGCGCCGAGCGCGAGGGAGCCGACGACGTTGATGACGAACGTCGACGTGGGCCAGGGGCCTGGGGCGCCGACCCAGGCGTCGGCACCGGCCCGCGCGGCGGTACCGAGCGTCCCGCCGGCGGCGACGGCGGCGAGCGGTCCCGGGCGCAGCCACGCCCGGCTCCGGAGGACTCCCGGCAACGGCTCCACGTCGCTACGGTGCCCCGACGAGGCGCGCGACCTGGTAGTCGGACTCGGAGTAGACGACCTCGTAGTCCGTGCCGGGGTGCTTGCCCTCGGCGTAGACCGCGGCGTCGGCGGGAGCGTCGCCGCCCCACGTGCCGTTGAGCCGGTCGATGACGACGTAGTCCGGGACCGGGTTTCCGTCATTGCCGGACCAGTAGACGGTCGTCGTGGGGACGAGGTAGGCGATGAGGGCGATGTCGCTGCTCACGGTCACGCCGTCGGGCACGGCGTCGAGCGCGCCGGCCGCCGCCGCGTGCCGAGGGGAGGGGCGGTAGGAATCGGCGTCGGTGAGCCGGCCGAGAGCGAGGTCGGGCGTGGCGAGGAGGCTGACGGCGAGCGAGACGCCGACGGCGAGCCACGCGCGGGTGCGGTGGGCGGCGGCCGGCGTCCGCGCGCGAGCTCCCGCGTCCGCGGCAGGCGCCCGGGAGCCGTCAGCGGGAGGTGCGGACCCGGCAGGGGCGGGCACGGAACCGTCCGCGGGCGGCTCGACCACCGCAGGCGGTTCCCTCTTCGGCGGGGGCTGCACCCCCGCCGGCGCCTCGGCCGCCCGCACGCCGTCGAGGGGCGCCTCCTCGGAGGGCGGAGGCTCGTCGTCGGGTCGCGGGCCGAGCGCGTCGAGGAGCGCGGCGAGCGCGACAGGCATGAGGACGGCGTTGTAGTGCCACGTCCAGCCCCAGTAGAACGGGACGTTCCCGAGGAAGCGCCACGCGAGCGTCGGCACCATCGCGAGGACGAGCGGTGAGCGCACCCCGACGACGCCGGCCACGGCGGCGAGCATGAGCAGCGTGACGACCTTCTCGCCGGGGGACAGGACGTCGGCGAGGGTGCCGAGCGGGTCTCCCACGGCGTCGCCGAGCGTGAGCCGGTCCGTGTAGTCCCACTGCCCGCGCGGGTTGAGCGCGGGCAGGATCACGACTGTCGCCAGGACGAACCACGCGAGGCCCCAGGCGGCGAGGGCCGCACCCGCCCGCACGGTCCCGCCCCACGCGATGACGAGCCCGAGGACGAGGACGGTGAGGCCGAGGTCCTCCTTGACGAGGACGAGCGGGGCCGCCCAGACCGCGGCGGCGAGGTGGCGCCCCCGCAGGAACGCCTCGAGCGAGAGACCGAGCAGGGGCAGCGCAAAGGCGACCTCGTGGAACTGGGCGCCGACGGCCCCCTGGATGCCGAAGGAGAACGCGTACGCCGCGCCGGCGGCGACGCCCGGCCAGCGACCGAGGCGGTCGATCGCCACCCGGGTGAGGGGGACGACGGAGACGGCGACGAGCAGGGCCTGGACGATGAGCAGCGTGAGCCCGGAGGGGAAGACCCGGTAGAGGGGACCGAGGAGCACGAGGACGGGGTGGAAGTGATCGCCCAGGAGGTTGAACCCCTCGCCCTTGATCGGGACGATCGGCGCCTCGAGGTTGCCGTAGGCCTTGGCGAGCTGCGTGAAGATGCCGAGGTCCCACGACGGCGACTCGAAGCGGCGCCACTGCAGGACGGCGACGAGCGAGTAGAGGAGGCCGCTCACCCCCGCCAGCACCCACGCGTCGCGCAGCCGTGGTTCGCGCAGACGCTGCCGCAGCGGCCGTACGGTCGGCGCCGCCGTCGCCGTCGTCGCGCCGGTGCTCACAGGTCGCCGCGCCGTTGGAGGAACCGGAGCGCCGCCCAGCCGAGCGGCACGCGGGCCCAGAACGTGAGCACGCGGAAGACGAGCGCCGCCGAGAACGCGACGCCCGCGGGGATGCCCGCGACGCTGAGGCCGGCGGTCAGTGCCGCCTCGACCGGGCCGATGCCGCCGGGGGAGGGGACGGCCGCCCCCACGGCGTTGCTCGTGAGGTAGGTGATGGACAGCGACGTCAGCGGCAGCGTGTAGCCGAAGGCGGCGAGCGCGGCGCCGAACGAGGCAACGTACCCGGCGGTCATGAGGATGTTCCCCCCGATGCCCGCGAGGAGGCGCCCCGGGCTGCCGACCACCCACAGCAGGCGCGGCCACACCTGGCGCAGCGTCGGGGCCGCCTTCGCCCACACCCACGTGCGCAGCGGCGGGACGAGGGCGGCGACGCCCGCGATCGCGAGGGCGGCGACGACCGCCGCGGCCACCGCACCCGATGGGAGGGAGAGGGTGCCGGCGCTGCCGGTGAGGAGCGCGACGGCGACGAGCAGGAGGATCGTCGTGACGAACTGCGAGAGCTGGACGAGGGCGACGGTCGCCACGGCGAGCGGGGTCTCGATGCGCCGCTTGTTGAGGAACCGGAGGTTGAGCGCCGCGGGCCCGACGCCGGCCGGGGCGACGAGCGAGATGACGGAGGCGGCGACCTGGACGCACGTCGTGCGCCAGAGCCCGAGCCGCTCGGGCGCGAACGCGACGAGGCCGAGAGCGGCACCGACGTAGGTGAGGAGCCCGAAGCCGAACGACGCCGCCAGCCACGCCGGGTTCGCGTTCTCCGTGGCGGCGATCACCTGCTCGAAGTTGAGCGTGCCGAGGAGCACCCAGATGGCGACGATCGCGAGGGTCACCATGACGACCGTGCGCACGCTGAAGCGTGCGAGGCGGACGGGCTCGACGTCCGCCGCCGGGACGCGACCGACGAGCTCGGCCCGCAGGGAGTTGAGCAGCTCGCGGTGGTTCTTCGCCGACGCGCGCGTGCGCGCGGGCAGGACGACGGGCTGGAGGAGGGGCGCGATCGAGGCGAGCTGGTCCGGGCTCAGGGAGCGGGCGGCGCTGGCGAGGGCGCGCTCCGCGCCCACGCGGACGGCGGTGAGGGCGAGCATCTGGGCGAGGTCGAGGCGCCGGGACAGGTCCGAGGACGCGATCTCCCCGTTCTCCCAGCGCAGGATCCACACGCTGCGGTCGGCGCCGACGAGGACGGCGTCCGCCGTGAGGTCGCGGTGGGCCACCCCGCAGGCGTGGGCCGTGCGGAGCTGCGTCCACAGCTCGTCGAGGAGTGCGTCGTCCACCTCCTCCGCGGCGAGCTCGTCGAGCCGGCGGGCCCCGCTCACGTGCTCGCTCACAAGGAGCACGGAGTCCTCGGCCGCGGCGATCCCCTCGAGCGGCGGCGTACGGACCCCCGCGTTCTCCGCGGCGTAGCTGAGGAGCGTGGCCCGGTCCGCCGCGTCGCGGAGGGAGGCGGCGCGCCGGCGGTCGAGGCCGCGCACGCGCATGGCCGCCCAGAGCGAGGAGAGGTAGCCGACCACCTGGCGGTCGCCGTCGAGGACGACGACGTACCAGCGCCGGCCCTCGACGTCCCACACCGAGTACACGCGGTGGGCGCTGACCGGGTCGAGCGCGACACCCGCCGGCGGCGTCGCGTCGCCGACGAGGGCGTCCGGGTCCGTGAGGACGTCAGGGACGATCGAGTCCGGGACGGGGCGCGCCGCGGGGGCCCCGTCGGGCGTCGGCGGGGCGGCGTCGGGCGCGAGCGGGGCGATGCCGGGGGCGATGACGTCGACGCGCGGGTCGTGCCGGGCGGCGCTGCGGGCGCCCGCCGCGGCGCGGACGAGGGCGTCGTCGTCGGCGGCCGCCGCGGGTGAGGAGGCGCCCGCGGGGGCGCTGGTTGCTGCGGAGGGGGCGGTCGTCGCCCCGGCGGCGGGTCGGACGGACGGTTCCTGGAGCCGCTCGGTGTGCCCGATCGGGGCGGACGTCATGACCGTCCACGCCTGCGGGACGCCCCCGCGCGGGACGTCCGTGCGCACGACCCGCGCGGGGTCGAGCCCGGCGCGGCGCAGCCCCTGGACGAGACTGATGCCGTTGGCCCGCTCGTTGAGGACACCGGCCGCGTACCGCATCCCGAGGCCGACGACGCGGCCGATGAGGATCGCGACGACGGCGCCCGGGAGCGTCAGCTCGCCCTTGATGATGGTGAGGCCGAGGACGACCCACAGGAGGTTCCACGACCACCTCACCGACGGGCGCTGCGAGCGTGTCCCGACGACGGTGAGCAGAGCGGCGAGGGCGGTGGCGAAGGGGTTCATCGCGATGACGCTGTCGCCGTCGACCGTGATCGTCAGGCCGGCAGACAGCTCCCGGGTGGCGAACGTGTCGAGGAGCCACATGGCGCCCATGGCGAGGAGGCCGGCGGTGACGGCGGCCGCGAGCCCCTCGAGGACCACCCGCCAGCGCCACCGGCGCAGCTGGAGCGCGATGACGACGAGCGGCAGGAAGAACGTGACGACGCCCTCGAGGATCGTCACCGGCAGGAGCAGTACCTGGCGCAGGAGGACCGCCGCCGCGGACTGGACGTCCTCGGTCACCCCGAGAGCGGTCCCGTGCGCGTAGACCGCGAGGAGGAGGACCATGCCGATGCCGAGGGCGGACAGGAGCATCTCGATGAGGTCACCGGGACGGTGGACGCGCATCTCGGGCAGGTCGACGAGGAGCACGGCGCGGCGTGGCGCCTGGGTGCTCGTGGGCACGGCAGAGCTCCCGTGCCCTTCCCGCGCCGTCATGCGGGGGAGTCTACGGCGCATGCGGGCGGCTCCTGAGGAGCCGGCGGGGGCCGCGCGTCAGGAGACGCCGAGCGAGCGCAGCAGCGTCGCCGGCAGGAGGGAGTACCCGACGAAGGCGACGACGTCGAGGAGCGTGTGCGCGACGACGAGCGGGAAGGTGCGGCGCCGGCGGCGGTAGTACTCGGCGAAGACGACGCCCATGACGACGTTGCCGAGGAACGGGCCCGGGCCCTGGTAGAGGTGGTAGAGACCGCGCAGCAGCGCGCTCGCGCCGACCACTGCCGCGGGCCGCCAGCCCAGCTGCTCGAGCCGCTCCGTGAGGTAGCCGACTGCGATGACCTCCTCGAGGAGGCCGTTCTTCAGGGCGGACAGGAGCAGGACGGGGACGGTCCACCAGTAGTCGGCGAGCGTCGCGGCCTGGACCTCGACCGTGATGCCGAGCGCCCGCCCGGCGGCGTAGAAGGCGAGCCCGGGGAGGCCGATGAGGGCCGCGAGGCCGACGCCGACGGCCAGCTCTCGCCACGGCCGGCGCGTGCTGAGCCCGATGCGCGCCGTCGCCCGGCGCCCCGGCTCGGTGAGGAGGAAGAGGGCGAGCAGCACCGGGACGAGCGCGAAGCCGAGGGAGAGGACCTGGTACGCGAGGTCGAGGTAGGGCCGAGGGGAGCGGGACGGGTTGAGCGCGGTGGCCTGCTCCCGCAGCGGTGTCTCCGCCGTGAACCGGGCGTAGATGTTGACGAGCGCGTACACAGCGGACTGCCCGAGCGAGAGGCCGAGGACGATCCACACCTCGGCACGCAGGCGGCGGCGAGCGCCGGGGGCGGTCGAAGCGGCGGGGGCCGGCGCGCAGGCCGCGCCCGGCGCAGCGTTCGTGCCGGTGGCGGGTGCGGGAGAGGTCTCGTCCCTCATCCGGTGCCTTCCTCCCACGGACGGCCCCCGGTGCGGGTGCGCCGGGGAACCGTCAGGATAGGCCGGAGCCGGCCCGCGACTGCCGCGGCGGGCGGGTAGCCATATCGTGAGACAGCGGCTTGGCGATGGTGGGTGCCTGCCTACCATCGCCGCACCATCCAGAGCAGCTGAGAGACCTGGCTCGACGACGCTGCAGCAACCCCGAGGCGCCTTCCCGGCGCCTGGTGGGTGCTCCCGCCAGGACCGATGCCAGGAGCGCCTCCGTGATCACCCTGTCCAGCCTGCGCAAGGTCTACCGCACCCGCGGGGGGCCCGACGTCGTGGCCCTCGACGGCATCGACCTCCACGTGCCGCGCGGGAGCATCCACGGGGTCGTCGGCGAGTCCGGTGCAGGCAAGTCGACGCTCATCCGCTGCCTCACCGCCCTCGAGCGCCCCACGTCCGGCACGGTCACGATCGACGGCCACGAGCTCGGCGCACTGAGCGAGCGCGAGCTCCGGGGCCAGCGCCGCCGGATCGGGATGGTCTTCCAGCACGTCAACCTGTTCGAGGCCCGGACGGCGGCGGCGAACGTCGCCTACCCGCTCCGCGTCGCCGGGGTCCCGCGCGCCGAGCGGGTGCGCCGTGTCGCCGAGCTCCTCGACATCGTCGGCCTCGCCGGCCGTGGCGACGCCTACCCCGCCCAGCTCTCGGGCGGGCAGAAGCAGCGGGTCGGGATCGCGCGCGCCCTCGCGACCGAGCCGGCCATGCTCCTGTGCGACGAGCCCACCTCGGCCCTCGACGCCGGCACGACCCGCCAGATCCTCGGCCTCATCCGTGACGTGCGGGACCGCCTCGGCATCACCGTCCTCATCATCACGCACGAGATGGCCGTCGTCCGCGAGGTCTGCGACTCCGTCACGCTCCTCGACGGCGGGCGCGTGGCGCAGACCGGGACGATCGACGAGGTCGCGGGGCAGCACGGCTCCCGCCTCGCGCGCGCGCTCATCCCGCTGCCGCCCGGCGTGCCCGCCGCCGACCACGCCGCGCTCGAGGTCGCGTTCGGCTCCCACCTCGCCACGGCGCACGTGCTCGCCACGATCGCCGCGCTGGGGGACGACGTCGTCGTCTCCGCGGGGACGATCGAGACGCTGGCGGGAGCCCGGGTGGGGCGGATGCATCTCACCGTGCCGGCCGGTGCGCGAGCGGGCGCCGTCGCCCGGCTGCGCGACGCCGGCCTCCACGTCGAGGAGGTGGCGGCGTGAGCTGGCTCGACGGGGTCCTCACCAACCGGGTCATCACCGAGAACCTTCCGGAGGCGACGCTCGAGACGCTCTCCATGACCGCCCTGTCCTCGGTCGTCACCGTGCTCGTCGGGCTGCCGTTCGGCCTTGCTCTCGTCGTGACCGCCAGGGGGAGCCTGCGCCCGGCGCCCGCGCTCAACGGCGTGCTCTCGACCGTCGTCAACGTCGGGCGCTCGATCCCCTTCATCATCCTCATGGTGGCGATCCTGCCGCTCACCCGCCTGCTCACCGGGACGACCTTCGGGTGGCAGTCCGCCGTCGTGCCCCTGTCGATCGCGGCCATCCCGTTCTTCGCGCGTCTCGTGGAGACGGCCGTGCGGGAGGTGGCGCCGGGCAAGGTCGAGGCGGCCCAGATGGTCGGGGCCTCACGGCTGGGGATCGTCGGCGGGGTCCTCGTCCGGGAAGCCATGCCCGCGCTCGTCCGCGGCGTCACGGTCACCGTCATCACGCTCGTGTCCTACTCCGCGATGGCCGGTGCGCTCGGGGCCGGGGGCCTCGGCGCCCTGGCCATCAACCACGGCTACAACCGCTTCCAGGCAGACGTCATGGTCGTGACCGTCGTCGTCATCGTCGTCCTCGTCCAGCTCATCCAGATGCTCGGCGATCTCGTGGCCCGCTCCGTGGACCACCGCTGAGGCAAGAAGGGAACATCATGCGAACCACCACCTCGCACCACCACCGTCGCCGGACCGGCGCCGTCGTCCTCGCCGCCAGCGCCGCGCTGACGATGGCGGCGTGCGGCCAGCAGGACGCCACGGACCAGGGCGGCCGAACGACGCCGACGGCCGAGTCCGGCGATGGAGAGCTCGCGACCATCGTCATCGGCGCGAGCGTGACGCCCCACGCGGAGATCCTCGAGTTCGTCGAGCGCAACCTCGCCGCGGACGCCGGCTTCACCCTCGACGTCGTCGAGTACACCGACTACGTCCAGCCGAACGTCCAGCTCGCCGAGGGCGAGCTCGACGCGAACTTCTTCCAGCACCTGCCGTACTACGAGGCCGAGGTGGCGGAGAAGGGCTACGAGTTCGCGCACTTCGAGGGCGTCCACATCGAGCCCTACGGCATCTACTCCGAGACCCTCACCTCGCTCGACGACCTCCCCGACGGCGCCCAGATCGGCGTCCCGAACGACCCGTCGAACCAGGCGCGCGCGCTCGAGCTGCTCGAGGCGGAGGGGGTCTTCACCCTCGCCGACGTCGACGACCCGTCCGTCCTCGACCTCGCGGAGAACCCCAAGGACGTCGAGCTCGTCGAGCTCGAGGCCGCGCAGCTCGTCCGTAGCCTCCAGGACGTCGACGCTGCCGTCATCAACGGCAACTACGCGCTCGAGGCCGAGCTGAACCCGGCCGAGGACGCCCTCGTCCTCGAGTCCGGCGAGGGCAACCCGTACGCCAACCTCGTCGCCGTGCGCGCCGAGGACGTCGACGACCCGGCGCTCGTCGCCCTCGACGAGGCGCTGCACTCCGAGGAGGTCCGCGCCTTCATCGAGGAGCGCTGGCCGGCCGGGGAGATCATCCCCGCGTTCTGATCCTGACGAGTCGGTGCCGGGCGCCGGGTCACGGCTCGGTCGTCCGGCGGCGCGGCGTCCTGACGGTCGGCGCCGGCCGCCGGTCCCGGTTCGGCCCTCGGTCGCGCCCCACTCGTGACCGGAGTGACGGGTGGGGCGGCGACGTCGCCCCACCCGCCCCAGGAGTCACGAGGGTGGCGCGATCTCCTCGCGGGCGGTCACGCGTCCCGGCCCCACCGCGTGCCTGAGAACCTCAGGCCCCACCGGCGCGGCGCAGGCGCAGGGAGTTGGCGACGACGAGGACCGAGCTCGCCGCCATCGCGGCGCCGGCGATCATGGGGTTGAGCAGCCCGAGGGCCGCGAGCGGGATCGCCGCGACGTTGTAGGCGAACGCCCAGAAGAGGTTCTGCTTGATGACGCGCAGGGTCCGCCGGGACAGGTCGATTGCCGTCGGCGCGGCCCGGAGGTCGCCGCTGACGAGGGTGATGTCGCTCGCCTCGATGGCGACGTCGGTGCCCGTGCCCATCGCGAGGCCGAGGCCCTGCCTGCCCGCCTGGGCGAGGGCGGCGGCGTCGTTGACGCCGTCGCCGACCATCGCCACGACCCGACCCTCGCGCTGGAGGCGGGCGACGACGTCGAGCTTGTCGTCGGGCATGACCTCGGCGATGACGTGCTCGGCGTCGATGCCGACGTGCGCGGCGACCGTCTCCGCCGTCGTGCGGTTGTCCCCCGTGAGCAGCATCGGCGTGATCCCCAGGGCGCGGAGCCGGGCGACCGCCTCGGCCGACGTCGCCTTGACCTCGTCGGCGAGGACGAGGACGCCGCGGGCCGCGCCGTCCCAGGCGACGACGACGGCTGTTGCGCCATCCTCCTCGGCGGCGCGGTGGCGCCGGCCGAGCTCGTCCTGCGCGCCCACGCCGCCCACGCCCTGCTCGGCGAGCCAGGCCGGCCGGCCGACGAGGACGTCGACCGCGCCGCCGGGTCCGCCTGTGCTGCCGGCCGCCGTGAGCGGCACGGTCCCGCTCACGCCCCGGCCCGCGTGGTTGGCGAAGCCGGTGACGCCGGGCAGGTGCCCGGTCTCGGCGGCGGCGCGGCGGGCGATGGCCTGGGCGATGGGGTGCTCGCTCCCGGCCTCGACGGCACCGGCCCGGCGCAAGACGTCGGCGGTGTCCTCGCCGGTGCCCGGCAGGACGTCGGCGAGCTCCATCCGGCCCTGCGTGATCGTGCCCGTCTTGTCGAGCACCATCGTGTCGATGCGCCGGGTGGACTCGAGGATCTCCGGGCCCTTGATGACGATGCCGAGCTGGGCGGCGCGGCCGGTCCCGACGAGCAGGGCGGTCGGCGTCGCGAGCCCGAGCGCGCACGGGCAGGCGATGATGAGGACGGCGACGGCGGCGGTGAAGGCGGCCTGCGTGTTGGCCCCGACCGCGAGCCAGACGACGAGCGTCGCGAGGGCGAGGACGAACACGACCGGGACGAAGACCGCGGAGATGCGGTCGGCGAGGCGCTGCACCGGCGCCTTGCCGGTCTGCGCCTGCGTGACGAGCCGCCCGATGTGGGCGAGCGTCGTCTCCTCCCCGACGCGCGTGGCCCGCACGAGCAGGAGCCCCGAGCTGTTGACCGTCGCGCCGGTGACGGCGTCGCCCTCGGCGACGTCGACGGGGAGCGGCTCACCGGTGAGGAGCGAGGTGTCCACCGCGGAGCGGCCCTCGACGACGACGCCGTCCGTGGCGACCTTCTCGCCCGGCCGGACGAGGAACAGGTCCCCGACGGCGAGGTCGCTTACCGGGACGCGCCGCTCCGTCCGGGCGCCGGTGGCGTCGACCGTGACCCGGGCGACGTCCTTGGCGCCGAGCGAGAGCAGCGAGCGCAGCGCGTCGCCGGCGCGGCGGCGCGAGCGTGACTCGGCGTAGCGGCCGGCGAGGAGGAACGTCGTCACGACGGCCGCGACCTCGAAGTACAGCTCGGGCATGGCCGGGGTGCCCATGGCGCCGTCGGCCGGGAAGAGGTGCGGCGTCATCCGCATGCCGATCTCACCCGCCCCGCCGAGGAGCAGGGCCCAGAGCGACCAGCCGGTCGCCGCGATGACACCGACCGACACGAGCGTGTCCATCGTCGATGCGCCGTGGCGGGCTGCCCGCGCGGCCGAGCGGTGGAACGGCCACGCGCCCCACGTGGCGACGGGGAGCGAGAGCACCGCGACGACCCACTGCCAGCCCGAGAGCTGCAGCGCCGGGATCATCGACAGGGCGACGACCGGCACCGTCAGCGCGGCGGCCACGCGCAGCCGGCGCCGCAGGTCGGCGGCGCGGCGCTCGGAGGGGGAGGAGACGTCGTCGCCGGCGGCCTGGTCGGCCCCCCCGCCCGCAAGCACCCCCTCCCCGTCCTCGCTGAGCGCGGCAACCCCGTCGTCATCATGCAGAGGTGGCGGGTCGAGCGCGGCATCCCCGTCGTGATCATGCAGAGGTGCCGGGTCGGTGGTGCCGTCGGTCGCCCTCTCCTGGCCGAGCGGAAGCGCCTCGCGGGTGGGCGCGCCGGTCGCCTCGGTCCGGCCGGACCGCCGCGTCACGGTCGCGGTGTAGCCGGCCCTCGTGACGGCGGCGAGCAGGGCGTCGTCGTCGACATCCTCGGTGAGCACGACGTGCGCCGACTCCGTCACGAGGTTGACGGTTGCGGTCGCCCCGGGAAGCTTGTTGAGCTTCTTCTCGACGCGGGCCACGCAGGAGGCGCAGGTCATGCCCTCGACGGCGAGGTCTGCCTCGCCGTACGCCTGGGTGGTGCCGCCCGGCACTTCTGCATGATCACCGGGGATGGGGTGGGTGGTGCCGCCCGGCACCCCCGCCTGATCGCGAGAGGGGGTGGGGTGCTGGGGGAGCGGGCGGGCGGTGGGCATGACGGGGCCTTCCTGTGCGGCGGTGCCGCCGGGTGGGGCGGCGGTGCCGCCGGGTGGGGCGGCGGTGCGGCGGGGCGGGGGTTCCGCCGGGTGGGCCAGCGGCGCCACCGGGCGGCCGGGTGGTCGCGGTGCGGGCGGGTGGTGCTGATCGCCCCGGGGCGATGAGGTCAGTCGTCGACGTGGACGGCGGTGACGGTGTAGCCCGCCTCGTCCACCGCGGCGCGCAGGGCGTCCTGGTCGAGGACGGCGTCGGAGACGACCGTGACCTCGGACGCGCCGCCCTTGCGGAGGATGACGGAGACGTTGGAGACGTGGGGGAGCTCGGTGAGCTCGTTCGTCACCGCGGAGACGCAGTGGCCGCACGTCATCCCCTCGACGTCGAGGACGGTGGTGCGGTCGATCGGTGCCGGGTCGGCGCTCATGGGTGCTCCTTGGTTCATCGTGGTGCGGCGTCGCCGGTCGACGGCGCCGGGTGTGCGGTCAGGACCGGACGAGCCGGGCGATGGCCTCGCTCGCCTCGCGGACCTTCTCCTCGCCCTCGGCGTGCGAGGAGCGGGCGGCGTCGACGACGCAGTGGCCGAGGTGGTCCTCGACGAGGCCGATACCGACCGCCTGGAGGGCCTTGGTGACGGCGGAGATCTGGGTGAGGACGTCGATGCAGTACACGTCCTCGTCGACCATGCGGGCGATCCCGCGGACCTGCCCCTCGATACGGCGCAGCCGCTTGGCGTAGTCCTCCTTGGTGCCGCTGTACCCGGCCATCCCAGCTCCTCCCGCTCCTGCCGCCGGGCACGTGGGCCCGCTGACATGGTCAACGATATACCCCTCGGGGGTATTCCGCCGGGCGAGGCAGGTCAGGCGAGGAGGCTCGGCCCGTACCGCAGGACGATGCCGACGACGAGGATCCCGAGCAGCACCATGACGATGATGGCGTCGTACCCCGCCCGGATGAACCGCACGGCCCGCTCGTGCGTCCGCTGCGAGAGGAAGAGGTTGTTCTCGCGGATGTTGAAGTGCAGGAGCGTGGAGAAGACGAGGGTGGTCGAGATCGTGATGAGCAGGCACCACGGGCACAGGGCGCCGATGACGAACATCGACTGGTAGAAGAGCCAGTAGGCGAAAGCGAGCCCGATGGCGTAGACGGCCTGCGCGGAGAACATGAACCAGCGCGGGAACCGCACCCCGCCGAGCGCGGCGACGGCCATCGTGATGACGACCGGCTCGGTGACGAGGCCGAGGAACGCGTTCGGGAACCCGAGGAGGCTCGCCTGCCACGATGCGCCCACCGTGCCGCAGCTGAGCGCCGCGTTGATGTTGCACGAGAGCACGGCGTCCGGGTCGGCAGCGAGGACGACGGCGTCCACGGAGAGCACGAACGCGGCGAGCAGGCTCAGGCACGCCGAGAAGAGCATCGTGCCGAAGATCCAGCCGTCGGAGTGGCGCAGAGCCCGCAGGTCGAGCCGCGGCCGCGCATCGAGGGAGGTCATGCGCACATCGTTATGGGCGGATTGTCGGTCTCCGTGGGACCTAGGTCACTGGTCGCGCTCCCGCGCGTTGCGGCGCCTCAGCCGAGGTGGCGCACGAGGCTCGCCGCGAGGCCCGTGTAGCCGGCCGGCGTGAGCTCGGCGAGCCGCGCCTCGACGTCGGCGGGCAGGCCGAGCCCGGCGATGAGGCCGCGCATCCCCGCGGCGTCGACGCGGCGGCCGCGCGTCAGCTCCTTGAGCCGCTCGTACGGGTCCGCCATGCCGCGGGCGCCGGCGACCGACGCCGCGCGCATCGCCGACTGCACGGCCTCGCCGAGCACCTCCCAGGCGCCGTCGAGATCGCGTGCGAGCGGCTCGGGGTCGACGTCGAGGCCGGCGAGCCCGCGCCGGACGTTGTCGATGGCGAGGAGGGAGTGGCCGAACGCCGTGCCGATGTTGCGCTGCGTCGTCGAGTCGGTGAGATCGCGCTGGAGCCGGGAGGTGACGAGCGTGGCTCCGAGGGTGTCGAGGAGCGCGCACGAGATCTCGAGGTTGGCCTCGGCGTTCTCGAAGCGGATGGGGTTGACCTTGTGGGGCATCGTCGAGGAACCGGTCGACCCCTGGGCGGAGAGCCGCTGGCGGAAGTAACCGAGCGAGATGTACGTCCACGCGTCCGTCGCGAGGTTGTGGAGGACGCGGTTGAAGCGCGCGACGTCGGCGTACAGCTCGGCCTGCCAGTCGTGCGGCTCGATCTGCGTCGTCAGGGGGTTCCACGTGAGGTCGAGGTGCTCGACGAACGCCTGCCCCACACCCTCCCAGTCGGTCGTCGGCACGGAGACGACGTGCGCGCCGTACGTGCCCGTGGCGCCGTTGACCTTGCCGAGGAACTCCGCGCGGCCGACCCGCTCGAGCTGGCGGCGCAGGCGCGCCGCGAGGACGGCGACCTCCTTGCCGAGCGTCGTCGGCGTGGCGGGCTGGCCGTGGGTGCGGGCGAGCATGGCGACGTCCGCGTGCTGGCGCGCGAGGGCCGCGACGTCGTCGACGAGGGCGTTCGCGGCGGGGAGCCAGACGCGCCCGACGGCGTCGCGCACCGTGAGGGCGTAGGCGAGGTTGTTGATGTCCTCGCTCGTGCAGAAGATGTGGACGATCTCGCCCACCGACGGCAGCACCGTGCCCGCGCCGACGTGGTCGGGGGCGGCGGCGAGCCGGCGCTTGAGGAAGTACTCGACGGCCTTGACGTCGTGGCGGGTCTCCCGCTCGATCTCGGCCAGCTCGGCGATCTCGGCCTGGCCGAAGCCGGCGACGACGCCGCGGAGGTAGGCGACATCCGCCTCGCTCAGGTCCGGCGCACCCGGCAGGGCGGCGCTGCGGGTGAGGTGGACGAGCCACTCGACCTCGACGTGGAGGCGGGCCCGGTTGAGCGCGGCCTCGGAGAGGTGGTCGACGAGCGGCGCGACGACGCCGCGGTAGCGCCCGTCGAGCGGGCCGAGCGCGATCGCCGGGTCGAGCTCGGCGAGGTTGACGCGGGCTGCGGGATCCGGCTGGGGACGGTCGACGGCGCTCATGGGTCCATCCTCCCAGAGCCGGCGGGCCTCGCGGCGGGCGCGTCCGCGAGGCGATCCAGGGGAGTCGGAAGCGCGACGTCTGGCGGCTGACCACGTCCGGGTGACCGGACGGAGGCGAGATGCCCAGCGGCTGACCGCGTCCGGGCGCGCAGGCGGCGGCGCGAGCCGGCCCGCGCGGCACGTCGCTGCGATCAGGCGTAACGGCGCGCGACGTCGACGGTGCGCTCCCCGTACCCGCCGCCGAAGAGGGCGGCGTGGACGAGGAGCATGTGGAGCTGGTGCAGCCCCACGCGCTCGCGCCAGCCGTTCGCGAACGGGGAGATCTCGTCGTACGCGGCGCGGATCCGCTCCTCGTGCGGGGCGCCGAAGACGGTGAGCTGGGCGAGGTCGGACTCCGCGTGGCCGCCGTGCGCCGCCGGGTCGATGAGGACGGCCTCCGCACCGCTGCCGCGAGCGGCCCAGAGGACGTTCCCGCTCCACAGGTCCCCGTGCAGCCGGGCGGCGGGGCCGTGCACGAGCGCGGGCTGGGGGGCGTCGAAGCGCCCGTCGGCCACGCGGGCGGCGCATCGCTCGACGACGCGTGCCCCGGCGACGTCGAGCGAGGCGTTCCCGACGGCGTCCGCGAGGTACGGCAGGAGCCGCTCCGCCGCGTAGAACTCGCCCCACGTCGCACGGGCGTCCGCGGGGTCGCGGTGCCAGGGCAGCGGCGCCGCACCCATGACGCCCTCCGCCGGGGCGCCGGGCGGGGCGCTGCCGAACGCCGGAGCCCCGGCGGCGTGCGTGCGCGCGAGGCTCCTCCCGAAGGCCTCGGCGGCCGCGGCATCCGGCGCGGTCTGCGCGACGTGCGCCGTCTCGAGCCAGCCCGGACCGGTGCCGGCAACGCGGACCACGCGTGCGCCGCCGTCGGGCTCCGCGCCGGCGAGCCAGCGCAGCCCGGCGACCTCGGCGGCGATCGCGCCGGGCGGGCCCTCCTTGCGGACGGTGCGCGGACTCACCGCCGGGCGGCGTCCTCGGTGAGGACGGTGCGCAGGTGCTCGACGACGCCGCGGCAGGCGGGAAGGACCTCCTCGTACGTCCGGCGGAAGCCGGCGTCGTCGCCGAAGTAGGGGTCGTCGACCTCGAGCTCGCCCGCGGCGACGGCCTCGGCGTCGAAGGCGCGCAGCAGCCGGACCTTCTCGGCGTCCTGCGCCGTCGGGGCCATGGCGCGCAGCGCCCGCTCGTGGCTGCGGTCGAGGGCGAGGACGAGGTCGGCCTCGGCAAAGCTCTCGCGGACGAACTGCTGGGCCCGGTGCGCGGAGCCGTCGTGGCCGAGCTCGGAGAGGGTGGCGACGGCGCGCGGGTCGGCCGGGCCGCCGACGTGCCAGTCGCCCGTACCCGCCGAGACGACCTCGACGTCGGCCGGAAGGTCCGCCTCGGCGATGAGGTCCCGCAGGACGACCTCCCCGATGGGTGATCGGCAGATGTTGCCGGTGCAGACGAAGGACACGGTGTACGGGCGGGGGCTCATGGCCGCATTGTCGCCCGTCCGTGCGTGCGGTTCCACCGGGCCCCTCCTGCTCTCGAGCCGTTCCTCCACAGGGCGGCGCGGCGCGAGTGCGTCCCGGCGGGGGCCCGTGCGGCCGGAGCCGTGCGGGTGGTGCTTCCTACCGTCGTGCGCACCAGCCGGGACCGGCCCGGTGCGGAGGGAGCCCGCCGTGAGCGAACCGTCGATCTGCGTAGGTGCGCCACCGCCGTCGTGGGACGGCAGCGGCGCCGCACTCGAGGACGTCGGCCTGGCGACGCGCTTCCTCGAGGAGGTTCAGGACGCCCTCCGCGCGGCCCTGCCCACCGAGTGGGTCTCACCTGCGGCCGAGGAGTACAGCGGCGCTCTCATCGACCTCCTCGGACGCTCCCACCGCCTGGGGGAGGCCATCGAGGGCGTCGGTGCCGCAGCGCTCCTCTTCGCGCGCGAGGTGGCGGTGGCCCGGGCGCGGATGAGCGGGGACGGCCCGTGACGGCTCACTGGCGCAGCCGCGACGGCGAGGGCTCAATCCTCCTGCCCGCGACCGGCGACCTGGACCTGATGGCCGTCCACGTCTACGGCGGCGTCGGCCGCACCCGGGTGGACACCGCGGAGCTGGTCCGGCTCGGGGAGGCGCTGGACGAGGCCCGCCGTCTGCTGCGCAACGTCGAGACGTCGCTGCTCAGGGCGCGCGGCCACGCGCGCCTCGAGGCAGGCCTCGCCCCAGCGACGGCCCCGGGGGTGGTGCGGGCGGCGGACGAGGCGCTCGAGGGGAGCGTCGCCGTTGCCACGCTCGACCGCGACGTCGAGCATCTCGAGGCCTGCCTGTGCCAGGCGCGGATCTTCTACGCCGAGGCCGAGGAGGGCTCGCGCCCCCTCGTCGGCGCCCTCAGCGAGCCGTCGGCGTTCGCGTTCCTCCAGCGGCTGCTCTCGCCGGGGGCCTTCATCGGGCGTGCCGTCGGTTCGGCGGTCGTGAGCACGGGCATGCTCGCCGGGCGACCGCTGACCGTCCTGCCGGACCGCTCCGGCCTCGAGCTCGCGCTGACGACGCTCCACGTGCCGGGCCGTGAGCGCCGCACCCCGCACGGGGTCGCCACCCAGCGCGCGGTGCGGGAGGCCGGTGCGGAGGCGCAGCACTACGTGCCGTGGTTCCTCCTGCCGGAGGAGCTGACGGTCGGGGGCAGGCGCCTCGTCCCGGGCGAGATGTCGCCGGGAGAGCGCGCGTTGCTCCCGCTCGCCCTCGGTGCCGGCGTCCTGCCGGCGCTCGTCGTCGGGGACGCGGCGGGCCGGTACGGCGTCGAGGTCACCGCGGTGCTGCCGCCGCGCCGCGTGCCGCCGGCGCGCGGGGCGGGAGACACGCTGCGGGCGATGGCCCGGCTCATGCCGGGCAGCGGGGGTGCGCCGGGCACGGTGGAGGTCCGTCGCACCGTCCACCGCGACGGCCGGCGCACGTGGACCGTCCTCGTCCCCGGTACCCAGAACCAGGGCGGTGGCGGGCGCAACCCCATGGACAACCTGACGAATGTCGAGGCGTACGCCGGCCTCTCGACGGATGTCGAGGCGGGCGTCGTCCGGGCGATGGAGCAGGCCGGCATCCCGCCCGGGGAGGAGGTGGCGCTCGTCGGGCACAGCCAGGGCGGGATGACCGCCATGCGGCTCGCCGCCGACCCGGTCGTCGCGCTGCGGTTCACCGTCGCGACGGTCCTCACCGCCGGGAGCCCCGTCGGGCACATGCCGACGCCGCCGGGCGTGGACGTCCTCCACCTCGAGCACCTCGAGGACATGGTCCCGGGGCTCGACGGCGTCAGTGCTCCGCGCGAGCTGCGGCGCACGACCGTCGCGCGCTCGCTCACGACGGGGACCACCGGCCCGGCCGGCACCGCCGTCACGTTCTCCTCGGCGCACGCGCTCGGCACCTACGCGCAGACGGCGGACCTCGCCGAGGTGAGCGGCGACGCCTCGGTGAGCTACTTCGCCGAGCGCACCGCACGCATCGCCGGCGGCCCCGGCGCGACCGTCACGTCGACGGTGTTCCAGGTGAGCCGGGTCGCCGGGTGAGAGCCGCGGGGGGGGGGGGGGGCAGCGGTCGTCGGGGCGCTCAGCGCTTGCCGGGGAGGAGGAGGTTGAGGAGGCCCGTGATGATCGAGATGACGAGGCCCGCGCCGAGCGCCCACCAGAAGCCCTCGACGGCCATGCCCCAGTCGGTGAAGCTCGTGATCCAGCTCGTGAGCATGACCATGAGCGCGTTGATGACGAGGGTGAACAGGCCGAGGGTGAGGATCGTCAGCGGGAGCGAGAACAGCTTGACCACCGGTTTGACCACCGCGTTGACCAGCGTGAAGACGAGTGCGACGACGGCGACGACGAGCACCTGGTCGAGGGTCGTCTCGCCCTGCGTGAGGGTGACGCCGTCGAGGAAGAACGCGGTCAGCCAGATGGCCACGGCGTTGACGAGAAGTCGGATGAGGAAGCCCATGCACCGATCGTCCCACCTCGCACCACCCGGGAGGGGGCATCCTTGACCCATGGCACCCGCGTTCCGCTTGCGTCCTGACGTCGCCTCGCTCCCCGCCTACGTGCCGGGCGGCCGCCCGGCCGCCGGCGCGACGGCCTACAAGCTCTCCTCGAACGAGAACCCGTTCCCGCCCCTGCCGGGCGTGCTCGCCGCCGTATCGGACGCCGCGGCCGACCTCAACCGGTACCCGGACATGTACGCCACGGACCTCGTCGAGGCGCTCGGGGAGCGGCTCGGGGTCGGTGCGGAGCGCGTCGTCGTCGGGAACGGGTCGGTCGGCGTCCTCGAGACGCTCCTCACGGCGGCGTGCGTCCCGGGCGACGAGGTGGTCCATGCGTGGCGCACGTTCGAGGCCTACCCCATCGCCGTCCAGGTGGCCGGCGCACGCTCCGTCACGGTGCCGCTCAGGGCGGACGGCCGGCACGACCTGCCCGCCATGGCCGCCGCGATCACCGAGCGGACCCGCGCGGTCCTCCTGTGCAGCCCCAACAACCCGACGGGTCCGGCCCTGCGCGAGGCCGAGGTCCGGGAGCTGCTCGCGCAGGTCCCGCGCGAGGTGCTCGTCGTCCTCGACGAGGCCTACGTCGAGTTCGTGCGTGACCCCGACGTCGTCGACGGCCTCGCGCTCCTGCGCGACCACAAGAACGTCGTCCTCCTGCGGACGTTCTCCAAGGCGTACGGCCTGGCCGGCCTGCGGGTCGGCTACGCCCTCGCCCGGCCCCGGCTCATCCGCGGCCTGCGGTCCGCGTCGACGCCGTTCGGGGTCAACGCGCTCGCGCAGGTGGCCGCCCTCGCCTCGCTACGGGCCGAGGCCGCACTGCTCGAACGGGTCGAGCTCGTCGTCGCCGAGCGGACCCGCGTCGTCGCGGCGCTCCGCGACCAGGGCTGGGACGTCCCGGACGCGCAGGGCAACTTCATCTGGCTGCCGCTGGCCCACCGAGCGCTCGCCTTCGCGCAGGAGAGCGCCGCGGAGGGTGCTCTCGTGCGGGCCTTCGCCGGCGACGGCGTGCGCGTGAGCATCGGCGAGCACGACGCCAACGACACCTTCCTGCGGATCGCCGCGACGGGCCGCGAGCGCACCGCCCTCCTCCGCTGAGCGGGTCCCCAGGCCCTCCTTGATGCCGGCGTCTGCACGCACCGCGTAGCAGCTGGGCGGGGCGGATCGGCGGCGGGCCGAGGGCGGGAAGGGCGGAACCGGGCTTGGGCGGGGCCGGAACGCCGGCGGGCGCGCAGCGGCGCACAAGTGACGCCGCGGAGAACTGTGGGTGTCCTACAACCGCGACCTACGCACCCGTAGCCTACGCTGGCGTAGGTTCGAGGCCCGACCCCCCCGGCGTGAGGAGTGCGTGACCACCGATGGATGCCCCCACCACCACGGGTTCAGCCCCCACGTTGGCCATGACGAGCAAGTCGGACGATCCCGACGCGCTCGTGCAGCTGCTCGACGCCCAGGGTCGCCGCCTCGACCATGACGTGTACGGCCCGCTCGCGGCCGGGCTCGACGACGAGTCCCTCCGCGGGTTCTACGCGGACATGGTCCTCACCCGCCGGTTCGACGCCGAGGCGACCTCGCTCCAGCGTCAGGGAGAGCTGGGGCTGTGGCCGCCGAGCCTCGGCCAGGAGGCGGCCCAGGTCGGCTCCGGGCGGGCGATGGCGAGCCAGGACTTCGTGTTCCCCTCCTACCGGGAGCACGGGGTGGCTCACACCCGCGGCCTCGACGTCCGCCGGCTCCTGCGCGTCTTCCGGGGCGTCGAGCACGGAGGCTGGGACCCGACGGCCCACAACTTCCACCTCTACACGTTCGTCATCGGCTCCCACGCCCTCCACGCCACGGGATACGCCATGGGAGTCCAGCGCGACGGCGACGTCGGCACGGGCGAGCCGGACCGGGACCGCGCCGTCGTCGCCTACTTCGGGGACGGTGCCACGTCGCAGGGCGACGTCCACGAGGCCATGGTCTTCGCGGCCGTCAACGACGCGCCTGTCGTCTTCTTCTGCCAGAACAACCAGTGGGCGATCTCGGTACCGACCACCGGCCAGGCCCGCGTGCCGCTCGCGCGCCGCGGCCAGGGCGTCGGCATCCCGTCGGTACGGGTGGACGGCAACGACGTCCTGGCCACCTACGCCGTCACGGCCGAGGCCCTCGAGCGTGCGCGCAGCGGCGGCGGCCCGACCTTCATCGAGGCGTACACGTACCGGATGGGCGCGCACACGACGTCCGACGACCCGACGCGGTACCGCACCTCGGAGGAGGAGGAGTCGTGGCGCGGCCGCGACCCCATCGCCCGGCTCCGCGCCTACCTCGAGTCGAGCGGCGCGGCGGACGAGGCGTTCTTCTCCGCGGTCGAGGAGCGCGCCGAGGAGCTCGGGAAGAGCACGCGCGAGTACTGCCGCGCACTCACCCCGCCGGCACCGGAGTCGATGTTCGACCACGTCTACAGCGCCGCGCACCCCCTCGTCGAGGAGGAGCGCGCACTGTTCGCCGCCTACCAGCGGTCCTTCGCCGACGACGCTGCCGACGGCACCGCCACGGCTGGCGCCGGCTCGCGGGAGGGCACCCGATGAGGGCGACCGGGACCCCTATGGCGAAGGCGATCAACGCCGGTCTGCGCGCCGCCCTCGAGCGGGACGACAAGGTCCTCCTCATGGGCGAGGACATCGGCCCGCTCGGTGGCGTCTTCCGCGTGACGGACGGCCTCCACCGGGACTTCGGGCCGCAGCGCGTCGTCGACACCCCGCTCGCGGAGTCCGGGATCATCGGGACGGCGATCGGCCTGGCGATGGCGGGCTACCGCCCCGTGTGCGAGATCCAGTTCGACGGGTTCATCTTCCCCGGCTTCGACCAGATCACGACCCAGCTCGCCAAGCTGACGTACCGCTCGGCCGGGCGGCTGGAGATGCCGGTCGTCATCCGGGTTCCCTACGGCGGCGCGATCGGCGCGATCGAGCACCACAGCGAGTCCCCCGAGGCGCTGTTCGCCCACACCGCCGGCCTTCGCGTCGTCTCCCCGGCCGCGCCCGCCGACGCCTTCACGATGATCCAGCAGGCGATCGCCTCCCCGGACCCGGTCCTCTTCCTCGAGCCGAAGGCCCGCTACTGGGACCGTGCCGAGGTCGACCTCGACGCGCCGGTCGACCTCTCCGCGGAGGGCGTGACGACGGGGCTCCACGGCGCCCGGGTGGTCCGCGCCGGCACCGACGTCACGCTCGCCGGCTACGGCCCGACGGTCAAGACGCTCCTCGGTGCCGCGGCGGCCGCGGCCGAGGAGGGGACCAGCATCGAGGTGATCGACCTGCGCTCCGTCTCCCCCCTCGACGTCGGGACGGTGGCCGCCTCGGTGCGGCGCACGGGCCGGCTCGTCGTCGCCCACGAGGCGCCCACGTTCTTCGGTGCGGGCGCGGAGCTCGCGGCGCGGGTGAGCCAGGACTGCTTCTACCACCTCCAGGCGCCCGTCCTGCGTGTCGGGGGCTTCCACACCCCCTACCCTGCCTCCGGTATCGAGGAGGAGTACCTGCCCGGGCTGGACCGGGTGCTCGACGCCGTCGACCGCGCTCTCGCCTTCTGACGACCCACGCACGAGGAGATCCATTGCCTACCTTTGAGACGTTCCGCCTGCCGGACGTGGGCGAGGGCCTCACGGAGGCCGACATCGTCGAGTGGCGCGTCGCCGTGGGCGACACCGTCGCCGTCAACCAGCCGATCGCGGAGATCGAGACGGCGAAGTCGCTCGTCGAGCTCCCGAGCCCGTGGGACGGCGTCGTGAGCGAGATCCTCGTCGCCGCGGGCGAGACGGTCGACGTCGGCACGCCGATCGTCGTCGTCGACATCGACCCGGGCGGTCAGGTCCCGGCCACCCCCGCGATCGACGCCCAGGACGTACCCACCCGCCCCGAGGCGCCCGTCAACGCGCACGACGACGGTGCGGCCGCCCCGAGCGGTGACGTCCTCGTCGGGTACGGGACGAGGAGCGCACCGACGACGCGGCGTCCCCGCCGCCCGGCGGCGGCTCCCGGCGCCGCGACCGCTCCGGCAACCCCCGCCCCGCCCGCTCCGGCGACCTCCGCCAAGACTGTCGGCCCGGCTCCGGCTCCGGCTGCAGCAGGGGTGCCCGCCGCCCAGCCGGCCCCGGCGCGCGCTGGAGCGGACGCACTGGTGCTCTCCAAGCCTCCGGTGCGCAAGCTCGCCAAGGACCTCGGCGTGGACCTCACGGCCGTCGCGGCGACCGGCCCGGGCGGCATCATCACGCGGGAGGACGTCCTCGCGTACGCCAAGGAGGCCGAGGGGCAGACCCTCGCCACCTACCCCGGTGACGACAGCCCGTGGCTGGCCGACGGCATCGTCTCGGCCAACGGGCGCCAGACCCGCGTCCCGGTCCGGAGCGTGCGCCGCCGCACCGCTGAGGCGATGGTCAACTCCGCCTTCACGGCCCCGCACGTCACGGTCTTCCACACGGTCGACGTCACCCGGACGATGAACCTCGTCGCCCGGCTCAAGGAGGACCGCGCGTTCGCGGACGTCCGGGTGACGCCGCTGCTCGTCACGGCCAAGGCACTCCTCCTCGCCGTGCGCCGGCACCCCGAGATCAACGCCTCGTGGGACGACGAGGCGCAGCAGATCGTCTACAAGCACTACGTCAACCTCGGCATCGCGGCGGCCACCCCACGCGGCCTCGTCGTGCCGAACATCAAGGACGCCCACCGCCTCGACCTCCACGGGCTCGCGGGGGCGATTGCCGACCTCACCGCGACCGCGCGCGCGGGCCGCGCCACCCCCCAGGACATGACCGACGGCACCGTGACGATCACGAACGTCGGCGTCTTCGGCATCGACACGGGCACGCCGATCCTCAACCCGGGGGAGGCGGCCATCCTCGCGTTCGGTGCGATCCGCCGTCAGCCGTGGGTGCACAAGGGCAAGATCAAGGCGCGCTGGGTCACCCAGCTGGCGTTGTCCTTCGACCACCGGCTCGTCGACGGCGGGCTCGGCTCGCGGGTCCTCGCCGACGTCGCGGCCGTGCTCGAGGACCCGGCGCAAGGGCTCGTCTGGGGCTGAGCGTCACTCCGGTCCGAGGCGCTCCCCGCCGAGGTTGGCCCACTCGACGAGCAGTATCGTCGCGTCGTCCTGGAGGATGCCGCGCTGATGGGCGAGTACGTTCTCGACCGTGAGCCGGAGGGTTTCCGGCGCCGGGCTCCGCTCCGCCGCGCACCGCTCGAGGAGCCCGATGAGGGCGTCGAGCCCGAAGAACGCGCCGTCGTCCGTGCGTGCCTCGGTGATGCCGTCGGTGTAGAAGACGAGCTGGTCACCCGGGCGCAGACGCTCCTCCCCGACGGTGACGGCGGCGTCGCCGAGGCCGAAGATCGGTCGGCCCGCGTGGTCGAGGGACTTGACGAAGCGCCCGTCCCGCAGGAGGACGGGCCGGGGGTGGCCGGCGTTGACGAAGCGCAGGAGCCCCGTGTCCAGGTTGAGCTCGGCGAGCACACCCGTGGCGAAGCCGGAGCCGTCGGTGTGCGCGAGGAGGACCTCGTCGATCGCGCGGGCGGTCGCCGCGAGGTCCGCCCCGTGGCGCCGCTGGCTCCGGTAGGTCGCCACCGTCACCGAGGTGAGCAGGCCCGAGTGGAGGTTGTGCCCGCTGCCGTCGAAGAGCGCGAAGGTGGCGACGTCACCGTCGACGGCGTAGTCGAAGGCGTCCCCAGCCACCCGCTCGCTCGGCTCGAGCAGCCCCGCGATGACGACCCGGTCGCACGCGAACGTGAGCGGCGGGAGGAGGTTCCACAGCAGCTCCGCCTCGAGCGTGCGGTCGGCGCCGCCCCGGACAAGGGTGATCGTGTCGCCGTGCGCGGAGACGATCGAGACGAGGTGGCCGACCAGCAGCGAGAACCAGCGGATCTGCTCGGGCACGCCGGGGGCGGTGATGGCGTCCTCGGCGGGCTCGGGGAACTGGATCCGCAGCACCCCGATCCGCTCGACACCGTCGAGGAGCGGGACCCAGGCGACGTCGCCGTCGGTGACCGTGCGCACCGACCGGAAGGCCCGCCCCGCGGCACCCTGCGTGATGTCGTGAGTCGGGAGGCCCTTGGCCGGCAGCCGCAACGGCACGAGCTGGCGCTGGTTGAACGTCACGAGGTAGACCGCGACGTCCCACCCGAGCGCGCGGCCCGCCTCGGCGACCGTGCCGGGGAGCCGGTCCGGGGTGCTCAGGTGTGTGCCGTCGAGCAGCCAGGCGACGGCCGCGAGCGTGGCCGCGTCAGGGCTGGGCAGGTCACGCGTCTCAGGGTCCACCCAGCAACTGTACGCAGGGCCGGGACCTGGACGCAGGCGGGTCGCGCTCGTCGCGGTCCCAGGACGGCCCCGGGCGCCCACGCCTCAGCCGAGCGTCTCCGGCAGGGCCGGCGGCTCCTCGCCGAGCACGTGCTCGGCGAGGTAGGCGAGGACCACCTCATACCAGACCTTCGCGTTCTGGGGGGTGAGGATCCAGTGGTTCTCGTCGGGGAAGTAGAGGAAGCGGTGCGGGGTGCGGCCCTCGTCGTCGGCGGGGAGGCCGGAGGCGGACAGGAGCTCGTACCAGAGCCGCAGGCCCTCGCCGATGGGCACCCGGTAGTCCTTGTCACCGTGGATGACGAGCACGGGTGTGCGGATGCTCCCGACGTGGAGGTGCGGGGAGTTCGCCAGGGCCATCTCGGGGGACATCTCCCGGCCCCAGTAGAAGGCGGCGTCCGTCGTCGGGCCGAACGCGTCGAGGGCCCACAGGCTCGCGTGGGTGACGATGGCGCGGAAGCGGTCGGTGTGCCCGGCGACCCAGTTGGCCATGTACCCGCCGAAGGACCCGCCCATGGCTGCGGTGCGGGAGGCGTCGACGTCCGGCCGCTCCTCGACGGCGTCCGTGATCGCCATGAGGTCGGTGTACGGCGCCTGGCCCCACGCGCCCCAGCCGCGCTGGATGAAGTCCTGCCCGTAGCCGGTGGACAGGGCGGGGTCGGGCAGGAGCACGGCGTAGCCGCGGGCGACCATGATCCAGGGGTTCCACCGCCAGCTCCACGCGTTCCACGAGCCGAGCGGGCCGCCGTGGATCCACAGGAGGAGCGGGGCGGGTGCGGCGTCGGTGGCACCGTCGGGCAGGGCGAGCCAGGCGCGCACGCGGGCGCCGTCGGCCGTCGTCGTCTCGACCTCGGTGAGCGTGCCGGGAAGGGCCGGTCGCTCGACCGGGCCCCGGAGACGGGTGACCGTCGCACCACCGGCGGTGATCTCGTCCCCACCGAGGCCGGTGAGGTCGATGCGCACGACCTCGGCGGGGTAGCCGTAGGACGCCCGCAGGGCGTAGGCGGCCGTGCCGTCGGGGGCTACGACGACGTCGGTGAGGGCGCCCTCGTCGGTGAGGCGCGTGACCTCGTCCGTGGCGAGGTCGACGTGGAAGAGGCGGCTGCGCCCGTCGTCGTCGGCGACGACGAGGAGGCCCGAGCCGTCCGGGAGCCAGGCCACGGACGCCGGCCAGCGGTCCCACTGCCCGGCGACGGCGCGCGGGGTGGCGCCCTCCTTGTCGAGCGCGAGGAGCTCGAGGTAGTTGCGCGGGGCGGCGTGGGCGGTGCTGCGCGTCTCGCGGCGGTAGACGACGGAGGTGCCGTCGGGGCTGATGCGCGGCGTCCCGAGCTCGAGCTCCGGCCCGGACAGGAGCGTCGTGCGCGTGCCGGTCGCGACGTCGATGCGGACGAGGGAGTCGCGGATCGAGCCGAGGGCCTCGGGCAGGGACCACGTGGAGACGAGGAAGGTGCCGTCCGCCGCGAGGTCGCGGGAGGTCTCGACGAGGTGGGCACCCGCCTCCGGGGTGAGGTCGCGCAGGGTCGCCGCCGCGTCGTCGGCCGCGCCGTCGGCGGACGGGGCGGCCGGGGGGGAGGACGAGAGCGTGCCGCCGGCCCCGGCGGGGTCGTCGAGGGCGTACAGGCGCGGGAAGTCCGGGCCCAGGTCGTGGTCCCAGTACCGCACGGGGTACCCGCTGTGGAGGATCGCGCTGACCTTCTTCTCCTTGCGCGCGTCCCGCAGCCGCTTCTCCTCGTCCAGGTCGGGCGCCGAGGGCAGGGCGCCCGCCTCGACGACGACGACGTCCGCGGTGCGCGCGGTCCGGACCCCGCCGACGCCGCCGGGGTGGGCGGCGAGCAGGTGCGCCTCACCCGACGTCCGCGGCAGCCGCCACAGGGAGGGGGGCGCGTCGTCGGCGGACTCCTTCCCGTGCGCGCGGCGGGCGACGAAGAGCAGGTCGCCGGCGGCCGTGAACGCGGGCTGTGCCTCGCCGCGCGCGCCGCGGGTGAGCCGTACTGCGGGTTGCTCCCCGGCCGGGTCGACCTCCCACAGCGCGGTGACGTAAGCCGTGCGGTCGGCGTCGAGCGTGCTCACGCCCGTGACGAGCCGGTCGCCGTCGGGGGACAGGGCCAACCCGCCGAGACGCGGCAGGGCGACGTAGTCGTCGAGGTCGTGGAAGGGGGTGGGCTCGGATCCGTTCACGAGGTCTGTCCTATCACGCGCGGCACAGGTGCCGCCCGCGAGCGTTCCCCGGCGAAAATGCCGGCCCCGAGGGTTCCTCTCGACCGAAACGAACTATGCGTCGCGTGCCGGCCAAGAGTTTACGGCTCGCGTACGTTCGAGAAATGTGCCCGCAATGCGCGGCAGGTTGACTGCGAACGCGGCCGGAGAGCACCTCCAGCTGTTTCGTTCTCGCACGTCGAACGACGTCGATGCGAATCTGCCTCGCAGAAAGATACGTCTATGACCGCAGAAGGACCTGGGCCGGTGGCCCTCCGCCGCCGGCCGTCCCGCCTCCTCGTCCTCGGACTCAGCGGTGCGCTCGTCGCGGGCGCGGGCACCGCCTACCTCGTCACCGAGTCAGCGCGCTCCGCCGACGCCGCCGGCCCCGCCGTCACGGAGCAGGCAGGGCCCACCATCGCGGCCGAGTCGACCGACGTCGACGCACCCGAGAAGTCCGCGACCGTCGCGGTGCCCGCGGCCCGGGGCGCGTACGACCAGCTCTCGGCTGACGAGGTCGCGTTCGCCCGGAACCTCGTCGCCCAGCACCCGTCCTACGCGGGCACGGAGTCCGTGACGGACGAGGCGGGGGCGCAGTACCTGAGCGCCGACCTGGCGGACCCGGGGATGTACGACGACCTGCACCGGCGCCTGTCCCTCATGTACTACGACTACGCGTCCGAGGAGCTGCTCCACTACGTCGTCGACCTCAGCGGTCAGAGCGTCGAGACCGTGACGGCGGCGCAGGACGTCCAGCCGGCTCCGACGGAGTTCGAGACGCAGACGGCGTTCGAGCTGCTGCTCGCCTCCGACGTCGCGGGTGAGGCGATCCTCCAGGAGTTCACCGAGACGACGGGCGAGACCACGCTCACCGAGGACACGGTGGACGTCACCGCTCACTCGTTCTCGGGTGGCGCGGAGGGCGCGGGCGTCGACGCCTGCGCGACCGACCGCTGCGTCGAGGTCCTCGTCCAGACGCCCGACGGGCCGTTCCTCACCACGACGCCCTACGTGGTCAACCTGTCCACCCAGACCGTCACCCCCGTCAACTGAGCAGGGACGAACACGTGAACACACACAAGAAGACCGTCATCGCCGCGACCGCCGCCGTCGTGGCCGCCCCGCTCCTCGTGGCCGCCCTCGCCGTCCCGGCCGCCGCCGCCCCCCAGACCGTGACCGAGGCGTCCTGCTCGGGCGACAGCCTCGTGCAGCACGAGCTCGCTGCCGGGACGACCTGGGAGATGTGCTGGCGGGTCGACTCCTACCGAGGCCTCATCCTCGACCAGGTCGCCTTCCAGCCGAACGACGCCGAGCAGCCGATCATGGTGCTCGACTCGATCGGCCTCGCCCAGCTCAACGTCCCGTACGACACGGGCGTCACCGAGTACAACGACGTCACGACCTACCAGGTCGGCGGCCGCCGCATGCAGGACCAGACGGCGCTCGACTGCGTCAACGGCGAGGTCCGCACCGCCTGGCTGACCGAGGACCGGCCCGCCGCCCCGGCCCTGTGCATCACCGAGGAGGACTCCGGGATCGCGAACCGCTCCAACGTCGGCAACGAGCAGCTCTACATCGCCCAGGGCACGGACCTCGTGCTCCACACGATGAGCCGCATCGGCTGGTACGAGTACCAGACCGAGTACCGGTTCCACGACGACGGCGAGGTCAGCGTCCGCCTGGGCGCGACGGGAGACCTCTCGCCGAACGACTTCGCCGACGCGGTCAACCGCGGGTGGCCCCTCGGTGTGGGGGAGACGGGCTTCGCGGTCAACCACTACCACTCCGCCTTCTGGCGCGTGGACTTCGGCATCGACAGCGCCGCCACGCAGAACGTCGAGCGGATCGTCACCGCGCCGACCGGCGAGTACGGGACGACCGGCGACACCGGGAGGACCGCGATCCTCGAGACGGAGATCCTGCCCGTCGAACGCGAGGGCAAGATGTTCTACGACAATCTCGAGCAGGTCCGCGTCGTCAATCCGGACTCGCTCAACTCCGACGGCCACGCGCGCAGCTACGAAATCATCATGGATTCCGACCGCGCCTACAACCTCAATCCGGAGTCGGACTACGACATCGCATTCTCGCAGCCGAAGCCGGACGAGATTCATGCGTCCTACAACCTCGTGCCCACGAAGCCCAATGCGGCCGTGACGGACTATGTCGCCGACAGCGAGGTGCTGACCGACCCGGTCGCGTGGGTCAACGTGGGCTTCCACCACGTCAACCGCGACGAGGACCAGTCGCCGATGCCGATCCACTGGCAGGGCTTCACGCTGTACCCGCGCGACTTCTCGGCCATGAACCCGATGCAGGAGGAGTGCCGCCGGCACATGAACGGGGACGTGCGCGAGACGGGCGCGACCTACCCCTGCGCGGAGGAGACCGAGGAGCCGACCGAGGTGGCGACCGAGGACCCGTCCGCGGAGCCGACCGAGGTGCCGACGGACAGCCCGACGGACGTCCCGACCGACGGCACGACGGATGTCCCGACCGACGGCCAGACGGACGCGCCCACCGACGGCACGACGGACGCGCCGACCGACGGCACGACGGACGCCCCCACCGCACCGGGAGACGGGGACGGTGACGACCCGACTGCGCCGGACGGTGCGGGCGGTGTGGCAGGGGACGGCGCCGCCCCGCCCAGCGGCGCCAGCGGCGCCGAAGGAGGCAGCAGCATCTCCCTGCCGAGCGGGATCGGTCTGCCCATGACGGGAGCGGCAGCCGGAGGCGTGGTGCTCCTCGCGCTCGCCCTGCTCGCCCTCGGGCTGGTGCTGCGTCAGCGGAGCGCGGCCGGCGCCTGACGCTGCCCACCGGGTGCGCGGCGCCTCGGAGGTCGGGTCCCGACCTCCGAGGCACCGCGCACCCCGACGCGTAGAGCTGAGACCGGCGGTGCGACCGGGCGCCCGGTCGGCGCCCGGCCCCAGCGCCGGGACCGAAGGAGGAAGCATGAGGGCAGCACTGGCCCGGTGCGCACTGCTCGCGGTGGTGTGCGGGGTGCTCGCGGCGGGATGCGCGCCGACGACGGCGGGCCGCGAGGACGCGGCCGCGACCGTGCAAGCCCGCCCGCTGGAGGCCGACGTCTGCTTCGTCGAGATGATGGTGCCGCACCACCAGCAGGCGGTCGAGATGAGCGAGATCCTCCTGGACAAGGACGGGGTGTGGGAACGGGGCCAGCGCTTCGCCCGGTACGTCGCCGCGACCCAGGGGCAGGAGGTCCAGGCCATGCAGGGGTGGCTCGCCGCGTGGGACGTGGCGCTCGCCGACGCGGCGGAGCAGCTGAACGCGGGCGGTTCCGGTCCGCGCGCCGTACCGGCGGCTGCCGACCCGGCGACGGGCGGCGGGGACCACACCGGACACGGTGGCCCGGTGGTCGGGGACGAGGCCGCGCTGCCGTCCTGCAGCCACGTCCATGGCGTGAGCATGGACGGCATGCTCACGGACGAACAGATGGAGGCGCTGCGGGGGGCCGGGGCCGCACAGGCCCAACGGCTCTACCTCGAGCTGATGATCCCGCACCACGAGGGCGCCCTGACGATGGCCGAGGAGGCGCTCGCCGAGGCGGAGAACACGTTCGTCCGCTCGAGCGCCACGCACGTCGTGCAGGAGCAGGTCTCCGAGCTCGAGCAGCTCCGGGCGATGATCGCGGCGCTCGACGCGGGCGACCTCGGGCTCCCGGACGCCTACGTCGAGGGTGAGTACCTCACCTACGGCACCGACGCGGAGCCGTCGACCGAGTCCGCGCCGCCCTCCCGGTCCACGCCGCCCGCGGGGTCCGCGCCGTCCTCCGAGTCCGCGCCGCCCTCCGCGGCCGACGACGGGTCCGGCCCGCCGTGAGGCAGCCGGCCTCGCCCGTGCGGCGCCGCGCCCGGCCGCGCCGTGCGGTCGTCGCGACCCTGTCGGCGGCGACCGGCCTGCTCGTCGGAGCGGGGGCGGTGCTGTGGGCTGGTCAGCACTACGAGGTCTACGCCGTCTCCGGGCCGTCGATGGAGCCGGGCCTGGACCCGGGCGCCCGCATCGTCGTCGAGCTCCTCGACGACGGCGGGCGCGCCCGCATCGCGCGCGGCGACGTCGTGCTCTTCCCCGATCCGGGCTCCTGGGCCGATCACGCGGAGCGCACCGCCCTCGGCGCGCCGCTGCACGGCCGTACGCAGGACGCTACGGCGCCGCCCGACGAGGGTCCGGCGACCGTCGTCAAGCGGGTCGTCGCCCTCCCGGGTGAGCGGGTGGTGTGCTGCTCCCGGGCCGGGAAGCTGCTCATCGACGGGAACGAGCTGGACGAGCCCTACCTGCACCCGTCCGGGGGCAGGTTCGCCAGCGGCCTCGCGTTCGACACGGTCGTCCCGGACGGTGCCGTGTGGGTCCTCGGCGACCACCGCGCCGTCTCCCGCGACTCGCGGTCGGACCCGGCCGGGGAGCTGCAGGGAGCGGTCGACGTCGACGACCTCATCGGCGTCGTCCGGACGCGGATGTAGCTGTGCGCCGGCTGGCCTGTGGCGCCGCGGCGCGGCCCTGGCCGACACCGGCACGAGCAACCGCCGCTGGGCCCGTTCCGGCCCTACCGTAGGGCCGTGGCACCCGCCGAGGACGACCTCACCGCCGAGATGGTGCGGACGATCACCGCGCTCCAGCGTGAGGTGCGCTGGCTGCGCCGCGAGCGGGCCGAGCGGCTCGGCGAGGTGCCGGCGGGGGCGGACCTGGCCGGTGGGGCAGCGGAGAGGTCCAGGGGTGCCGGACTGGCGGGCGGGTCCGACCCGCACGCCGGAGCGGAGACGCCACCGTGGGCGGACGACGACGCCTGGATGCTCGCCGTGCTCGCACCCGCCGCGCCGACCCTCGCCGCGCGCATGGCGGTCGAGGACGGCGCCATCCCCTACGCCCAGGAGTGGGACCTCCTCCCGCCCGACCCGCAACGGACGTACCTGCGCCGGGCCCGGACAGTCCTGGCGGAGGTGGCACCGCTGTGCCGCGAGGCGTTCGGCGACGTGCCCGGTCCCGCGCACGTCCGCCTCGCGCTCCACCGGCTCGGCCTGCCGCCCGGCACCGACATCCCCGAGCTGCTCGAGCACGCCCGCGCGGAGGGGGCCGAGCGTGCCGCGCGCGAGGCCGCCGACGACGTCGCGCCCCTCCTCGTCGAGGTGCGTACGCTCCGGCAGGCGCTCCAGGCCGTCGAGCTCGTCGTCGTCGCGGGCGAGCGGATGGCCGGCGACCACCCCTCGGCCGTGGCGGCCGAGGTGGCGACGTGGTTCACCGAGCGGCTGCGCCGGGCGCTCGCAGCCCCGGACGTCACGCTGAGCGACGCACTCGTCGCCGAGCGCGAGCAGGTGCTCCTCGCCGTCGCCGACCACCTCGGCTACACCGGGATGGACGCGCTCGACTGGTTCGCCCAGGTGAGCAGCCGGATCGACGCGGCCGAGGACGCCGAGCGACCCTGAGGTGCCGCGGACGCCGGTGCCGCGGACGTCGGCGGTGGCCGCCGCCCTGGCGTCCGGCGGTCAGTCCTCGCGGTTGCGACGGCCGCGGCGGCTGAGGAGGTAGGCGCCCACGCCGGCGGCGACGACGAGGACCGCGGCGACGACGATCCACGTCACCTCGGCGCCCGTGCTCGGCAGGGAGCCGAGGGGCGCGCCGGCGAGGGTGGCCTCCTCCACGGCGCGTCCGGCGGACGTCGTCAGGAACATCGAGAACGAGCTCATCGCACACTCCATCGTGGTCGGCACGCGCGACTCGTCGCGCATCGCGTCGACCGTAGCAGCCGGGTCCGGACGTGCGACGGAGCGGGGGCCGGTCCGGGGCCGGGCAGCCTCAGAGCTCGGTCAGCGCCTCCGGGCTGAGCGTGAACCCGGCGCCGGAGACGGTGTGCCAGCACGTCACCGACGCACCGTCGTTCGTGCACGCGTAGTCGCCGACCGCCGAGGTCGCCCCCACCTCGAGCTGTGACGGCCCCCCCTCCACCGTCCCGACGCAGGGCAGGACGTCGTCGCCGAAGAGGGCGACCGAGAGCGCGCCGGTCGTCGGGGTGGTGCACCCGGGCGGGTTCTCGAAGCTGCGCACGAGGATGGCGCAGCCGGCGCCGTCGTGGGTGATCGTGCACCGGATGTTCCCGCTGGCCGTGCGGAAGGCCTCGTCGGCGACGGCACCCTCGGGCGCGGGGCGGGCGAGGGTGATGACGTCGTGGTGCGCGCGGACGGCGGTGACGACGGCGGGGTGCGCGGCGGGGTCGCTCGCGAGGTACTGGGCGAGGCGCTGGGCGTAGTCCGCGGCACACGCTGCGGCCAGCTCGTCGAGCGTCACGGGGATGAGCCGGGACGTCGGCAGGTCGGGCCAGGCGCCGTCGACGAGGAGCGTGTCCGCGTAGGTGTGCACGACCTGCGCGTCCGCGGAGAGGTTGGTGCAGTCCGAGCCGGTGGGGAGCGCCTGGAGGCCGAGCATGGCCTGGGCGATGGTCGCGTCGTCGATGGCGGGGGTGGCGGCGGTAGGGGCCTCGGCGGTGCCACTGGTCGGCTCGCGTGCGGAACCCTCCCCGGCGAGCGTGCCGCCCACCGCGGCACCGGTGGGCGAGACGTCCGACGCGCGGCCGGTGCCGTCGGGGACGCGCTGGCTCGCGCCCCACAGGATGGCGAGCGAGACGGCGATGAGGACCGCGCCCAGCACGACCCAGAGGAAGGGGGGTGCGGGGGCGCGGGTCTCGCCGCCGGAGCCCCCCGCTCCCAGGTGCGCGACGTGCACGGCGGTGGCACCGCCGTGCACGTCGTCGTCCGGCTCGGCGCGCGCGGCGCGGACCCCGACGAGGGCCGCTCCGGCGGGCTCGTCCGGGTGCGGGACGTGCTCGTCGTGCTCGTCGGCGGGCGCCTGCTCGTCGCGACCGGCCGGCGGCGGTGAGGGCTCGCCGGCGGCGGAGTGTCCCGGCTCGGCGCTCGCGGCGGGGGCGGCGTCCGCAGCGGCGGCACGCGCCGCGGCCTCGCGGAGCTCCCGGCGGCTCGGCCGGTGCCCGGTCGGGGGCACCGGGCCGGCGGGTGTGCCGGGGTCTCCCGCCGCCGGGCCGCCCGCACCAGGGAGGTGCGGGCGCGCGGGGGTGCGGTCCTCGTCCTCGGACACCGCCTCGCCCTCCTGCCAGTGGGAACGCGCCCCACCGCGTCCGTGCTGAAGCCCTACCGTAGGGGAATGCGCCGGCTTGCTGCTGTGGTCCTCGTCCTGGCGCTCGTCGTCCTCGCCGGCGGGGCGGTCGTCGACCGTCTCGTCCACGCCCGCACCGAGGAGGACCTCGCGGCCGCGATCGGCGAGGAGGTCGAGGTCGACGGCGCGATGGACGTGACGATCGACGGCTTCCCGTTCCTCACCCAGGTGCTCGCGGGCTCCCTCGCGGAGGTGCGGGGAACGGCCGACGGCGTCCTCGTCGAGGGGCTTCGCCTCGAGGACGTCCGCGTCGCCGCGCGCGGCGTCGACACGTCGGAGCCACACGTGTCGGACACCGTCGAGCTCAATGCGACCGTGCCGCTCGCGACGCTGCGCGCGGCGCTGGAGGAGGCGGCGCCGGGCAGCGGGCTGCGGCTCGACCTCGACGGCGAGCGGGTCCGGCTGGGCATCGACGTGCTCGGCACCGCGATCGCCGTCGGCGCTGAGCCCGTGGCGGCGGGGGCGGCGGTCGAGCTCGAGCTCGCGGAGATCGCCGTCGGCGGGCGCAGCGTCGGTGCGGACGAGCTCCCGAGCGTCGTCTCGGACCTCTTCGCCGGCCTGAGCCTGCCGGTCCCGGGGTTGCCGGAGGGACTCGCGCTCACGCGCGTCGACGTCATCGAGGGCGGCGTGCGCGTGCGGGCCGAGGGCGAGGACGTCAGCCTCATCGAGGTGGCTGACCGCGGCAGTCGCTGAGACACCCTCCGCTGCGGTCGGTGGAGCGACCGCACCGGAGCCCCGGTGGCGGAGCGACCGCACCGGAGCCCCGGTGGCGGTGAGACCGCACGGTTCTGGGTCGCCGCGGCGCTGCCAGGTGCGGTCTCGCCCTTGACCGTGCGGTCTCACCGAGGCGGGTGACGCGAACGTCGTCATGTGGGGTGGTCCCACCGGCGGAGGCGGGCTGAGGCCGCTCAGCGGGCGTCGCGGTCCGCGAGGCGCGCGAGCTGTGCGTTGTAGGCGACGAGGTCGGCGTCGTCGTCCCGGTCGGCCTTGCGGTCCCCGCGCCGGGCGGCGCGCTCCTCGTCCCGCGCCCAGCTCACCGCCACCGCGACGGCGAGCACGAGCGTGGGGATCTCCCCGATGCCCCACGTGATCGCGCCACCCATGTCCTGGTCCGCGAGGGCGTCGACCCGCCACGGCAGGCCGAGACCGGCGAAGTGGTCGGCGGCGAAGAGGGTCGTCGCCATGGTCACGGCGATCCCGAAGAACGCGTGGAAGGCCATCGTCGCGAAGAGCATGACGAGCCGGAGGGGGTAGGCAGGGCGCCTGATCCCCGGGTCGATGCCGATGAGGACGTTGGCGAACATGTAGCCGGCGAGGGTGAAGTGGACGACCATGAGCACGTGGCCGAGGTGGGTCGTCAGCGCCAGCTCGAACAGCGGCGAGTAGTAGAAGACCACCATCGAGCCGGCGAAGTTCACCGCCGCGACGATCGGGTTGGCGAAGAATCCCGCCCAGCGCGAGTGGACGATCGCGAGGAGCCACTCCCGCGGCCCGCGGGTGCCGTCCCCCCGCCGCGGCAGGGCGCGCAGCGCTAGCGTCACGGGCGCGCCGAGGACGAAGAAGATCGGCACGACCATGACGAGCAGCATGTGCTGGAGCATGTGCGCGCTGAAGAGGATGGAGCCGTAGACGGCCGGGCCGCCGTTCGTCACCCAGAGGAAGAGGGCGCAGCCGACGAGCCACGCGGCGGTGCGGGGCACGGGCCACGCGTCGCCGCGCCGACGCAGCCGCCGCACCCAGGCGACGTAGACGCCGGCGAGGGTGAGCGCGGCGAGGGCGAAGAGGATGTCGGGGCGCACCTGCGTGAGCCAGGCGAGGGCGGTGGGCTCCGGGGGGATGTCGTGCCCGGTCGCCGAGTGCACGGGGCTCGGCGACGCGACGGGCTCCTGCGGCGTGGGCGGGGCGGTCGAGCCCAGGGCCACGGCCACCCCCATGACGGCGCCCATGAGGAGGACCTCTCCGGCGGCGAGGCGCCAGAAGGCCCAGCTGCGCGCGGCCCGCCCCGGCGCGACCTCGGCGAGCCGCGGGATCGTCGTCCGCCGGTGCGCCCAGCCGGCCAGGCCCAGCGCGACGAAGATCGCGACCTTGGCGAGCAGGAGCACGCCGTACTCCGTCCCGAGCCCCGCGAGCGAGCCGATGCGGATCCAGCCGTTGATCATGCCCGAGAGCCCGACGAGCGCGAAGCACCAGCCGGCGAGCGTGGAGTAGCGGGTCACGCTGGCCACGAGGTCCCCGCGCAGCCGCGGGGCGACGAGGCACAGGACGACGAGCCCGCCCGCCCACAGGCTCACCCCGGCCACGTGGAGCCACAGCGAGGAGACGGCGAGCTCGTGGCTCGCAGCACCGGCGGCGTGGCCGGTGAGCGCGATGGGGACGAGGGCGCCGAGCGCGAGCGCCGCGACGAGGGCCGCCGTCGTCAGCGAGCCGACGGCAACGGCGGCGACGGCGACGAGCGCGGCGAGCCCGGTCGCGACGAGCTGGTTCTGGCCGAGCGGGATCTCGGTGGCGAACTGCGCGAGCCCGGTACCGAAGTCGGCGCCGCCCACGGGCTGGCCGGCCGTGCGCGCGTAGACGAGGACGAGGCGAGCGAGCGAGGCGAGCGTCCACACGCCGGCCCCGACGGCGGCCACGCGGGCAGCCGTGCGCCACGCGCCGCCGTCGACGTCGACGGCGTCCCGGGAGGCCCGGTCCCGGGCGGCGCGGCTGACGCGCTCGCGGCTGGGCCCCTGCGCGCCGGCGCGCTCAGGGGCGCCGGCGTCGAGCGCCTCGCCCGTACCGGTCGTGGTCCCGGCACGGGCGCTCACGCGCTGGAACGGCAGGACGACGGCGCAGAGCGCGAGGGCGCCGATCGTCACGGCGGTCGCCGCATCGACGACGACGGTCGCCACCGGGACGCCCCAGCGCACGAGCGCGCCCGGGTCGAGCACGAGCGAGGGCGCCGTGGCACCGGAGTAGGAGAGCGCGACGGCGAGCACGACGATCCCGACGAGGGCGCCGGCGACGACGGCGGCGCGCGGCAGACGTAGGTTCTCCGGCGGGGTCGGCACGCCCTCAGCGTAGGTCGTCACGGCGGGCGCGTCCCTCCGCTCGGCGAGCGGGCGCGGGTGCGGGCACGGTGCCGTCAGCCACGGGTGGCATACTCGCGCGGGACCAACGCGCGGCACGAGAGCGGACACCTGCGGGTGGACGCGCGAGGAACGGGGAACGATGAGCACACCGGGCTCGGCGGGCAGCACGTCCGCCACCGCGACGGGCATGGCGCCCGCGACCGCGACGATCGAGTCGGAGGACAGCCGCCGCGCGGCCGTCCTCCTGCGGCGGATCACCGACATCTTCGGCCAGCGCGTCGTCGGCCAGGAGGTGCTGCGCACGGCGCTCGTCTCGACCCTCGTCGCCGGCGGCCACGTGCTCCTCGAGTCGGTGCCCGGCCTCGCGAAGACGACCGCGGCGCACACGCTCGCCGCCGCCGTCTCGGGGAGCTTCCACCGCATCCAGTGCACGCCGGACCTCATGCCGAACGACATCGTCGGCACGCAGATCTTCAACTACGCGACCGGGAAGTTCACGACCCAGCTCGGCCCGGTCCACGCCAACCTCGTCCTCCTCGACGAGATCAACCGCTCGAGCGCGAAGACGCAGTCCGCGATGCTCGAGGCGATGCAGGAGAAGCAGACGTCGATCGGTGGCGAGGTCTACCCGCTGCCCAAGCCGTTCATGGTCCTGGCGACGCAGAACCCCATCGAGGAGGAGGGCACGTACGTCCTGCCCGAGGCCCAGATGGACCGGTTCCTCGTCAAGGAGGTCCTCACCTACCCGACGCCGAACGAGGAGCTCGACATCCTCGAGCGGATCAACTCCGGCTCCCTCGAGGCCCCGCTGACGACCGCGCCCCTCGGGCTCGAGGACGTCCTCTTCCTCCAGCGCCTCGCGCAGCAGGTGTACGTCGACGTCTCGATCAAGCAGTACATCGTCGCGATCATCAACACGACCCGGGGCGGCGGCCCGCGCCCGCTGCCGAACTTCTCCCAGCACGTGCGCGTCGGCGCGAGCCCCCGCGGCGCCATCGCCCTCATGCGCATCGCGCAGGCGTACGCGCTCCAGCAGGGCCGCACGTACGTCGTGCCGGACGACGTCAAGGCGCTGCGGCACAGCGTCCTGCGTCACCGGCTCGTGCGCACGTACGACGCCCTCGCGAACAACGTCGCGCCCGAGTCCCTCATCGACGCCGTCTTCGCCGCGGTCCCGGCCCCGTAGGACGCCGCCCCCGATGTCGACCGCCTCGCGCCTGGCCAAGGTCCGCGCGCGCCTGGACCTGCCCACGGTCCGGCGTGCCTCCGGCCTGCTCGACGGGCGCCACCGCTCGATCTACACGGGCCACGGGCAGGACTTCGACGACATGGTCGAGTACCGCCCGGGCGACGACGTCGGCGACATCGACTGGTCCGCCTCCGCCCGCGCGGGGCACCCGATCATCCGGCGCTTCGTGCGCGAGTCGAACCTCGCGATGGTCCTCGCGGTCGACACCGGGCGGAACATGGCCGCGACGGCCCCGAGCGGGGAGCGCAAGGCGGACGTCGCGCTCTTCGCCGCCGACGTCGTCGCTTACCTCGCCCGCACGCGCGGTGACCTCGTGGCGCTCGTCGCCGGTGACTCGGCGCGGATGACCCAGGTGCCCGCCCGCGGGGGGACCGGCCACATGGAGATGCTGCTGACCATCCTCGAGAAGGACCTCGCCCTCGACGCCCCGCCGTCGGACCTCGCCCGTGTCCTCGACCGCGTCCTCACGTGGTTCACGCGCCGCTCGCTCGTCGTCGTCATCACGGACGAGGCCCGCCCGCTGCCCGAGCACGAGGACGCGCTGCGCCGGCTGCGGACCCGCCACGAGATCATGGTCATCTCGGTCGCTGACGCCCTGGCGACCACCCCCGGCGAGGGGCCGGTCGCCGACATCGACGGGGAGGTCGCCCTGCCCGCGTTCCTGCGCGCGGACAAGAAGCTGCACGCCGCGGCCGCGGCGGCGGTCGCCGAGCGCAAGGCCGAGGTGCGCGCCATGCTGCGCCGCCGCGGCATCGAGCAGGTCGTCGCCGCGAGCTCGGACGACGTCGTCGACGCCCTCCTCGACCTCTTCCGGAGGCAACGACGTGTCCGGCGCTGACTCCCTGCTGCCCCCCGAGGCGTACACGGGGTGGGTGCCGGCGCTCGGCGCGCTCCTCCTCCTCGCCGTCGCCGGCTGGTACACGTGGGTGCTCCTGAGCACCCGCCGCGAGCGCGCCGCGAAGACGCCGGACATGGACGCGGCCGGGCGTGCGCGCTACGAGCGCGTCGTCGCGGAGACCGTCGAGCGGTACCGCCACGACGAGCTCGACCTGCGCGGCCTGCACCTCGAGCTCGCCCGCACGATGCGCGCGTTCGCGTCCGAGCGCATCGGCCGCGACGTCAGCTCGTGGACCCGCGCCGACGTCGCCTCCTACGACCCGACCCGCCAGATCGGGGACCTCCTCGCCGTGTGGGAGGAGCCCTCCTTCGCGCGCCGCAGCGACGCCGAGGCGGCTGCCGCGGCCGACCAGGCCCGGGCGGTGATCAACCAGTGGTGATGCAGCACGAGTGGCTCCTGCCCGTCGTCGTCGCCCTCGTCGTCGCCGCGGCGGTGGCCGGCTGGTTCCTCGCGCGCCCCCCGCGTGCCGAGGACGACGTGCGCTGGGTGGCCAACAGCGCCTACCTCACCCGCCTGCCGGCCTACCACCGCCGCATGCGGCTCCTGCGCGCGGGGCTCGGCGCCCTCGGCGTCCTCCTCCTCGTCGCGGCCGTCGGCAGCGCCGTCCTCGTCGCCCGTCCGGTCGAGCGGCAGGTGCGCGCCGAGATCCTCGCGACGCGGGACATCGTCCTGTGCCTCGACGTCTCCGGCTCGATGATCGAGTTCGACACCGAGATCGTGCAGAAGTTCTCCGAGCTCGTCGAGAGCTTCGACGGCGAGCGCATCGCCCTGTCGGTGTGGAACTCGACCTCGCGCACGGTCTTCCCGCTCACGGACGACTACGCGCTCGTCAAGGAGGAGCTCGACGCGGCCGCCGTCGCCCTCGACGTCGACCTCGACTCCGTCTTCTACGACCCCGCCGACCTCGCGCGGCTCGAGGACTTCATCACGGGCACCGTCTCCCTCGACCAGGAGGCCTCCTCCCTCGTCGGGGACGGCCTGGCCACGTGCGCCCTCGGTTTCGACGCGGGAGACACCGACCGGTCGCGCTCGATCATCCTCGCGACGGACAACGAGGTGCTCGGTACCCCCATCTATGAGCTCGACGAGGCGGCGGAGCTCGCCGCGGAGATGGACGTGCGCCTCTACGGCCTGTTCGCCTCCTCGGAGGAGTCCTACTCCCCGCAGAACGAGGAGGACTTCCGGGCTGCGATCACCGATCGCGGCGGCCTCTTCTACGACGCGGACGACCCGGCCGCCGTCGAGGGCATCATCGAGGACATCGGCTCCCAGCAGGCCGTCGAGCTCGACGCGGAGCCGGAAGTCGTCATCACCGACCGGCCCGAGTCGGTCCTGTGGGTGGCCGTGCTCGGCGTGGCGGGCCTCGTCCTCCTCGGCTGGAGGTTGCGGACATGATCCTGCGGATGGCCTGGCCCCTGTGGGCGATCGTCAGCGTCCTCGGCCCGCTGCTCCTCGTGTGCGCCGTCCTCGCCTACCGGGCGCGGCGCGGCGGCGACGGGACCGCCCTCGCCTGGCTGCGGCGCGCCGGCATGGTCGCCTGCCTCACCGTCGTCGCGCTCGCGCCGGCCGTGCCGGCGAGCACGACGACGGTGCAGTCCAACGCCGAGCTCTTCTTCGTCGTCGACCGGACCGGCTCGATGGCCGCCGAGGACTACGACGACGGGCAGCCGCGGCTCGAGGGCGTGCGCAACGACGTCGTCGCCCTCGTCGACGCCATGCCCGGTGCCCGGTACTCCGTCGTCGCCTTCGACAGCCAGGCCACGCGGCAGCTCCCGCTGACGACGGACTCGCGCGCGGTGCGGACGTGGGCCGAGACCCTCGTCCAGGAGATCACGGCCTACTCCGCCGGGTCCGCCGTCGACCGCCCGCTCGCGACGCTGACGACGGCGCTCGAGGGGGCGGCCGAGCGCAACCCGGAGAACGTCCGGCTCGTCTTCTTCCTCTCCGACGGCGAGAACACCGACGGCGACGCCTCCACCGGGGACGCCGAGCCGGCGTCGTTCGCCGGGCTCGCGCCACTCGTCGACGGCGGCGCGGTCCTCGGCTACGGCACCGCGGAGGGCGGTCAGATGCGTTTCTACGACGGCACCCCGAGCACGGGACCGGGCACCGACGCCCCGTGGATCGTCGACCCGACCGAGCCGGGGAACCCCCCGGCGGTCTCCCGCATCGACGAGACCACGCTGCGCCGCATCGCCGAGCAGCTCGGCGTCGACTACGTCCACCGGATCGAGCCAGGTGACGTCACGCCGCTCGTCGCCGGGGTCGACGTCGAGGACATCGCCGCCGACGGCCGGCGGGACGTCTCGGTCTACGCGGACGTGTACTGGCCGGCCGCCGCGGCGCTCGCCGCCCTCCTCGCGTGGGAGGCGTGGTTCCTCGCGCGCCGGCTCCCGCGGGCCGGCGCGGGCAGTCCGCGGCCGGCGGCGGCAGCACCGGGCGCTCCGGCGCCCGCCGCGCCCGCGCCGACCGCGGCCGCACCCGCGGGAGCCGCGCCGACTCCTGGTCGGGCGCCCGCCGCCGTGCCGGTGCCGGGCAGGAGGGCACGCCGATGATCCGCATCCGACCCCGCAGCGACGACGCGCGCGCCCGTCGCGGCGGCCGCACCCGCGGCGGCCCCGGCGCCACTGGCCACCCGCCGCTCGCGCCACGGTTCCAGCGCCGCCGCCGGCTGCTCGCGTGGTCCGCCCCGGTCGTCCTCGCGTTCCTCCTCGCGGGCGGCGTCCTCCTCGGCACGGTCCTCGGCAACGTCCTCGGCACGCGTCACTACGACGCCGGCCGCTTCGCGGACGCCGCCGACCAGTACGCCGCCCAGGAGCAGCCGTGGGCGCGCCTCGTCGAGCCGTGGAAGGCCCCCTTCAACGCCGGCACCGCCCACTACCGTGCCGGGGAGACGTTCCTCGCCGTCGAGGCGCTGCGCGGCGCCCTCGTCGAGGTCCCCGAGGCGGGGCCGCTGCCCGACGCGCCGGAGGGCACGAAGGACCCGCGCAGCCCCGAGTGCCGGGTGCGGACGAACCTCTCGCTCGCGATCGAGGCGATGGGCGACGACGCCGTCGCGGTCGGTGACGACGCCATGGCCGCCGCGCACTTCGCCGAGGCATGGGAGGTCCTCGACCCGTGCGCCGCCTCGCAGGAGAACCAGGAGACGAGCGAGCGGCAGAAGAGCAAGGAGGAGAGCGCCGAGGAGGAGGAGAGCGCCGACCCGAGCGAGGACCCCACGGAGGACCCGAGCGAGGGCCCGACCGAGGAGCCGACGCCCGACCCGAGCGCGACGCCCACCCCGGACCCCGGCGAGCAGCCGACGCCGGACCCGACGCAGACGCCGACGCCCGAGCCGAGCGCGGAGCCCACGCCCGACGAGCAGCAGGAGGAGCTCGAGGAGCGCAACCGCGAGGCCGAGCGGGACCGCCAGGAGCAGCAGCAGCGCGAGGGCGGCGGCTTCGGCGGGGGCCAGAACTGGTAGACAGTCAGGGCGGCACGGATGAGCGCGGACGAGGGAGCGGGCACGTGGTGGACGCGGTGAACCTGCGGGGCGTGCGGGTCGGTGAGGGACGGGCCAAGGTGGCCGTCTCCCTCACCTCCCCGGCGGCACCCGCGCTGCGCGACGAGGCCGCGCGGCTCGCGGTCGCCCCGGTCGACGTCGCCGAGTGGCGGGTGGACCTGTTCGACCGCCACGACGACGCCGGCGCCGTCCTCGCCGCGCTCGCCGCGATCCGGGCAGCCCTGGGGGAGGTCCCGCTCGTCGTCACGCTCCGCAGCGTCGCCGAGGGCGGGCGTGCCGACGTCACGGACGCGGCGTACGCCGCCCTGACCGAGGCCGTCCTCGCTTCCGGTCACGCCGACGCCGTCGACCTCGAGCTGGGCCGCCCCCCGGCGCTCCTCGCGCCGCTCGTCCACGCGGCCCGCGCCCGGGGCGTCGCCGTCCTCGCCTCCAGCCACGACCTCGCGGGCACCCCGCCGGCGGCGGAGATCGTCGCCCGGCTCGCGCGGATGGCGGACCTCGGCGCGGACCTGCTCAAGGTGGCCGTGACGCCGCGGGAGCCCCGCGACGTGCTCACCCTGCTCGACGCCACGCTCACCGCCTCCGGCCGCCTCGGGCCGCCCGTCATCACGATCGCCATGGGTGCCGCGGGCGTCGTGTCCCGCCTGGGCGGGCAGATCTTCGGGTCGGCGCTCACCTTCGGCGCCCTCGACCGGGCCTCGGCCCCCGGGCAGGTCGACGTCGCGCTGCTCGCGCCCGTCGTCGGGCTCGTCCACCGCTACCTCTCGGACGCCGCGACCGAGGGGGAAGCCCGATGAGCGGGCCGCAGGACTTCACCGTCCACCAGGCGACGGACCCCGGGACGGCGCCGGAGACGCTCTCCGCCATGGCTGCGCAGCGCCCGGACCTGCGCCAGCTCGTCGCGGCGAACCCGTCCGCGCCGCCCGTCGTGCTCCAGTGGCTCGGGACCCTCGCGGACCCGGCCGTGCGCGCGGCGCTCGCCCGCCGGCCCGGGGGCGCGCCGCCGACCACCGCAGGACCGGTCGCCCCGGCGTACGGCCCCCCGGGCGGGCGGCCCGCTGACGGCTCCCTGCCGGCTCCGGGCGGGCAGCCCACGCACGGGCCTCCGGCGCCGGGAGCGACCTCGCCCGGCGCGGGGTCAACCGGGCCGCGCACCCGGTCGACGTCGTTCCCCGCCCCCGCTGCCGCGCCGTCCGCGCTACGGGGCGGTGCTGCCTCGGACAACCCGTACACCGCGGGTCCCGGCGCCGCGCCCGGCGCGTACGCCGCGCAGGGTGGGCCCGCGGCGCCCGGCTCGTACGGCGGGGCAGGCGGGTACGGAGGGGGCTCCGGCCCGGCCGGCGAGGGTCCCTACCCGTACACCGGACCGGCCGACCCGTACTCGGGCCCGGCCGACCCGTACTCCGGCGCGCCGGCCCCGTACGGCGCTCCGGCCGGTTCGTACGGCACCTCGCCCCCCTGGGACGCGCCCCAGCCCCGCCGTCGGACCGGCGCGATCGTCGCGGCCGTCGTCGGCGGCATCGTGGTCCTCCTCGTCCTGGGCGGGGTCGCGATCTTCGCGCTCGGCTCGCTGGGCCCCCAGGGCTACGGCGACGACGCCGAGCTCGACCGGCTGTGGGACGCCTGCGAGCAGGGCGACGGCGTGGCCTGCGACGACCTCTACCGCGACTCCCCGCTCGGCTCCGAGTACGAGGAGTTCGGGGACACGTGCGGCTACCGCTACGAGCCGAGCACGGTCTGGTGCGAGTCGGTGCTCTGAGGCCCTGACGCCGCTGGCGCTGGGGCGGGGCCCGCCGGCGCCCCCGCGCGCCACCGACGTCAGGGCCGCAGGGAGAGGATCGCCTCGAGGATGGGGCGGTCCGGTGCGAGCCAGGGGAGCTGGCGCCAGCCGGAGCGCTCCACCCAGCGCAGCTCGTCGTGGTCGAGCAGGGGCTGCGGCTCGCCGGTGGCGACGACGGCGAGCCACACCCGCATCGTCATGCCACGCAGGATGGGCCAGTCGCCGTCGGCGGGTCCGACCACCCGCTCGCCGAGGACGACGGCGACGCCCAGCTCCTCGGAGAGCTCGCGGTGCAGGGCCTGCGTCGCGCTCTCGCCCGGCTCGACCTTCCCGCCCGGCAGCTCCCACTGCCCGGCCAGCTCGGGCGGCGCGGACCGGCGGGCGGCGAGCATGCGCGTCGGGGCGGCGAGGTCGTCGAGGATCGCGGCGGCGGCGACGAGCCGCGCGGGCACGCCCCTCAGTCCTCGACGAGGCGGGCGGGGAAGCCGCCGGTGGCGACCGGTCCCCAGCGGGTGACCGTCACGCGGACGAGCGACTTGTCCTGGGCGCGCATCGCCTCGCGGTACTCGTCCCAGTCCGGGTGCTCGCCGGAGATGACGCGGAAGTAGTCGACGAGCGGCTCGAGCGCGTCGGGCATGTCGAGCACCTCGGCGGTGCCGTCGAGCTGGATCCAGGGACCGTTCCAGTCCTCGGAGAGGATGCACGCCGAGGCGCGCGGGTCGCGGCGCAGGTTCACCGCCTTGGCGCGGTCCGGGTACGTCGAGACGACGAGGCGCCCCTGCGCGTCCATCCCGCACGCCGTCGGGGACATCTGGACCCCGCCGTCACGCCGGTGGGTGAGCAGGACCGCGCGGTGGCGCGGCCGGACGAACTCCTCCATCGCCGCGCGGTCGACCGTGCTCGTCGTCGCGATCGTGCGTGCCATCTCTGCTCCTTCGGTCGCTGCCAGGGCGGTCCTCGCCCGCGTGCTGGCGGCGCCGGTCGGTCACCGCGAGCGCCTCCGCCAGCGGGATCGGCTCGAGGTCGACGCCGACCGACAGCGTAGAACCCGTGCCCGTCGTGAGGACGATGCCGCGCAGTGGCGAGACGTCGCGGAAGTCGCGGCCCCAGCCGAGGACGACGTACCGGTCGTCGATGAACTGGTCGTTCGTCGGGTCGACGTGGAGCCAGCCGCCGCCCGGGAGCCACACGGCGACCCAGGCGTGCGAGGCGTCGACGCCGCGGAGCTTCGGCCGGCCCGGCGGGGGGAGGGTCTCGAGGTAGCCCGAGACGTAGCGGGCGGGCAGGCCGAGCGCGCGCAGGCACGCGCACATGAGGTGCGCGAAGTCCTGGCACACCCCGGTCCGGCGGGCGAGGACCTCGGGCAGGCGGGTGTGGATCGTCGTCGACCCGGTCCGGTAGGTGAAGTCGGTACGGATCCGGTGGGCGAGGTCGGCGACGACGTGGACGAGCGGCACACCGGGACGGAAGGAGGGCAGCGCGTAGGCGAGCACCTCGTCGTCGGGCTCGACGAGCTCGGACGGGAGCGCGCCGTCGACGACGGCGAGGACGGCGGCCGTGCCCTCGCCGTGCCGTCCGGCGCCGGTGGTGCGCATCGTCCGTGCCGCCGCGACGACCTCCTCCCAGGCCAGCTGGGGGACGTGGTCGACCTGCACGGGGTTACGGGTGACGGTGAGGACGGACTCCGCGCGCACCTCGAGCACCGTGTGCGGCTCGGCGACACGGAAGTGCGTCGTGCGGTTGCCGCTGGTGTCGGTGTGCTCGGCCCGCTCGGCGGGCGCCGGGTCCACGTGGACGGTGCTCGCGCGGACGGTCTGACCGAACCCGTCGCGGGGGGTGAGCACGGCGAGCCCGTACGAGGACGTCACCGGCTCCGGGTAGGTGTACGTCGTGCGGTGCACGAGCCGGTAGTGACGACCCGCCGCGTCGCGCGCGCTCACGGCGTCCACACCTCTCCGGGCCACTGCGCGGGCCGGGGGGACGTGAGGTGGACCGCGGTGATCTCGGCACCGAGGGACTGCAGGCGCCAGGCCATCGACGTGAGTGTCTCCGCCAGTCGCGTGCGTTCACCCCCCGGCCCTGCCTCGGCGACGACCGCGTCGAGCGGCATCTCCGTGAGGAGGTCCACGACGTCGGCGAGGAGCTGGTCACGGGACTGCGGGCCCCGGCTCACCGCGGGCAGGTCCGCCAGGAGCTCGCCGATCCGGTCGAGCTGGAACGCGAGCGAGCGAGGGTTCGCGCCGTCGAGCAGGAGGAGCTCGAGCATCCCGCGCAGCGGCGGCTGCCCCGGGTAGCGCCGTCGATGGGTGAGGACCGACTCGTGGGCGCTGAGGACGGACCGCTGGACGAGGGCGTCGACGGCGGGTTCGTGCCGGGTCGTCACGGTCGCCGCGAGCACGGCGACGAGGTGCTGGGCACGCTCCAGGCGGCGCCCGACCTCGAGCAGCGTCCACCCGACGTCGTGGACCATCGACTCGGTGAACACGCCCGACAGGGCGAGCAGCCCCTCGAGGACGCGGCCGAGGACGGGCCCGAGACCGAGCTCGGCCTCCGTGTCTGCCTCGCTGCCCGCGCGGCGGCGGCGCTCGAGCGCGAGGGTCCGTTCGAGGGAGGACAGCGCGAGCCACGTGTCGGGGGAGAGGAGGTCACGCACCGACGCGGCGCTGCGCACCATCGCGGCGACGGCGTGCGCGATCGTGCCCGGGACGGCCGGGTCCGTGACGACCTGTGACAGCGGCAGGTCCCGCGCCGGGCTGGGTGGGGCGGGTGCGTCGCCCGGCAGGTCCACCGCGGCGCCGGCGATCCCGGTCGGCTCACCGCGCAGCGCTGCGAGGAGGATCGGCACGGCGCCGGCGCCCGGGTCCGCGCCGTGCTGGGCACCGGGGCGCGTCGTCGTCCCCTCGTCGTCCCGCCGGTCGGCGACGGCCCGGAGCAGCCGAGCCGTGCCCTCCGCACGCTCCGTGGCGCGCCCGAGGCGGAAGAGCTCCCGGGCCGCCCGCGGGGCGATCCCCGTCGCCTCGGCACGGCGGGGGAGGAGCTCGGGCTCCCCGGGCCAGGACTCGGCGGCGGCGTACGGCTCGGCCGACAGGACCCACACGTCCTTCGCAGCCCCCGCGGGGTGCGGTGCGCTCAGGCTGCGGCCGCCGTCGGGCGTGACCCGCCCGAGCGCCCCGGCCATGACGTCGTAGGTCTCCCCGCGCGCGACGGCGAACGTGCGCAGGACCGTGGGGTAGGCCCGGAGGCCGCGGCCCTCGACGGTCGGCGTCGTCGACGCCTCGACGGGCTCCTGGCCCACCCACGCCCAGGGGCGGTGGGAGATCCGGACGGCGAGGTCCGCGCGCTCACCGTTCGTCAGCTCCCACCCGTGGACCGTCGAGCCGGGCGCGGACCCGATGGGCTTGATGACGAGGCGGGCGAGGTTGGCGATGACGTGCGAGCACATGGAGCGCTCGCCGCACCAGTACGTGACGGCGGAGCCGAGCGTGAGCTCCTCGTCGCGCAGGGCGCGGCTCAGGCGCGGGAGGTAGGTGAGCAGCGCGGGGTTCTCCAGGGCGCCGCTGCCGAAGGGGTTGACGACGGAGACGGTGCCGGTGCGGGCGGCCTGGACGAGCCCGGGCGTCCCCAGTCCGGTGCCCCCGCGCAGCTCGAGCGGGTCGCAGTCGCGGGCGTCGACGCGCCGGAGGAGGACGTCGACCGGCGCGCGCCCGTCGAGGGCGCGCGCCCACACGCGGCCGTCCTCGACGACGAGGTCGGTGCCCTGGACGAGGGGGATCCCGAGCATCGCGGCGAGGTAGCCCTCGTCGAAGGCCGTGGGCGAGGACGGGCCCGACGTCAGGAGGGCGACCCGCGCGCCGTCCCCGGCGGCCTCCGGGGCGACGCCGGCGAGGGCCTGCCCGAGCGCGTGGAAGAACGGACCGATGCGCCGGATGCGGGAGTGGCGGTAGAGGCCGGCGAGCACCTGGGAGACGACGCGCCGGTCCTCCATCGCGTGGCCCATGCCCGACGGGGCCTGCGCGTGGTCGGTGATGACGACCCACGAGCCGTCGGCGTTGCGTGCGACGTCCGCGCCGGCGACGACGAGCTGGTGCGCGCCGGGCAGGCGGATGCCGTCGGCGGCTCGCACGAACCCGGGGTGGCTGAGGACGAGCTCTGGCGGGAGGATCCCGGAGGAGAGCAGGCGCCGGGGGCCGTAGAGGTCGGCGAGGACGGCGTCGAGGAGCTCGGTGCGCTGACGGACGGCGTCCTCGAGCCGGGTCCACTCGACCTCGTCGAGAAGGACCGGGAGCGGGTCGAGCTGCCAGGCGTCACCCGTGCCGGGTGCGGTGGCGCCGTGGTCGGCGAGGAGGGAGGTGACCTCCTCCGCGCGCGCCGCGAGCTCCTCACCGTTGCCGAGGTGCGCGCGGGCGGCGAGCCGGTCCCATGCGGTGCGTGCCGCGCCGCTGGCCTGGAGCATCTCGTCGTGACCGGGGCCGGCGGCGGCGTAGGCAGCGAGCAGGTCGGTCATCGCGCGCTCCCGCCCGCCCGGATCGGCTCGCGACTCCCGCCAAGGACTGGTCAAGCGCGGGGGCCGTCGGATTCCCGTCGAACTTTACCCGACCTTTGCCGCCCGGCCACCTCCTCGACCCGCCCCCTCGTAATCATGCAGAAGTGCCCCGCGCCACCGGCACGTCTGCATGATCACGAGCGGTTGTTCGCGTGGGCGGGCGGTCGGGCGCCGGCACGTCTGCATGATCGCCGGGGGTTGGGGGCGCGGGCTGGCCAGTGGGAGCACGGACGTCAGGGGAGGCGGCGGTCGCCCGGGTGCTGGACCCTGAGCCAGCGGTGGCCGTAGCCCTGGAGCGCGATCTCCACGCCGTCCTCGCCCACCCGGTGGTCGTCGTCCTGGAGCAGGTCGGACAAGACCGTCCCCTCGGCGTCGTCGAGCTCGAGCGCGACGGTGACCGGCTCGGGGCTGAAGTTGTGCAGGAGCACCATGCTCGCCTCGCCCCACGTGCACCGGTGCGCGAGGACCGCCCGGTGCGGCTGGTCGAGGATCTCCACCGCGCCCCACCCGAGCTCGGGGCACTCGCGGTAGCGCTGGGCGAGCGTCGTGATGTGGTGGAGCAGCGAGTCTGGGTCACGCCGTGCGTCGGCGACGTTGACGTGCTCGGGCCCGTACGCCCCGGTGACAACCGGGGCGACGAGCGCCTCGGGCTCGGCGGTGGAGAAGCCGCCGTTCTCGCCGCCCGTCCACTGCATCGGGGTGCGGACGGCGAGCCGGCCCTCGCGCGAGAGGTCCTCGCCCATGCCGATCTCCTCGCCGTAGAAGAGGGTCGGCGTCCCGGGCAGCGCGAAGAGGAGGCTGTAGACCATCTTGACGTGCCGCGGGTCGCCGTCGAGCATCGGCGGCAGCCGCCGCTTGAGCCCGCGGTCGAACACCTGCATCTCCGGCTCGGGACCGAAGGCGGCGAAGACCTCCTGCCGCTCCTCCTCGGTCAGCTTGTCGAGGGTGAGCTCGTCGTGGTTGCGCACGAACGTCGCGTACTGGGAGTCGGGCGAGATCTCCGCCATCGGGCGCTCGGTGAGCGCCTTGGCGAGCGGGCGCGCGTCCTGGCGGGCGAGGGAGAGGTACATCGCCTGCATCGCGACGAAGTCGAACATCATGTTGAGCTCGTCGCCCTCCTTCCCGCCGAAGTACGCGACCTGCTCGGGGTAGGGCACGTTGACCTCGCCGAGGAGGACGGCCTGCCCGCTGCGGCGCGAGAGGAACGTGCGCATGGCGCGCAGGTACTCGTGCGGCTGCTCGAGGTCGCCTTGCTCGACTCCCCCCTCGTTGAGGAAGAACGGCACGGCGTCCACGCGGAACCCGTCGAAGCCGACCTGGAGCCAAAAGCCCATGGCCTTGGCGATCGCCTCCTTGACCTTGGGGTTGGCGACGTTGAGGTCCGGCTGGTGGGAGTAGAAGTGGTGGAGGTACCACTCGTCCGTCGTCGGGTCGTGCTCCCAGATCGAGTCCTCCTTGTCCGGGAAGACCACCTTCTCCGACGTGTCGGGCGGCGGGTCCGCGCGCCACACGTAGAAGTCACGGAACGGGTCGTCCTTGCTCGAGCGCGCCGCCTTGAACCACGGGTGCTGGTCGGACGTGTGGTTGACGATGAAGTCGGCGATGACGCGCATGCCGCGGTCCTTCGCCGTGCGGATGAGCTCGACGACGTCGCCGTGGTTGCCGAGGCGCGCGTCGACCCCGTAGCCGTCGGTGATGTCGTAGCCGTCGTCCCGCCCGGGCGAGGGGTAGAAGGGCATGAGCCACAGGCACGTCACCCCCATCTGGGCGAGGTAGTCCACCCGCTGCGCGAGCCCGGCGAAGTCCCCGACGCCGTCGCCGTCGGAGTCGAAGAACGTCTCGACGTCGAGGCAGTAGATGACGGCGTTCTTCCACCACAGGTCGGAGGTGTCGGTGATGCGCACGGTGCTCCTCAGGGATCGGTGGGGCTCGTCGCGCCGGCGAGCTCGGGCAGGACGTGCTCGGCGAACGTCTCGATGAAGGGGCGCTGGACCTTGCCGACGTGGTGGAGGTAGACCTCGTCGAACCCGAGGCTCATGAGGTCCGCGAGCCGCTCCGCGTGCTGCGCGGGGTCCGCCGAGACGAGCACCGACTCCCGCACGTCCTCGGGCCGCACGTGCTCGGCCGCCGCGTCGAAGTGCGCGACCGTCGGCATGTCCGCCATGAGCGGCGGCGCGAAGACGTTCGAGCGCCACTGGTCGTGGGCGATCGCGAGCGCCTCGTCCTCCGTCGGCGCCCACGACAGGTGCACCTGGAGGATCACCGGCCCCCGCCCGCCGTTGTCGCGGTAGGCGGCGAGCATGTCGCGCAGGTGGCCCGGCTCGGCGTTGATCGTCACGAGGCCGTCCGCCCACGTCGCGCAGCGCTCGGCGGTGGCGACGCTGAGCGCCGCCCCGATGAGCGGCGGGGTGATCTCGGGCAACGTCCACAGGCGCGCCCGGTCGAGGGTGATGAGCCCGTCGTGGGAGACGACCTCGCCGTCGAGGAGGCGCCGGATGACGTCCGCGCACTCCTCGAGCCGCCGCTGGAGGGCGTCCTTGCGGGGCCACGTCGCACCCGTGACGTGCTCGTTGAGGTTCTCTCCGCTGCCCAGCGCCGCCCAGAAGCGGCCGGGGAACATGGCGGCGAGCGTCGCCGCGGCGTGGGCGACGACCGTGGGGTGGTAGCGCTGGCCGGGGGCGGTGACGACGCCGAAGCGCAGGTTGGTCGTCGCGAGCGCGGCCCCGAGCCACGACCAGGCGAAGCCGGACTCGCCCTGGCGCTCCGACCACGGCTCGAGGTGGTCGGAGCACATGGCGGCGCCGAAGCCCGCGGCCTCGGCGAGCTGGACGTCCGCGAGGAGCTGGGCCGGGTGGATCTGCTCGTGGGAGGCGTGGTAGCCGATGACGGTCACGTCGTCCTGTCTAGCGGGCGTGGCCGGGTTCCGCCTCCCGGGCGCACGCCGGGCAGGATGGGCGGATGGATCCGGCGAGCGTGTGGGAGGACGTCCTCTCCCGCCTGCGCCCGGGACCGGCGCTCGGCGAGGCCGCGACGACCGACCTCTGGGTGGGTGCGGCGCTCGCGGCCGGCGTGGCGGTCGTCCTCGTGCCCGTCTTGTGGCGCCTGCTCCGCGTCGTCGTCACGGTCGTCCACGAGCTGGGCCACGCCGTCGTCGGCATGGCGGTGGGCCGCTCCTTCACCGGCCTCGTCCTGCGCGCGGACATGTCCGGCCACGCCGTCACCGTCGGCCGGTCGCGCGGGCCCGGCCGCGTCGTCACGACGTGGGCCGGGTACCCGGCGCCGGCGATCGTCGGCGCCGGGCTCGTCCACGCCGGGTCCCACGGGTGGGCGGCGCCGGTCCTCGCCGCGCTCGTCGTCCTCCTCGCCGTCGCGCTGGTCCGGTCCCGCTCGCTCTTCACGGCCGTCATCGTGCTCGCGACCTTCGCCGGCACCGGGTGGCTGTGGTGGGCGGGGGGCGAGGCGGCCCAGGGGCTCGTCCTCGTCAGCCTGGGCGTCGTCCTCCTCCTCGGCGCGTGGCGTCACCTCGGCGCCGTCATGGGCGCGCGTGAGCGCGGCTCGGACCCCGCGGTCCTCGCCCAGCTCACGCCCCTGCCGGCCGGGGTGTGGACGACGACGTTCGCGCTCGTCCTCGGCGCGGCCAGCTGGCTCACGGCCCGGCACCTGTGGGAGCTGCTCGTCCACTGACCGGCTCCGTGCCCCCGTGGCGACCGGGGCCGCCCGCTACCCTGGCAGCACCCCGCGGGGGCACGTACGGCACCGGTGCTGACGCTGCGCCCGTACCCGGCCCGGGTCGCCGGCCGCGCGGTCCGGCGCCCGGCTCCGGTGCAGGGTGCCGACCTCAGGGTTGCGGTGCACCAGGAGGGATGATTCACTGCAGTTGAAGGTTCAATTAAACGAGGGGGAGACATGCCCGACGACGGCACGGACGTGGCCGACGGCTCCGTCCCCTGGCTCGACGACGGCGAGATGGCCGCGTGGCTCAATCTCGCCGAGCTCATCACGACCCTCCCGGCGGCGCTCGACGCGCGGATGCAGCGCGACGCGGGGATCACGTTCTACGAGTACATGGTCATGGCGATGCTCTCGGAGCAGCCGGACCGCACGCTCCAGCTGAGCGAGCTCGCCGAGCTGACGAGCGGGTCGCTGTCACGGCTCTCGCACGTCATCACCCGCCTGGAGAAGCAGGGATGGGTCGAGCGGCAGCGCTCTCCCCACAACGCCCGGGCGCGCAACGCGGTCCTCACGGAGGCGGGGATGGACAAGGTCCACGCCGCCGCCCCGGCCCACGCGGCCGAGGTGCGCGCACTCGTCTTCGACGGGCTTACGCGCGCCCAGGTGCGCCAGCTCGAGGAGGTCCTCGTCCCGGTGCTCGAGCGGGTGCGCCCGCCCGGGCACGAGCCGAGGCACGGGCGCGGTCGCGGTCGCTCCGCCTGATCCGGCATGGGCGCGGCTCCGGGTCCTTCGGTTGCTCTGCCCCCCAGCGGCACCGGGTCGCTGGGTCAGGACGCCTCGGCTGCACGGCGCTCGATGGCGCGCCGTTCCGCCGCTGGTGTCGCGCCGAGCGTGTCGGTGAGGGTCGTGGCAGCCGCGCGCACCCGGGTGAGCTCCTCGTGCCCGAGGGTGTCGACGGCGGCGTCGAGCAGGCGGACGCGCAGCGCCTCGGACTGCTGCAGAGCCGCCTCACCCCGCGGCGTGACGTGGACGAGCGTCGGCTCCCTCGCGGCGTCCGGCTCCGCCGGGTGCCGGTGGCGCCCGAGCGCGCCGCGGCGCACGAGCCCGTCGACCGTCGCCGCGGCGGCGCGGTCCGGCTGCCCGGTGCGGCGTGCCACCTCGCGGTGGTGCTCGGCGCCCGCGGCGACGGCGGCGAGCGCCTCGATCTCGCCGAGCCGCATGCCGGTGAGGCCCTCGACGCGGCGCATGATCTCCTGGCGGGACGCGGCGACGCCGTCGGCCTCGTCGTGGAGGCCGAGCACCTGCACGAGGTGCTCGCTGGGCTGGCGGCGCTGGACGAAGCGCCGGGCGTGCGCCAGCGCGGTGGCCGATCCGGCGTCGGCACCGGTGTCGGCGGCTGGTCGGCCGGGCCCGGTATGGGCGGGGTCGTCGGAGCGGGTGTCTGCGGCGGTGGTCACACGGGGTGAACGGACGCGGGGCCCGGGGTGTTCCACGCCACCTGGCGACGCTCGCGCCGACGGTGACGCCGCAGGGGCGGCGGGCGAGGGTGACGATCGTCGACAGGCGACTATCGCGGCGGAAGGGGTCGCGCGGGTCGGTGCCGTGACGGGCGGAGCCGGGCGGGCGGGCGCCGTCATCAGGCGCGCCCCTGGGACGACGGAACCCCAGGACGCGAGATCGGGCGCGCCCCTGGGACGACGGAACCCCAGGACGCGAGGTCCTGGGGTCCGAGTGGAGCGGGTGACGGGAATCGAACCCGCGCTATCAGCTTGGGAAGCTGACGGGCGACGGTTTCGGTGGCCTGCCACGACGCCCGAGTCGGCGGAATCGTGCTGGTCGAGCATACGGGGAGAACCGTCGAATGACGTCCAGATACACGGGTGAGTGGCACGTTGTGGCACGACGCGCACGGCCGAGGCGTTAGCTGTAGTCCTTGCGATCGCGGGCTGCAACGAACGCTTGGGCGTCGAGTGCGGTGTGCCATACCCGGTGGCCGGGAGCCTTCAGAACCTTGCATCCTCGCCAGCCTGCCGTCTCGACATGTGGCCGCGGCTGCACCTCCACGACGGTCGTCGCGTCCGGGGCGGCCGAAGTCTCCACCACCGCGCCCAGGAGTGAGATCCCGGTTTCCGCTGGGCCCTCGATCGCCGCAGCCAACGCGGGCTCGAGGTCCGTGTCGTGGGACGCCAGAATGACGATGTCGTGTGTACGCCGATCGGCGGCTCGTACGAGCTCCAATGCGACCAGGACGTCGATGCCCTTCTCCTGTGGGATCCAGTCGTACCCGTCGCGGTGGTACCGGAGCGTTCGATAGTTCACGGACACGCGCCGATCTCGGGTCCACTCGGATTGCTGCGCGAGTGAGCGCCTGTAGGCGTTCGGGTTCCGTAGGTTGCTGGGTAGTCCACGGAAGACTACGACGTTGTCGAGGCGGGCTTGTGGTCGGTCGAGGTCCTGACCGCGGACCGCCTGGATCGACAACACGCGATTGCGTGCTGCGACGACCTGCGACGCAAAGTGGAGCGGATGCACCAGGGACTCATGCTTCGGTAGCCCAGACGGCGCGAACACGTCGTGCCCCGAGAGGTGGACGTTCTGGTAGTCGATGACCACCAACGTGCTGGCTAGATCAGGCATCGGCGCCTCCAGAGAAAAAAAGCCCCACCAGTCCCGGAGGACGGTGGGGAGCTATGCCTGGAACCTACCCCGACTTGCTCAAGTGCCGCAAGACTTCGGAGATGTGGCGAACATCGCTGTGTGAGTGCATCGTTCCTCAGGCTCTCAGAGGTCGAGGATGCCCTGCGCCGGGCTCTGCACGGTCGGGACCGGGTAGCGCGGCTTGCGGTCGGTGGGCTTGGTCGGCCAGCGCACGCCGGCGGCGCGCAGGTCATCCATGGTCAGCACCGGACCGGCGAGGACGCGATCGAGCAGGTCGCTTTGGGCCGGCTCGAGCTCGACGAGCCGGGTGAGGACGGTGAGTAGGTCGATGAACTCGGTCGTCCAGTTCGGGTCCCACATGTCGACATGCATGTGATCCAGCGGCGACGTCTTCTTTCCACCCGGCACGGCCTTGCGGTAGTTCACCCAGGACTTGATGACGTTCTTGCCGCCGACGGCGTAGTCCCACACCTCCGGCCGCACTGGCCCGAACTCTCCGTCCCCAAGGACGACGACGGCGCGCTTGGCGTCGTAGTCCACTCCCGTCGGCATGGTCGCGATCGGGGTGCGGGCGAGTGGCTGCCGGCCATCGCCGTGCGGATAGCGCACTTGCGACTTGGGTCGGTCGGCTCCCGCGTACGCCTCGCCGTAGGTATGCAGCCAGATCACCGCCTGGCCGAGCGCGACGGCCTCAGCGAAGAGGGCGCGCTCGCTGGTGAGTGGGACGCGGAGGCCCGGTGTGGTGAGCTCATCGGCGAACGTCCGGGTGAAGGCGGGGTGGGCTACGACGGCGGCGACATAGGCGAGGACGTCCTTGGCCCCGACGTCTCGGGCCTGTAGGGCGGCGAGCGCGGGCAGCAGGCCAGACGCGACGTTCGCGGTGCCGTCGGGATGGAGCAAGGGCAGGGCGCGGCCCCCCCTACCGTTGAAGTGGTGCAGGTCAGGGATGAGGGCGGTGAAAACTAGGCCGGGACCGCCGTCGATCGGCTCGGAATGCTGCTCGACGACGAACACCTGTCCGGGTACACGGGACGCCCAAAGGTCTGGCCGTGGTCGGTCGAGCACACGGGCGTCCGGGATGATCCATTGGCGGTCGAAGGACTTATACCCGAGCCGGATCGGCTCGGTGAGGGCACCACGATCCTGCGCCAGCGGTACGAGTGTGTCCCGGTGCCCGAAGCCTGGCAGCGGTTTTGGGGAACTGCGCAGGGCCCGGGTGTCCGTCTCCTTGAGCAGTTCGGCGCGGCGATCCGGGCTGATCTCGCCCTGCAGTGTGTTCCATCGAGCCTGGAGCACTGCACGAGAGGGGGCGTAGGGCCAACGACGGTTGCCGGTGACGCCCGGAGATGTCCAGGGCATGAGGTCGTTGAGCGCCGGGTAGTCGTCCCACGCTGTCTCAGCAGCGGGCGTCAGTGGCGCCGCCCACCCAGTGCGCGTTGTGCGCCAGCCGTCGTCGTGCAGCCTTATCCGGCTCAGCGCTGCAAACTTCTCTGCCCTCACGCCGTGGACGGCGCGGTAGTGGATTGTGGCGGGTGCGTCTTCGCGCGCCTCGGGTTTCCGGATGAAGAGGCCGATGGCGAGCGGCTGGCGCACGCCGGGGAAGATGCGGGTGCGTACGTCTGGGGTCTGACCCTCGGGCGTGAGGTCGATGATCCAGCCCTCGCTGGCGTGCTCGCGCAAGTATCTGCGCATGCCAGTGAAGCCCGGACCACCGATGTAGCCGGAGGTGGAGATGAAGCACACGACCCCCGCGTCGCCGTCGTCAGCGTCGTCAAGCGTGGACTCCCAGACCTTCCATGTCGCCCAGCGCCAGAAGTACACGTAGAGGTTCTTGAGGTTGTGGAAGTGCCTGGCCGTCGTCGGATCGCGGAAGTCCTCGAGGATGGGACGCGCGTGGTCACCATGTGCCTTGCTGCCCTGCTCGACCCAACCGCCGATGCCCTCGGCGCGCTCGCGGTAGGGCGGGTTACCGATGACGACGGTGACGTTGGCCTTGGCCTTAACTTCGTTGGCCTTGCGGCGGGACTGCGCGATGAGCTGAAGGCCGGAGCCGATCTGGTTCTGCTCGGCGTCGGGGTCGTCGAGCGTGTCGGTGACGTAGAAGTGCATGCCGCCGGGCGGGGCCGCGGCCCCGTGCGAGGCGAGCAGGTCGGTGGCCCGCAGTTCGGCGACCGCGTACGGGCCCATCTGGAGTTCGAAGCCGGCGAGTCGCTCGGCGACCTGCGACACGACTCCGGGGACGGCGCCCGGCCCATCGGCCTCGGACGCCTGCTCGGCGACCCGCTCGAGAATGGTGTGCAGGTAGGTGCCAGTACCCATGGCTGGGTCGACGGTGAGCACGTCTGGGTCGCGGAAACCCCGGTCCTTGCCGAGCCGGGTGACGAGCGCCTCTTCGGTGAGGCGGACCATATCCTCGACCACCTCGCGCGGGGTGTAGTACGAGCCGGACTGCTTGCGCAGGTCGTTGTCGTACTGCTCGAGGAAGTTCTCGTACAGGTGGAGGTAGGTGTCGCGGCGGCCCTTGCGCACCCGCGGCCAGTCCACCGCGCCGACGATGCGCACGAGGAGGTCGAGGGTGACGCGGAAGTCGGCGGCGACGTCGTCGGTGAGGAGCTGGAGCGCCTTGCCCATGAGGGAGTGGTCGTCGCCGAGGTCGGCGCCGACCTCGTGCAGGGGCCGGCCGGCGACGTCGATGCCCTCGGTCCGGGCCAGGAGAAGCGCGAACGTGACCGCCTGGGCGTATCCGTCGGCGAAGGTGCCGTCGTCGGCGGAGGGGAAGAGCAGTGCCCGCCAGTCCCGGGCGAGGCCGAGGAACGGCTGGGTGTACTCGTCGGCGCCGTCCTTGATCGCCCGGCGCTCGGCGGCGAGCTGGTCGAGGACCTCCCCGCGCAGCAGCCGCGTGAGCGGGGCGATCGCTCGGACGAGCGCCCCCACGGACGTGATCGGTGCGGGGTGCCAGCGTAGGAAGTCGGTGACGAGTGACTCGAAGTCCGGTGGCGCCGCCAGGTCCGCGCCCGCCTCCTCCAGCGTGCCGCCGGTGAAGGTGACCGGGCCTGCGACGAGTTCACCGTCGCGGTAGAGCCGCCACTGGGTGCCGTTGGTGTAGACGAGGTTGGGCAGGTCCCGCTGGCGCTCCCACTGACGCTTGTCGTGCCCGGTGAACCCCAGCGGGTCGATGCCCCGTCCCGGGGCCTTGACCTCGACGTAACCGGTGATGGCGCCCTTGACGCTCACCCCGTAGTCGGGGCGGACCTGACGCTCGGTGTCCCGGACCTCGTCGTGAAAGACCGCCTTGACACCCAGGTGCTCCCCGGCGGCGCCGAGCAGACCCTCAAGCGGCGAGCGGATCGCGGCTTCCCGGTCGCCCGGGCCTGCGAGCTTGGCCTGGCACGCGGCGCCGAAGGCGGCGACGGCGTCGTCCACCCAGGCCTGCGGCTTTGTCGGCACGGTTGGAGACCTCCGTAGGTGATCATCTGACTTCCAGCACCATATCGGCCGAGCGCGTCGTTGACCTGGAGTGTGCCCTTCTGTCGCGAACGCCCTCCCCACGCGCGTACGCCTGCGCGCGCGTGTGGAGGGCGCAAGAACTGCAGATATAGGGGACCGAGATCAGGCTTAACGCTCTGTCTGACCGACTTTTCGCACCGTGGCGGGCCACCACCGGGCGCCGCCTTGCGCCGTGGGCACGCCATCCGTGGTGAGGTCGTCGGCGATCTTGTGCCAGGAGTCCCCCCGCTTGTGCGCGTCGCGGATGCGCCCAACGACGTCGGCGGGAACGGTTCTCGGGCGACCGAGGCGGACGCCTTCCGCGCGCCGCTGCGCTAGGCCCTCGCGCGTGCGAGCGCTGATCAGCTCGCGCTCGTACTGGGCGGCGCTCGCCAGAACGTTGGCCGTGAACCGCCCGGCGGGGTCAGCGAGGTCGAGGGCGGGGCTGAGGAGCACGAGCCCCCACCCCCGCTTGCCCGCGCGGTCGAGTAGAGCGGCGAAATCCGCCACCGACCTGCTGACTCTGTCCAGACGGACGGCCATGAGCGTGTCGGCCTTGCCGGTGTCCAGGTCGGCGAGGGCGGGGCCGAGCCCGGCGCGCTTGACCGGGTTGATCTTGCCGCTGACGCCCTCGTCGACGACGAACTCGACATCCCAGCCCCGGCGGTCCGCTTCTGTCGTGAGGGCGGCCCGCTGTGCCTCTAGCGAGGCGCCGTGCTCGACCTGGTCCAGGGTGCTCACCCGGAGGTAGGCGAGGGCCAGAGGGCGAGGGCGTGACGGGGCTGTTTTCGGTCGGGCCATGCCTGTACCGTATACCAAACGGTCCTTTGGTATACGGCTCGACCTCTCGACAGGCGCGGACAGTTGCCCCGCGGAGACGTCGGGCACGCGCATCAGGCGTGGAGGGGGTGCTCCGTTGGCTCTCGGCCCACGACCCATGAGAGGGCCGCCGTGGCGCCGGCGATGAAGGCCGCCTCGGTAGGCGTGGCAGGAGCCATGTCCTCGTGGACTTGCTGCAGAACTTCTAGCGCCCGGCGGATCGCCCGCTCGTCGGGCGGGCGGTCATCGAGGGGCGCGAAGGGCGTCGGGTGGTCCACGGGACGATCCTCCCCTCCCTGCTGCCTTACGTCGCCGCGTGCTTTGGCGCCACGTGGGCGCCAGCCTCACCAAGCAGGTATTGGTCCGGGACCAGCGTCCCTGATCGGAGGTCCAGCCGGACGCGAGGGAAATCTCCGTGCACGAGGTCGCGTGCCGAGATGTTCCAATCTGCGGCGTACCCGCGGTACTTGACCGCGGTGTTGCGAGAGACCGCCGGCGCCAGACCGAGGGTTTCTAGCCACGCGTGGCCTAGCACGGCACCGAGATACTTGAGCCTCGGGTCCTCCTCATGCCCGAGTGCCCGGGTGGCGGCGGCGATGAGCGGTGCAGCGCCGTCGCCGACGGTGGAGCCGAAGCATGACTTGTGGAAGTACTTCTCGGCCTGTGCCCACATAGCCTGGTGCGTGAGGTCTTGGACCGTCGGCAGGCCGGCGCTTTGCAGGACCGCGGTGCGCAGTTGCACCTCGTACCGGACCTTCGAGTGCTCCTGTGTCGCGAGCTCTTCCCAGTGGGCACGCTCGCCAGGCCGGGCGGTCGCCCTCTCTGCGTATTGATGCCCTCGCTCGTAGAGCCGGGTGGTCCACCGTTCGGTCCGTCGGTAGAGGGTTTGAGTGCCAGTGCAGTCCTCGGTGCGGTAGAGCTTCGTCGTGCACCGCGGGGCCTTGATGTGGCTGAGGCGCTCGAGCAGGTCACCGGGGCGAAGGACGCGCGCGAAGTCGCGGGCGATGTCGAGGCGCTGAAGGCCGAACTCCTCGGCGCTGCACTCCCAGTCGACGTAGGTGCCGGCCATGGCGTGGAACTCGGCGATCACGTCGCGAGTCTCCTCCAGAGTCGCTGGCTGCGTGTTGTCGCCGCGTAGCCATCGGGGCACGGAGAACTCGGCCACGGCGGTCGCCCGCCCGTCCTTCGGTGCGACAGTCAGCTCCACTCCGCCGGGCAGACGGGCGGAGCTCGTTGTTGGGAAGAGGGGGGACAGTTCACCACCGGGCATCACTGTCTGCTTGAGTCGCTGCACCGGCTGGGCGAAGGCGCCTACGTCGACGTGTCCCCACACTCGGATCGTGTCGATGCCGAAGCCAGTGATGTCAATATCTGGGGTCCTCTGCTCCCTGTCAGTAGGCGCAGATGCGGGCGTCGTTCGCGGCGAGCGTTGGTCGCTGATCGCGCGGATCGCGGTGGTCACCGCCCAGCCCGCCGGCGGTTGGTGGCCGGCCGACGGCTCGCCGAGGTGCCCTCGGCGATGAGTCGGTCGGCCTCTTCAGGCCTGAGGTACACCGACCGCCCGACGTGCACGACGGCGACCTTGCGCTGCTCGATCAGCGAGCGGACCGTGCGCTCGCTGAACCCGACGTACTCGGCCCACTCCGGGACGCGGAGTAGCCGAGGCATGCCGGGTCGGGTGTGCGCGGGGGGATCACTATGGGTAGCCGTGGTCATGGGTGGAAAGGTAAGAAGTGCGGCGCGCCAGCGAGGGCGACCGCGGTGGCTCGGGCGCATCGACGACCCAACTTGGCGCGAGTCGCGCGCCGGGAAGCGGCGGAATTACGCGGCTGGTGTCGCCTCCGCGATCGTCAGCTCGGATTCTGGAACGGGTCGTGCTGAGGGGTGTTCGGCCTCGTCGTCGAAGAGGAGAGCGATGGCCTCCGCGATACGCGAGTCAGCCCCAGGTAGGACGTGCTGATAGCGGAGGGCGGCGCGGGCGCTCGCGTGGCCGAAACGTGCCTGGAGCTCGGGCAGGGTTGCTCCTACCTTCGCCGCGAAGACGGCACCGGTGTGACGTAGGTCGTGCCAGTGGAGGTCCGGCCTGCCGGCCGCCTCGCGAGCGCGAGTGAACATCTTGGTGCGGTGCCCACCACTGAGTGGGCGCCCGCTCGCGGTGGCGAAGATCAGCGACTCGGCGTCAGGGCCGGTGAACTCGTCCATATGGGCCGCGAGGTGCGAGAGGGCGGGTTCGCTGATCGTGACGGTGCGTCGACCTGCGGCTGACTTGACCGGGCCGAATAGGCGCCCGTTCCCCGGCGCCTCAAGGGCTTGGACGACCCGCAGCTCGCCCGAGCGCAGGTCGACGTGCTTGCGCTGGAGCGCGAAGAGTTCGCCGGCGCGTAGCCCGCTGAGCGCGGCCACCCATATGGCGGCACGGTAGCGGTCGGGCATGTGATCGGCGATGCGTGCGACCTGCTCGGCTGTGGCCGGGACGCGTTCAGCGCGGTCCCGCTCGTCACCCTGGCCGGCGTTCTTGATCTTGCACGGGTTGGCGCGGATAAGGCCGTCCTCGACCGCGTGGGCGAGAGCCATGTGCACGAGCCGGTAGGCCTGAGCTGTCTCGGTGCTCCCGGCGTTCATGGGAGGCGGCGTTGGCGGTGTTTTGGCCGGGCTCCCGGCGCGCTCCCAGGAGTCGCGGAGGTGGGCGGAGATGCGGCCGGTGTCAGCGACCGTGTGGCCCTGCGTTCGTGCCCACGTGCGGATCGCCGAGTTGGTCTGCTTCGGTGAGGTCTGCGCCCGGTGATGCCGGTCGACGGCGCGGCGTCGAGCCTCGGCCTGTACCGCGGCGTGCCACTCGCGGATATCTGCCGAGGCGAGGTCGCTGAGGTGCCGTGCGCCGAGGTGGACGACACGTGCGGCGCCCCGGCTGGCGACCGACTGCAGCGGGGCGTCGACCCACTCTGTGAGCAGTCGGCGGTACAGGGCACGGGTGCGGTCGCGAAGCTCACCGCGGGTATCGATCAGGTGATCGATGTACTCGGCGAGGCTGCGGTCGCCGTTTCTCGTGTCGTGCCACGTGCCGGTTGCCATGCCGGCCTGGGCGACGGCGATCGCGTCATCCGCCTCGGCCCGGGTGGCGAAGGTGCCGAGGGCGACCATCTCCCCATCGGGGGTGCGATGACGGGCCTGGTGTCTGCCCGACGGGAGCGTGCGGATGGTGCCGAACTGGCGTCGGTGGCGCTTGGGTGCTCGGGGCACGGAGGGGTTCCTGTCAGGCGTAGTGGCACGTAGTGGCACGAACGCCGAGAAGGACGCCGCCAGAAAACCGTAGCGGGGGGAGTGCGCGGGCTATCTGACCTGCAGTGATGGTGTGGAGCGGGTGACGGGAATCGAACCCGCGCTATCAGCTTGGGAAGCTGAAGTTCTACCATTGAACTACACCCGCGTGCCGGGCCAGCCGGTACGGCGCCCCACTATACCCGGCCCCGCGCCGGGCGTCGAAATCGGGGACGGCGCGCGCGACGGCTCACGAGCGGCCCCCGCCGGCCCCGGTCGGCGCCCCGGCGATGACCGCGGCGCCGTCGTGCGGCACAATCGCACGCGTGCTGCTCTCCGACCGTGACATCCGCGCCCAGCTCGACTCCGGCCGCGTCCAGCTGGACCCCTACGACCCGGCGATGGTCCAGCCGTCGAGCGTCGACGTCCGGCTCGACAGGTGGTTCCGCCTCTTCGACAACCACAAGTACCCGGTCATCGACCCGTCCGCGCCGCAGCCTGACCTCACCCGGCTCGTCGACGTCGGACCGAGCGAGCCGTTCGTCCTCCACCCGGGCGAGTTCGTCCTCGGGGCCACGTACGAGCTCGTCACCCTGCCCGACGACGTCGCCGCGCGCCTCGAGGGGAAGTCCTCCCTCGGTCGGCTCGGCCTCCTCACGCACTCGACCGCCGGCTTCATCGATCCGGGTTTCACCGGTCACGTCACGCTCGAGCTGTCCAACACCGCGACGCTGCCGATCCTCCTCTGGCCGGGGATGAAGATCGGCCAGCTCTGCTTCTTCCAGCTCTCCAGCCCGGCCGAGCACCCCTACGGCTCCGGCGCCAGCGGCTCGCGCTACCAGGGTCAGCGCGGCCCTACGGCCTCCCGCTCCCACCTCAGCTTCCACCGGATCGACCTGGCGCCGTGACCGTCCCGCCCGCCGACGCCCCCGCGCTCGACCGGGCGCTCGCGGAGCCGCGCCACCTCCTCGTCCTCCCGCCCGACGTCGACGTGGCGGAGGTCGACGCGCTCGCGGCGAGCCACTTCGACGACGCGGGATGGCTCGGCCCGACCACGCTGCGGGTCACCGGCGACGCCCACCTCACCGGGCCCTGGGGCCTCGACGACGCCCTCCGCCGGGCGTTCGACCTGCCGCCCTGGGCCGTCCTCGCCTTCCTCCTGCGCTGCCCCGTCCAGCGCTCCGGCCCGGTGCCGCCCGAGCTCCTCGGCCTCGGCGGGCTGCTCGACGCGTTCCCGGAGGGGCCGCCGACGGGGCTCGAGGGCGTGGTGCTCGACCACCTGCTCGCCCAGGCTCGCCGGCTCGGGGGAGCCCTGCGGGTCGCGGGCTCCGGTGCGGTCCTCGTGCCGGACCCGGCCACCGCCGTCGACCTCACCCTCTACTCCCCGGTGTGGCTCGAGCCGGAGGCGTGCGTGCGCGTCCTCGAGCCCGTCCTGCCAGGCATACGGTCGGCGATCGATGACCTTCCCGACGCCGGCGGCGTGCCCGGCGCCGACCGGCTCGCCGTGGACCCCGCAGGACCGCGGGCCGCCGCGGTAGCCGAGATGAACCCGGACGAACGGGCGTGGCTGCACGCAGAGGCGGACGCCTTCGACACCGCGGCGCTCGAGCGGCAGGACGTCCTCGAGGGGTACGCCGCCGTCGCCGACCTCGGCCCGGACGGTCTCCTCGAGGTCGCCGCGGCGGGTCAGGACCAGGCGCCCGCGATCCTGCGGGGTGCCGCCTGGGCGCGCCGGGGCGTCGTCGCGTACGAGGTGCGCTGGCGGCCGGTGGACCCCGAGGTGGCGTTCGGGCCGCGGCCGCCGCTGGGGCTGCGGCGCGCCCGGGACCGCGTCCGCGCGCTCGTCGAGCGGGTGGCCGTCGCGCTCCACGACGTGGCCGGCGGCGAGATCTGCGACGACGACGGGTTCCTCGTCGCGCCCACCGAGCTGGGCGGCACCGGCTGAGCGGGCGCTGCCCGCGGCTCCCGCCCGCTGACGTACGAGGACCCCGGGCCGATGGGCCCGGGGTCCTCGTCGTCCGCATGCGCCGCTGGACCGGCGCCCGCGGGCGTCAGCGAGCGTCCTGGACGTTCTCCTTCGACTGCTGCGCCGTGTCCTTGACGTCGCCGGCCGCGTCGGTGCCCTCGCTCTTGACGCGCTCGGCGGACTCCGTCGCAGACTCCTTGAGCTGCTGGGCGGCCTCCTGTGCGGGCTCACGCAGGTGCTCGGCGCTCTCCTTGGCGGCGCTCTTGGCCGCCTCGGTCGCGTCCTTGACCGCCTGGCTCGACTTCGCCTGCTCGGCGATGTCCCGCTCCTTCTCGGAGGACGGGATGAGCGAGGAGACGAGCAGGCCCACGCCGAAGGCGATGAGGCCGGCGGCGAGCGGGTTGCCCTCCGCCTTGCGCTTGGCCAGGTGCGGGGCGTCCTTCGCGGAGCCGGCGAGCGAGCCGGCGGAGTCGCTGAACGAGCCCGCCGTGCCGCGGACGCTGTCCGAGGCCGACGAGGCAGATCCGAAGACCTTGTCCTTGACGCCGGCGACGGTGTCCTTGACCTTCTCGGTCTGGCGGTGCGCGATGTTGCTCGGGTTCACCTTGTCGGTGAGCGCGTCGACGTCGTTGCTCAGTGCACTCCGGGTGCGCTCGATGTCAGCGCGGATCTGGTCCGGGTCGTTGGTGCTCATGCGTGCTCCTGTCCTTTGAGAGCGTCCGGGATCTTCTTCATGGTGTCCGCTGTCTGCGGCATGCCCTTCGCGCGCTTCAGCTCCTTGCGGCCCATCGAGGCCAGCACGGCCGCGATGACGCCCCAGATGACGGCGACGATGAGCGCCGACCAGCCGAGGGCCGGCCGGTCGCCGCCGTCGCCGATCCACGCGCCGAGCAACCACCACAGCGCGAGGGAGAGGAACAGCAGGACGAAGTGCCCGGCGACGCCGGCACCGGCGAACATGCCGGCGCCCTTGCCCGCCTGGGTCGCGGTCTGGGTTGCCTCGGCCTTGGCGAGGGCGATCTCCTGCCGTACGAGCGTGGAGAGGTCCTCGCTCACGTGGCTGAAGAGCTCACCGACCGAGGCGTTGCTCGGGTCGGCCGCGCGCGTGCCCGGCGGAGGCGTCGCCCCGCCGGCCGGTGACGCGCCGGCGGGGGGCACTGCTCCGGCCGGCGGGTGGATCGTCGGGGGCATGCCCGGCTCGTTCGACGCTGTCATAGCCCGCCACCCGGGTTCTGGTACGGGTTCGCGCCGGGCGCGGACGGCCCGCCGGGGCCGGACTCGGCCGGGGCGTCGTAGAGCGCCGGGTCGTCGCTCGGCGGGGCGGTGTAGCCGGTGGCAGACGACGGCGTGCCGCCGGTCGTCGCCGCGGTGCTGTAGCCGTGCGTCGTTCCGGCGCCGGCTCCGTACGCGGTGCCGTAGCCCGTGGGTGCGGTCGTCGTGCCGGTGTAGCCGGACCCGCCCTGCGCCGTCGTGCCGTAACGGGGCACGTCAGCGCCGTCGTCGGACGCGTTGTCCTTGAGGCTGCGGGCGAGGCGGCCGGCGACGATGCCGAGACCGGCCGCGACGGCGATGAAGGTCCCGGGGTGGCGGCGCGCGTAACGCTGCACCTCGTCGAGGACGGCGCTCGGGTCACGCTGCTCGAGCCAGTCGCCGGCCTGCTCGACGAACTGCGAGACCTGGCGGGCGAGGTCGGAGGCGACACCGGGCTGCTCGGCGCCGTCGGCCATCTGGCTGAGCTCGCCGGAGAAGGCGCGCAGGCCACCGGCGAGCCGCTGCTGCTGGCTGCCGGCCTGGTCGCTCAGCTCGGTGCGGGTCTGGTCGAGGAGGCCCTTCGCGTGGCGGGATGCCTCGGCGACGGTGCTCTTTGCCTCCTCGGCGGCCGTGCCGGCCACCTTCTTGGCGTTGTCGCCGACGTTCTGCGCGACGTTGGACGCCTCACCCTTGGCGGCGTCCTTGACGCCGCCGGAGTCGGACGAGGTCTGCTCGTACGGCGAGGGCGGGGCCGGCGGGGTCGTCGGGGCGGGAGGTGTGGGGGGCGGCGGGACGGGACCCCCGAGAAGATCGGGGTCGCCAGCCGGCCGCGTGTATCCGTCAGTCATTGTCAGTCCCTTCGGTCATGGACCTGAATCGGTTTCGCACCACTACTGACGCGAACTCACCGGACCATCGTGGACCCTCGACGTGATCTGCGCCTCTCGAGCGGGCGACGACGTGCCCGTGCGCCTCTCTGGGGCGGACGGTGGGGCGGCGGATGTGGAGCGGGAACCGGGCGGAACCGCGGCTAGTCCACCGCTCACGTCCGTCGTCCGTCGGTCGCGACCGGCCGTGCCCACCGGCGCGCACCGGACGTTCACCTGCCGTCCACAGGGTTGTTCACAACCGTTGCACAAGTTCCCGGTGCGCAGGGTCTCGGCGCGGCCGGGGCGGGGCGCCTGGCGGGGCGCCCGCGGCGTCTCTCACCCCTCCGGCGCCCGGGGCGACCACCGCAGCGGCGGAGGGGCGAGGCCGGTGAACTGCTTGTTAGGATGCAACCGCCCTGTGCAGGCGAATCTCGGCCCAGCTGTGGCCCGCCGTCATGGTCAACGCCCGCGTCGGCCGTCCGGATGGTCAACGCACGCGTCGGCCGTCCGGGGAAACGTCCTGACCGACCCGCTGACGACCATGGAGCGGCCAGTGCTGCAGCTGTTGATCATCCACCTCGTGGTGGCGATGGTCGCACCTGCATGCGTCAAGGTCTGGGGACGGCGGTTCTTCGCCGTCCTCGCGCTGGTCCCGGCCACGGCGTTCGTGTGGGCGCTGACGAAGACGCCGGCCGTCCTCAGCGCCGGCGATGCCGCGAGCTCCGGCTTCAGCCCGATGCCTGTCGTGGGGAGCCCGTTCCCGACGCAGACCGTGTCCTGGGTGCCCGCGCTCGGGCTGTCCCTGGACTTCCGTCTCGACACGCTCGCGTGGCTCCTCGTGCTGCTCGTCGGCGGCGTCGGGGCCCTCGTCCTCGTCTACTGCGCGGCCTACTTCTCGGCCAGCGCGAAGAACCTCGGGCGCTTCGCCGGCGTCTTCGTCGCCTTCGCGGGCGCGATGCTCGGGCTCGTCACCACGGACAACACGCTCCTGCTGTACGTGTTCTGGGAGCTGACGACGGTCTTCTCCTTCCTGCTCATCGGCCACTACCACGACCGGCAGAGCTCCCGCCGGGCCGCGGTCCAGGCCATCGTCGTCACGACGTTCGGCGGGCTGGCGATGCTCGCCGGGTTCATCGCCCTCGGCGAGGTCGAGGGGGGCAGCTACCGGCTGAGCGAGCTCGTCGCGTCGCCACCGGCGGGGGGCCTCGTGCCGACCGCGGTCGTCCTCGTCCTCGTCGGGGCCGTGAGCAAGTCCGCCCTCGTGCCGTTCCACTTCTGGCTGCCCTCGGCCATGGCCGCCCCCACCCCGGTGAGCGCTTACCTCCACGCCGCGGCCATGGTCAAGGCCGGCGTCTACCTCATCGCGCGCATGGCGCCCGGCTTCGCCGACCTGCCCGTCTGGCGCTGGACGGTGCTCGTCCTCGGGACCGGCACGCTCCTCCTGGGCGGCTACCGGGCCCTGCGCCAGCACGACCTCAAGCTCGTGCTCGCGTTCGGCACCGTGAGCCAGCTCGGCCTCATCATCCTGCTCGTCGGGTACGGGGACCGCGCCGTCGCGCTCGCCGGACTCGCGATGATCGCCTCGCACGCGATGTTCAAGGCGTGCCTCTTCCTCGTCGTCGGGATCGTCGACTGGTCGGTGGGCACGCGTGACCTGCGCGAGCTGAGCGGGCTCGGCCGGCGGATGCCGGTCGCCGCCGTGAGCGCCGGCATCGCGACGGCCTCGATGATCGGCCTGCCGCCCCTGGCCGGGTACGTCGCCAAGGAGGCGGCGCTCGAGGCGCTCGTCCACCGCGGCGGGACGGTCGACGCGCTCATGCTCGCCGGCATCGTCGTCGGCTCGATCCTCACGGCTGCCTACGGCCTGCGCTTCATGTGGGGGGCCTTCGCCTCGAAGGAGGGCGTCGAGGCGCCCGAGCCGCAGCGGACGTCCCGGCTCATCCTCGCGCCCCCGGTCGTCCTCGCGGTGGCGAGCGTCGTCGTCGGCCTCGCCCCGGGCCCGACGGAGCGCCTGCTCGCCCCGTTCGCGAACACCTACCCCGGCGAGGCCGGCCACCTGACCCTGTGGGGCGGGTTCGGCCTGCCGCTCCTCCTCACGGTGGCGATCCTCGGCGCCGGTGCCGTGCTCTTCCTCGGGCGGGACCGCGTCGAGCGCGCCCAGGCCGCCATGCCGGCGACCGAGGGGGCCGAGGGCGTCTACCGGCGCACGATGCGCGGCCTGGAGAACGTCTCCGCCGACGTCACCGCCGTCGTCCAGCGCGGTTCCCTGCCGGGGTACCTGTCGACGATCCTCGGGGCGACGGTCGTCCTCGGGGGCGGCGCGGCACTCGTCCGCGGGACGCTGCCCACCGACGTGCGCCTGTGGGACAACGGGATCCAGCCCGTCGTCGTCGCGGTCATCGCCATCGCGGCGTTCCTCGCCGCACGCGCCCGGCGCCGCCTCAAGGCGGTGCTCCTCGTCGGGGTCGTCGGCTACGGCGTGGCGGTCCTCTTCGAGCTCCACGGCGCACCCGACCTCGCGCTCACCCAGGTGCTCGTCGAGACGATCACGCTCGTCGTCTTCATCCTCGTCCTGCGCCGCCTGCCGGCCTACTTCTCCAACCGCCCCCTCGCCGTCTCACGCTGGTGGCGCGCCGCCCTCGGCACGGTGGCCGGCCTGACGTTCGGCGCGCTCGCCATGGTCGCCGCGGGCTCCAGGGTGGCGCCTCCCGTCTCGGAGGTCTTCCCGGAGGAGGCCTACGAGTACGGCTACGGCAAGAACATCGTCAACGTCACGCTCGTCGACATCCGCGCCTGGGACACGATGGGCGAGCTCTCCGTGCTCCTCGTTGCCGCGACCGGCGTCGCCTCGCTCGTCTTCATCCGCGCTCGGGGTGGGCGGATCGACCGGACGGCCCAGCTCTCCGACGCCATGGCCCTGCCGCGTGTGTGGGCCGGCGGCCCGGACCGCGGCGCTGCGCTGCGCAAGCCGGACACGGCGGCCCCCTCGCCCGCGTTGCGCGCCCCCGGGCGCGGCCAGCGGTGGCTGACGGGCGGCGCGACGCTCGCGCCCCAGCGCCGCTCGGTCATCTTCGAGGTCGGCACGCGGCTCATCTTCCACACGATGCTCGTGTTCTCGGCGTACCTGCTCTTCGCTGGGCACAACTCACCGGGCGGAGGCTTCGCGGGTGGCCTCATCGCCGGCATCGCGCTCACCGTGCGCTATCTCGCCGGTGGCCGGTACGAGCTCGGCGAGGCGGCGCCGGTCCAGGCCGGCTGGCTGCTCGGGACCGGCCTCTTCCTCTCCGCGGGCGTCGGCGCGATCCCCCTCCTCTTCGGTGGTGACGTGCTCCAGTCGACGGTCTTCGACGCGGACCTCGGGCCGTTCGGCGAGCTCCACCTCGTCTCGACGCTCTTCTTCGACATCGGCGTCTACCTCGTCGTCATCGGGCTCGTGCTGGACATCCTGCGCAGCCTCGGTGCCGAGGTGGACCGCCAGGGCGAGCTCGAGGGCAACGCCGCCCCCGACGTCGCGCACGACTCCCCCCAGGCCACGTCCGACGACGCGGCGGGTCCCGACTTCCAGCCCGCCGGCCCGGCGACGACCGACGGGAGGGTCCCGTGATCGACACCAGCCCGAGCCTCGCGCTCGTCGTCCTCGTCGTCGTCCTCGTGGGGACCGGCGTCTACCTCCTCCTCGAGCGGAGCCTCACCCGGGTCGTCGTCGGGATCACGCTCATCTCCCACGGCGTCAACGTCATGTTCCTCATCGCCGGGGGACGCGCCGGCGGGCCGCCGCTCGTCGGCTCGGTGCCGCCGGAGGAGATGAGCGACCCGCTGCCGCAGGCCATGGTGCTCACCGCCATCGTCATCACGCTCGGCATGACGGCCTTCCTCCTGTCGATGGCCTACCGCTCGTGGCAGCTCAACGGCCACGACGAGGTCCAGGACGACCTCGAGGACCGCCGCGTCGCGCGGCGGGCCGCGCTCAACGAGGTGCCCGAGCGCAGCACGGACGACCCGGGGACCTCGCTCGCCGAGGACGCCGCGAGCGCCCGGGACGAGACGGCGACCGCCGACGAGCACGCACGGCGCGGCCACCACCGCGCGGCCCTGGGCGCCGACGACGGCGAGGCCCTGCGATGAACGAGCTCGTCCCGCTGCCTGTCCTCATCCCGCTCATCGCCGCCGGCGTGGCGCTCGCGCTCGCCCGCTACCCCAAGATCCAGCAGATCGTCTCGGTCGTCGCGCTCTCGGCGGTCCTCGTCGTGGCGGTCATCCTGCTCGTCGCCGTCAACGACGGCCCGCTCGTCATCGACATCGGGGGCTGGGCGGCGCCCGTGGGCATCGCGCTCGTGGCGGACCGGCTCTCGGCGCTCATGCTCGTCGTGTCGGTGCTCGTCACCCTGTCCGTCCTCCTCTACTCCCTCGCGCAGGGCGTGGCCGACGGCAACGAGGGCGCGCCGGTGGCGATCTTCCACCCGAGCTACCTCGTCCTGTCCGCCGGGGTCTCCAACGCCTTCCTCGCCGGGGACCTGTTCAACCTCTACGTCGGTTTCGAGATCCTGCTCGTCGCGAGCTTCGTCCTCATCACGCTCGGTGGGTCCCGTGAGCGCATCCGGTCGGGGACGATCTACGTCGTCGTCTCGCTCGTGTCCTCGATCATCTTCCTCACGGCGATCGCGCTCGTGTACGCCGCGACGGGCACGGTCAACCTCGCGCAGCTCTCGGACCGGCTCGCGGACATCGACCCCGGCACCCAGCTCGTCCTGCAGCTCATGCTGCTCGTCGCCTTCGGCATCAAGGCCGCGATCTTCCCGCTCCACGCGTGGCTCCCGGACTCCTACCCGACAGCGCCCGCGCCCGTCACCGCGGTCTTTGCCGGACTGCTGACCAAGGTGGGCGTCTACGCGATCATCCGCACGCAGACGCTCTTGTTCCCCGGTGGCCGGCTCGACGACCTCCTCATGGTCGCGGCACTCGTGACGATGCTCGTCGGCATCCTCGGCGCGGTGGCGCAGCAGGACATCAAGCGGCTGCTCTCGTTCACCCTCGTCAGCCACATCGGCTACATGATCTGGGGCGTGGCGATGTCGAGCGCCGCGGGGCTGTCCTCGGCGATCTTCTACGTCGTCCACCACATCACCGTCCAGACGGCGCTCTTCCTCGTCTCGGGGCTCATCGAGCGCCGCGGCGGGACGACGTCGCTCGCGCGCCTCGGCTCCCTCGCCCGGCTCGCGCCGCTGCTCGCCGTCCTCTTCTTCGTCCCCGGCATGAACCTCGCCGGGATCCCGCCGATGTCCGGCTTCCTGGGCAAGGCGGGCCTCATCCAGGCGGGGGTCCAGGACGGCGGGGCGCTGGAGTGGGCGCTCATCGCCGGCTCGCTCGTCACGAGCCTCCTCACCCTCTACGCCATCACGAAGGTGTGGAACCAGGCCTTCTGGCAGGAGGCGCCCGAGAAGCTGCCCGAGGCGGCGTCCACCCGGGGGATGATCGGCCCGACCGCCGGGCTCGTCGTCTTCTCGCTCGCGCTCACGGTTCTCGCCGGCCCGCTGCACGACTACACCGACCGCGCCTCGCGCGACCTGCGCGCCCGCACCCCGTACGTCGAGGCCGTCTTCCCGGACGGGATGCGCGGCTCCGGCCAGTCTCCCGACGTCACGCAGGAGGGCGAGCGCCAGGAGGACTCCGGTGACATCGACGACGTCGAGGAGACGGAGGGGGCGACGCCATGACCGTTCCTGACTCTGCGACCGTCGCCAACCTTCCTGGCGCGACCCCGCCGCCGCGCCGCCGCCTCCGGGCGAGCTGGGGCATGCTCGTGTGGCTCACCCTCGTGTGGGTCCTCCTGTGGGGCGACTTCACCCTCGCGAACCTCGTCAACGGGCTCATCGTTGGACTCGTCGTCACGACGGTCCTGCCGCTGCCCGCCATCCCCTTCAACGGCCGCTTCCGTCCGTGGGGGGTCGTCCTCCTCATCACGCGCTTCCTGCGGGACGTCGTCGTCGCCTCGGGAGAGGTCGCGTGGCTCGCCGTGCGCGGGCGCAAGCCGAGGGGCGCCGTCATCCGGGTGCGCCTGCGCAGCCACTCCGACTTCTACCTCACGATGACGGCGGGCTTCACCTCGCTCGTGCCCGGCTCGATCGTCGTCGAGGCCCACCGCCTCACGGGCACGCTCTACATCCACATCATCAACGTCGAGACGAAGGACGGGCTCGAGAAGGCCCACCGGGCGGTGCTCGCGCAGGAGGAGCGGATCCTGCGCGCCTTCGCCTCGCGCGAGGAGCTTCTCGACGCCGGGCTCATGCCCGGCAGCTCCCCGCGGGCCGGGAAGTGCTCGACGTTGGCGGGGGACATCGCCCAGGCCCAGGTCGACGCCCGGCGCGACGACGGCAGCGGCGGTGGTGCGGGGACCTCACCGGTGCACGACGCGCAGGACGTGCGGGAGGAGGAGCGATGACCGTCGTCTACGTCATCACGTTCACCCTGCTCGCGGCGGCGGCCCTCCTCGCCATCGTCCGCATGGAGCGGGGGCCGAGCATGTTCGACCGGATCGTCGCCGTCGACGTCATGACCGCCGTCGTCCTCGGCACGGTCTCCGTCGTCTCCGCCCTCACGGGGCGGGCGGACCTCGTTCCCGTCCTCGTCGTCCTCGCGCTCGTCGGGTTCGTCAGCGCGGTCTCGATCGCGCGCTTCGCGGCGGCCGAGTCCGCGGACGAGGCGCGCATCCTCACGAAGGCCGAGCTGGCGGAGGTGCTCGCCCAGCGCGACGCACTCGCCTCCGACGACGCGCCGCCCGTCCACGACATCGACACGAGCGTCGTCATCGCCGTGCTCGACGTCCCGGGCGCCCCGGCGCGCCCGGTTGCCGGGCAGGGAGCGGCGCACGCCGGGCTGGCATCGGCCGAGGAGGCAGCCGGCGGGCAACCGTCGGCGGGCAGCCCCGGCGACCCCGGTGACGCCCTCTCGCTCGGCCGCAACGAGGAACCGCACGAGCGAGACGACAGCGACCCGTCGGCACCGGCCGGGTCCCCCGACGTGGGAGGTGCACGATGAGCTGGACCGTGGTTGCCGACGTCCTCGGCGCCGTGTGCCTCATGCTCGGCGCCGGCCTGGCGTTCATCGCCGCCCTCGGCCTCGTGCGCTTCCCCGACCTGCTCTCCCGGATGCACGCGGCGACCAAGCCGCAGGTGCTCGGGCTCATGCTCCTCATGGCCGGCGTGAGCCTCGTCCAGCGGAACGCGACCGTGACGTGGACGCTCGTCCTCGTCATCATGTTCCAGCTGATCACGGGCCCGATCTCGGCCCACATGCTCGGGCGGGCCGGCTACCGCACCGGCAAGGTCCACGCCGAGCAGCTCGTCGTCGACGAGCTCACGCAGGATCTCGAGAAGAGCGAGCGCGCCCCGGACTCCTGACCCGCCGTCCCGTCCCTCCGGCCCGCGACCCGCTCGCGAGCGGCTTGCGCTGCGGGTGATGCACCCGGAGGGCCGGCGGGGTCAGGCGTGCTTGTCGACCGGTCCGCCGTACCACTTCGACGCGCCGCGCAGTGCGAGGCGACGGCTCACCTCGACGACGGCGCCGGAGACGATGGCGAAGAGGATGACCTCGGTCATGCTCACGCCGTGGTCGTCAGGGTCCTTCGGCGGCTCGTGGCCGGTCGCGGCCTTCCAACCCGAGTCGATCGCCTTGTGCACGAGGGTTCCCGTGACGAGGATCGACGCAGTGCTCAGCAGCTTCCACCCGATGTCCATGACGCCCAAACTAGCCATGCCGCGGCGTGGGTGCACGCCGTCCCACCGCTGAGGGCCGGGCGTGACGTCCGGGCCGCACCGGCCCCTCCGTCGTCCCGTATAGGGTTGGGCACGAACGACAGGGGAGCACCACCCGCAAGGGCACGGTGCTGAGAGTGCGGACACAGCCGCAGACCCTCGAACCTGCACCGGTTAGTACCGGCGAAGGGAGTCGGGATTCTCTCCCCGCGACGTTCGTGCCCCCGGGCGCGGACGGGCGCGGGCCCTCCTTACGTGTGAGGAGGAAGCATGACCATGAACCACCAGTCCAAAGGTGACCCACGCCCGTGCCACATCGCCGGCGCGGAGGCTGCCCGCCCGGGCGCCGGACGTCCGCAGGGACGTCGCCACCGGCGCCCCGCCGCGCGCCCGGCGCTCGCGGTGGCCGGCGTCCTCGCGCTCGCCGGGTGCAGCGCGATCGGGTCCGGGTCCGGCGGCGGGGACGAGTCCGACGACGCCAGCACGCTCACCGTCGTCACGCACGACTCGTTCAACCTGAGCGAGGAGCTCCTCACGGACTTCACCGAGCGCACCGGCTACGAGATCACCCAGGTGGCGCCGGGCGACGGCGGCGCGCTCGTCAACCAGCTCGTCCTCACCAAGGACGACCCGCTCGGGGACGTCGTCTACGGCATCGACAACTCCTTCGCCGCCCGGGCCGTCGGCGAGGAGGTCCTCGCGCCCTACACGTCCAAGGCGGCCACGGGCCCGGCGCCGTTCGAGGCCCACCTCACCGCGGTCGACCGCGGCGACGTGTGCGTCAACATCGACCACGGCTGGTTCGCCGAGCGGGGCCTCGAGGAGCCGGTGACCCTCGAGGACCTCACGGACCCGCGCTACGCGGACCTGCTCGTCGTGACGAACCCCGCGACGTCGTCGCCCGGCCTGTCCTTCCTCCTCGCCACGGTGGGCGCCTTCGGCGAGGACGGCTGGCAGGACTACTGGACGGCGCTCGCCGCGAACGGCGTCAAGGTGGTCCCGGGATGGAGCGACGCCTACTACGTCGACTTCTCCGGCTCCGAGGGCGCCGGCCCGCGCCCGCTCGCGCTCTCCTACTCCTCCTCGCCCGCGGCCGAGGTCCCCGACGGCGCCTCGGAGCCGGCCACCGGCGTCCTCCTCGACACGTGCTTCCGCCAGACGGAGTACGCGGGCGTCCTCGCCGGCGCGGAGAACGTCGCCGGGGCGGAGGCGTTCATCGACTTCCTCCTCTCCCCGGAGGTCCAGGCGGACATCCCGGGGCAGATGTACATGTACCCGGTCCGCGAGGACGTCGAGCTGCCCGCCGAGTGGGAGCGGTTCGCTCCCCTCGCCCCCTCCCCGCACGACGTCGACCCCGAGGCCATCTCCGCCAACCGCGACGAGTGGATCGCGACGTGGACGGAGATCGTGATCGGCTGATGGGGCAGGGGACGGACCCGGAGACGGCGGCGGCGCCGGGGCCGCCCGTGCGCCGGGTCGCCGGCGGCGGGGGCGGACCGGAGGGCGACGCGACGCCGGATCCGGCTGTGCGCCGGGTCGTGGAGGGTCTGGCGGGAGCCGCGAGGAACGAGCGGCGGATGGAAGACCCGGCGCACAGCCGGACCCGGCGACTCCCGACCACCCGTCGGTCCCGCCCGTCCCCGGGCGCCGTCGCCGGCTGGGGGCTGGCTGCGGGGGTGCCGCTCGCGTTCCTCGCGGTCTTCTTCGCGTGGCCGGTGCTCACGCTCGTCGGCCGGGGCTTCCTCCCCGACGGCGCGCTCGACCTCTCGGGGTTCGCGGACGTCTTCAGCGCCCCGCGGACGTGGCGGCTCCTCGGGCTCACGCTCGCGCAGGGCGTGCTCGGCACCGCCTTCGCGGTGCTGCTCGGCGTGCCGGGGGCGTACGTGCTCTACCGGTGCCGGTTCCCCGGACGGGAGCTCGTGCGCGCCTTCGTCACGGTGCCCTTCGTCCTGCCCACCGTCGTCGTCGGCGTGGCGTTCCGGACACTCCTCGTCGAGGGCGGGCCGCTCGGCCTCCTCGGGCTCGACGGGACGTTCCCGGCGATCGTCGCGGCGCTCGTCTTCTTCAACTACACCGTCGTCGTCCGCACGGTGGGCGGGATGTGGGAGCGGCTCGACCCGCGCCCGGAGCAGGCGGCGCGCAGCCTGGGTGCGCCGCCGTGGCGCGCGTTCACGACGGTGACGCTGCCCGCGCTCACGCCGGCGATCGCCTCGGCGGCGGCCATCGTCTTCCTCTTCTGCGCGACGGCGTTCGGCATCGTCCTCGTCCTGGGCGGCCTGCGCTTCGGCACGATCGAGACGGAGATCTGGGTGCAGACCACCCAGTTCCTCGACCTGCGCGCCGCGGCGGTGCTCTCCGTCGTCCAGCTCGTCGTCGTCGGCGCCTCGCTGTGGTTCTCGGCCCGGGCGCGCCAGCGGCGCGAGCGGGCGCTCGACCTGCGGACCGACCCCGCCGCCGCCCGCCCCCTGCGGCTGCTCGAGCGCACCGGCGGGCGTCTTCGGCCGGGGGCGGACCTCGCGCCGGCCGCCGTGACCGCACTCGTCGTCGTCGGGCTCCTCGCCCTGCCCCTCGTCAACCTCCTCGTGCGCTCCTTCCGCGCCTCCGGCACGTGGAGCCTGGCCAACTACGTCAACCTCGGCACGACCGGCGGTGCGAACGCGCTCAGCGTCACCGTCTGGGAGGCCACGGCCAACTCGCTGCGCATCGCCGTCGACGCCACGCTCATCGCGGTGACGGTGGGGACGCTCGTCGCGCTCGTCGTCTCCCGGCGCCCCCGCAGCCGCCCGGCGCGCCGTGCCATCGGCGCCCTCGACTCCCTCTTCATGCTGCCGCTCGGCGTCTCCGCCGTCACAGTGGGGTTCGGCTTCCTCCTCACCCTCAACGAGGGCCCCGTCGACCTGCGCGGCTCGGCGGTCGTCGTGCCGATCGCCCAGGCGGTCGTCGCCGTGCCCATCGTCGTGCGCACGGTCCTGCCGGTGCTCCGCGCGATCGACCCGCGCCTGCGCCAGGCCGCCGCCGTGCTCGGCGCGACGCCCGGTCGCGTCCTGCTCACCGTCGACGGGCCGTTCCTCGTCCGGGGGCTCGGGCTGGCCCTCGGTTTCGCGTTCGCCGTCTCGCTCGGCGAGTTCGGCGCGACGTCGTTCCTCGCCCGGCCCGAGAGCCCGACGCTTCCGGTCGTCATCTTCCGTCTCATCGGGCGCCCCGGGGCGGACAACTACGGCATGGCGCTCGCGGCGTCGGTCGTCCTCGCCGTCGTCACGGCCACGGTCATGGCCGTGGCCGGGCGCCTGCGCGGGGACAGGATGGGGGAGTGGTGAGCGCACGCAGCACGGCCGATGGTGGCCTCGAGGTGGTCGACGTCGAGGTCCGGTACACGGATGCGGGCCCCGCGACGACGGCGGTGGCCGGGGTGAGCCTGGCGGTCCCGGCCGGCGAGGTGCTCGCGCTCCTCGGCCCGTCCGGCTGCGGGAAGTCCTCCCTCCTGCGCGCCGTCGCCGGCCTCGAGCCGGTCGCGGCCGGCCGCGTCCTCTTCGCGGGGCAGGACGTCGGTGCCGTCCCCGTCCACCGGCGCGGGTTCGGCCTCATGTTCCAGGACGGCCAGCTCTTCCCCCACCGCGACGTCGCCGGCAACGTCGGCTACGGGCTCGTCATGGCCGGCGCCGGCCGGCCCGAGCGGGACCAGCGGGTCGGCGAGCTGCTCGACCTCGTCGGTCTCACCGGGTACGCCTCCCGCGCGGTGAGCACGCTGTCCGGCGGGGAGAAGCAGCGCGTCGCCCTCGCGCGGGCCCTCGCGCCCCGGCCCCGGCTCCTCCTTCTCGACGAGCCGCTCTCCTCCCTCGACCGCTCCCTGCGCGAGCACCTCTCGGGCGAGCTGCGGGACATCCTGCGCGCCGCCGGCACCACCGCGCTGTACGTCACGCACGACCACGACGAGGCGTTCACCGTCGCCGGCCGCGTCGCCGTCATGGACGCCGGGCGCATCCTCCAGGTGGACCGACCGGCGCGGCTGTGGCGGCAGCCGCGGAGCGAGCGCGTGGCGCGGTTCCTCGGCTACGGGCCGTTCCTCACCGCCGACGTCGCAGGTGGCGCCGCGCGCACCGTCCTCGGGGACGTGCCGCTCCCGGCCGGCGGCGTGCGCTCCGGCGGCGGAGACGTCCCAGGCGGAGCCGCCGTCCGGGACGACGCCAGGGGCCGGGACGACGCTGCGGCTCGGGACGGCAGCGTGGTTCGGGACGGCGGCGTGGGGCCGGCCGCGAGGAGCGGAACGGTCCTCGTCGGCCTCGGACCGGCCGCGCTGCGCGTCGTCGACGACGGCGGCACGCCGGTGGACGTCGTCGCCGCCCGTTTCCGGCGCGGGAGCACCGAGCTGACCGTCGTCCTGCCGAGCGGGGAGCGCGCCACAGCGCTGGCCGGTGCGACGGTGGCGGGACCGACGGGCGAGGGGCCTGGCCAGGTGCGCGTCCGGCTCGACCCGGCGGGCGCCGTCGTCGTCCCCCGCTAGCCGCGCCGCCCCGTCAGGTCCGCGACCTGCCGGGGCAGCAGAGCCAGGCGTCGTGGATCAGGTGAGGTCCCCGCGCACGATGCTGTCCCCGCTGTGCGCGGGGTCGCCGTCGATCGGTTCGCGCGAGACGTCCACGATGGGGAACTCGGTGATGTCGAGGCCGTCCGGCAGCGCGAAGCGGCCCTCGTCGGCCGTGAGGACGCCGACGCTGACGAGGCGCTGGACCTGTCGGTCGATGAGCCACACCTCGCGGTAGCCGTCGACGGCGCCGGTCGGCAGGTCGATGACGAGCTCGAGCCGGTCGCCCACCTGCTCCACGACGGCCGAGCCCGAGGCGTCCCAGCCCGGCAGCGGGTCGAGGTCGGTCGACGCGAGGACCTCGGGCGCGCCCGGGGCGGTCAGCTGCTGGACGGCGAGCGTGCCGCCGACGCCGACGACGAAGGCCGCTGCCGCGATCCACGCCGAGCGTCGCGCCCACGGGTTCGTGCGTCGCTCCCGCTCCGCGCGGCGGCCCGTGAGCTCGTCACGGCCGTCGACGGCCGGTGCCGCGGGCTCGACGGCTGGTGCCGGCGGCGGGGCGGCCTCGGCCACGGGGAGGACGGCGGGCGCCTCCGTGCTGCCGGTCTCCGGGGTGGCACCGATCTCGGCGGCGATCCGGTCCCACACGGACGGGGCCGGGCGCTCGAGCTCGACGCCCGCGCGGCCCGCCGCGACGGTCCGCCGGTACGCGGCGAGCTCGTCCTGGCAGTGCTGGCACGTGCATGTCTCGTCCCGGGCCCCCTCGAGGGCGCTCAGGGCCAGGTCGTCGTCGTCAGAGTGCGGCATCTGCTCCCTCCATCCGTTGGCGCAGCCTGCGCAGGCTCCGGGTGATGTGCGACTTCACGGTCCCGAGCGGCAGCTCCAGGCGGTCCGCGATCTGGGTGTGGGTGAGGTCGGCGAAGAACGCCAGCTGGAGGATCTCCTTCTGGGGGGACCCGAGCTCGGCGAGCGCGTCCGCGACGACCACCTGGTCGACGACCTGCCCGGTGTGCTCGACGACGGCCTCCGCCCCGGCCCCGTGCACGGCTGCGGCCGCCGCGCGGGCGTCCCGGGTGCGGCGCTCGTGGGCGTCGGCGATGGCGTGGCGGGTGATCCCGACGAGCCAGGCGGCGAGCGGTCCCCGGGCGGGGTCGAACCGCTCGCGCCCGCGCCAGGCGGAGACGAAGACCTGCTGGGTCACGTCCTCGGCGTCGGCGACCGCTCCGAGGGAGCGGATCGCGAGGGTGTAGACCATGGGGGAGTAACGGTCGTACGCGGCACGGACCGCCTCCGGCCGGCCGGTGCGGAAGGCGTCGTCGAGCGCGTCGGGATCGACGAGGACCGTCATCACCCCCTCCGGGACGCGATCATGCCCCGGCGTCCGCCGAAGCCTGGTCCGGGAGCAGCGTAGCCGTGGCGACGACGTTCTGGCGGTAGCTTCCCGCCTGCTCGTCCCACTCCCCGCCGCACGTGATGAGCGCGAGGCGGGGCTCGCCGTCGCGGCGGAAGTAGGCGGTGAGGTCGATCGTGGCCTTGTCGATGACCTCGACGTCCGTGACCTCGTACGTGAGGACCCGCCCGTCGGTCCGGGTGAGCCGGACACGGTCGCCCGCGACGAGGAGGTGGAGCTCGGCGAGGGGGCCGCGGGGGGTGATGTAGGAGCCCGAGTGGGCCACGACGACGGCGGTGCCGACGTCCTCGCCCACGGTGGGCCCGAACCGGTACCAGCCCGCGCGGTTCGCGTCGGGCGGGACCTCCATCTGCCCGTCGGCGGCGATCCCGACGGCGTCGACGGGCATGTCGACGCCGCCGAGGGCGTCGAGCTCCAGCCGTTCGGGGGCGACGACCGGGGCGATGGACGGGACGTCGGCCGGCCGGACGGGCACCGCGGTGCCCGTTCCGGCCGGCCCGGGAGAGGGGGGGGGGGGGGGGGGGGGAGGGGGGGGAGGGGGGGGGGGAGGAGACACCCCCACTTCTTGNNCCCCGACTACACCGGTTCGGGGGGGCGGTGGCACCGGCGCGGCGGGGGTGACCGCCACCGCTCCCGTTCCGGGAGCGGTGGGGCCGTCAGTGGCCTGCTCGGCGCCGGGGGCGCAGCCCGCCAGGAGGATCCCGGCGAGGGCTGCCACCACCAGCGCCCGTCTCATCGGGCCGCAGCCAGCTTGCGGGAACCGACGACGACGCCGGCGGCGAGCAGGGCGCCGAACCCGGCGAGGAGGAGCGGGCTCGTGCCCGCGGGCGCGACCTCGACCTGACCGGTGGGGACGCCGGCGGGGGCGGAGTGCAGACCGCCGACCATCTGGGTGGCGAGGGCCAGGTTGTCGCCCTCGAGGCTGCCCCACGCGTAGACGATGGTGGCGGAGCCCTCCTCGACGGGGACGTCGGCCGGGCCGAGCAGCGGGTCCGTCGTGCCGGCGGCGGCGACCGCCGCGGAGACGGTCGAGGCGGGCAGGTCGAGCGCGGCCTCGTCCGGGTTGGCGAGGGCGGAGACGACCGCCTCGCCGCCGGCGAGGATGTCGACGGCGGGGGCGGCCGCGACGTGGCGGACCACGAGGCGTCCCTCACCGGCGGCGGTGGGGGTGAGGTCGTTGGTGAAGAGGGTCGCCGTGGGCGTGCCGTCCTCCATGAGGTGGGCCGCCGCGGTGTACGAGCCGCCCGCCTCGAGCGGGAGGTCGACCGGGCCGATCGCGGGGGCGCTGTCGTCCTCGGCGTCCGCCGCGGTGATCGCGACGGTGTAGGTGCCGGCCGGCAGCTCGAGCGGGCCGGCGAGCTCGCCGGGCTCGAAGTCGTCGAGGGTGAGCTCGCCGTTGACCCACACGTCCACCGTGAGGTCGGGGACGCCGTGCAGGACCGAGAGCTGGGCGTTCTCGGCCGTGGTCGCCTGCGCCGGTGCAGCGAGAGCGAGGAGTGCGAGGGCGGCTGCCCCCGCGAGAGCCGGTGCTGTGCGCATGATGTTCCTCCGTCGTCGTGCCCCGTAGGGCTGGGTGGTGCTGACGGTGGGTATTCCTGCGTGGGGGCCCGGACGGATGCACCTGGGCGCGAGCAAAATTCTTCGGACGTCCCGGGGCGGTCAGTCCGCGGGGCGGTCCCGGTCGAGCTCCGCGGGCAGCTCGGCGACGGGGACGATGACGATGTCCTGGAGCTTCCAGTCGAGCTCGGCCACGGAGCGGCGCGCTTCTGCCAGCTCGCCGAGCGAGGGTGTCTTGCCGCCGTGCGGGACGGCGAAGGACTCGACGTGGAAGACGTGCCCCTCGTCCCGCACGCGCGAGCGCACCTCCTTGACCCAGCGCAGCGTGGCGAGGTGCTCGTCGAGCTCACGCACGAGCGGGTGCGGCCCGGCGTCGTCGTACGTGCGGGCGCGGGCGTCCATGAGCCCGCGGACCGCGCCGCGGGTGTTGCGGACGCCGTCGGAGAGGATGCTCCCGGAGATGAGAAGGGCGGCGGCGGCATCCGCCCACCACAGGCCGACCCCGATCCCGAGGATGCCCGCGATCGCGCCGACGGCGGTCATCCAGTCCGCCTTGTTCATGTCCGCGTCGGCGTAGAGGACCTTGTCGTGGAGCTCCCTGGCCAGGCGCATCTTCTTCCGGCCGAGGATGACCGGGGGCACGGCGGTGTAGGCCATGACCGTGATCATGAGCCAGCCGGCCCACACCTCGTGGCCGAGGACCACCATGAGGCCGATCGGTGGGTGCTCCCCGGCGACGAGCCCCGATGCGGAGTCCCAGACCATGAAGGCGCCCATGATGACGAGCGCGGTCGCGGCGACGAGGTGCCCGACGCCGACGGAGCGGTGGTAGCCGTACGGGTGGTCGTGGTCCGGCCGGCGCCGGCTGATCCGCACGGCGGCGAGGAAGGCGAACGGCGGGATGAAGGAGAGCAGGTCCTCGGCCCACGCGGCCTTCATCGCCTGCGAGCTGCCCATGACGAGGTAGACGGCCGTCACGGCCGTGAGGAGGAAGGCGATCGAGACCCACTCGAGGCGGATGGCGCGGCGCAGCGCCTCGTCCTGCGCCGCGGGCAGCTCGGTGTGGCCGAAGCGAGGCACCTCGGCGTCGTGGCCGGACTGGAGGCGGCTCACGGGACGTCCGAGCCGAGGAGGAACGTCTCGAGCTCGACGAGGAAGGCGTTCTCCCCCATCGGGACCGCCATGACGTGCGCCTCCTCCGCACCGTCGGGCCCGACGGCGAACGTGTACGCCGTCGTCAGCGACGCCTTGTCGGCCCACGGCGACGCCGCTGTCAGGCCGCCGATGACGAGGTCGAGCTCCCCCCGCTCGAGCTTGCCGATGAGCGACTCCTCCCCGCCGGTCGTCCACGCGACGCTCGCGTCGAGGGAGTCGGCGAAGTCCGTGACGAGGTCGACCTCGAGCCCGCTCGCGTCGTCGCCCGTGACCTCGGTCCATGGCTCGTTCGGCGAGACCCCGACGCGCAGCACGGAACCCCGCACCTGGTCGAGGGTGCCGTCCGGGTCGCTGGGGATCCGGGCACCGCACCCCGCGAGGAGGAGGACGAGCATGGCCGCGGCCAGGGCCCGAGCGGTCTTGATCATGGCGCCAGTGTTGCCCGGACCCCCGGTGACCGCACCTGATGGCGGGCGTGGCTATGGTGGCGGCGTGACCGACGTGGAGGTAGGCCGTGGATGACCTCGATGTGCTCCTCATGCTGCTCGTCTTCATCAAACTGCCGGCGGTGCTCATCGCGCGCTCGTCCCGGCGGCTGAGCGCAGCGCCGCGGCACGCGCAGCAGCTGCGGGCGTGGGCAGAGGCGCGGGGATGGACGTACCGCGGTGCCGACCCCTCGCTCGTGGGTCCCTGGCAGGTGAGCCCTTTCACCGACGCGGACCGCTCCGTCGACGACGCGCTCGTGGGGGAGCACCGCGGCCGGGCCGCGACGACGTTCCGGCTCGAGGCCGAGGCGGACGAGGAGGACGGGTCCGCCTTCCACGTGCTCACCCTCGCGCTCGCCCACCCGCAGCACCCCGCCCAGCTCGCGTGCCCGATCCAGGGCGGGCCGGTCGTGCCGCCGCGCATCGGGGAAGACGTCCGCGCACGGCTGCGCGAGCAGGACGCGGCGGGCATGTCCGTTCGGGTGGCCGAGGGCCACATCGTCGGCTGGGTCGCCGGCGAGCCGATCTTCTCCGAGATCACCACCCGGCTGGACGTCCTCGCCGACGTGGCCGACCTCCTCGAGGGGACTGCCGCTCCGTCTCCCGACGGCACGGGCGTCGCGCCCGGCGAGGCCCGCTGAGTCCGCACCGTGAAGCGGCACAGCGCGCGTGCTGGCGCCGGACTGCCGCCGGTCCTAGCCTCGGGGCCATGGGCACCATCCGTGAGGTCCGCCGCGGGCGGCTCCGCTTCGACGTGAGGGACGAGGGCCCGCGCGACGGCGTGCCGGTCGTCCTTCTCCACGGGTTCCCGCAGGACGCCTCGAGCTGGGACCGTGTCGCGCCCCTCCTCCACGCGGCCGGCGTGCGCACGATCGCGCCCGACCAGCGCGGGTACTCCCCGGACGCCCGGCCCCCGCACCGCGGCGACTACCGCCTCGAGTGGCTCGTCGAGGACCTCCGCGCACTCCTCGACACCGCCGGGCTGCCCGCTGCGCACGTCGTCGGCCACGACTGGGGCGGAGCGGTGGCGTGGGCGGCGGGTGACGTCATGCCCGAGCGGGTCTCCTCCCTCACCGTCCTGTCCACCCCTCACCCACGGGCGCTCATCCGCTCGTTGGTGCGCTCGACCCAGCTCCTCCGGTCCTACTACATGGTCCTGTTCCAGGTGCCCCGGCTGCCCGAGCGTGCGCTCGCACCGCGCCTCGAGGGCGTCCTGCGCGGCACCGGCCTGCCCGCCGCGGACGCCACCCGCTATGCCGCGCGGATGCGGGAGCCGGCGGCGCTCACCGGCGCGCTCCACTGGTACCGCGCGCTCCCGCTCTCCCGCCTTGCGAACGCCCCCGTCGCGGTGCCGACGACGTACGTGTGGGGCCGCGCGGACTTCGCCCTCGGGCGGTGCGCGGCCGAGCTGACCGAGGAGGAGGTCGCGGCGCCCTACCGTTTCGTCGAGGTCGACGCCGGCCACTGGCTCCCCGAGACGCAGGCGGCGCTCGTCGCGGAGGTCGTCCTCGACCAGCTGGGGGACGCCCGGTGACAGGGGGCGCGGCGCGGGAACGGCCGGCCGCGGTCGTCTCGACGCCGGCCGCCCCGCTCGGCGCCGGGGCGACGGCGCTCGCCGTCGCCTTCGTCGTCTCCGGGGTGACGCACCTCGTCCGCCCGGGCGTCTTCGAGGGCATCGTCCCGCGGTGGCTCCCCGCCCGCCGGGGGCTCGTCCTCGTCTCGGGGGTCGCGGAGCTCGCGTGCGCGGCCGGGCTCGCCGTCGCGCGGACGCGCCGGCCGGCCGCCCTGGCGAGCGCGGCGCTCCTCGTCGCCGTCTACCCCGCGAACGTCCAGATGGCCGTCGACGCCGTCCGCCGGGGCCGCCCCGGCTACCGTGCCGTCGCGCTCGCCCGCCTCCCGCTCCAGGTGCCGCTCGTCGTGACGGCGTTGCGGGCGGCCCGAGGCCCGGCGTGAGCACGCCGCCGGATGGCACCAACGCGTGCCGGCGGTGACACTGAGGATTCCTCCCGACACTGAAGGAGCCTCCCGTGCTCGGACTTCCCGACGGCGTGCGCGCGTGCCTGTTCGACCTCGACGGTGTCCTCACCCGTACGGCGGCCGTCCACGGCGCAGCGTGGACCCAGACCTTCGACGCCGTGCTGGCCGAGCGCGCGGCGGTGGCGGGTGAGCCGTTCGTCCCGTTCGACCCCGTCGCCGACTACGCCACGCACGTCGACGGCAAGCGGCGCCCGGACGGTGTCCGCGACTTCCTCGCGAGCCGCGGGATCGTCCTTCCCGAGGGTGCGCCCGACGACCCGCCCGACGCCCTCACCGTCAACGGGGTCGGGAACCGCAAGAACGAGCTCCTGCTCGCCCTCATCGCCGCGGAGGGCGTTGAGGTGTTCGAGGGCAGCAGGCGCTACCTCGAGGCGGCCCGGGAGGCGGGCCTGCGCCGAGCCGTCGTCTCGAGCAGCGCGAACGCCGAAGCCGTGCTCGAGGTGACCGGGCTGGCCGGGCTCATCGAGGTGCGCGTCGACGGCGTCGTCGCCCGCGAGCGGTCCCTGCCGGGCAAGCCCGCCCCGGACACCTTCCTCGACGCGGCGCGGCAGCTTGGCGTCGAGCCCGCCGACGCGGCAGTCTTCGAGGACGCCCTCGCGGGTGTCGAGGCCGGCCGCGCGGGCGGCTTCGGTTACGTCGTCGGCGTCGACCGTCTCGGGCAGGCCGGGGCGCTGCGGACGCGGGGGGCCGACGTCGTCGTCACGGACCTGGAGGACCTGCTGTGAACGACGTGCCCGACCTCGCGCCCGACCCGTGGTGCCTGCACGAGCTGCACCTCGACCTCGAGACGCTCGGCCAGACGGAGTCCCTGTTCGCGCTGTCCAACGGGCACCTCGGACTGCGCGGCAACCTCGACGAGGGTGAGCCGGCCGGGGCGCAGGGCACGTACCTGAGCGGGTTCTTCGAGCACCACCCGCTGCCCTACCCCGAGGGCGGCTACGGCTACCCCGAGTCCGGCCAGACGCTCGTCAACGTCACGAACGGCAAGCTCATCCGGCTCATGGTCGACGACGAGCCGTTCGACGTGCGGTACGGGCGTGTCCTCGCTCACGAGCGGGTGCTCGACCTGCGGGCGGGCACGCTCCACCGCGCGGTCGAGTGGGTCTCCCCGGCAGGCAGGCACGTGCGGATCCGCTCGACGCGGCTCGTCTCCTTCACCCACCGCGCGATCGCCGCCATCGCCTACGAGGTGGAGGCGGTCGACGGCCCGGCGCGCATCACGGTCCAGTCCGAGCTCGTCGCGAACGAGGCGCCGCCCGAGGTGCACAGCGACGACCCGCGCGTCGCCGAGGCCCTCGACTCCCCGCTGGTGCCGGTCAGCCAGGACAAGGACCGGCGCGGCGCCTCGCTCATCCACCAGAGCCGGCAGAGCGAGCTGATGATCGCGGCGTCGATGGACCACGACATCGAGGCGCCCGCCCAGTACGAGATCGAGAACGAGGTCCGGGAGGACTGGGCGCGTACGACCGTCGTCACGGTGCTCCAGCCCGGGCAGACGCTGCGGATCGTCAAGTACGTCGGGTACGGCTGGTCCGCCAACCGGTCCGCGCACGCGCTGCGCGACCAGGTGGCCGCCGCCCTGACGAGCGCCCGGTACGCCGGGTGGGACTCCCTCCTCCTGGGCCAGCGCGAGTACCTCGACCGGTTCTGGGAACGCGCCGACGTCGAGGTGGAGGGCGACCCGGCCATCCAGCAGGCCGTCCGCTTCGGCCTCTTCCACGTCCTCCAGGCCGGGGCGCGCGCCGAGCAGCGGGCGATCGGTGCGAAGGGCCTGACGGGTACCGGGTACAACGGCCACACGTTCTGGGACATCGAGGGCTTCGTCCTGCCCGTCCTCATCATGACCGCGCCGCACGCGGCGGCGGACGCGCTGCGCTGGCGGGCCTCGACGCTTGACCTCGCCCGCCAGCGCGCGCACACCCTCGGCCTGGCCGGCGCGGCGTTCCCGTGGCGCACGATCAACGGCGAGGAGACGTCGGCCTACTGGCCGGCGGGGACCGCGGCGTTCCACGTCAACGCGGACATCGCGCGGGCGTTCGAGGAGTACCGGCGCATCACCGGCGACCACGACCTCGAGCGCGAGTGCGGCCTCGAGGTGCTCGTCGAGACCGCCCGGCTGTGGATGTCCGTGGGCCACCACGACCGCCACGGCGGGTGGCACGTCGACGGCGTCACGGGACCGGACGAGTACACGGCGGTCATCGACGACAACGTCTTCACCAACCTCATGGCCGCGCGGAACCTGCGCGCCGCAGTAGGGGCGTGCGAGCGCCACCCCGACCTCGCGCTCGAGAACGGGGTCTCCGCGGAGGAGGCGGTCGCCTGGCGGGCGGCCGCCGACGCCGTCCATATCGCGTACGACGAGGAGCTGGGCGTCCACTCGCAGTGCGAGGACTTCACCCGCTTCGCCGAGTGGGACTTCGCGGCCTGGACCGGGGAGTACCCGCTCATGCTCAGCGCGCCGTACTTCCAGCTCTACCGCAAGCAGGTGGTCAAGCAGGCGGACCTCGTCCTCGCGATGCACTGGTGCCCGGACGAGTTCACACCTGAGCAGAAGGCCCGCAACCTCGACTACTACGAGCGCCGGACGGTGCGGGACTCCTCCCTCTCGGCGTGCACGCAGGCGGTCATGTGCGCGGAGACCGGGCACCTCGACCTCGCGCTGGACTACCTTCACGAGGCCGCGCTCGTCGACCTGCGCGACCTTCAGGGCACGACGAGCGAGGGCGTGCACATGGCCTCCCTCGCGGGCGCGTGGACCGCGCTCGTCGACGGCTTCGGCGGGCTGCGGGGGGACTCCGAGTTCCTCCGGCTCGACCCGGCGCTCCCGAGCGCGATCTCGCGGCTGGCCTTCCGGGTGCGCTGGCACGGGATGGCCCTCAAGGTCGAGATCGACCGGGCCGAGGTGCGCTGCAGCCTGCTCGAGGGGAACGGCCACACCATCCCGCTGCGGCTCTACGGCGAGGACGTCGAGGTCAGGGCAGGGCAGGACGTCGTGCGCCCGCTCGCGCACCGCGAACCGCTCCTGCCCGAGCCTAAGCAGCCGGCGGGACGCCGGCCCGCGCCCGCCGACACGGGCGGCTCGAGGTCCGCGGACCCGGTCGGCTCAAGGTCCGCGGACCCGGGCGGCCTGGTGCCCGCCCCGGCGACGGTCCGATGACCCCCCGCACATCCTCCGGTGATCACGCAGAAGTGCCGCCCGGCGCTGCCCCGCCCAGCACCCCCTCCTCCGGTGATCATGCAGAAGTGCCGCCCGGCGCTGCCCCGCCCAGCACCCCCTCCTCCGGTGATCATGCAGAAGTGCCGCCCGGCGCTGCCCCGCCCAGCACCCCCTCCTCCGGTGATCACGCAGAAGTGCCGCCCGAGACGGCGGCCGTTGCCGCCATGGACGCTGCCGGCCTCGCGCCAACCGTCACCCGGCACGGCCGCGTGAGCAGCCTCGCGGAGGCCGCGGCGGCGCGCGGGATCGAGCCGGCGGGGCTCATCAAGACGCTCGTCGTGCGGCGTGGCGAGGGGGACTACCTCTTCGTCCTCGTCCCCGGCGACCGGACCATCTCGTGGCCGAAGCTGCGCGCGCTGCTCGGGGTGAGCCGGCTGTCGATGCCGGACGCCGCCACTGCCAAGGACGTGACCGGGTACGAGCGCGGCACCATCACGCCGTTCGGTGCGACGCACCCGTGGCCGGTCGTCGCTGACGAGCGGGTGCGGGGCCTGGTCTCCATCGGCGCCGGGGCGCACGGCGTCGCGGCCACCGTCGACGGAGACGACCTCGTCGCCGTGCTCGGCGCCGACCGGGCCGACGTCACCGACCCGGCGCCGTAGCCGCCGCGCCGGCTAGCTCGAGCGCCGCGTCCCGTGGGGGCGCTCGTACTGCTCCGCCAGCCCGCCGGCCAGGGCGGCGAGGAGCGCCGGCACGTCCTCGGCGGCGAGCCGGACGGTCCCCGTGCACACGTCGTCTCGCCACAGCGAGAGGACGACGACGCCCTCCTCGTGGTGCCAGGACGCGCGCAGAACCCGGCCTCCGCCGCGTGCATCGGCGAAGACCTCGCCCCGCGCGGGCAGCGCGACGAGCCGTCCCATACGGCCATCGTCCGCCCGGTGGGCGATTTTGACCAGGGGTCGGTGCCGACGGCGGCGTCGCCCGCCCGTGGGGAGGGAGGCTCTCACCGCCCTGTGCCCTGTGCCCTGTGCCCTGTGCCCCGTGCCCCGTGGCCCGTGCCCCGTGGCCCGTGCCCCGTGGCCCGTGCCCCGTGACCCGTGCCCCCGTGACCCGTGCCCCCGTGACCCGTGCCCGTGCCGGGCGCCCCCGTGACCCGTGCCCGTGCCGGGCGCGAGCTGCCGGTGCCGGTGCCAGGCAGGACTCGGTAGTGCCTCGCCGGGATCAGGGCCGCTCGTCCTGGTCCCGGCGGCGGCGGTACCGAAGCCGCGCGCGGGTCCGCACCGCGCGCGGGCCTTCCCGCGGGCCCCGGGCGGCTCCGTCGTGGGATCAGAAGGGCGGGCCGCCGACGTCGAAGAGGATTGGTGCGTACTTCGGGGGCCGGCTGCGCGTGGTCCGGCGGGTCGACGGCGGACGGTCGCGGCCGGGCCCCGTCGTCCCCGTGGTCGTAGGCGGCGCGGTCGTCGCGGCCGTGGGCGCAACTGTCGGCTGGGCCGTGGGCGGAGCTGTCCCCTCGAGCGTCGGCGGCGCTGCCTCGTGTCCCGCCGGCGGAGGTGCTTCTTGTCCCCGGGGCAGAGCTGTCCCCTCGAGCGTGGGCAGCGCTGCCCCAGCGTTCGTCGGCAGGGTTGTGCCAGTAGTGCCGGCTCGTGGTGGTGTGAGGCCGTCGGGCTCGTTCTTTCCCGCGCAAGCGGAGCGCTTTGGTCGCGCGGTGTAGAGGCTGGTGCCGATGGGGGTGCCGTGTCGGTCGTGGAAGGCGTGGCCGCCGGGCAGGGTGGTGATGCGGATGTGGTCGGCGTGGACGCGGTGGTGGTGGTAGCTGCACAGCGTGAGGCCGTTCTCGATGGAGGTCGCTCCGCCGTTGGACCACCAGGTGATGTGGTGGACCTCGCACCACGAGGCGCGCAGGGTGCACTCGGGCCACTGGCAGTGCCGGTCCCGGGCGGTCACGGCTCGGCGCAGCTCGCGGGTGTAGTGGCGCTGGGTCTGTCCGACGTCCGTCGGGACGCCGTGGGCGTCGAGGACGATGCGCGTCATCTCGCAGTCGCACATGACCCGCTGAAGCTCGCTGAGCGGGACGATCGAACCGTCCTCGAGGATCGCCGGTGCGACGTCCGGCAGCACCGGCAGAAGGCCGAGCGGCGGCAGCGGCCCGCTCTGGCCGTCATCGCTGTCGGAGCTCCCGGCCGGTCCGCACGACCCGTCGACGCTGTGCCGGACGCCCGGGCCGTGGTCGGCTTCGTCGCCGTCGGGGCGGTAGAAGGAGTGGCCGGGCTGCCCGGGGCCGGGCGGTGGCGTGGTGAGGGCGCCGTCGAGGAGGATCCGGTGGCGCACGACGTCGGTCCACGTCTCCTCGGTCACCAGGAGCGAGAGGTGGGGGCGGATCTGGGCGCCGTTGCGGTCGGCGCCGACCTGCAGGACGCGGTTGGCCATGGTGACCAGGGCATCGGCGCGGCGCTGCTCGCGGGTGCGGGTGTCGTCCTTGGCGGGTTTGCCGACGATGGCGTCGATCGCGGTGTCCACGGTGGTGCCGTCGACGTCATTGAGGAAGAACTCACCCTTGCGCCCACCCGCCTGCCGTCGCACGGTGAACGACCGGCGGGCGTGGACGGCGTCGAAGTCCGCCTGCGCCGCGGCGGCGTCGATCGCCGCCGCCCGCGTCTTGGCGGCCTTGGCGAGCTCGGGTGCGGGGACGTCGGCGGCGAGGTCGAGGAGCTCGGTGCCCAGTTCACCGGCCAGGGCGTCCTTGACCTCGGCCGAGGCGTGCTCCCGCAACCGGGTCAACGTCTTGGCGTGCTCCAGGGTGATGGTCCCCTCCTGCACCGCGTCCGCGAGACCCGGCATGGCGTCCAGCCCCTCCGCGAGCCCCAGCTCCCCGGCCGCCGCACCGCGCCCCGTGCCGGTGGTGCGGGAACGCCAGTCGGTGAAGTCCCGGTCCCGCACCGTGCCCCACGTCCCGTCCTCCTTGTGCGCCAGGAGGAGCTGACCTCGGTACAGCGTCGCCTCACGGATCAACGTGTCCAGCGACCCGATCACCGACTCCCGCTCGCCCCTCTCCCACCCGATCGCCGACGATCCCGGCGCGGCCTCCCGCAGCGCGCCCAGCGCCGCACACACCGCTGCTGCGAGGAGCGTCGGGGATGCCGAGACGCTGCCCGGCGAGCGGTCTGCGGCGGTCGGGCCGCAGCCAGTCGCGGGGGTGACGGCAGGGCCGCGGCCAGTGGCGGTGGCGACGGCTGCAGCGCGGCCAGTGGCGGTGGCGGCGGCTGCAGCGCGGCCAGTGGTGGTGGCGGCGGCTGCGGCGCGGCCAGTCGCGTGGGGAGATGTGGCGATGATCGCGGGGGCATCGGCGGCCCTGACAGACCCAGCGGCACGGTCGGCGTCGTGCCCCGGCTGATCGACCACCCATGGGCGAGAGGAGGCTCCCCGACTGGGTGTCGGCGGTGTCCGCGGTAAGCACGTGCCGTTCGGCGCAGTGAGGACGTCGCCCTGCCCGTCTGGCTCCTCGACCGCCGGCATCGCGACCATCGTCCTCACCTCCGCTCTACCTCGAACGCTTGTATGGAGACTATCGGCGAGCACCGACATCGACTCCAGGCCTGCGCACGCCAGCCGAGCAGGGCCTCCGCGCGCCTGCGTGTATGCCGGGCAAGGTGCTTGCGTTCCTGCGTTCGCCGGTCGCCGCCCGACGCGGCCCCTGGCCCTGGCCCCCCTCGGGCCCCGCCTCCGCCCTGGCCCCGACCGCGGCCCCGACCCGCCCCCAGCCCCCAGCGCCTTCCCCGGCCGGTTTGGCCAGGACGCCTCGGCGACGAGTACAAAGGCCTCATGGCCAACCTCTCCGTCCCCCAGATCAGCCTCAACGACGGCGCCGTGCTGCCCCAGGTGGGCTTCGGCGTCTTCCAGGTCCCGGCGGAGGACACCGCCGCCGTCGTCGCCGACGCGCTCGCGGCCGGGTACCGCAGCATCGACACGGCCGCCCGGTACGGCAACGAGGGCGGCGTGGGACAGGCCATCGCGAGCTCGGGGCTCAGTCGCGAGGACGTCGTCGTCGCGACGAAGCTCGCCAACCCGGACCAGGGCTACGACTCCACCCTCGCCGCCTTCGACGCGAGCGCCAAGGCCCTCGGCCTGGACGTCGTCGACCTCTACCTCATCCACTGGCCCGCCCCGGCGCGCGAGGAGTTCGTCAACTCGTGGCGAGCCATGGAGGAGCTCCAGGCTGCGGGACGGATCCGCTCCATCGGCGTCTCGAACTTCCTGCCTCACCACCTCGAGCAGCTCCTCGAGGCCACGGGCGTCGTCCCCGCGGTCAACCAGATCGAGGTGCATCCCTACCTCCAGCAGGCGGAGCTGCGCGCGTTCAACGCCTCCCACGGCGTCATCACCGAGGCGTACAGCCCGCTCGGGCGCAGCACCGTCCTCGCGGACCCGGTCATCACCGGCATCGCGGAGCGGATCGGGCGCAGCCCCGCCCAGGTCGTCCTGCGCTGGCACCTCCAGCTCGGGAACGTCGTCATCCCGAAGTCGGTCACGCCGGCGCGCATGGCGGAGAACATCGACGTCCTCGGCTTCGACCTCTCGGCGGACGACATGGCCGCCATCGCCACCCTCGAGCGCGGCGCCCGCACCGGCTTCCACCCCGACCACTTCAACGGCTTCCCGGAGGACTTCACGGGCGCGCCCACGCCCTGAGGCCGCCCAGGGACCGACGCCGCCCACGCCCCGACGCCGCGCACGCACCGGACGCTGCCGACGGCACCGGACGCCGCCCAGGGCACCCACGCCCCGTCGCAAGGACGGGAATGGTCACGGTCGCGGCGGCCGTTGACCCTGCACGCACCCACGTCCATGCCCTGGGAGGCAGACCGTGACCACCGTGTCGCACGCCGGCGCCACCACGCCGGGACCAGACCGCCCCGGTCCCACGCCGCCGCCCGCCCGGCGCACGGTCCCGCTGCGCTCGACCTGCGCCCAGCCCCACCACTGCCCGGGGCCGGTACGCATGCGCGTGCTGTTGCAGGTCCCGCTCCTCGCCGGCCTCTCCCGCGACGAGCTGGTCGACATCGACGAGCGCATGGTCTCCCTGTCCTGGGCGGAGGACGACGCGATCTACACCGCCGGTCAACCGGCTGAGCACCTCTACGTCCTGGCCGCCGGCCGGGCGAAGGCGTCCCGGCCGACGCCCGGAGGGCACGACGTCGTCGTCGACCTCCTCGCCCCCGGCGACCTCTTCGGCGGGCTGCAGGCGCTGGGCCAGCCCGTCTACCCCGAGACGGTCCGGGCGATGAGCACGACCTGCGCGCTACGGATCGACACCCGCGCCTTCCGCGACGTCCTGACCGAGCATCCTCAGGTCGCCCTGCGGGTCCTGGACGACACGTCCGCCCTGCTGGCCCAGGCCCGCACCGGACTGACCCAGCAGTCCACCGCCACCGTCGCCCAGCGCGTGGCGACCACGCTCCTGCGCCTGGCGGAGAAGTTCGGGCAGGAACGTACCGGTGGCGGGACCCTCATCCAGCTGCCCCTCACGCGCGCCGACCTCGCCGGCATGACCGGCTCCACCTCAGAGTCGGTCTCCCGAGTGATGAGCCAGCTGCGCAAGGCCGGCATCATCGACTCCGGACGCCGCTGGACCTCCATCGTGGATCACGACCGCCTGGCGGCCACCGTCGCAACGGACGACGGGCCCGACGGCGGGTCCAGGGCCGGCCCGAAGAGCCCATCCGGCGGTTGATTGACGCCCGTCATGGTCCGCTCCTCGCGTCCTTCGTAACGTCGTAGTCAGCACCCCAGAGGGTGACGACGACGTTCCCGGAAGGACCCCGGAACCATGAGCACCATCATTCCCACCACCACCCACACCGTCCTGCGCGCCGAGGGCTTCTCCTGCCCCTCCTGCGTGGCCAAGATCGAGAAGCAGGTCGGGCGCCTCGACGGCGTGAGCACCGTCAAGGTGCAGTTCGCCTCCGCCCGCATCGAGATCGACCACGACCCCGCCGTCGCGGGCGTCGACGAGCTCGTCGACGCGGTGGCGAAGGCCGGCTACACCGCCCGCGCCGCGAGCTTCTGAGATGAGCACGCTCCAGCAGCGGGCACGCGGCCGGTGGGCGGTCCCCGCGGTCTCCGGCTCGCTCATCCTCGCGTCGTTCTTCGCTGCGCGCGTGCTCGGTCCGGACGCGGTGAGCAACGCGTTCATGGTCGCCGCCGCGGTCGTGGCCGGAGCGCCGATCGTGCGCAGGGCAGCCCGGGCGCTCATGGCGAGAGTCATCGGGATCGACCTGCTCGTCTCGGTGGCGGCCATCGGTGCGGTCATCATCGGCGAGTACTGGGAGGCCGCCGCGGTGACCTTCCTCTTCGCGATCGGTCATGCCCTCGAGTCGGCGACGCTGGACAAGACCCGTTCGGCCCTGGCCGAGCTGGTGGCGGTCGCCCCGGACGTCGCTGTCGTCCTGCGCGACGGCGAGCAGGTCGAGGTCCCGGCCGCAGGCGTGGCCATGGGCGAGACCGTCCTCGTGAAGAACGGCGCCAAGGTGCCCGTCGACGGCGAGGTCGTCGCCGGCACCGGCGCCGTGGACGAGGCCTCGATCACCGGCGAGTCCATGCCGGTGGAGAAGTCCGCGGGTGCCCGCCTCTTCGCCGGCACGGTGTCCAGGGGCGGGTTCCTCCAGGTCCGGGCGACCGGCGTCGGCGCCGACACCACCCTCGCCCGGATCATCCACCGCGTCGAGGACGCACAGGACGCCAAGGCCAGGACCGCCCGGTTCATGGACCGCTTCTCCGCCTGGTACACCCCGGTCATCATCGTCCTCGCGCTCGTCGTCGGGCTGGTCACCGGCAACGTCGTGCTCGCCCTCACCCTGCTCGTCATCGGTTGCCCCGGCGCCCTGGTCATCTCCATCCCGGTGTCGGTCGTGGCGGGCATCGGCCGTGCGGCGAAGGACGGCATCCTCATCAAGGGCGGGGAGTACCTCGAGACGTCCGGGAGGATCACCGTGGTCGCGGTCGACAAGACCGGCACCCTGACGACGGGGCGCCCACGCCTGACCGACGTCGTCGTCCTCGACCCGCGCACGGACCGCGCGCAGGTGCTGTCCTGGGCGGCCCGGGCCGAGGCCGGCTCCGAGCACCCGCTCGCCCGCCCCATCCTGGACGCTGCGGCCGCCGAGGGACTGGCGACGCCGGGCCTGCCCGAGGTCACCGAGCCTGTCCCTGGCAAGGGGATCACCGCCACCACCGGTGGACGCAGGGTGCTCGTCGGGAACCTCGCCCTGCTCGATCAGTACGGCATCGGCGACACGGTCGGCGCTGCAGGTGCGGTGCAGGAGCTGGCCGCCGCCGGACGCACGGCCATGGTCGTGGCCGTCGACGACGACGTGCTCGGCGTCGTCGCCGTCGCCGACGAGGTGCGCGCCGACGCCGCTGAGATGGTCCGCCGCCTGCACGCGGCCGGGGTGAAGAAGGTCGTCATGCTCACCGGCGACGCAGCGCTGGTCGCCGATGCCATCGGGACGGCCACCGGCGTCGACGAGGTGCGGGCCGGGCTGCTGCCCGAGGACAAGCTCGACGCCGTCACCGAGCTCCAGCGCGAGGGGCACGTCGTCGCGATGGTCGGCGACGGCGTCAACGACGCCCCCGCCCTCGCCACCGCGGACATCGGGGTGGCGATGGGTGCGGCTGGCTCGGCGGTGGCCCTCGAGACGGCGGACATCGCCCTCATGGGCGACGACTTGCTCACGCTGCCCGAGGCCGTCGGCCTCGCCCGGCGCACCGTGAACAACATGCGGCAGAACATCACCGTCGCGCTGCTCACCGTCGTCGTCCTGCTCGCCGGCGTCCTCCTGGGCGGGGTGACCATGTCCGTCGGGATGCTCGTCCACGAGGCTTCTGTGCTCGTCGTCATCGTCAACGCCATGCGCCTCCTGCGACGCAAGGAGGACACCAGCGGTGCGCCTCGACGGTCTACCGTGCGTGCCGCCGGGCAGGGCACGGCGCTCGCCGCCCCGCGCTCGTAGGCCGACGCGCGACCTCCGGTGCCGGCTGGCACAGTGGATCGGACCGCTGCGCCACCGGCGCCGGTGGTCGTCGACCAGGAAGCGAGTGGCTCTGTGTCCATCACGATCGGGTACGTCGTCGGGAGCCTGTCGAAGGACTCCATCAACCGGAAGCTGGCCGAGGCGCTCATCGCGCTCGCCGACGCCGACCTCACCTTCACCGAGATCCCCATCGGCGACCTTCCCCTGTACAACTACGACTCCGACGGCGACTACCCGCAGGTGGGGCGGGCGCTCAAGGAGCAGCTCCGGGCCAGCGACGGACTGCTCTTCGTGACGCCGGAGTACAACCGGACGATCCCGGCGGCGCTGAAGAACGCCCTCGAGTGGGGCTCGCGCCCCTACGGCGACAGCGCCTTCACGGGGATCCCCGCGGGCGTCATCGGGGCGTCGACCGGCGAGCCCGGCACCGCGATGGCCCAGCAGCACCTGCGTAACGTCCTCGCCTACCTCGACGTCCCGACGCTCGGGCAGCCTGAGGCCTTCATCCACTACACCCCGGAGCGCTTCGCCGACGACGGCACGGTCGTTGACGACTCGACGCGCGAGTTCCTGCACGCGTGGTTGGCGGCGTACACCGCCTGGGTGAGGCGGTTCGCGACCCAGCGCTGAGCGGCACGTCCCCCGCCGGGACAGCACCGGGGCGACGGAAGATGGACCGCCCGGTCTCTGGGGCTGCGACCCCGCCGCTGCCGGTGTGCAATGGCAGCGCCGGCATGCGCCGCGGCTCACCGAGGGGGGCGCGATGGAGTGGTTCGGGGCCGAGGGGTACGACGTCGCCCGCGCCGTCCTGCAGCGGGGGATCGCGGGCGTCTACGTCGTCGCCTTCGCCTCGGCGCTGCTCCAGTTCCGCCCCCTCCTCGGCGAGCGCGGCCTGCTGCCCGTTCCCCGCTTCGTCGCGCGCGTGCCTGCCCGCTCCGCGCCGAGCCTGTTCCACTGGCGCTACTCCGACCGCCTCCTCGTCGCCGTCGCCGCCACCGGGATCGCGCTCGCGGCGAGCGTCGTCGTCGGGCTGCCGCAGGCGGGGCCGCCGTGGGTCCCCATGCTCGCGTTCCTCCTCATGTGGGCCCTCTACCTGTCGATCGTCAACGTCGGTCAGGTGTTCTACGGCTTCGGCTGGGAGTCGCTCCTCCTCGAGGCGGGCTTCCTCGCGGCGTTCCTCGGCTCCGACGACGTCGCCCCGCCCCTGACGATCCTCGTCCTCTTCTGGTGGCTCGTCTTCCGTCTCGAGCTCGGCGCCGGGCTCATCAAGATGCGCGGGGACCCGGCGTGGCGGGACCTCACGGCGCTGTACTACCACCACGAGACCCAGCCGATGCCGAACCCGGGGAGCTGGTTCTTCCACCACCTCCCGCCGGTGCTCCACAAGGTCGAGGTCGCGGCCAACCACGTGACGCAGCTCGTCGTGCCGTTCCTCCTGTTCGCGCCGCAGCCGGTGGCGAGCGGCGCGGCGGTGGTCGTCATCGCCACCCAGGGCTGGCTCGTCCTCAGCGGGAACTTCGCCTGGCTCAACGTCCTGACGATGGTGCTCGCCTTCTCGGCGCTGGGCGACGACGCCGTCGCACTCGTCGTGCCGGGCGCCGGGCAGGCCGACGCCCACGGCTCCGCTCCCGTGTGGTTCCTTGTCGCCGTCCTCGCGGTGACGGTGCTGCTCGTCGTCCTCAGCTACGCGCCCGCACGGAACCTCGTCGCCCGGGACCAGAAGATGAACGCCTCGTTCAACGTGTGGCACCTCGTCAACGCCTACGGCGCGTTCGGGTCGATCACGCGCAGGCGCCGAGAGGTCGTCGTCGAGGGGACGGACTCGGCGGACCTCGACGACGCCGTGTGGCGGGAGTACGAGTTCAAGGGCAAGCCCGGCCGGGTGGACCGGGTCCCGCGCCAGTACGCGCCCTACCACCTGCGCCTCGACTGGGGGATGTGGTTCCTCGCGCTCGGCTCGCCCGCGCAGTACGGCTGGTTCAGCGCCTTCCTGCTCCGGCTGCTCGAGGCGGACCCGGTCACGCTCCGGCTCGTGGCGGAGGACCCCTTCGAGGGCGAGCGGCCGGCGTGGGTGCGGGCGCGCGTGTTCCGCTACCGCTTCACCACCCCGGAGGAGCGCCGCCGGTCGGGCGCGTGGTGGGTGCGCTGGGAGGAGGGCACGCTCGTCGCGCCGCAGAGCCTCGCGACGCTCCGGCGGTAGGTGGCGAGCCGGGCCGGTGGGCGGGTCGAGGCCGGACGGCGGCTGCTCAGTGGCGCGAGAAGCGGGAGCCGCCGTACTTCTTGTGGACGGCCTGCCGGCTCACACCGAGCATGAGCGCGATCTGTGCCCACGTCAGCCCTTGCGTGCGGGCCCGCCGGACGAGGATCTCCTCGCGCTGGTCCGCGGCGCGCCGGACGCCGGCGAGGGCGTGCAGCGCTCCGAGGATGTCGCCGTCGTCGTCTGCCGCCTGGGCGAGCGCGCTCATCGTGACCTCCATCGCGAACCTTTCGTCACGTCAACCATGGATGACACGAGCTCGCGTGTCAACCGTAGTTGACGGCGGAGGTGGCGCTGACGGCCGGGTGCGGCGCCACCCCCGGCACCCCGTGGCCGGCGGGCCGCGGCGGTGACCGCGGTCCGTGCGCGACAATCGGGTGTCACGTCGGCTCCATGCCGGCACCGGTCGGTCAAGGGGTTCTCATGGGTGGGGTCAGCGGGGACGGGAGCCGCGGGACCGTCGCCGTCGTCATCACCGTCTCGGACCGCAGCGCCGCGGGCGTGCGCAGCGACGAGTCCGGGCCGCGCGCCGTCGGCCGTCTGCGCGACGCCGGGTTCCGCGTCGGCGCGGCGCGCGTGGTCCCCGACGGCGCCGAGAGCGTCCGGTCGGCGTTGTCCGCGGCCCTCGCCGACGGGGCGCGGTTGGTCCTCACGACCGGTGGGACGGGGGTGGGCCCCCGCGACGAGACGCCCGAGGGGACCCGGCCGCACCTCACCCGCGAGCTGCCCGGCATCGCCGAGGCGCTGCGCGCCGACGGCGCGCGGCACACGCCGGCCGCCGCCCTCAGTCGTGGGGTGGCCGGGATCGCCGGCGCGGCGCCCGGCGCACTCGTCGTCAACCTCCCGGGCTCGGTGGCGGCCGTCGAGCAGGGGCTCGACGTGCTCCTGCCGGTCGTCGGGCACGTCCTCGCCCAGCTCGACGGCGCCGACCACGGCTAGTCGGTCCGATCTGCCGGACGCGCGCCCGGGCGCCGGCCCGGCGGCACGTCGTAGGGTCGCGGCATGAACGGTGAGCGGGAGAAGATGGCCGCGATGAATGTGTGGCTCGACGCCGTGTGCCGCGAGCTCGACGTCGACCGGGCCGTCATGACGGAGGTGACGGGCCCGCTCCTCGCCCTCATCCGGGACGTCGCGCACGGCCCCACCCGCCCCGGGGCGCCCCTGACGGCCTTCCTCGTCGGCCTGGCGAGCGCGCGCGTCGCGGGGCCGGACCCGGCCGCGCAGGCGGCCGCCGTCGAGGCGCGCGTCGCCGCCGTCGCCCGACTCGTCGCCGACTACCCCGGGGAGCCGGCGTGAGCCCCACCATCCCGACCGCCCCCACCGACGGCGGTGCCGCGTCCCCAGCCGGCCCGGACCGTTCCCGCGTGAGCGAACCCGGGCGAAGGGTCGTGCGTGCCGGCGTCGGTGACGCGGTCGTCAGCGCAGCCGCGCTCGCGGACGAGGTCGAGGACCCTGCGGCGGGTGCCGTCGTCACCTTCGCCGGCGTGGTCCGTGACCACGACGGCGGCCGTGCGGTCGCCGGGATCGAGTACGTCGCCCACCCCGGCGCCGGGGCAGTGGTCACCGAGGTCGCCGAGGACATCGCCGCCCGCTTCCCCGTCGACGCCGTCGCGGTCGTCCACCGGGTAGGCACGCTCGCCGTCGGTGACGTCGCCCTCGGGGTCGCGGTCGCCGCCGCCCACCGGGGCGAGGCGTTCGCGGCCCTCACCGAGCTCGTCGAGGAGGTCAAGCGGCGCCTGCCCGTGTGGAAGCGCCAGGTCTTCCCCGACGGCACGCACGAGTGGACCGGCTCCGCCTAGTCCCGCCGGCTCCGCCCCGTCCGGACCGGCTCCGCCCGGCCCCTCCACCCCGCCCGACGTCATTGGCCCGTGGTGGCTCTGTGAGCGCCCGGCGTCCTCCCCCTCGTGAGGACGCGCCGTTGCCCGTATCGTCTCGGGCACGCGACGCGACGGGGTGGGTCCGCCCGCGACGTCGGCCGCTGTTCTCGCACCGGACGACCGAGGAGTCACGATGAGCGCACGTCCCCCCCGAACCCGCACCCGCACCCGCACAGCTGCGCTCGCCCTCGCGGCGACGGCAGTCCTCGGCCTCGCCGCCTGCAGCCCCGAGGAGGAGCCCGCCGGCCCCGGGACCTCGGGCACGAGCACCGACGGCGGCGGCGCCGGCGGGCAGGCGCTCGACGTGGCCGCCTACGACGAGGTCATCGAGGGTGGCATCGTCGCGGACGACGCCGTCGTCGAGGCGAACGAGTGGGCCAGCTCCGTGCGCGAGGCCGGGGCCCTCCAGGTCGGTGGCACCGAGACCTCCGAGCTCTTCTCGCTCCTCAACGCCGGGGACGGCGTCGCGCGAGGATTCGACGCCGGTCTGTCCCAGCTCCTCTCCCGCTACATCCTCGGGGAGGTCAGCACGGAGCTGAGCCAGGTCACGGTCGACACGCGCGAGGACCTCCTGGAGAACAGCTCGGTCCACACCGTCATGGCGACGTACTCCATCACCCCCGAGCGTGAGGCCCGGGTCGACTTCGCCGGGCCGTACTACAGCTCTCAGACGGGGATCCTCGTCGCCGCGGACAACGAGGACGTCGAGGGCGTCGAGGACCTCGCCGGGCTGACGGTGGCCACGCAGGCCGCCTCGACGGGCGTGACGGTCCTCGAGGAGTTCGCGCCCGAAGCTGAGATCCTCGCGCTCCCCGACCACGCCCAGGCCCTCTCGGCCGTCCAGCAGGGCCGCGCCGACGCCTACGTCATCGACCAGTCGCTCCTCCTCAACGCCGTCGTGAACAACGACGACGTCAAGATCGTCGGCGAGCCGTTCGGGCCCGGCGACAGCTACGGCATCGGCCTTCCCCCGGGCTCCGACGCCAAGGAGTTCGTCAACGACTGGCTCCAGCAGGTCATGGACGACGGCACGTGGGCCGAGCTGTGGCAGGTGACGATCGGGGACCGGACCGGCGTCGCGGACGTCCCGGAGCCGCCCGCGATCGGCACGGTCGAGTAGCCCGCCCGCGGTGGGTGCCCCCGGGCGCCCACCGGCGTCCCGTCATGAAGGAGGCCTCGGGTGGGGGTCCTGCTCACCGAGTACCTGCCGAACTTCGGCGCGGGCCTGCGGATCACGGCCCAGCTCACGGCGGTCGCGTTCGTCGGCGCCGTCATCCTCGGCGTCGTCCTCGCGACGTTCCGGATCAGCCCCGTCGCTCCGCTGCGCGCCGCGGGCACGGCGTACGTCGAGGTCTTCCGGAACGTACCGCTGTTCAGCCTGCTCATCCTCGTCGTCTACGGCCTGCCCGAGATCGGGGTGAACCTCGGCTTCATCCCGTCGGTGACCATCGCGATGACCGCCGTCGGGGCAGCCTTCGCGTGCGAGGTCCTGCGGACGGGGATCAACGCCGTAGGGCCCGGCCAGGTGGAGGCGGCGCGCTCGATCGGCCTGACGTTCGCCGGCATCGTGCGGCACGTCGTCATGCCCCAGGCCATGCGGGACATGGTCCAGCCGACCGTCTCGCTGTTCATCTCCATCCTCCTCAGCTCCTCCCTCGCCGGGATCGTCGGCGTCATGGACCTGACCGCGCAGGTGTCCTACATCAACAACCGCGAGGCGCTCGGGCTGACGACGTTCCTCGTCGCCGCGGCGATGTACGCGACGATCGCCCTCGGGGCCGGGGCGCTCGGTGCCCGGCTCGAGGACAGGGTGCGGGTGCGGCGATGAGCACGGAGCAGGTCCTCTTCGACGTCGTCGGCCCGCGTGCGCAGCGCCGGGTGCGGCTGGCCACCGCCGCGAGCGTCCTCTTCCTCCTCGGCGTCCTCGGCCTCGCGTACTGGCAGTTCTACCGCAGCGGCCAGCTAGCGCCGTCGCGCTGGGCCACCCTCTACGAGCCCTCGACGATCCGGTACATGGTCCGCGCGCTCGGGCACACGGCGTGGGCGGCACTCGGTGCGGGGGCGATCGCCCTGCCGCTCGGGCTCGCCCTCGCCATGGGGCGGCTGTCCCGGGTGCGCCTCGTGCGGTGGCCGGCGACCGCCGTCATCGAGGTCTTCCGCGCCGTGCCGGTCCTCCTCGTCATCTACATCTTCACGAGCGCGCTGCCGCAGTACGGCATCAACCCCGACGTCTACTGGAAGCTCGTCGTCCCCATCGGACTCTGCGCCGCCGCGGTCATCGCCGAGGTCATCCGCGCCGGCGTGCTCTCGATCCCGCGCGGGCAGTCCGAGGCGGCTGCGAGCCTCGGGTTCCCCGACTCCCTCGCGTTCCGGCTCGTCGTCCTCCCGCAGGCCGTGCGCGTCATCGTCCCCTCGCTCGTCGCGCAGGCCGTCATCGTCGTCAAGGACACGACGTTCGGCTACGTCGTCAGCTACGGCGAGCTCATGCAGAGCGGGCGGGTGCTCGTGGCGACGACCGGGGACCTCGTCCAGACCTACCTCGTCATCACGATCGTCTACATCGCCGTCAACATCGTCATTTCCCGGGTCGCCCAGCGCCTCGACCGCGTCCTCGCCCGGCGCCGCGCCGGCGGAGGACGGCGGTACCTCTCCGTGCTCCCCGCGCGCGGGTTCGGCTCGGGCCGCGGGACGCCGCCCGGCGGTTCCCTCGACCGGGGCAGCGAGGCTCGCGCCGCCGCCGGCACCGGGCGGCGTTGACCGCGCTCGCCGGCGCGTCCGGCGCGGTGGTGCCGCCGCCGGGCGCCGCGGCCGACCCCGGTCAGGCGGGGTAGATCGTCACCTCGGCGGCGCTGACTGCGAAGACGAGGTGGTCGCCGACGGTGACGGTCGCCGCCGCGAGGGACGCCGGGGTCAGGTCCGCCTTGACGGTGTGCCCACCGGCGGTGGTGCCGACGACCCGGACGAGCTCGCCCTGGTGCTCGAGGGAGGTGACGTGCGCGGCGACGGCGTTGGTCGCGCCTGCCGCCGGGCGCTCGCGGTGGAGCGTGACGGTGCGCGGGCCGAAGGCCGCCGCAGCCTCGTCTCCCGGGCGGCACGCCGGGTCGACGACGCCGCGAAGGACCGTGCCGCCCGCGTCGAGGGCGCCGTCCCGCAGCGTCCCCCGGACGAGGTTGAGCCCGGCGAGGCTCGCGGCGAACGACGAGCGCGGCCGGGTGAGGACGTCGAGGGCGGCACCCCGCTCGACCACCCGTCCGTCCTCGAGGACGACGACGGCGTCGGCGAGGGCGAGGACGTCGAGGACGTCGTGGGTGACGAGCAACGCCGTGCGGCCGGAGTCCCGGACGGCGCGGCGCAGGAGGCGGCGCATCGCGGTGGCGGACTCGACGTCGAGCGCGGCGAGCGGCTCGTCGAGGAGGACGACGCGCGGGTCCGGGGCGAGGGCCCGAGCGAGGGCGACCCGCTGCGCCTGCCCCCCGGAGAGCTCCCGCGGCCGACGCCCGGCCAGGTCACCCACCTCGACGGCGGCGAGGGCGCGGCGTGCCACCTCGTCCGCGTCCCGCCGGGGCGTTCCGGCGCTGCGCGGGCCGAAGGCGACGTTGGCAAGGACGTCGAGGTGAGGGAAGAGGAGCGGGCGCTGAGCGAGGAACGCCACCCCGCGCTCCCGCGGCGGAACCCAGGTGCCGGCGTCCGCGACGACGCGCCCGCCGATGCGCACGGTGCCCGCCCCGGGGCGCAGCAGCCCGGCCCCGAGGCCGACGAGCGAGGACTTCCCGGCGCCGTTGCGGCCAAGGACGGCGAGGACCTCGCCGGGGGAGACGTCGACGTCGACGTCGAGGCCACGCTCGGGCACCGAGGCACGGATCGAGAGCGCGGGCGGGGGAGCAGGAGCCTCCGCCGCTCCCGCGATCCCCGAGCCGTCCCTGCCCCTGGCCTCGCGCCCGGCGCCGCTCACGCCCCCGCCTCGCGCCGGCCGAGGCGGGTCGCCAGGACGATGGCGGCGGCGACGGCGACGAGGACGACGGACAACGCCACCGCGACGTCCGGCTCGGTCTCACGTCGCAGGTAGATCTCGAGGGGAAGGGTGCGCGTGACGCCCTCGAGAGACCCGGCGAACGTGAGCGTCGCCCCGAACTCGCCGAGGGACCGGGCGAAGGCGAGCGCCATCCCCGAGGTGAGCGCCGGTGCGACGAGGGGGAGCGTCACCCGGCGCAGCACGGTGGTGGGACGCGCGCCGAGCGTCGCGGCGACGTCCTCGTAGGCGTGGCCGGCCGCCCGCAGGCCGCCCTCGAGCGAGACGACGAGGAACGGCAGCGACACGAACGTCTGCGCGAGGACGACGGCCGCGGTGCTGAAGGCGATGGAGATCCCCCACGCATCGAGCTGGCCGCCGAGGAGCCCGCGCCGGCCGAGCGTGGCGAGGAGGGCGATCCCGGCCACGACGGGCGGCAGCACGAGCGGCAGCATGACGACGGCGCGCACGACGCGCAGGCCCGGCAGGCGCGCCCGGGCGAGGACGAGCGCGAGCGGCACACCGAGGACGACGCACAGGGCGGTGGCGGCGGCGGCCGTGCGCACGCTGAGCGACAGGGCGGCGAGGGCCGAGGGGGACGTGACGAGCGCGGGGAGCTCACGCCACGGGACCTCGGTGAGCAGCCCGAGGACGGGGACCCCGACGACGAGCAGCGCGAGCCCGGCGAGCGCGTAGACCCACGGCGGCAGGGCGGCCCCTGCCGCGGTGCCGGCCTCGCGGCGGTGGGTGCTCACGGCGGACCGAACCCGGCGTCCGCGAGGGCCGCCGCGCCATCGGGCCCGGCCAGCCAGTCGATCCACGCCCGGGCGGCCCGAGGAACCTCCGTGCCGGCGACGACGGCAGCGAGGTAGGTGTTGACGACGCGCTCGGCGCCGGCCACGGGGAACGTCACGACGGCCGGACCGGCGCTCGCGGCGTCGGACGCGTAGACGAGCGCGGCGTCGGCCTCGCCGGTCGTCACCTTCGACAGGACGGCGGTGACAGACGGCTCCTCGGACACCGGCGCGAGGGTGACGCCGTTCGCGGCGGCGAGCTCGACGGCTGCGGCCCCGCAGGGCACCTGCGGGGCGCACACGACGAGGGTCGCTCCGGCGAGGGAGGTGTCGAGGCCGGTCACCCCCGCCGGGTTGTCGGCGGGCGTGACGAGGACGAGGTGGTTGGTCGCGACGGCGACGGCGTCGCCGTCGAGGAGCCCGGTGTCGGCAGCGCGGGACATCGTGCGCGCATCCGCCGTGACGAGGATGTCCGCCGGGGCCCCGGCGTCCACCTGGGACACGAGGTCGCTCGAGCCCGCGAAGGACAGGGCCACGTCCACGCCGAGGCGCTCCTCGGCGTCGTCCGCACGCTCGGTGAGGACGCCGTGGAGGGAAGCGGCGGCGAAGACGGTGAGGCCCTGCGCCTGCGCGGCGCAGCCGGCCAGCAGCGCCGCGAGGAGGACGACGACGGCGCCCGCTCGGCAGACCCGGCCTGCGACCGTGCGGGTGTGCGGCGTGCGGGCCGGCCCGGGGGCAGCGGCGCTCACGGCCGGGGGGTCTCGACGATGACAGTCGTCGCCTTGACGACCGCCACGGCCTGCGACCCCGGCTCGAGCCCGAGCTCCTCCGCCGCCTCCCGGCTCATGAGTGAGACGACGCGGTGGGGCCCGCACTGCATCTCGACCTGCGCCATGACACCGTCCGCGACGACGCGCGTGACGAGGCCGACGAACCGGTTGCGGGCCGAGCGGCCGACGCCCGAGGGGTCCGGGGCACCACCGGGGCCGCGCTGGGCGTGCGCGGCGAGCGCGGCGCCGTCGACGACCATGCGCCCGGCGGCGTCCGTGCCCACCGGGAGCGCGCCGTCGTCGACCCAGCGCCGGACGGTGTCGTCGCTGACCCCGAGGAGGGCGGCGGCCTGACTGATCCGATACTGCGGCATGAGAGCGATCATAGAGCCGCGTCCGCGGAGTGAACAGGCACCTGGGGCCTCCTGCCGGTCGGTGCGGAATGGGTCGGCGGGGAGCCGGGTTGTCCTACGCATGACGACAATCGGACTCATCGGAAGTGGACACATCGGCAGCGCCGTCGCGCGGCTCGCGGTGGCGGCAGGGTACGAGGTGGTCCTGAGCAACAGCCGGGGTCCGGAAACCCTGACGGACCTCGTCGCGGAGCTGGGGCCACGAGCGCGGGCGGCCACGGCGGACGAGGCGGCGGCGGCCGGCGACGTCGTCGTCGTGACGATCCCCCTCAAGGCGTACCGCGCGGTGCCGGTCGAGCCGCTGCGCGGCAAGGTCGTCATCGACACGAACAACTACTACCCCCAGCGGGATGGTCACATCGCCGAGCTCGACGACGACTCGACGACGTCGAGCGAGCTGCTCCAGGCGCACCTGCCGGAGTCGCGCGTGGTCAAGGCGTTCAACAACATCAACGACGCCCACCTCGCCAGCCTCCCGCGTCCCGCCGGAGACCCCGAGCGGTCGGCGCTCCCCGTCGCCGGCGACGACGCGGCGGCCAAGGCGACCGTGACCGAGTTCCTCGACTCCATCGGGTACGACGCCTACGACGTCGGCCCGCTCGCCGAGGGGTGGCGCTACCAGCGCGACACGGCGGCCTACGGCCTGCCCTACGTCGCCCCGGGCGGGACCTACCCCACGTGGACGGCCCGGCCCGCCGGGCGGGAGATCCTCGCCGAGGCGCTCGCCTCCGCGGTGCGCTACCGCGACATGTGAGCCTGCGCAGCCGGCCGGCGCCCAGCGGACGGCGGAGCACGCGACGTGGCGTGTGCACTTCTGCATGATCACGACGGAGGGGGCGGGCGGTGGGGCGGCGGGAGGACGGCGGGGTACCCCCGGGGGATGACCCCGCGCCCGCAGGTTCATCCCGGTGCGGGACGCGGCGGGTGGCCGGCCGCGGCGACGATCGAGGCATGAACGGATACCCCACGGCCCACACGGCCCACACGGCCTACGTCCCGCCAGCCCCGGCGCCCGTCACGCCCGCCCTCGCCACCCGGGGCCTCGTCAAGACCTACGGCACGACGACGGCGCTCGCCGGGGTCGACCTCGACCTCTACCCCGGTGAGTCGGTCGCGGTCATGGGCGCCTCCGGCTCGGGCAAGACGACGCTCCTGCACTGTCTCGCCGGCGTCATCCGCCCGGACTCCGGCGAGGTGCGGCTGGCGACGCCGGCCGGCCCCGTCGTCGTGAGCGACCTGGGCGAGACGCAGCGCTCGCGCCTGCGCCGCGAGCAGTTCGGGTTCGTCTTCCAGGAGGGGCTGCTCATCCCCGAGCTCACGGCGACGGAGAACGTCGCGCTCGCGCTCATGCTCAGCGGCGTGGCGCGGTCCGCGGCGGAGCAGAGCGCCGTCGGCTGGCTGCGGGCCCTCGGCCTCGCCGGGATGGAGGACCGCCGCATCGGCCAGCTCTCCGGCGGCCAGGCCCAGCGTGTGGCGATCGCGCGCGCCCAGGTGACCGGGGCGCGCGTCATCTTCGCCGACGAGCCGACCGGGGCGCTCGACTCCCGGACGTCGGCGGAGGTCATGGACGTCCTCGTCCAGGCGTCGGCCGGGACCGGCCGCACCCTCGTCGTCGTCACCCACGACGACGACGTCGCAGCGCGGTGCGGGCGCACGGTCCACCTCCGCGACGGCCGGGTCGTCGCCGACACGCGGGGACGGACGCGATGAGCGCCCCCGTCGCGGTGCCCGTCGCCACCCGCGGCGCCGGCCCCACGCACCGGCCCGACGCCCTCGTCCCGTTCCGGCTCGCGTGGATCCTCGCCCGGCGCGCCACCGCGGAGAACCGCGCCACGCTCGTCCTGCCCGTCGTCGCGTTCGGGGCCGTCACGACCCTCCTGCTCACCGTCCTCGCCGGCGCCCAGTCGATGTGGCGCTGGGACGACGAGGTGGGGGAGCTCTACCAGGTCCTCGCCGCCGTCGCCGTCGCGCTCATGCTCGTCCCGCTCGTCACCCTCGGGGGCTCCGCCGCGCGGCTGTCCGCCCGTCGACGCGACGACCGGCTCTCGACGCTGCGCCTGCTCGGAGCGACCCCCACCACCGTCGCCGTCATGACCGTCGTCGAGTCGGCGGGCCTCGCGCTCGTCGGGGCGCTCGGCGGTGTCGCCGGCCACGTCGTCCTCGGGCCGTTCGTCCAGCAGATCCGCTTCCGCGGAGAAGCGATCGGGTCCGCCTTCTGGCTCTCGCCGCTCGCCGTCATCGGGACGATCCTCGCCGTGACCGCCATCGCCGCCATCAGCGCCGCCGTGGGCCTGCGGAAGGTCATGATCTCCCCGCTCGGGGTACGCACGAGGCAGGACGCGCCCCGGATCGGGAAGCGGCGCCTCGTCATCGGCGTGGCCGTCGTCGTCGCGGGCGTCATCGCGATGAGCGGCACCTACGCGAGCCTCGCGATGCTGGTGACGATGGTTCTCGCCGTCGTCGCCTCCGGCCTCGCCGTCCTCAACCTCATCGGCCCTTGGGTGATCTCGGTGCTCGCGCGCGTCCAGCTCCGCCGCGCCCGCACGCCCGCGCGGCTGCTCGCCGCCCGCGGGATCGCCGAGTCGCCGAAGGCCGTGTGGCGCCAGGTGAGCAGCGTGGCGATGACGAGCTTCGTCGCCGTCATCGCCGGCACCGGGGTGTCCGCGACGAGCGGCGGCGTCGGGTCCCCGACCGGGCCGGACCGCTTCCTCACCGTGGACATCGGGACGGGCATCGTCATCACGGTCGTCGCGTCCTTCCTCATGGTCGCCTGCTCCGCGGGCATCAACCAGGCGGCCGAGATCCTCGACCGCGGCGACCTCTACGCCAGTCTCCACAAGCTCGGCATGCCGTGGCAGACCCTCGACGAGGCGCGCACGCGCACCGTCATGCTCCCCCTCGTCGCGGTGACGGCCGGTTCGGCGGTGATCGCGGGCGTCCTCATCCTGCCGCTGGCGGGTTACGCCCTCATCACCGCGCCCGTCTCGCTCGCCGTCATCGGGGCCTCGCTCGTGGCGGGCCCCGTCATCGCCCGGCTCGGCGTCCGCGCGACACGCCCCATGCTCCGCCGCGCCGTCACGGGCTGAGCCGGGGGCGGGCACCCGCGGGGGCGCCGGCTTTGCTCAGGGCCGGGCCCCGCCCCGCCGCCCGAGCGCGCCGCTACCGCCGCCCGCTGCCGGTCCGCTCCCACCCCGGGCGCGTGGCGCGGGCACCGAGCCGGTCGGTGCGGCTGCGGTAGACGACGTAGGGGCGCCACATGTACCAGAGCGGTGCGCTGAAGACGTGGACGAGCCGGGTGAAGGGCCACATGGCGAAGAGGCCCATGGCGACGAGGGCGTGGGCCTGGAAGCCGATCGGGGCCTCGGCCATGAGCTCGCCCTGGGGGTTGAGGTAGAAGATGCTCCGGTACCACTCGGAGACACCGGTGCGGTAGTCGTAGTGGCCGCCGAGGTTGAGGACGGAGCCCGCGACGGTGTTCCACAGCCCGAGGAGGATGACGAGCATGAGCATGAGCCACATGGCCTTGTCCATCTTCGTCGTGGCGCTGAATACCGGCCCGACGGTGCGCCGACGGTAGACGAGCAGGGCCGCCCCGACGAGCGTGCACACCCCGGCGATGCCCCCGATCCCCACCGCCATCGCGTGGTACGCCTCCTGGGAGAGACCGACGGCGTCCGTCCAGCTCTTCGGGATCGCCAGCCCCATGACGTGCCCGAGGAAGACGGCGAGGATCCCGAAGTGGAACAGCGGGCTCGCCCAGCGCAGCAGCCGGTCCTCGTAGAGCTGGGAGGAGCGGGTGGTCCACCCGAACTTGTCGTACCGGTAGCGCCAGACGTGGCCGAGGACGAACGTCGCGAGGGTGACGTAGGGGATGACGACCCACAGCACGGTGTCGAGCGGGCTCATGTCCTGGCTCCTAGGAACTCGTTCGGGGCGTACGGCTCGAGGCCGACCGACTCCTCCGGCGGCCCCTCGGCGGCGAGGCGGGCGACGGCGTCGCGCTCGTCCCCCACGAGGGGCGGCAGGGTGGCGCAGACCGCGACGAGGGCGTCGGCCCAGGGCGAGCCCGCGTCGAGGAGGGCGAGGCGCAGCAGCTCGAGCCCGGCACGGTGCTCGAGGAGGAGGGTGATCCCCGCGGCACGGTCCGTCGTCGCGGCGAACTCGAGGAGGACGCACAGGTGGTCGGGCAGCTCCTCCGCCGCGAGCTCGACCGCGGCGGCGCGGTACGCCTGCTTGAACGAGACGAGGGCGACGCCCCGGTTCCGGGTGTCGCCGTGGGCGTAGTACGTGAGGAAGAGGCAGCACCGCCGCTTGTGGTCGAAGGTGGCGACGTAGGCGGCGGCCACCTCGCGGGCCGGGTGGCCGGTCAGGTGGTCCATGAGCCGCTCGAGCGGGACCCGGAACCGCTCGCCGAGCCCCGCGGCGGCTCGGCGCAGGTCGGGGACCGCGGCGAGGAGCGCCTCGTCCGGGTAGTCGAGGAGGAGGGCGGCGATGCGGTGCACGAGCGCGTGCTCGTCCGTGGCGAGCCGCTGCGCCGTCTTCCTCCGGGCGACGCGGTTCACGGCCTCGGCTCCGTCTCGCCGGCGGGGTCGGTGCCCTCCATGAGCTCGGGCGCCCCGCGCTCGCTGCCCGGCTTGGCGGGGAAGAGCCCCTCTGGCGCGCCCTTGCCGTCCCAGTTGAGGAGGTTGACCCGGCGGGTCTTGTCGCCCGGGTCGGTGGGGAACTCCCCGGTCTGGCGCTGCTTGAGCATGTGGAAGTTCTCCACCGCGATCGGCGTCACCCCACCCGAGCCCTCGCCGAACGGTCCCGACCCGCCCATGCCCGGGCCCCCCTCGTAGTCGAGGCTGCACTCGGTGGCGAGCTCCTCGAGGCCGTGGGCCTGCTCGGCGTGCGCCGGTGGGATGACGTACCGCTCCTCGTACTTCGCGATGGCGAGGAGGCGGTACATCTCGTACATCGAGTCCGCGTCCATGCCCACGGCCTCGGCGATGGAGGCGTCCGCCTCGCGGCCCATGTTGATGTCCCGCATGAAGGAGCGCATGGCCGCGAGGCGCTTGAGCACCGCGGTGACGGGGACGGTGTCGCCGGCCGTGAACAGCTCGGCGAGGTACTCCACGGGGATGCGCAGGGTGTCGATCGCGGCGAAGAGGTTGTGCTTGTCCTCGGAGTCCTCCCCCGTCTCCGCCACGACGTCGACCACCGGGGACAGCGGCGGGATGTACCAGACCATCGGCATGGTCCGGTACTCGGGGTGCAGCGGCAGGGCCACCTCGTAGTCGTTGATGAGGCGCCAGATCGGGGAGCGCTGCGCGGCCTCGACCCAGTCGTGCGGGATCCCGGCCGCCTCGGCGGCGGCCATGACCTCCGGGTCGTGGGGGTCGAGGAAGACACGGCGCTGCGCGGCGAGGAGCTCGCGCTCGTCCGTGACGCTGGCCGCCTCGAGGACGCGGTCCGCGTCGTAGAGGACGAGGCCGATGTAGCGCAGCCGGCCCACGCACGTCTCCGAGCAGATCGTCGGCAGGCCCACCTCGATGCGCGGGAAGCAGAACGTGCACTTCTCGGCCTTGCCCGTGCGGTGGTTGAAGTAGACCTTCTTGTACGGGCAGCCGGTCACGCACTTGCGCCAGCCGCGGCACGCGTCCTGGTCGACGAGCACGATGCCGTCCTCGGCGCGCTTGTAGATCGCGCCGGACGGGCAGGAGGCGGCACAGGACGGGTTGAGGCAATGCTCGCAGATGCGGGGCAGGTAGAACATGAACGTCTGCTCGAACTCGAGCTTGACCTTGTCCGAGACCTGCTTGAGGACCGGGTCGCCCGGGACGATCTCCATCGACCCCGCGAGGTCGTCGTCCCAGTTCGCGCTCCACCGGATCGCCGTGTCCTCGCCGCTGATGAGGGACTTCGGCCGGGCCACCGGCGTGTGCTCCTGCAGCGGGGCGTTCGTGAGGTTCTCGTAGTCGTACGTCCACGGCTCGTAGTAGTCGTCCATCGACGGCATCTTCGGGCTCGCGAAGATCGTCGCGAGGTTCTTGAGGCGCCCGCCCTGCTTGAGCTTGAGCCGGCCCCGGCGGTTGACCTCCCAGCCGCCCTGCCACTCCTCCTGGTCCTCGTACGTGCGCGGGTAGCCCTGCCCGGGCCGCGTCTCGACGTTGTTGAACCACACGTACTCCGTGCCGGTCCGGTTCGTCCACGCCTGCTTGCACGTGACCGAGCACGTGTGGCACCCGATGCACTTGTCGAGGTTCATGACCATCGACATCTGCGCCATGACCTTCATGCCCCCACGTCCCTTCTCTGCTCGTCCCGCGCCCGGTCCGCCGTGGCGCCCGCAGGCCGTCGTGCCATCAGTACTCCACCTCCTGGGAGCGGCGGCGGATCATCGTGACCTCGTCGCGCTGGTTGCCCGTCGGGCCGATGTAGTTGAACGCGTAGCTGAGCTGGGCGTAGCCCCCGATGAGGTGGCTCGGCTTGATGAGGAGCCGGGTCAGCGAGTTGTGGATGCCGCCGCGCTTGCCCGACGTCTCCGACCGGGGCACGTCGATGAGGCGGTCCTGCGCGTGGTACATGTACGCCGTCCCCTCGGGCATGCGGTGGGAGACGATCGCGCGGGCGACGACGACGCCGTTGCGGTTGACCGCCTCGATCCAGTCGTTGTCCCTGATGCCGACCTTGCCGGCGTCCCGGTCGCTCATCCAGATCGTCGGCCCGCCGCGGGACAGGCTGAGCATGAGCAGGTTGTCCTGGTACTCCGAGTGGATCGACCACTTGTTGTGCGGGGTCAGGTACCGCACGGTGATGCCGAGCTCACCGGTGCTGCCGATCGTCGGCTCGCCGAAGAGGGCCGGCATGTTGAGCGGCGGCCGGAAGACCGGCAGGCACTCCCCGATCTCCGCCATCCAGTCGTGGTCGAGGAAGAAGTGCTGGCGCCCGGTGAGGGTGTGCCAGGGCTTGAGCCGCTCGACGTTGATGGTGAAGGGGGAGTAGCGGCGCCCGCCGCTCTCCGAGCCGGACCACTCCGGTGAGGTGATGACCGTTGTCGGGGCGTTCTGCGTGTCGCGGAACGTCACCTGCTTGCCCTCGCTCTCGGCGGCCAGGTCCGCGAGCTCGACGCCGGTGCGCTTCTCGAGGGTGTGGAAGCCCTGGGTGGCGAGGTGCCCGTTGGTCGTGCCGGACAGGGCGAGGATCGCCTCGCACACGTCGACGTCGCGCCGCAGGGAGGGCCGGCCGTCGGCGACGCCCCCGCGGACCCGGCCGTTCTTGCGGCCGAGGTAGTCCACCTCGCGCGCCACCTCGAAGGTCACGCCCTTCGTCGTCAGGCCGAGGGTGTCGACGAGCGGCCCGAGCGCCTCCATCTTCGCGGCGACGGCGGTGTAGTCCCGCTCGACGACGGCGAGCTTGGGCATGGTCTTGCCCGGGACGGGCTCGCACTCACCGGCCTTCCAGTCGAGGGCGCGCCCGCTCGGGTTCGCCATCTCGTCGGGCGTGTCGTGGGCGAGCGGGCTCGCGACGACGTCGCGGCGCGTGCCGAGGTGGCCTGCCGCCAGCTCGCTGAAGCGCTTGGCGATGCCGGCGAACGCGTCGAAGTCCGTCCGGGTCTGCCACGGCGGTGAGATCGCCGGGGAGAACGAGTTGACGAACGGGTGCATGTCCGTCGTGTTGAGGTCGTGCTTCTCGTACCAGGTGGCGGCGGGGAGCACGACGTCGGAGAAGATCGTCGTGCTCGTCATGCGGAAGTCGAGCGAGAGGAGCAGGTCGAGCTTGCCCGTGGGGGCCTCCTCGCGCCAGACGACGTCCGTGGGTCTCGCCTCGGGCGGGGCCTCGGTGGCCCGGACGGAGGCGTCCGTGCCGAGGAGGTGCTTGAGGAAGTACTCGTTGCCCTTGCCCGAGCTGCCGAGGAGGTTCGCCCGCCACACCGTCAGCACCCGGGGGAAGTTCTCCGGGGCGTCCGGGTCCTCGCCGGCGAACCGCAGGCGGCCCGCCTTGAGCTCGGCGGGGATGTGCTCCTCGACGCTGACCCCGGCGGCGTCCGCCTCGTCCGCGAGGTCGAGCGGGTTGCGGTCGAACGTCGGGTACGACGGCGTCCAGCCCATGCGCGAGGCCTGGGCGAGGACGTCCGCGGTGCTCTTCCCGGCGAACCGGCCGTCGCCCTGCGCCGAGGACAGGGTGTCCGCACCGAACGCGTCGTAGCGGTACTGGTCGGTGTGGAGGTACCAGTAGGCGGTCTGCGTCATGTGCCGCGGCGGGCGGGACCAGTCGAGCCCGTTGGCGATCTGCGTGAACCCGGTGATCGGCCGCACCTTCTCCTGACCGACGTAGTGCGCCCAGCCGCCGCCGTTGACGCCCTGGCAGCCGGTGATCGTCGTCAGGGTGAGGAACGCCCGGTAGATCGTGTCGGAGTGGAACCAGTGGTTCGTCCCGGCGCCCATGAGGATCATCGAGCGTCCGCGGGACTCCTCGGCGTTGGCCGCGAACTCACGGCCGATGCGCTCCGCCTTGGCCGCGGGGACGCCGGTGATGGTCTCCTGCCAGGCGGGCGTGCAGGGCTGGCTCGCGTCGTCGTAGCCCGTGGGCCACTGCCCGGGCAGACCCGCGCGGCCGACGCTGTACTGCGCGAGGAGGAGGTCGAAGACCGTCGTGACGAGGTGCCCGCCCACCCGCTGGGCCGGGACGCCGCGGTGCGCGACCTCCGCGTGCCCGTCCGGGGCGTCGAAGCGCGGCAGGCTCAGCGGTACCGCCTCGGTCCCGGCGCCGCCGTAGAGCGTGAGGGCCGGGTCGACGCCGTCGAGGTCGAGGTTCCACCTCCCCTCGCCCTTCTTCCCGAACCGGAAGCCGAGCGAGCCGTTGGGGACGACCGGTGCGCCGTCCTTCGCGTCGAGGAGGACCGTCTTGAACTCCGCGTGCTCGCTCGAGTCCCCGAGGTCCGCGGCCGTGAGGAACTTGCCCGGGACGTACCCGCCGTCGGCCTCGTCGAGGCGCACGAGGAACGGCAGGTCGGTGAACTTCTTGACGTAGTCGGTGAAGTACGGGACGGCGCGGTCGACGAAGAACTCCTTGAGCGTCACGTGACCCATGGCCATGGCGAGGGCACCGTCGGTGCCCGGGTGGGCGGCGAGCCACTCGTCGGCGAACTTGACGTTGTCCGCGTAGTCGGGGGAGACGACCACGACCTTCTGGCCGCGGTAGCGGGCCTCGGTCATCCAGTGGGCGTCCGGGGTGCGGGTGACGGGGACGTTCGAGCCCCACATGACGAGGTACCCGGCGTCCCACCAGTCGCCGGACTCGGGCACGTCGGTCTGGTCGCCGAAGACCTGCGGCGAGGCGACGGGCAGGTCCGCGTACCAGTCGTAGAACGAGAGCATCGGGGCGCCGATGAGGGAGTAGAACCGCGATCCCGCCGCGTGGGAGACCATCGACATCGCCGGGATGGGGGAGAAGCCGGCCACCCGGTCCGGGCCGTGGGACTTGATGGTGTGGACGTGGGCGGCGGCGACGATCTCGGTGGCCTCCTCCCACGTGGCCCGGACGAGCCCGCCCTTGCCGCGGGCGGCCTTGTACCGGCGGGAGCGCTCCGGGTCGGAGACGACGTCGGCCCACGCGAGCACCGGGTCACCGAGCCGGCGCTTGGCCTCGCGGTACATCTCGAGCAGGACGCCGCGCACGTAGGGGAAGCGCACCCGCGTCGGGGAGTACGTGTACCAGGAGAAGGCCGCGCCGCGGGGGCAGCCGCGGGGCTCGTACTCGGGGCGGTCCGGGCCGACGGAGGGGTAGTCGGTCTGCTGCGACTCCCACGTGATGATCCCGTCCTTGACGTAGACCTTCCACGAGCAGGACCCGGTGCAGTTGACGCCGTGGGTGGACCGCACGACCTTGTCGTGGCTCCACCGGTCCCGGTAGAAGGTGTCCGCGTCGCGCCCGCCGATCTGGTGGAGCGTGCGCAGGTCCTGCGAGACCTCCGTCGGCTTGAGGAACCGGCGCATCCTCAGCAGCGCCTCGACGACGCCGCCGTCGGTGCTGGGGTCCTGTGGGCCCGCCGCCGTCCGTTCCTTCGGTGGGTCGATGGTCATGTCCGAGAAGTCCCTTCGCTGGAACGCGGGTGTCGCTGGTCTCACGGTCGGTGGCGCTGCGCCGGGGGAGGGATCAGTGGGTGGCCCCCTGGGAGGCGCGGCGCACGGGCCACCACGTGAACGCGGCGACACCGAGCGCGGACAGTGCCAGGAGGATGAGCCCGAGCGTGTACGCGCCGGTCGCGCCGTAGACGGCGCCCATGACGAGGGGCGGGAAGAAGCCGCCGAGGCCGCCCGCGGCGCCGACGATCCCCGTGACCGAGCCCACCTGGCCTGCGGGCGCCACCTTCGCCACGAGCGCGAAGCACGCGCCCGACGCGGCGCCGAGCGTCGCGGCGAGGCCGAGGAAGGCGACCGTGCCGGCGGGGAGCAGCTCGAGCTGGAGCGAGGCGAGGGCGGCCATCACCCCGGCGGTGAGGAAGCAGATCGTCAGCACGGGTACCGGGTGCCACCGGTCGGAGACCATCCCGCCGACGGGCCGCGCGACGACGGCGAGGACGACGAACCCGGCCGTGCGGAGGGCGGCGTCGCCGGCGCTCAACCCGTAGGCGTTGACGAGGTAGGTGGGCAGGTAGACGCTGAACGCGACGAAGCCACCGAACCCCATCGCGTAGATGACGGCGAGCTGGCCTGTCACCGGGATGCGCAGCGTCTGGAGCGTGCGGCGCACGAGCGAGCCGGTGGGCGCCGTGCGCGGACCCGGGTCACGCAGGAGGAACCGGGCGGCCACGGCGTACAGCGCGAGGAGGACGCTGACGAGGACGAACGGGGCGGCCCGCCCGAGCGCGTCGGCGATCGCGACGGTCGTGAACGCGGCGATCGCTGTGCCGGCGGTGCCCATCCCGAAGATGCCCAGCGCCGTGCCCCGCCGCTCCGGGGCGTACCAGCCGTTGACGAAGGGGACGCCGACTGCGAAGGCGGTGCCGCCGAGGCCGAGGAAGAACCCGCCGAGGACGAGCAGCGGGAAGCTGTCCGCGACGAACCCGACGAAGAGCGCGGGGATGATTGTCAGGACGCTCACCGCCGGGAACATCGTGCGCGCTCCGAAGCGGTCCGTGAATGCGCCGACGGGGATGCGTCCGAGGGACCCGACGATGACGGGGACGGCGACGGCGACCGAGACCTGGAACGGCGTCAGGTCGAGCTCGGCGCGGTACGTCGCCCCGAGCGGGCCGATGAGCGACCAGGCCCAGAAGTTGATGGTGAACCCCAGCGTGGCCAGGACGAGCATGAGGGTCGCGGGCCCCGCAGGGGCGGCGGGGCCCGCCCCTGGGCCTGTCGCACCGCCGACCGAGGGGTCGGGCGGCGGGGGCGCTGCCGTCACTATGAGACCTCCGTGATCCACCGGGGCGCATTCGCTCCGAAGAGCGGGACCTCGTCACCGTAACGGCGCCGGGGAATCGTGACCAGCCTTACCGGCGAGGAAACGCAAGAATGACCGAAATGTCTATTTTCATCACACGTCGCTTTTGTTGAACGTCATACCGTGCGGGCGGGGCTGCCGTCGTCGGGCGCCTCCTCCGCCCGTGCGAGCGCGGCCAGGTCGGACCACGTGTCGACGTCGGTCGACTCGCTGCCCCGGGCGCGGACCTCGGCCAGCGGCAGGTCACCGAGCAGTGCGCGGACGCCGACGTCGCGCCCGCCTGCTAGCGCGGCGAGCCGGGTCCGGAGGGCGGCGCGCCGGTACACCCCGACGAGCCACTGCCGGCGCCCGTCCGCGTCGACGAGGCACGCACCGCCGGGCGAGGCGAGGGCGGCACGGACGAGACCGGGGACGGCGCCAGCGGCGCCCGGCACGTCGCACGCGAGGACGAGCACGAGTGCTGGGAGCGGGGCGGGGGCGGGGGCGCCGCCGTCCGTGGTGCCGGCGCTCTCCAGCGCGTCGAGCCCGGCGGCGATCCCCGCGACCGGCCCGCCGTGGGGTGGGTCCTCGAGGGTCCGCAGGACGCCCGGCGGCACCGCGACCGACGCGGGCGCGACGACGACGGTGCGGCGCGCCCCGGCGGTGGCGTCGAGCGCGTGGTCGAGGAGGCGCCTCCCGCTGAGCTCGACGTCCGGCTTCGACGCGCCCCCGAGGCGGCGCGCCGTGCCACCGGCCAGGACGACGGCGTCGAAGGGCGCGTCGGCGGGTTCGGCGGCGACGGTCATGGGACCGCTCAGTCCGCTGGGCGGTGCCAGTCGCCGGAGCGCCCGCCGGACTTGGCGACGACGCGCACGCGGCCGATCTCCGCCGACCGGTCGACGCCCTTGACCATGTCGACGACGGCGAGCCCGGCGACGGCGACGGCCGTGAGCGCCTCCATCTCCACCCCCGTGCGGTCGGCGGTGCGGACGGTCGCCCTGATGAGGACGCGGTCCTCGGCGAGCTCGAGGTCGACGACGGCGCCGTGCACGCCGATGACGTGGGCGAGGGGGAGGAGGTCGGGCGTCTTCTTGACGGCGGCGATGCCGGCGACGCGCGCGACGGCGAGGACGTCGCCCTTGGGGACGGTGCCGGAGCGCAGCGCGTCCATGACGGTCGGGCTGCACGTGACCTCGCCCGTGGCGACGGCCTCGCGCACGGTGGGGGTCTTGCCCGTGACGTCGACCATGCGGGCGTGGCCCGCGTCGTCGAGATGGGTGAAGGGCTGCTCCGGAGTGCTCACGGGACCATCATGACGCGGACGGCGTCGCCCGCCGCGACGGCGGGCACGTCCGCCTCGACGACGGCGAGCGCCTCCGCCCGCGCGAGGGAGGCGACGAGGTGGGAGCCCGAGCCGCCTGGGGCCGCGGGGCGCACGTGGAGGGTCACCGCTCCGGCGGGGTCCTCCCGCGGTTCGAGGACGACCGGGATGTACTGCCGCCGTCCCGGCGGGCAACCCCAGCCCACTGCGGCGACGGCGGGAAGGGTTCGTTCCGGGGCGCGAGTCCCGGCCATGCGGGTGAGCGCCGGCCGGACGAGGACGTGGACGCTGACGTAGACGGACACGGGGTTCCCCGGCAGGCAGAAGATCGGGACCGCGCGGCCGTCCGGGGCGGCGAGGACGCCGAAGCCCTGCGGCTTGCCCGGCTGCATGGCGACGGCGGTGAAGGCGACGTCGCCGAGCGGCTCGAGGACCTCCTTGACGACGTCGTACGCCCCCGCGCTCACGCCGCCGGTCGTGATGACGGCGTCGACGCCGGTGAGGCCGGCCGCGAGGACCTGGCGCAGGCTCTCCGGCTCGTCGTCGGCGACACCGAGGGGGACGGGGACGGCGCCCGCTTCGCGGACGAGGCCGAGGACGAGCGTGCTGTTGGAGTCGGGGATCTGCCCGTGCGCGAGGGGCGCGCCCGGGGGGACGAGCTCGGCGCCCGTGGCGAGGACGCCGACGCGGACGCGGGGGTGGACGAGCACGTCACCGTGGCCGGCCGACGCCGCCGCCGAGAGGTGCTGGGCGCCGAGCCGCGTCCCGGCCCGCAGGACCGTCGCACCGGGCGCGACGTCGTCGCCCCGCCGGCGCACGTGGCGTCCGGGGCTCGGGGCGGTGCGGATCTCGACGACGGCCGGCAGGGCCTTGCCCGCCCCGGGACCGGCTGGTTGGTCGGTGTGCTCGACGGGCACGACGGCGTCCGCGCCAGCCGGCACCGGCGCCCCCGTCATGACGCGCACGGCCGTGCCGGGCTCGACCGTGACGGCTCCGGTGGCGCCGGCCGGGACGTCCGCGGTGACGGGGAGCCGGACGGGGCGGTCGGCCGCGGCAGCGACGTCGGCCGCGCGGACGGCGTACCCGTCCATGGCGGAGTTGTCGAAGGGCGGGACGGCGAGCCTGGCGACGACGTCCACAGCGAGGACGCACCCGTGCGCGTCGGCCAGTGCGACCCGGTGCGGGGTCAGCGGCCGCACACCAGCGAGGACGCGGTCGATGTACTGCTCGACGGTGATCATCGGCTCTTTCCAGCCCTCGCCCCGTCTCGCGTCACCCGTGGCTCCTGCCACGAACCTTGAGCGAGATCCCGTATACGACGAAGAGGGGGCTGAGGACGAGGGTCATCCAGCCCACCACCAACCCTCGCCTCCTCCAGACGTCGGAGCTGGAGTCAGGAGCGACCTGCAGGATGTACAGCCCCATGGCGATCAGGACGACGCCCGCGATGACGTATCCCCACCAGACCAGCTTCCTCTCGCGCCTGGCCATCGGCACCAGTCCTCCCGTCTCGGCATCTCGTCTGACAGTAGCTCTTCGGCCCCCGGCCCCCGGCGGACCGCGCATGTCCGGGCGTGAGAAGGGGGGCGAGCCGCACGGACGCTCGTCGCGCGGCGGAGGGGGCCCGGCACCGTGACCGCGGTGGGCCGGCCGTGGAGGCTCGAGTCTCTTACGGCCGGGGGTTGGTCCGGGTCCACCGCTGCTCGTCGCGCCGCGCGCCCATGCCGGCGGCGCACCGCGGGCAGATGTCGGCGACCTCATCGGCGTGGATGCCGGTCGCTGGTTGGACCTCGGCCCACGCCACGTGGGGGAAGCGGAGGAAGCTCTCGCGGCTGAGCGCGAGGCCGCACACCGTCTGGTTCGTGCCGGGGACCCACGCGTGGACGGTGCCGGCTGGGGCGCGCACGCCGTCGGGCTCGGTCCACTGGCCGCTCGCGACGACGGACGCGCTCGTCAGCTTCTTCCTCGCCATGCCATCCCCTCTGTCGTCGGCCCAGGATCACCCACTGTCATCCGGCCGGCATCCCGGCGCAGGACGGCCCGGGTGCGTGGTGCGCCGATGGTCTGGCCCTGCCGTACCACGGCGGTCGCAGCGAGAACGCCCCGCCGGCCGAGACGGGACGGACTCGGCGGCTGGGAGTGGCGTCAGTACGTGGGCAGGGTCGGGTCGACGTCGCTCACCCAGGCGAGGACGCCGCCCTCGAGGTTGAGGGTGCGCACGCCGACCCCGGCGAGGGCGCGCGCGGCCTGCGCTGAGCGCTGCCCGCTCCGGCAGTGCACGACGACGTCGATCGGGTCCGCCGCCCCGGCAGCGAACCGGCGGGCGGTACCGGCCGCGTCGGCGAGCACCTCCCTGAGTGGGACGTGGACGGCACCCGGGATAGCGACGATCGTGCGCTCGGCCGCCTCCCGCACGTCGAGCAGGACGAGGTCGTCGGCGCCGCGCTCGCGGGCGGTGAGGCGTTCGGCGAGCGCCGTCGCCGAGATCGTCGCGAACGGCGCTCCGGCGACCGCGCCCCCGCCCGGTTCCCCGGCGGACGGGGAGCCGTCGCCGTGTGCGCCGCTCGGCGTGCCGGCGCCTGTGATCTCCGTCGTGTGCCGAGGCGCGGCCGTGCGGTCCGCTGCGGCCGCCTCTTCCGGGTGGTGCGCGCGCGCCCGCAGGGGTACCTCGGTCCAGCGCGCGGTGAGGACGTCGAGGACGAGGACCCGGCCGAGGAGCGGCTCGCCCGCCCCCGTGACGAGCTTGACGGCCTCCGCCGCCATGATCGAGCCGACCTGGCCGCACATCGCCCCGAGGACGCCCGCCTCCCCGCACGAGGGGGTCGTCCCCGGCGGAGGGGGTACGGGGAAGAGGTCACGCAGCCGTACGCCGGGGGGTGCGCCCGTGCCTCCCGACCCGCTCGCGCCGTCGTCCGCACCCCGGGGGCGCGACCAGAACACCGAGACCTGCGCGTCGAAGCGCAGGATCGAGCCCCACACGAGGGGGACGCCGAGCTGGGCGCAGACGTCGTCGACGAGGTAGCGCGTCGGGAAGTTGTCCGTGCCGTCGAGGACGACGTCGTACCCGGCGATGACGTCGCGCGCGTTGCCGGCGTCGAGGCGCACGTGGTGCCTGGTCACCACGACGTCCGGGTTGAGCGCCGCGACCCGCTCGGCGGCCGAGTCCACCTTGGGGCGGCCGACGTCGGCGGTGGTGTGGATGACCTGCCGCTGGAGGTTCGACGTCTCGACGTCGTCGTCGTCGACGATCCCGAGGTGCCCCACCCCGGCCGCGGCGAGGTAGAGGAGGGCGGGGGACCCGAGCCCCCCGGCCCCGACGACGAGGACGCGCGCGCCGAGGAGCCGGCGCTGGCCGTCCACGCCGACCTGGCCGAGGAGGAGGTGGCGGGAGTAGCGCTGGACCTGCGCCGTCGTGAGCGCGGCAGCCGGCTCGACGAGGGGGGCGAGGCGCACCTCAGCCACCGGCGAAGGGCGGCAGGACGTCGACGTCCACGGGCGTGCCGGCAGGTCCGGTGGACAGCGGGGCCTCCTCATCCGCCCGGACGACGCCGTCGACGAGGAGGCTGGAGATGGCGAGGACGCGCGCGAGGTCGGGGCCGTGCGCCGCGCCCGCAGCGGCGCGGAGGTCGGCCGCGCTCGCGCCGTCGGGCAGGACGACGTCCTCCGCCGAGGTGCCCGCAGCCTCGGCGGCGGCGGCGAAGTAGCGGACGTGGACGGCGGTGCTGCCGGCGGTGCCCGCGGCGCGCCCACCGGTGCGGTCGGTCCCGGCCGTCGTCATCTCATCCTCCGATCGCGCTCATGGGCCGCTGCGGCTGCAGGAATCCGGGGTCGTCGATGCCGTGGCCGGGCAGCTTGCCCCACATGGCCGCGCGCCACGTCTCAGCGACCTCGGCGTCCGGGGCGCCGGACCGCACGAGGGCGCGCAGGTCCGTCTCCGTCCGGGAGAACAGGCAGGTGCGGACCTGGCCGTCGGCGGTGAGCCGCGTCCGGTCGCACGCGCCGCAGAAGGGCTCGGTCACCGAGGCGATGATGCCGACGGTCCCGCCGGGCCGGTCACCCTCCGGCGCCACGTGCCAGCGCTGGGCGGGGGCGGCGCCGCGCTCGGCCGGGTCGGCCGGCGCGAGCGCGAACCGGTCGCGCAGGGAGCCGAGGATCTCCGCGGCCGTCACCATCCCGCCGCGCTCCCAGCTGTCCGGCGGGCCGAGCGGCATCTGCTCGATGAAGCGCAGCTGAAATCCCCGGCGGAGCGCGAAGTCGAGGAGGTCCGGGGCCTCGTGCTCGTTCCGCCCCCGCATGAGGACGGCGTTGATCTTGACCGGACGGAGCCCCGCCGCCTCGGCGGCGTCGAGGGCGGCGAGGACGTCCGGCAGCCGGTCCCGGCGCGCGAGCGTCGCGTACGTCTGCCGGTCGAGGGAGTCGAGGGAGACGTTGATGCGGGTCAGCCCCGCCGCCGCGAGACCGGCGACACGGCGGTCGAGGCCCAGGCCGTTCGTCGTCAGCGACGTCTCCGGCGCCCGGCCCTCCGCGGTCCGCAGCGCGGAGGTCGCCGCGATGATCGACTCGAGGCCCTTGCGCAGGAGCGGCTCGCCACCGGTGAAGCGCACCTCGCGCACGCCGAGGCGCTCGACGGCCACGGTGACGAGCCGGACGACCTCGGCGTCGGACAGGACGTCCGAGCCGGGGAGCCACTCGAAGCCCTCGGGGGGCATGCAGTACTCGCAGCGGAGGTTGCAGCGGTCGGTGAGCGAGACGCGCAGGTCCTGCGCGACCCGGCCGTACCTGTCGAGCAGGCGCGGGTCGGCCGGGCGGTCGGTGCGCGCGTCCTCGGCCGCCCGCGCAGCACGCGGGCGGGGGACTCCGAGCTCGACCTGAGGCATCACCTCACTGTAACCAGAGCACGGCCACGGGGTTGGTCAGGTCCGTTCTGTCCGCTCTGCGCGGGAGGTGCGTCAGTGCCCGACGACGGCGCCCGCCGGCGGTCATGGCGTGACGGGCTGGGCGCCGGCGCCGGCGCGGCCACCGCGCGCGGCGGCCTCCGCGGCCGCCGCGACGTTGCGCTGCATCCCGCCGAAGACGACGCCGTGGAAGGGGGCGATCGCCCACCAGTAGAGCTGACCGAGGAACCCCTGCGGGTGGTACACCGCGCGCTGACGGAACACGGTGCGCCCGGCGTCGTCCTCCTCGGCGACGAGCTCGAGCCAGGCGAGGCCCGGCAGGCGCATCTCGGCGCGGAGCCGGAGGAGGCGCCCCTCCTCGATCGCCTCGACGCGCCACCAGTCGAGTGCGTCCCCGACGGCGAGGCGCCGCGGGTGCCGCCGGCCGCGGCGCAGCCCCGGCCCGCCGAACACGCGGTCCATGAGCCCGCGGGCGGCCCAGCCCATCCGCCACGAGTACCAGCCGTTGGCGCCGCCGATGCCCTCGATGACGGACCAGAGGTGCCGGCGCTCCGCGTCGACGACGGACTCGCGCTCGTCGACGTAGAGGCTGCCCCCGGCCCACTCCGGGTCCTCGGGGAGCGGGTCGCTCGGCGCGTTCGCCGTGCCCGCGGAGGACCACGTCGTGCTCACGTCGAACTCCCGGACCCGCTGGAGGGCGAGCTCGACGGACTGCTCGAAGCCGAGGAGCCCCTCCGGCGGGGGCGGCACGAGGGCGTCGATGTCCGACTCCTTGGCCACGACCTCGTGGATGAGCGACTCCACGAGCGGCCGGGCGAGGCCGGACGGCACGGGGGTGACGAGCCCGACCCACAGGCTCGCGAGGCGCGGCGTGAGGACGGGGACGGTGCGGATGACGCGGGCGGGCAGCCCGGCGACGGCGGCGTAGCGCTGCATCATCTCGCGGTAGGTGAGGACGTCGGGACCGCCGATGTCGAACGTGCGGCTGACGTCGTCGGGCATCGAGGCGGAGCCGACGAGGTAGCGCAGGACGTCGCGCACGGCGATCGGCTGGATCCGGTTGTCGAGCCACTTCGGCGCGATCATCGCGGGCAACCGCTCGGTGAGGTAGCGCATCATCTCGAACGACGCGCTGCCGGACCCGATGATGACCGCGGCCTGGAGCACCGTCGTCGGAACGCCGGCGGCGAGGAGGATGTCTCCCACCTCGCGCCGCGACTCCAGGTGCGGGGAGAGCCCGTCGGTGTCCGGGTGGAGGCCGCCGAGGTAGACCACCCGCCGCACTCCCGCCGTCCGGGCTGCGGTGCCGAAGGTGCGGGCGGTGCGCCGGTCCCTGGCCTCGAACTCGGGGCCGGAGCCGAGGGAGTGGATGAGGTAGTACGCGACGCCGACCCCCTCGAGGGCGCGCGCGAGGTCCTCCGCGCTCGAGGCGTCGGCCGCGACGACCTCGACGTCGGCGCGCCACTCGCGCCCGGAGAGGCGCTCCGGGTGGCGGGCCATGGCGCGCACCCGGTACCCGGCGGCGAGGAGCTCGGGGACGAGCCGCCCACCGATGTAGCCGGTGGCTCCGGTGACGAGCGCGAGCGGGGCCTCGGTGTCGGTCATCGGCCCAGTGTGCGGGTCGCCGGCGGGCGCGGCGCGCCGAGCACCGCCGTGGGCGTCAGCGGACCGGCGCCGTGCGACCACGTCGTAGGCCCACCTCGTAGCTGACGAGGACGACAAGCGTCAGGGCGGTGATGGGCAGGACGAACCACAGCATGACCGCGCTGAACGTGGGCAGGGCATCGTGCCCGGAGGAGTCGAGGAGCAGGTAGGTGACGTAGGCGGCGTAGTAGAGGACGAACAGTCCCGCCTCCCACCGGGCTACCCGGAAACCCGTGATCGCGACGGGGAGCAGCGCCAGGGCCGCGACGAGCATGACCGGCAGGTCGAGGCGGACGGCGCCGGGGTCCACCGGTACACCGGAGGGTGCGAGCACGGCCGCACCGCCCATGACGGCGCCGATGTTGAAGATGCAGCTCCCGACGACGTTGCCCACCGCCATCTCCACGTCCCCGCGGATGGCGGCGATCACCGACGTCGCGAGCTCTGGGAGCGACGTCCCGACGGCGACGACCGTGAGGCCGACGACGAGCTCGCTCATGCCCAGGGCCGTGGCGACGTCGGTGGCGCCCCTCACGAGCCAGCGGGCTCCGACGACGAGCAGCGCCACGCCTCCCGCGACGAGGAGGGCATCGACCCACGGCCGGCGCGCCCGCACGGCCGGGCCGTCGTCCCGGCCGGCGTCGGCGGCACGGGCGCGGCGTGAACGCACGACGGTCCACGCGACGTAGGTCGCGAGGGTCGCGAGGAGCACGACGCCGTCGGCGCGGCCGATCGTCCCGCCGATGCTGAGCACGAGCAACAGCCCGGACATCGCGATCATGACGGGCACGTCCCGCCGGACGGCCGACAGCCGCACCGTCAACGGCAGGATCAGCCCGGCCACCCCGAGCACGAGCAGGACGTTGGTGATGTTGCTGCCCACGACGTTGCCGACGGCCAGGCCGGGGCTGCCTGAGAGGGCGGCGTCCACCGTCACCGCCAGCTCGGGCGCGGAGGTGGCGAAGGACACCACGGTGAGCCCGACGACGAGCGGGGACAGCCGGAGACGGCGGGCGAGGCCGGCGGCGCCACGCACGAGGAGCTCCCCGCCCGCCACGAGGACGGCGAAGCCGCCGAGCAGCAGCAGACCGGTCACCGGCTCAGCATGCTGGCCCAGGGTCGGTTCCGCACCAGCACGGGATCAGGAGAAGCGGGTCCTCGGGATCTCCGTCAGGCTCGGGTCGCGCACGACCTTGTCGCCGAGGACCTCGTCGATCCGCGTCATGAGCTCGGCCGGGATCTCCACCCCGGACGCCTTGACGTTCTCGGCGACCTGCTCCGGGCGGGAGGCGCCGATGAGCGCGGCGGCGACGTTGTCGTTCTGGAGCACCCAGGCGATGGCCAGCTGGGCCATCGTCAGGTCGAGCTCGTCCGCGACGGGGCGCAGGTCCTGCACCCGGGCGAGGAGGTCGTCGTCGGAGAGGAACCGCCCGATCATCGAGGCGCCGCCCTTGTCGTCAGTGCCGCGTGAGCCCTCGGGTGCGGCCTGGCCCGGGAGGTACTTCCCGGTGAGGACGCCCTGCGCCACGGGGGACCAGACGATCTGGCTGATGCCGAGCTCGCGGGAGGTGGGGACGACCTCGTCCTCGATGACGCGCCACAGCATCGAGTACTGCGGCTGGCTCGAGATGAGCTGGAAGCCGAGCTCGCGGGCGAGGGCGTGCCCGGCGCGGAGCTTGTCCGCGGGCCACTCGGAGACGCCGATGTAGAGGGCCTTGCCGGCCCGGACGATGTCGGCGAACGCCTGCATCGTCTCCTCGAGCGGCGTCTCCACGTCGTAGCGGTGGGCCTGGTAGAGGTCGACGTAGTCGGTGCCGAGCCGCCGCAGCGAGCCGTTGATCGACTCCATGACGTGCTTGCGGGAGAGCCCCGTGTCGTTGTGGCCCTTGCTGCCGGTGGGGAAGTAGACCTTCGTGAAGATCTCCAGCTCGTGGCGGGGGACGCCGTGGAGCGCCTCGCCGAGGACGGTCTCCGCGGCCGTGTTGGCGTAGGTGTCGGCCGTGTCGAACGTGCTGATCCCGGCGTCGAGCGCGGCGTGCACGCAGCTCGTCGCGACCTCGTTCTCCACCTGGGAGGCATGGGTGAGCCAGTTCCCGTAGGTGATCTCGGAGATCTTCAGTCCACTGTTGCCGAGGTATCGATGCGCGACCATCCGCCAAACCTACGACCCCACGGCGTCACCGCGCGCGCGGCGGCACGGGCGCGAGCGAGTGACGGCGCTCACCAGGACGGCGCTCACCAGTGGGACGGGCGCTCGAGCGAGGCAGGGATCCGCGTCGCGCCATCACCCCTGGCGGCATTGACCTGGACCTGGGTGAGGAACAGCGCCTGCGCGAGGTCCGCACCAGCGACGTCGGTGTCGCGCAGGTCGGCGCCGATGAGGTCGGCCCCGGTGAGGTCGGCCCCGCGCAGGTCCGCGGCGATGAGGAGGGCGCCGCGGGCGTTCGCTCCGCGCAGGTCCGCGCCACGCAGCGCCGCGCCGACGAGGTCGGCGCCCGGGCGCACGCGCGCGGCCGCCCGCCCGGGGGTCGGCGGGCGGTGGTGCGCGCGGACACGCTCGCTCACCCGTGCGAGGACGGCGGCGGCAGCGCCGCGCTCACCGTCGACGTCGACGGCGAGGATCTCCGCGGGCGGCCGGAGGGTGAGCCGCTCGAGGCGCGCGTACGCGTGCGCCGCGGCCTCAGCGAGGTCCGTGGCCTCGGGTCGGGCGAGCGCCTCGTCGAGGTACCAGAGCAGCTCGTGCAGCGCCCGGACCACGGGGAAGACGGCGAACATGAGGCGGCGCCGCTCGGGATCACCCACCCACGTCTGACCGCCGAACGTCTCCTGCGTGACCTTCTGCCCCGCTCCGAAGCAGTCGAAGACCGTGCAGCCCTTGAACCCCCGCGGCCGGAGCTCGGCGTGGATGCCGCAGCGGTAGTCCGCGCGGAGGTTGACGCAGGCCTCGCCCGCCGGCTTGGTGAACGCGAAGTCGGCCGACCGCTCGAAGCCGAGGGCGCTGCAGCACAGCGCGACGCACCGGGCGCAGTCCGCGCCCAGGTCCTCCCGGCGCGTGATCCGCACCGGCACCGCCTCGCCCATGTCTCCCCCTGCCGGTGACCGTCGACGCCAGCGTAGGCGCCAGGGCGGGTGCGCCGGCAGGGGGGACTGCCGCACCGGGACCTCCGTCCCTCGACGCGGCCGGTGCGCGGGCGGATCGTGGACGTACACCGCCCGGCACCGTCCCGGGGCCGGGCGAGGCGGCTCGTGAGCCGATGACGTCCGAGGAGCTGATGACGATGAGTGCGCTGGTCGTGTACGAGTCGATGTGGGGCAACACGCGAGCGGTCGCGGAGGCGGTCGCGGACGGGCTGCGCCGCGCCGGCGAGGTCGGGGTCGTCGAGGTGGGCGCGGCCCCGCCGCTGGAGTCCGTCGACGTCGACCTGCTCGTCGTCGGGGCACCGACGCACGCCTTCGGGCTGAGCAGGCCGACGACCCGCACGGACGCTGCGACGCGCGCGGGTGGGACGGTGATCTCCGCGGGCCGGGGCGTCCGTGAGTGGATCGCGGGCGCACGGGCGGCGGGCCAGCGGGTCGCGACGTTCGACACCCACGTCAGCCGGCCCAACCTTCCCGGCTCGGCGGGCCGGAGCGCCGCGAAGATGCTCCGGTCCCGGGGCTGCAGCGTCATGGTCGAGCCGGAGAGCTTCTACGTCGGTGGGTACGACGGGCCTCTGCTGCCTGGTGAGCTCGAGCGCGCGCGTGCGTGGGGCGACGGGCTGGCGAACCTCGCCGCCGTGCCGGCGCTCGTCTAGGAGGAGCTGCCGTCCGTCGGCGAGGGGAGGGGCGTCTGCTGGTAGAGCGCGAGGCGCCACGCGCCGCCCGCCCGGACGTAGGTGCTCGACATGAGCGACTCGAAGGGGGGCTCCCCGTCGCGGTAGGCGCGCGCCGTGTAGACGAGGGCGGCGGCGTCCGCACCGATCGGGACGAGCCGGACGTCGTCGAGCTCGTACGTCCGCCAGCGCGGGGCGTCGGCGAGGGACGCGACGACGCCGGCTCGGTCGAGCACGACGCCGTGCGCGAGCACCATGACGGCCTCGGCCGTCATGAGGGCGCCATAGAGCTCGGCACCGCTGCCGTCGCACAGGGAGTCCCAGCCGCGGCGCTCCACCGCGAGCAGTGCCGACGTGAGCTGTTCGTCCTCAGCCATGGTTCGACCGTAGCAACCGGACCGGTGGGCTCAGCTGAGGAGGATCGTCGCCTCGGTGGCGGGTCGCGGTCGGCGCGGGCCGCTCACGAGGCGCTCGAGGAGGAGGTACAGGCCCGTGACGAGCGCGATCGCCGCGGTGACGTGGAGGAGGAAGGCGAGCGCGACGCCGACGACGGCGCCCGCCACCCACCGCCGGCCCCACAGGAGCGCCAGCACCGCTGGGATGACGGCCGCCGCGACCGCACCGCCGACGAGCTCGCGGCCGAGCGACGCCCGGCCCATCCACGGCAGGACGTCGAGGACGTCGACGAGGTCGAGGGTGGCCACGGTGCCGAGGGCCACGACGGCGCCGAGGAGGAGGACGAGCGCGAGCCGGTCCACGAGCCGCCTCCCCACCCACATCGAGCCCATCGTGACGGCGGACCACATGAGCCAGGACCGCACCCGCCCGGTGCCGAGCTCGGCCATGGCGACCCGGAAGACCCGGTCGGCCTCGAAGCGGTCGATCCGGGGACCGCGGAACTGCCCGTCGACGAGCCCGTCGTGGAGCACCGCGGCGGGGAGGAAGTCGCCGGTGCGGGGGATGAGCCACGTGAAGACCGCCGGCACGGACGCGAGGTCCGTGCGGAACGTCTCGAGGTCGCGGGGGACCTCGAACGGCTCGGGATGGTCGTCGCTCCGGTAGCCGACCGGGCGCAGGAGCCGGAAGGCGCGGCCGTCGACGCTGCGCAGCTCCACCCGCACCGGCCCGCCGTCGAGCACGTCGAAGAAGTGGCCCATGGCCGGATCCTCCCGCAGGCGGGGTCTCACGCGGTAGCGCTGCCGCGCCGCCGCCGTGGCCGGGCGGCGGACGCGCGCCGCTGCGAGCATGGCGCCGTGGCGATGGAACAGATCTCCGACCGGCTCGTCAGCTGGGCGTCCGTCCTCGACCCCGGCGCCCGTGAGCAGGCGCAGCGCGCCTCGACGCTCCCCTACATCTACCCGCACCTGGCGCTCATGCCCGACGCCCACCTCGGTATGGGCGCGACCGTGGGCAGCGTCATCCCGACGCTCGGGGCGATCATCCCGGCCGCGGTGGGCGTCGACATCGGCTGCGGGATGATCGCGCTGCGCACCGCCTGGCACGAGCGCGAGCTCCGGGCAGCCGGGTCGCTCTCGGCGCTGCGCCGTGCCATCGAGGACGCCGTCCCGCTGTCGGCCGGCAGGTACAACAAGCGCCTCACCGGCAGCGCCCGCGAGCGGGTCGCGGTCCTCGAGGCGAAGGCCGACCACGCCGGGTTCGACCCTGCCGCCTACGCGAAGAACTGGCGGGTCCAGCTCGGCTCCCTCGGCTCGGGCAACCACTTCATCGAGGTGACCGCGGACGAGGAGGGCACCGTGTGGCTGTTCCTCCACTCGGGGTCTCGGGGCGTGGGGAACAAGATCGCGCAGCGCCACATCGGTGTCGCGCGCGAGGAGTGCCGGCGCGACGGCGTCGACCTGCCGGACCGGGACCTCGCCCACCTCACCGAGGGGACCGAGAGCTTCGCGCGGTACATCCGCGAGCTCCGGTGGGCGCAGGACTTCGCGCTCCTCAACCGCGAGGAGATGATGGACCGCGTCGTCACGGTCGTCGGTGCGCACATGGGTGAGCCCGTCGTCGAGGTCGAGCGGGTGAACTGCCACCACAACTTCACCGAGCAGGAGACCCACTACGGGAAGGCGGTGTGGGTCTCCCGCAAGGGCGCCATCCGGGCTCGCGCGGGCGACGCCGGGCTCATCCCGGGGTCGATGGGCACGGCGTCCTACGTCGTCGTCGGCAAGGGCGAGCCGGCCTCGCTCTGCTCGAGCCCGCACGGTGCCGGGCGCGCCTACTCGCGCTCCGCCGCGCGACGCACGTTCAGCCGGGACGAGCTCCGGGCCGCGATGGCGGGGATCGAGTACCGCGACACCGACGCGTTCCTCGACGAGATCCCCGCCGCGTACAAGGACATCGACCAGGTCATGGCCGACTCGGCCGACCTCGTCGAGGTGCGGCACGTGCTCCACCAGGTCATCAACGTCAAGGGCGACTGAGCGGCCCCCGGGGGGCGACCGCCGGCGCCGATGAATCACTGTGACGCGTCGCACAGTGCCTCGTGGTGCGTGGACCGGGCGCTACGTCGAGACTTCGGTCCATGACAACTCCATACCTTCGTCGCGCTGCCGGCAGAGACGCCCGCAGGCTTACGACCACGATGGGAGCCCTTCTCGCCTCCCTCCTCCTGCTGTCCATGGGACTGCTGACCGCCTCATCGGCCGCCGCCGACGAGTACCCCGCCGGGTATCCCAGGACGGGCGAGCCGGCCGAGGGCATCAACGGCTACTCCCTGACCAACCCGGGCGGGTTCAGCGTCATCACGCGCCTGCACCCGGTTTACTTCGACGACACCGACAGCCCCGAGCTCGCCTACTGCGTCGAGTTCACCGTCGGCGCCCGGTCCGGCGCTCCGCTGGACGTCATCGACTGGGAGACCTTCCCCGGGAACAACAACTTCAGGGCCAACGCCGGGAAGGTCACGTGGGTCGTCTACAACAGCTACCCGGAGACCCCGCTGGCGTCGTTCGCCGCCCAGGCCGGGATCGACGGCCTGACGGAGCGCGAGGCCATCGCCGGCACCCAGGCGGCCATCTGGACACTGACCGAGCGCGACGAGGACTACCGGTACCTCGGCCTCGCGGGTGACGTCGAGGCCGGCGTCGAGGAGCGCGTCGGCGCGGTCGTCGACTACCTCACCGGACCGGCGAACACGGGTCTGCCCGAGACGCAGCGGCCCTCCGTCTCGATCGAGCCGGGGACGCAGACCGGCCAGGCCGGCGAGCTCGTCGGGCCCATGACGATCACGGCGTCCGCCGACACCGTCACCCTCACGTCGACCAGCGACTACACGCTCATGACGAGCGACGGCGACCCGGTCGACCTCGACGCGGTGCCGACCGGCGCCCAGCTCTTCCTCGACGTGCCGGCGGACGCCCCGGCCGGGGAGGCGACCTTTACTGCGAGCCTCGACGGCCCGGTCTCCACCGGGGTGCTCGTGACGCCGCAGGAGCGCGGACAGACCATCATGGTGGCCACCACGAACGAGGCGACGGCCACGGCCCAGGGCACGCTCAGCTGGGCCGCCGTGCCGCGGATCTCGACGCACGCGGCCGACGCCGCGGACGGCGACGACTTCCTGGCCGAGCACGGTCCCGTCACGGTCGTCGACACCGTCACCTACGACGGTCTCCTGCCCGGCACGGAGTACGAGCTCCGCGGCGAGCTCATGCAGCACGACGGCGGGGCCGGCACGGCCACCGGCATCACCGCGTCGACGGTCTTCACGCCCGAGACGGCTGGCGGCACGGTCGAGCTCACGTTCGACGTGCCCGCCGAGCCGCTGCGCGGCGCGCAGATCGTCGTCTTCGAGAGCCTCTACGCCGACGGCACCGTCGTCGCCGTCCACGCCGACATCGACGACGCCGCCCAGACCGTGTACCGCCCGGCCATCGAGACCGACGCGTACGACAAGGCCGACGCCGACCAGCACCTCGCCGCGGGCGGCGCCGTCGTCAGCGACGACGTCACCTACTCCGGCCTGCGCGCGGGTGAGACGTACGTGCTCCGCGGGGAGCTCATGGACCAGGTCACGGGCGAGAGCACCGGGATCGTCGGCGAGACCCGCTTCACGCCCGCGAGCACGCACGGGGTCGAGACCCTCGACCTCGAGGTGCCCGAGGGCTATGCCGGCCGCACGCTCGTCGTCTTCGAGCGCCTCTACCTCGACCGTGAGGGCATGGACGAGCGGCTCGTCGCGACGCACGAGGACCTCGAGGACACTCGCCAGACCGTCGTCGTCGACGACGGCGGCGAGCTCCCCGCCGAGGAGGTCCCGACGCCGTCGGTGACCGTCACGCCGGCACCGGCGCCCACCGGCACGCCTGAGGCCCCGACGACGCTGCCGGACACCGGCGTCGGCGGCGTCGCGCTCGCGCTGGGCGGCGCGCTCGCGCTCCTCGCCCTCGGAGCCGGGCTGCTGGCTCGCCGCACCCGCCTCGCGGGCCGCTGAGCGGCATACCCGGACGACGGTCCTGAAGAAGGCGTGATCCGCGCCGCAGCGTCGACCTGACCTAGCGACAACCACACGGCCCGGCCGTCGGCGGTCTCACCCGCAGGCGGCCGGGCCTCGCCGTACCCGCCGCGATCCCGGCGCTTGCCGTGCGGGGGGCTGAGCCGGGCCGGCCTCACCGCAGCCGCAGCGGGGCGACGGCGTAGCCGCCGAGGGGCGGCAGCGCACGCTCCCGCGGCTGCTCGGTGTCGGGCTCGAGCGCGGAGGTCGCGGCGAGGACCGCCCGGGCGAGGGCCCGCAGCTCGAGGGTGGCCAGCGGACGCCCGGGGCACACGTGCTTCCCGATGCCCCACACGAGGTTGTACGGAGCGTTCGCGCCCGGGGCGAACGCGTCCGGGTCGCCGAAGATGCGGGGGTCGCGGTTCGCCGACGTCCACACGAGGGCGACCCTTTCACCTGCGGCGATCTCCCGGCCCGCGACGACGACAGGCTCCGTCGCGACGCGGCGGTTCGAGACGAACGGGTCGTCGATGCGCAGGATCTCGTCGAGGACGGCGTCCAGCTCCCGGTCGGCCACGCCGGCCCGCAGACGCGCCTGGAGGTCGGGGTGGTCGGCGAGGTACGTGAGGACGACGCCGGTGCACAGCGCCATCGAGCCAAGGTCCCCGCCCGTCCAGTTGCGCAGGATCGAGACGATCTCGTCGTCGGTGAGCGCGCGGCCGTCGACCCGGTCGCGGACGAGCTCCGTCGTGACGTCCTCGGAGGCGTCGTCGCCGCCCTGACGGCGGGCAGCGGTGAGCGACCGGATGATCGCGTCGAAGCGCTGCGCGACGGCGCCGGTGCAGGCGGGATCACCCGACCGTGCGGCGGCGCGGTTGTCCTCCATCCACGCGAGGAGGTCGTCCTCGAGCGCCGTGGGCCACCCCAGCCAGGCGCTCTGCGCGCGCACCGCGAAGCGCGAGCCGAGCGCGACGGCGTCGATCGATCCCGGTACGTCGAGGAGCGCCACGACGTCGGCGGCGACCCGGGCCACCGCCGGCTCGAGGGCGGCCGTCCGCTCCGGCGTGAAGTACCGCTCGATGAGGGCGCGGTAGGCCGTGTGGGTCGGCCCGTCGAGGCCGTTGGGCACCTGGAGGTACCGGGAGACGCCGTTGGAGAACGCCGCGTGGTCGAGCGCGGTCGCAGTGACGTCGGCGTGGGAGAAGAGCGTCCAGGCGCCGTCCTGTCCCCGCGCCACGGGGCACCGGGCGCGCATCTCGTCGTACGCGGCGACGGCGTCGCGCTCGACCTCCGGAGCGCGGGGGTCCCAGTCGGGCGCGACGACGTGCGCACCGGGAGGCGCCGCGGGGTCAGCGGTGGAACCCGCTGCCGTCGGCGCGCTGGGGGGAAGGTCGTCGCTGGGCATGTGCTCCGTCATGCCGCCATCCTGTCGCGTGGGGCCGGGACGAGTCGCCCGATCGCCGCTGCATGCGCCGCCGCTTCCGGTCAGTCGGTGAGCCGGTGCGCGGCCGGCGCCGGGTGGCGCGGGACTCCGAGCCGGAAGACGGCGAGGACGGCACGGCCCGTGCCGGCCGTCGCCGTCGACACCATCCGGGCGCTGCCGGGACAGTCGAGCAGCTGGCTCAGGGGGTGGGCGGACAGCCCGAGCCGCCCGGCGGCGAGCCAGGTCCGCAGCAGCCCCCGGCCCAGCTCGGCGACGTCGTCGTCGGCCGCGTTCGCCGGGCCGGTGTACGCCACGACCGTGCCGAGCGGCCGGGCGGTCGAGGAGGCCGCCAGGACCCGCGTCGCCCGGGTCCGGCGCAGGACCGGGAGCAGCGCCGGTGACAGCGCCGCGCTCAGGACGGCGGCCTCCCACGGCCGTAGGGCGAGGGCCTCGGCGGTGAGGCCGTCCCGGTCGTGCCCCGGGTCGTGGCGGCGGCCGGGCCGGCGCAGCCGCAGCCACCGGCGCAGCTCAACGGTCGCCGGCCCGTCGAAGGTCCACCGGTCGGCGACCGGCAGCGCTCGCGCGACGAGGTCCGCGGGAAGCACGAGCAGCCCCGCCCCGTCGGGCAGGGCTGCGGACCGTGCGACGTCGGCTACGCACGCCGCCGGCACAGGCGGCTCTCGATAGGGACCTCGGGCGGTGCGCCGGGCATGCAGGTCGGCCACCGTGAACACGCCTGGAGCGCTCGCGGGGGTGCTCCCGCCGCGGCGGGGAGCGGCGCGCTCCCCCCGCGACCAGGCCGGCTCGCGCTCCACGTCGATGACGCCGGCGCTGTGCGAGTGCCGGTCCACCTGCCACCGCGTCGACGCGCGCAGTCCCAGGTCGGCGGCAGTGATCGACACCGCCTCGGCGACGGCGCCGAGCGAGAGGAGGAGGTCCCGGTCCGTGGGGTCCCCCACCGGCAGCGTCCGGTCCGCGTCCCAGCCCAGCGCGAGCTCGTCCGGCCCGGTCGCCGTGAGGTGCCACGGCTGCGTGTTGTGCGCGCTCGGCGCCCGGCCCCAGTGCGCGGACCTGGCCAGCACCTGCTGCGCCGGGGTCGGCGCCGCCCCGCCGGCGCCCATCAGAGGACCGGCCGGCGGTAGAAGCACAGCCCGTGCAGGGGCCGCCCCCCCATCGCGGTGAACTGCGCGGACGAGGCGGTGTTCTCCTCACCCACGAAGGTCACCCGGAGCGTCTCGTACCCGCCCGCGACGAGGTTGGCCAGCAAGCGGTGCGAGAGCAGCGTCATGAGGCCGCGGCCCCGCGCCCGCGGCACCGTCCCCTTGATGATGAGCACCGCCTCCCGGCGGGGCCGCCGCTGGACGAGGAGGCGCACCTGGTCGAGCGGGGCCATGCGCCCGCCGGTCGACATGACGAACCCGCTGAGGTCCGGCACGACGAGGACGAAGGCGACCGGCTCCCCGGCGTCGGTCGCCCAGAGCAGGAGCGACTCGTCCAGCACCCACGCCAGCCCGTCGGTCGCGGCGGCGAGCTCCGGCGCGGTGATGTGGGTGTAGTACGGCAGCTCGGCGAAGCTGGCGTTGAGCATGCCCCGCAGGACGGGCAGCTGTTCCCCGAAGCGCCGGCGACGCCCGTGGTGCACCTCGATGCCGTCCCGCTCGCCGGCGCCGCGGGGGAACACGGTGTCGGCGTCGAGCCCGGTCAGGCCCTCGACGATCCACGTCGACGCCGGCCAGACGCGTTCGAACCCGGCGGCCTCCCACGCGGCCGGGTAGGACGCAGGGTTCCACGGCGAGTCGACGAAACCGCGCTCCTCGTGCCCGGACGTGATGACGCCCCCCGTCTGGTTCGGCAGCAACGACACCGGGCCGAGCACGGCACCCCGCCCCTGCTCCTTGGCGCGCGCGGACGCGTACGCCGTCAGCTCGTGCAGGACGTCGGCACCGGTGAACTCCGTCGCCCCCATGAGCTGGGTGGGCTCGCCGAGCTTCCGGTCCATCCGTTCGTCGTCGTGCACCGTGGTGCGCCCGACGACGCGGCCGGAGGCGTCACGGGCCAGCACGAGCTCGACCGACCCGTGCGCGGTGTGGGGCCCCACGCCCCGCCACCAGCGGCGGATCGTGCCCTGGAACAGCGGCACGGCACGGGTCTCGGCGTGCAGCCGCAGCGGAAGGTCGATGAAGGCTCGCAGGTCCGCTCGCGAGCGGACCGGCTCGACGCGCACCGGTCCCGCGACCTCGTCCGTCACCGGCTCTCCCCGCCTCGGGGACCGCGGGAGCCGCGAGCTCCCCGCCGCACGGGTGGGCCTACGGTCTCCCGGCCCACGGGCGTGAACCTCTCGATGTGCGCCATGACGTCGCCCTCGGCACGCCACACCCCGTTCGTGTAGCCGGTCGCCTCGGCCGCGTAGACCCTGACCCACCCGGCAGCGCCGGCGCTCACGCCGCTGGTGGCGCCCGGACTGCTCGTCGCCGCCCACTCCGCCAGCGCCGGGTTCGCCCCGGTCCGCGCGAAGCGCACGAGGTCCTCCGCGGTGGCGAACCACCCGATGGTGCCGGCGGTGGAGGGCGGCTGCCAGTAGGTCCGGTGCCCGCGGTGCCCCGGCGCCTTCCGCATCGCGGCGACCGCCGCGCGGTGACGCAGGGCGTGGCGCAGCCAGGCCAGCGGTGACGCCAGGCGGGCACCGCTGACGAACATGGCCTGCGCCTGGCCGATCCGCGGCACCAGGGAGAAGTCGTCGGTCCTCACAGCGGCGTCCCGTCGGAGCCGTACAGCCGGATGTAGCCGCCGGTGGCGTTCCGGGTCCCGTCGACGGCCCATCCCATGAGCTCGCGGTGCGCCCCCGTCCGCGAGAACCGCAGGAGGTCGTCCCGGGTGGCGAAGAACCCGATCGTTCCCAGGGTGAACGGCGGCTCGTAGTAGACCTGGTGGTGCACATATCCCGGCATCCGCTTGAGCTGGCGGACCATGGCGAACCACCGGGGCGCCAGCCGGAGCCAGGCGAGCGGGCTCCGGTACCGGGTCGCCCCGACGAACACCGCGGTCGCCTCGTCGGCCTCGCGACGTGCCCCGCGCCGGGGCGGCGTCATGAGGCTTCCTTGCGCAGGTAGACGCGCTTGAGCGCGGCGTCCTCCCCCGTGAACGGACCCGTGCCGGCGTCGTGGACCTCGACCGCGATGTCACCGCTGCGCTCGGACTCCTCGAGCGACTGGGCGAAGTCGCGGCTCACCCGGGCGAGGTAGCCGACGACGCCGTCCCGGGCTCCCGCTGCGAGTGCGGCGCGGTCAGCGCCGCCGAGCACGACGTCGTCGCGCAGCTCGAGGTGGATGACCGGCCGCTGTGCCGTCGCGTCCCCGGCGACCGGCTCGAGGGTGAGGGTGAAGGACGCGAGCTGCGCCGCGCGGGCGGGGTCGTCGTACAGGCCGTTCTCGACGTCCTGGGGATAGATGTTCGCGCCCATGAAGGAGATGGTGGCGTCGGCGCGGCCGTAGAGGAGCAGCAGCGGCAGCTTCATGCCCTGCTCGAGCCACGCTGCTCGGGCGGCCTCGCGCCACCGCGGGAAGCGCCGCATGATCGCCGCGAGGTCCTGCCACTCCAGGAGCGCGCCCTCGTCGTGGATGTTGTAGCGCAGCTTGGGCGAGAGCACGGAGGTCGACGTGAGGGTGCACAGGATCTCGCCCTCGTCGGTGATCTCGAGGTAGGTCTCGAGCGGGTTGTACTGGAAGATCATCGGCGTCCGGGCCTCGTCCGGGCCGAGCACCGCCGCGCGCAGGTCGTGGTCCTCGAGCAGCGCCCGGCGCAGGAACACCGTCAGCTCGGTCTCGCCCCCGATCCCGATGGTGAGGTCGGAGGCGCCGTAGCCGGAGCGGACGGTGAGGAACCGCTGCTCGCAGTAGTCGCGGAGAGCCTCGGTCATGCCCTCGCCGCCGACGAGCCCGTGCATGCGGTAGGCCGACCAGTCCAGGCCCACGGCGTCGAGCCGGTCGCGCAGGTCCTTGAGGAACGGCGGGTAGGCCGCGACGAGGTAGGTGAAGCCGGGACCGAAGTGGGTGATCGTGTCGAGGATCTTGTCCAGGTCCGGCCCGGTGTTCTTCACCATGGCGATCTTGGCCATGGCGATGCCCGTGTTGGTGCCGGTCGCCCACGCCCCCATCGAGTAGGCGTTGATGACGAAGAGGCGCTCCTCGCCGCGCATCATGAGCGAGGTGAACCCCGCGACGTTGCGGTGGATGTCGGCCAGCTCCTCGCGCCCGCGGACCCAGTTGAAGGGCCGCCCGGACGAGCCGGAGGACTCGTCGACGAGCGTCCCGCGCAGCTGCAGGTCACCGTGCCAGCAGCGCTGTTCCTCCGGGTAGCGGGCGACGTAGCTGTCCTTGTCGGTCGGCGGGTAGTTCTCGAGGTCCCACCACCGGAACGTGAAGCCGTGCTGACGGAGGAAGTCGCGGTAGGCCGGCACGTGGAGCGAGGCGAGCTGGCAGGTCATCCACGCGTGCCGGCGCGCGAACTCGCCCATCCACGGCCGGTAGTGCGTCGCCGTCGTGCGCCACAGCGCCGGGTGGACCTTGTAGAGGCTGTAGGTGGTCGTCAGCGCCGCCGTCCCCGCGCGCAGGGTCGTCCGGCGGGCAGCCTTGAGCGGGTCGCTCGTCCAGACCCGCTCCGCCGCGCCGTACAACCGGCGCCCCGCCTCGGTGCTGCGTCGCTGCAGGCCCGCGCTTCCCGTAGGGCTCGTCATCGCGGATCGTCCTTTCACGGGTACGTACGCGTCCGAGCGGGCCCGGCCCACCGAGAGGACGGGGGTTGCCCGCCGGAGCCTACCGGCGTGCGGGTGGCGACGGGCGCGTCCGAGCGCGGGCTAGCGGCGGGCGGCCCACTCGTGGTCGAGGACGGCCATGAGGATCGAGTCGACCCACTCGCCGTCGAACCGGTGCGCCTCGCGCTCGACACCCTCGACGACGAAACCTGCCCGTGCGTAGACGTGCTGCGAGCGGGGGTTGAAGGCGAAGACGCCGAGCGAGACGCGGTGGAGCCCGACGGTGGCGAACGCGTGCTCGAGGATCAGCCGCGTCGCCTCGGTCCCGAGCCCCCGGCCGCGCCCCTCGGGGCCGAGGAGGATGCGGAAGTTGCACGACGCGTTGGCCGGGTCCCAGTCGTTGAGGACGACCTCGCCGACGAGCATGCCGGTCGCGCGATCGACGACGGCGAGGTCGAGCCGGTCCGGCTGGTCGTTCCGGGTGCCGTACCACTGGCGCAGCCGGTCGAGGTCCGGCGCGGCCGCCCGCGCCTCGGCCGTCGAGTGCACCGAGCCGGTGAGCCGGTTGAGCTCGGGATCGCGCAGGATCTCCGCCATCACGGCGGCGTCGTCGGGTGCGAACGGCCGCAGGACGGCCCGCTCGCCGGCGAGGACCGGCTTGGTCGCGAGGTCGGCGGCGCCGGTCGCGGATGTCATGGTCTCGATGGTGGCACGCTGCCGCTGCCGCTGCCGCTGCCGCTGCCGCTGCCGCTGCCGCTGCCGCTGCCGCTGCCGCTGCCGCTGCCGCTGCTGCCGCCACCGTAGCCTCCGCGGTCGTCTCGACGGCGCGGCGGCCGGCTGAGGGGCGGAACCGCTCGATGACGTACCTCAGGGGCAGGTCGACGGTGCCACGGTGACCGGCCCCGGGTCGCGGACCTCCGCCGCACGCGCGCGGCCGAGGTTCCACGACAGGACGTCCGCTGGCGCGTCCTCGACGACGGTGGGGACGCCGTCGAGGACCTCGACGTGGCTCCCCGCGGCGGCGACGCACGCGACGAGGTGCGTGGGAAGCCCGGCGGCGATCGTCGGCGCCGCGTCGGCGCTCAAGGTGCCGAGGTAGGCGGTGTCGATCTTGCCGGTCGCCTCGAACCGCTCGATGTTGCGCTGGGCCACCCATGCCTCGGTGTTGCCCAGCCCGAGCACGAGGAGCATCACAGCCCCGGACACCAGCGCCGCGCGCGGCAGCCAGCGGCCGGACCAGCGGACGCCCGCGACGAGGACGAGGACGACGACGAGCCCGAGCCACAGCTCGAAGGCGTCGACGAGCACCCGCAGGACGGTGAACCCGAACGCTTCCTGGTAGACGGACATCCGGAACAGCGCGGACGCGACGACGACGAGGGTGAGGACGCACAGCGTCCCGAGCGCGACCCGCAGGAGCAGGCGGTCGCGCCCCGTCCGCCGGGGGGCCTTGCGCACGGTGAGGGCCACCGTCGCGAGGGTGAGCGTCGTCGCGACCGTGAGCTGGCCGAAGCCCTCGTGGACATACTCGGCGTACGTGAGCCCGGTGACGGCCTGCAGGTAGTCGTGCCCACCCCACATGGCGGAGGCCTGGGCGACGACGAAGCCGGTGAACACGGCGATGACGAGGCCGACGGGCACGAGCCACTCCCACACCCGGGCGACCGGTCGCGGCTCGGGCAGCGCGACGGACTCGACCCGTGGCGGGTTGAGGGCGAGGTAGCAGGCGGCGAGGACCGAGCCGCCGACGGCGACGAGGACGAAGGCCCGCAGGATGAGGTCGTCCCAGGCGAGGTCCGGCACGAGGTGACCCACCCACGAGCCGAAGACGGCGTCGCCGGACGCGAAGAGGCCGCCGAAGACGACGAGCGCGACGAACGAGACCGCGGCGGTGCGCAGGACCGGCCACAGCAGCCGGTGCCGGCTGAGGGCGGAGAGCGTCCTGCTCAGCAGCGGCAGCCCCCGGACGGCGGAGAGGACCCAGGACGCCGCACCCGCCACCATCGCCAGCACCCGGCGCGCGTCCGTCAGCGCCGTCGTGACGAGGACGCCGACGACGACGAGGGCGAGGAGGGTCAGCCACCCGGCGTCGCGCAGGACGACGAACGAGCCGAGGCCGACGCTGATCGCCACCGAGAGGAGCGTCCACGGCCGGCTGCGGTGCGGGGACAGTGCCAGGACGAGCGCACCGCCCAGGAGGAGGACGAGGAACGCCCCCAGGCCGAGCTCCCGGTAGGGCAGGACGACGGAGGCGAGCGCCCCGAGCGCGAGGGAGCCGAACAGCGGGACGGGCGCGGTCCCCGTCACGCGCTCCGGCCACACGTCCCGCAGGAGGGAGCCGGCGGCCGAGGCGGGGCGGGCGGTGACCGCCCCGGCGGCCGGGGCGGGCGTGGCGCCCGGGCGCGACGCCGGCGCGGGCGAGCCGCTGAGGGAAGGGCCGGGGTCGGGCGAGCCGCTGGGGATCGGGCCGCGGTCGGGCGAGCCGCTGGGGATCGCGGGCGTGGGACGCATCGGATGCTCCTTCTCGGTCGGCGCCTGGGCGGTGCGCCCGGTCGGCGCGTGGGCGGTGCTGCCTGGTTCCGCCACCGGCGCGCGGAAGGGCTCGGTGGCCGCGGGGCTCGGCGCCCGCGCGGGTTCGCGGGGCAGGACGGCCCGGACCCGGGCGCCCGTCGTGCCCGGGGCCGGCGGCAGTGCGGCGATCGACCCGCCGTGCATCTCGCACACCCAGCTCGCGATGGCGAGGCCGAGGCCGGTCCCGCCGCCGCCGTCGGCCTCGGCGGAACCGAACCGGGCGAATACGTGCTCCTCCCGCCCGGCCGGGATGCCGGGCCCCTCGTCGGTCACCTCGAGGGACCAGCTCTCGCCATGCTCGGCGGCGGCGCGGACCGTGACGGTCCCGCCGGTGGGCGAGTGCCGCGCGGCGTTGTCGAGGAGGTTCGCCACGACCTGGGCGAGCCGCGGCCCGTCGCCCGAGACGGTGAGATCGGGCGGGGTGACCGCCACGTCGTACGTGACGGTGCGCGCCCCGAGCCGGGCTTCGGCCACGGCCCGCGCGAGAAGGTCGGCGACGTCGAGCGGCGCCAGGTCGAGGGAGGAGGCGCCGCCGTCGAGGCGGGCGACGTCGAGGAGGTCGCCGACGAGGTCGCTCAGCCGCTCGGCCTGGGCGAGCGCGGCGGCGAGGGCGTCGTCGTCGGGGCGCACGACGCCGTCGACGAGGTTCTCCAGCAGGAGCCGCTGGGCCGCCAGGGGCGTGCGGAGCTCGTGCGAGACGGTGGCGACGAGCTGGCGGCGCTGCTGGTCCGCCGTCGCGAGGTCGACCGCCATCGTGTTGAAGGCCTGGGCGAGCCGCCCGACCTCGTCGGCGGACGTCGCCGTCACCCGGCGCGAGTAGTCCCCGGTCGCCATCCGCGCGGCGGCGGAGGTCATCGCGCGCAGCGGTGCCGTCATCCCGCGGGCGAGCCACTGGGTGACGGCGAGGGCCGCGGCGGCCGTGACCGGCAGGGTGAGCCACCCGGGGACGCCCGCGCTCGCCCCGATCTCGGAGACGAGGACGGCGACGACGACGCTCAGCCCCACGAGCAGGCCGATCTTGACCTTGATCGAGCCGACGCGGTCGAGGGGCCGGGCGGCCCGGCCCGGCTGCGGCGCGGTCATCGGGGCTCCACGGCATAACCGACGCCGTGCACGGTGCGCACCCGCTCGGCACCGATCTTCGACCGCAGGGAGCGGACGTGGGTGTCGAGGGTGCGCGTGCCGCGGGCGTCCGCCCAGCCCCACACCTCGAGCATGAGGTCCTCGCGCGTGCGGACCGTGCCGGGCTCGGCGGCGAGGGTGAGGAGGAGGTCGAACTCGAGCGGGGCGAGGTGCACCTCGGTGCCCTCGACCCAGACGCGGCGGGCGGCGCGGTCGACGGCGAGCGCGCCGAGCTCGAGGCGGGGCGGGACGTCCGCCGCGAGCTCCCGGGCGCGATCGACCCGGCGCAGGAGGGCACGGACCCGGGCGACGACCTCCCGGACGCGGAACGGCTTGGTCACGTAGTCGTCGGCGCCGACGGCGAGGCCGACGAGGACGTCGGTCTCCTCCACCTTCGCGGTGAGCATGAGCACCGGCACCGCGCGGACGGCCTGGATCCGCCGGCAGACCTCGATCCCGTCGAAGCCGGGGAGCATGACGTCGAGGACGACGAGGTCCGGCGGCGTGCGCTCGAACTCCGCGACGGCGCCGGGGCCGTCGAAGGCCTGGACCACGGTGAACCCCTCGGCGCGCAGCCTCGTCGCGAGGCCGTCGTTGATGACCTCGTCGTCCTCGACGACGAGGACGGTGGCGGCGCTGGCCGGTGCTTCGCTCATGCCGTCGAGCCTAGGAGCGGGGCCCTGTGGGGCCGGTGCGCCGGTTGTGAGGATCCTGCAAGGGTTGGTGCCGGCTCACGGCTGCCGAGCGCCCATCCGGACCCTCGGGACGCCCCGCTCCCGCACCCGCGGCGGGGCCGCCCAGCGGGCGCCCCTAGGGGTGCTCACCGTCCGGGCCGCCCTGGGCGACGCAGAACTGGTTGCCCTGCGGGTCCGCGAGCGTCACCCACCGGAAGCTCTCGTCTCCGCGCCGCCCGACGACCGTGGCCCCCGCGTCCACGAGCCGGTCGACCTCGGCGTCGAGGTCGGGGGCCACGAGGTCGAGGTGGATGCGGTTCTTCCCCGGCGTCGGGTCGTCGACCTTCTGGAACGCGAGCGTCACCGGCAGCGCGCCGCCAGCGACCATGACGTACCAGCCCTCGTTGCGCTCGGTGACCTCCGCCCCGGTCTGCTCGGCCCACCACGTGGCGAGAGTGTCGGCGTCGGACGTGTCGAACGTGACCATGGCCAGGTTGAGTGTCATGGAGGAACGCTAGACCTGCGGACGTCTCGCGCGGGGGAGTTCGGCGGGCGAGCATGGGCGCATGAACTCCACGGGTACGACCGCCCCGGCCACCGAGCAGATCGGGACGCTCCTCATCCTCGGCGCGAGCGGTGACCTCGCCGGACGGCTGCTCCTCCCAGGGCTCGGCCGCCTCCTCGCCACCGGTCGCGCCCCGGACCTCACGCTCGTCGGCTCGGGCGTCGAGGACTGGGACGACGAGCGGTGGCGGGAGCGCCTGCGCCAGGCCTTCGCCGTCGCGCCGAGCATCGAGGTGCCGCCGTGGGAGCGCCAGGAGCCGGCGCCCGATGAACCCGGCTCCGCCACCCTGCGGCGCCTCGAGGTCGAGTCCGTCTACCTGCCGGCCGACGTCAGCCGGCGCGACGACCTCCAGCGCCTCCTCGACGCGGGCACCGGTCCCGTCGCCATCTACTTCGCGCTCCCGCCCGCCGCGACCGAGATCGCGTGCGAGACGCTCGCCGAGTGCGGCGTCCCCGCCGGCACGCGGCTCATCATGGAGAAGCCCTACGGGAGCGACGGGCCGACCGCGCGGCGCCTCAACGCCCTCGTCACCCGCATCGTCCCCGAGGACCACGTCCACCGCATCGACCACTTCCTCGGCAAGAGCACCGTGCTCAACCTCCTCGGGCTCCGGTTCGCCAACCGGATCTTCGAGCCGGTGTGGAACGCCTCCCACGTCGACGCCGTCGAGATCATCTACGACGAGGACCTCGGGCTCGAGGACCGGGCGCGCTACTACGACGCCGCCGGTGCCCTGCGGGACATGATCCAGAGCCACCTCCTCCAGGTGCTCGCGCTCGTGGCGATGGACCCCCCGGCCACGATGGGCGAGCGGGACGTGCGGGACAGGACCGCCGAGGTCCTGCGGGCGACGCGGGCGGGCGACCCCCGCGAGCACAGCCGGCGCGCCCGGTACGCGGCCGGCCGCATCGGCGAGCGCGACCTGCCCGCCTACACCGATGAGCCCGGGGTCGCGCCGGAGCGGGAGACCGAGACGCTCGCCGAGGTCACGTGCTTCATCGACTCCTGGCGGTGGAAGGGGGTGCCGTTCCTCCTCCGGTCCGCCAAGGGGATCGGCACCGCGCGCAAGGAGGTCGTCGTCACCTTCAAGACCGTCCCGCACCTGCCCCAGGGACTGACCGGGACCTCCACCCCGGCGCGGCTGCGGATCGGCCTCGGCCCGGACTGCCTCAACCTCGAGCTCGACGTCAACGGCTCGGGGGACCCGTGGAGCCTCGACCGGGTGGTCCTGTCGACGGAGTTCGGCACGGGTGAGCTCCCCGCCTACGGCGAGGTCCTCGCCGGCGTCCTCGAGGGCGACCCTCTCCTCTCCGTGCGCGGTGACGCCGTCGAGGAGTGCTGGCGCATCGTCGAACCCGTGCTGGCCGCGTGGGAGGCGGGCGAGGTCCCGCTGGCGGAGTACCCGGCGGGGGCGCCGAGCCCCTGACCCGCGGCGCCGGTGACCGCCCCGGGTACGTGGGTCCTCAGGTCCCCTCGAGCTCGACCTGCAGCGCCAGGTGGTCCGAGACGGGCAGGCGGCGTGCCTCCGCCCGGACGACGCGGGGCACTCCCGTGGACCCGAGAGCGTGGTCGAGCTGCCAGCGCGGCCGTGACGCCGGGTGGGTGCGTGCCCGGGCAAGGACCCTCAGCCCCGGCGTGCGGTCGGCGACGGCGGCCGGGAGGTTGAGGTCGCCGAGCAGGACCGCCGGGCCGCCGAGGGTCCGGAGCCAGCGGGCGGCGCGGCGGAGCTGGACGACGTTCGCCCCCGGCACGAAGGACAGGTGCGTCGAGGCGACCGTGAGCAGGCCGGCCCGGCTGCGGAGCCGCGCGGCGAGCACGACCCGCGGCTCGTCGCGCAACCAGAGGAGGAGGCGGGTGCCCGGCACGGGCACCGGGACGCGGACCGCCCGGACGGGAGGCAGGCGCAGGACGTGCCAGGACTCCACCGGCAGGCGCGAGAGGAGCGCGACGCCGTAGGCGTCCGCGGCCGCGCCTGCGTCGTCCACCGTCGCGGCGCGCCAGGAGAACCCCGGCTCGCCGATGACGGTCGGCACGAACCGCGCGTGCGCGGCTCCCATCGCCTCCGCGGCGACGGCAGTGACGTCGACGTGGTCCGAGCGCGGCTGCCCGCGGTCCACCTCTTGCAGCGCGAGCACGTCGGGGCCGAGCGAGGCGACCGCGTCAGCGAGGCGCCCGGCGTCGACCCGCAGGTCCTCGGGGCTGCGGCCGTGGAAGACGTTCCACGTCGTCAGGAGCATCAGCGGGGCTGCCCCGCGGGAGGTCGCCGGGCCCCCGGCCGGGTGCTGCCGCCGTGGGGGCGGACGCCGTCGGAGGAGTCGTCGGGCGTCGTACCGAGCCGGAGCAGGGCGCCGGCCGCCGCGCACGTGACGGCGAGGATCCCGGCGCACGCGCCGCCGTAGGCGAGGAGGAGCGCTCCCCGGCCCTGCGCGTCCACCGGGTCCCCACCGGCCCACGTGAGGGCGAGCGCGACGAGGGCGACCGCACCGGTCACTCCGGCGGCGGACAGGAGCAGCGACGTCGTCGCTGCGGTGGGGGAGTGGTCCCGTCCCGGTCCCGACGGGCCGACGACGGCGAGCGCGAGGGCCGCCGCCGCGAGGGCGACGAGGAGGCCCGCCGCGACGTCGGAGGCGCGGTGCCAACCGTTGACCATCGTCGCCAGACCCGTCCCACCGGCGTAGCCCCACCCGGCGAGGGCGGCGAGCCAGCGCCAGCGCGGCGGGGCGACGAGCACGGCGACGGCGGCGACCGACGCCGCGACCGTCGTGTGGCCGCTCGGCAGTGAGTTCGCGTGGGCGGAGTCCATCCCGACGTCCGGCCGCGTGAGGATCTCGTACTTGAGGAGCTGGGTCGCGACGTTGGCCCCACCGACCATGAGCGGCACGGCCACGGCGAGGAGCCACTGGCGGCGCAGGGCGGCCGCGGCGACGCCGGCGAGGGTGACGAGCGCGAGGAAGGGCACCGAGACGACGTCGAGGACGGCCTGCGTGCCCTCCGCCAGGCGCCAGCGCCCGATGCTCGACCCCTCGAGCGCGATCTCCTCGACCCGCTGGCCGGGCGCGGTCGTGACGAAGAGCCACCACAGCGCGAGGACGCCGAGCGCACTGAGCGCGCAGACCGCGAGCGCGAGGGCGGCCGCGCGGCGGGCTGCGCCGCGGCGGGCGGTCGAGGAGGGGGGCACCGGCACACGTTAACGCCGGCGGCCACCGTGCCGGGAATACCGTGCCCGCAGCCGAGGTTGAGCCAGTCAGACTCAAGTTCGGCCGCGCCGAGTTGACAGGATCAGCGCAGCGCGCAGACTTGAGTGCGGACGACTCAACATCTGGGCCGGGACGACCGGCTCGCACACGAAGGAGCTGTACACACATGGCACGAGCTGTCGGGATCGACCTGGGTACCACCAACTCCGTGGTCTCCGTCCTCGAGGGCGGGGAGCCGACGGTCATCGCGAACGCCGAGGGTGCGCGCACGACGCCCTCGGTCGTCGCCTTCAGCAAGTCCGGCGAGGTCCTCGTCGGCGAGGTCGCCAAGCGTCAGGCGGTGACGAACGTCGACCGCACGATCTCCTCGGTCAAGCGCCACATGGGCACCGACTGGTCCGTGGCCGTCGACGAGAAGACGTACTCCGCGCAGGAGATCTCCGCGCGCATCCTCGGCAAGCTCAAGCGCGACGCCGAGCAGTACCTCGGCGAGCCGGTGACCGACGCCGTCGTCACCGTCCCCGCCTACTTCAACGACGCCGAGCGCCAGGCGACGAAGGACGCCGGTCAGATCGCCGGCCTCAACGTCCTGCGCATCGTCAACGAGCCCACCGCCGCCGCCCTGGCCTACGGCCTCGAGCGCGGCAAGGAGGACGAGCTCATCCTCGTCTTCGACCTCGGTGGCGGCACGTTCGACGTCTCCCTCCTCGAGGTGGGCAAGGACGAGGACGAGTTCTCCACGATCCAGGTCCGCGCCACGAACGGCGACAACCGCCTCGGTGGCGACGACTGGGACCAGCGCGTCGTCGACTGGCTCGTCTCGCAGGTGAAGAACAAGGACGGGGTCGACCTGTCCAAGGACAAGATCGCCCTGCAGCGCCTGCGCGAGGCGGCCGAGCAGGCCAAGAAGGAGCTCTCGTCCACGACGAGCACGAACATCTCGCTCCAGTACCTCTCGATGAGCGAGAACGGCCCGATCCACCTCGACGAGAAGCTCACCCGCGCCCAGTTCCAGCAGATGACGGCGGACCTCATCGAGCGGACGAAGGCCCCCTTCCACTCCGTCATCGCCGACGCCGGCATCAAGGTCGAGGACATCGACCACGTCGTCCTCGTCGGTGGCTCCACCCGGATGCCCGCCGTCACGGACGTCGTCGTCGAGCTCACCGGCGGCAAGGAGCCCAACAAGGGCGTCAACCCGGACGAGGTCGTCGCCGTCGGCGCGGCCCTGCAGGCCGGCGTCATCAAGGGTGACCGCAAGGACATCCTCCTCATCGACGTCACGCCGCTCTCCCTCGGCATCGAGACCAAGGGTGGTGTCATGACCAAGCTCATCGAGCGCAACACGGCCATCCCGACGAAGCGGTCCGAGGTCTTCTCCACCGCCGAGGACAACCAGCCGAGCGTGCTCATCCAGGTGTTCCAGGGCGAGCGCGAGTTCGCGCGGGACAACAAGGCGCTCGGCACGTTCGAGCTCACGGGCATCGCCCCCGCGCCGCGCGGCATGCCGCAGATCGAGGTCACCTTCGACATCGACGCCAACGGCATCGTCCACGTCTCCGCCAAGGACCGTGGCACCGGCCAGGAGCAGTCCATGACCATCACCGGCGGCTCGGCCCTGCCCAAGGACGAGATCGACCGCATGGTCAAGGAGGCCGAGGCGCACGCCGCCGAGGACAAGAAGCGCCGTGAGGAGGCCGAGACCCGCAACACGGCCGAGCAGCTCGCCTACTCGACCGAGAAGCTCCTCAAGGACAACGCCGACAAGCTCCCCGAGGACGTGCGCACCGAGGTCCAGGGAGCCGTCGACGAGCTGAAGACGGCCCTCGAGGGCGACGACGTCGCGGCGATCTCCGCCAAGCAGGACGCCCTCAACACCGCCGCGCAGAAGATCGGCGAGGCGCTGTACGCCAACCAGCAGAGCGAGGGTGCGGCGGGCCCGCAGGGCGCGCCGGGCTTCGACGAGTCCGCCACCGGTGGGGCCGGCACCGCCGGCGGCACCGACGAGGACGTCGTCGACGCCGAGATCGTGGACGAGGACGAGGCCAAGTGACGCCCGAGCCGCAGACCCCGCCCGAGGTCCCGGACGAGCCGGTCGTCCGCGACAAGCGGCGCATCGACCCGGAGACGGGACAGGTGCGCACGCCGTCGGGCGCGACGTCACCCGAGGAGCAGGTGCCGGCCGGCGCCGAGGGTGACGTGCCCTCCGCCGGCCCAGCACCGGAGGGCGCCGGGGACGGCGTCGCGGACGGCACCCTCGCCGCGGCGAAGGCCGAGGCGGCCGACCTCGCCGAGCAGCTCGCCCGGCGCAACGCCGACCTGTACAACCTCGAGCAGGAGTACAACGGCTACGTGCGCCGGTCGAAGTCGGCGGCGGTCGAGCAGCAGCAGGCCGGCGTCGTCGCGGTCGCGGAGGCGCTCATGGGCGTCCTCGACGACATCGACCTGGCACGCGCTCACGGGGACCTCACCGGTCCGTTCGCGGCGATCGCCGAGAAGCTCGAGGCGGTCCTCGCGCAGCGGTTCGACGTCACGCGGTACGGCGCCGTCGGGGAGGAGTTCGACCCCGTGGTCCACGAGGCGCTCATGCACTCGACGGACGCCGAGGCGACGGGGACGACCGTCTCCCAGGTGCTCCAGCCGGGCTACCGGGTGGGTGAGCGCGTCCTGCGGGCGGCCCGCGTCGCGGTGACCGGCCCGGAGTAGGGTGCACCGGCCGCCGGCCCGGTCCGCGTTCGGGACCGGGCCGGCGGCGTCGTCGGGAACGATAGGCGCGGCGCTGGTCGCAGCGTCGCGAGAAGGAGGTGAGGGGCGATGACGGGTCAGGACTGGTTCGAGAAGGACTTCTACGCGGTGCTCGGTGTTCCCAAGGACGCCGACGCGGCGGCGGTCAAGAAGGCCTACCGCTCGCTCGCCCGCAAGCTCCACCCCGACCAGAACCCCGGCGACGCCCGCTCCGAGGCGCGGTTCAAGGAGGTCGGTGAGGCCTACGCCGTGCTCTCCGACCCGGAGCAGCGCAAGCAGTACGACGCCGTGCGGGCCATGGCCGGCGGCGGGGCGCGGTTCTCCGCCGGCGCCGGTGGCGCGGGCGGTGCCGCAGGCTTCGAGGACCTCTTCGGCGGCATGTTCGGTGCGGGCGCTCCGGGAGGTGCCGGGCCGCGGGTGCGCTACTCCACCAGCGGAGGCGGCGGTGGTGGTTTCGAGGACATCCTCTCGGGGATGTTCAACGGCGGCGGTGGCGGGTTCGGCGGCCGGCCGCGGGGACCGCGCAAGGGCGCGGACATCGCGACGAGCGCGCGGCTCCCGTTCCGCCAGGCGGTCGAGGGCGCGACGGTCCAGCTGACGACGAGCGGGCGCACCATGACGGTCCGCATCCCGCCCGGGGTGCAGGACGGGCAGAAGATCCGCCTGCGCGGCAAGGGCAACCCCGGCGCCGCCGGGGGCGAGCCGGGTGACATGGTCGTCACGGTCGCTGTCGAGCCGCACCCCGTGTTCGCGCTCGAGGGCCGCAACCTGCGCGTCACCGTCCCGGTGACGTTCGCCGAGGCGTCGCTCGGGGCGAGCATCGACGTGCCGACGCTCGACGGCGAGAGCGTACGGGTCAAGGTCCCGGCGGGGACGCCGTCGGGACGGACGCTGCGCGTCAAGGGGCACGGCGTGAGCACGGGCAACGAGGTCGGTGACCTGCTCGTCACCGTCACCGTGGCCGTGCCGAAGAACCTGCGCGGCAAGGCGAAGGACGCCGTCGAGGCGTTCGCCGCCGCGACCGAGGGGGAGGACCCGCGGGCCGAGCTCCGCGCGCAGGCCGTGCGCTGAGGCCCCGAGCGAGCTGAGGAGGAGTGATGGCAGTGCAGGGACGTGAGGACGTGCCCATCTTCGTCATCTCCGTGGCCGCGGAGCTGGCGAACATGCACCCCCAGACGCTGCGCCAGTACGACCGCCTCGGCATCGTCTCCCCCCAGCGCACCCGCGGCCGCGGTCGGCGTTACTCCGCGCGCGACGTCGCGCTCCTGCGCGAGGTGCAGCGCCTCTCCCAGGAGGAGGGCGTCAACCTCGCCGGGATCAAGCGGATCCTCGACCTCGAGCGCGAGCTCGCGCGCACCCGTGCCGAGAACGAGCTCCTGCGCGCCCGGGCGGCTGCGGACCAGCGCGTCTTCGCGGCCGGGCCCAGCGGCGAGGTGAGCGAGCTGCGCCGCGGGCGACGCGCCGAGCGCCGGCAGGTCGGCGCCCTCGTCCTCTGGCGGCCGCCGCACGCGCGCTGAGCCGGGGCGGGGTGGCTCGCGCGTGCACCGACGACCGCCGGACGTGCGCTGAGCCGGGGGCCGGGGGCCGGGGGCCTGCGCGTGCTCTGGCGCCCCCGCACGCGCGCTCGGCCTCGGCGACGTGGCTAGCGCGGGCTCCGACCACCGCCGCGCGTGCGCTCGGCCTGGCATGCTTCGGAGGGGGCGCCCTGCGTTCCCGCGCCAGGACGACGACCAAGGGATGACCATGAGCACGCCCAACAACGACAGCCCGCGCCCGGACGAGGGCGCCGCGCCCGGACCCGGGCCGTACGGCCCGCCCGCCACCGGTCCCGCGGACGAGCCGCGCTACGGCCGCCGCCTGCCCGAGGGCGAGCGCCCCACGTACGGCCAGGGGGACCAGGGCCAGCCCGCCTACGGCCAGCCCGCCGGACCGCCCTCCTACGGCCAGCCGTCCGGACCGCCGTCCTACGGCCAGCCGTCCGGCGCGCCGTCCTACGGCGAGCCGTCCGGCCCGCCGTCGTACGGGCAGGGTGGGCAGGGCCAACAGGGGTACGGCCAGCCTGCCTACCCGGGCGGCTACGGCGGCGCCCCGCAGGGCCCCAGGCCCAAGCGCAAGGGAGCGGTCATCACGCTCGTCATCGGTGCGCTGCTCCTCATCCTCGGGCCCATCATCGGCTTCGCGGTGGCCGCTGCCGGGAGCGCCGGAGCCATCGGCGACATCGCCAACGACGGCGTGACGGTCGCCAACCCGGGCATGGTCGACCTCCCGGCGGACGCCGAGCGCGTCGTCTACCGCGAGAGCCTCGCCTCGGACGCCAACTTCACGTGCGACATCACCGGCCCGGACGGTCAGCCCGTGCCGAGCACGGAGGCCGACGCCAACGGCCAGGGCATCGACGGCCAGACCGTCCTCTACGGCGTCGAGTTCACGACCGGTGAGGCGGGGACCTACACGATCGACTGCGACCTCCCGCCGTCGGCCGACCAGACCCTCCTCGTCACGCCCCCGCTCGACATCGGCGGGCTCATCGGCGCCGGTATCGCCTTCATCGTCGGCCTCGGGGTCGGCTTCCTCGGCTTCATCGTGCTCATCATCGGCATCGTGTGGCTCGTGCGCGTCAACAAGAAGATCCGCAACAGCCAGTACTGACACCGGCCGCGAGCACGTTCGGGCGGCGTCGGCCGCCGCCACTCGGAAGACCGCACCCTTCTGGGCGGGCACCGCTGATCAAGGGTGCGGTCTCACCCACAAGGGTGCGGTCTCACGCGCGCCTGCCGTCCGCCCCCCGCGCTCCCTGGCGTGCCCGACGCCTCGCGCGCCGGTGGAGGCAGCGCCTCAGCCACCGAGGCGCTGCCAGAGGAACTCGTACGCGAGCGCCGCCATGTGCGCGGACTGGGCGTTCGTCGCCGCGCCGCCGTGGCCGCCCTCGATGTTCTCGTAGTACGTGACGTCCTTGCCCGCCTCGAGCATGAGCGCGGCCATCTTGCGGGCGTGCCCCGGATGGACGCGGTCGTCGCGGGTCGACGTCGTGAAGAGGATCGGCGGGTACCCCGCCTCCGCAGCGAAGCGGTGGTAGGGGGAGAACGTCTTGATGAACTCCCACTGCGCGTCGTCGTCGGGGTCGCCGTACTCGGCCATCCACGAGGCGCCGGCGAGGAGGTGGCTGTACCGCTTCATGTCGAGGAGCGGCACCTGGCACACGATCGCCCCGAACAGCTCGGGGTAGCCGGTGAGCATGTTGCCCATGAGGAGCCCGCCGTTCGAGCCGCCCTGCGCGCCGAGGTGCGCCGCGTCGGTGACGCCCCGGGCGATGAGGTCCCGCGCGACGGCGGCGAAGTCCTCGTACGCGCGGTGCCGCTTCTCCTTGAGCGCCGCCTGGTGCCAGCGCGGTCCGTACTCCCCTCCCCCGCGGATGTTGGCGACGACGTAGACGCCGCCCCGCTCGAGCCACGCGCGGCCGGTCGCGCCGGAGTAGCCCGGCAGACGCGAGATCTCGAAGCCGCCGTACCCGGACAGCAGAGTCGGCCGCGGTGCGGCGTCGCCGTCCTCGGCGAGCGGTGCGGGGGAGACCTGGAAGTACGGCACCCGGGTGCCGTCGTCGGAGACGGCGAAGTGCTGGGAGACGTCGAGCCCCGCCACGTCGAAGTAGGACGGCATGGCCTTGAGCGGCTCGAGCGCGACGGTCGCACCGTCGGCGTCGAGGTCGAGGCGCGAGAGCGTCGTCGGGGTGAGGAAGCCCGAGGCGGTGAGCCACAGGGCGTCGGAGGTGTCCGCGTCGATGGCGCCGACGGCGATCGTCGCGAGCCGCGGTGCCTGCCACGCGGCCGTGCCCGACGCGGTGAGGTCGAGCCGGCGACGGCGCCAGGCCCGGTCCTGCGCGTCGGGCGCCGGCGCGGTGAGGACCTCGAGCTGGTTGCTCACGTGCTCGAGGACGTTGAGGACGAGGTGGTGGCGCGTCCACGTCGCGCCGACGAGCGACGTCGCCTCGGTCGGTGCGAAGAGCACCTCGAAGTCGCGCCCACCGGCGAGGAAGTCCTCGAGCGTCATCGCGAGCAGGCTGCCGCCGGGGTAGGACCGGCCACCGACCTCCCACTCCTCACGCAGCTCGACCGTGAGCCACTCGCGGTGGAGGTCGGGCTCGGCGGAGCGGGGGACCTCGATGAGGCGGAGCGCGCCGTCCGCGCCGAGGAGATACATCTCGGCGTCGTAGAAGGCGTAGGAACGGACGACGACGTCCCGCTCGAAGCCGGGCGTGAAGTCGTGGCCGGCGCCGATCGACAGGTCGGTGGCGTTCCCGGCGAAGACCTCCGGCGCCTGCTCCAGCGGCGTCCCGCGCCGCCAGCGGCGGACGGTGCGCGGGTAGCCGGACGTCGTCATCGAGCCCTCGCCGAAGTCCGTGTAGACGAAGACCTCGTCCCCGGTCGAGTCTGCCCAGGACATGCCGCCCTTGGACTCGGAGCGGGTGAAGCCGTCGGTGACGAACGTGCGCGTCGTCAGGTCGAGCTCGCGCGTGACGTCGGCGTCGGAGCCGCCGCGGGAGAGCGAGACGAGGGCGCGGTCGTAGCTCGGGCGCAGGACGGTCGCGCCGTGCCACACCCAGGCCACGCCCTCCTCCGCGCCGAGCGCGTCGACGTCGAGGAGGACCTCCCACTCGGGCTCGGCGGTGCGGTAGGACTCCCACGTGGTGCGGCGCCACAGGCCCCGCTCGTGCTCGGCGTCGGTCCAGAAGTTGTAGAGGAACTCGCCGCGCTGGACGACGCCGGGGATCTTGTCCGTGGAGTCGAGGACCTCGAGCGTGCCGGAGCGGATCTCCTCGAAGCGCTCGGACGCGGCGAGGGCCTGCGTGGCGTGGGCGTTGCGCTCACGCACCCAGGCGAGCTGCGCCTCGCCCTCGACGTCCTCGAGCCATGCGTGGGTGTCGAGGGGCACGGGGTCGGCTGCCCCGGGGGCGGTGGGGGTGGTGGTGGCCGCGTCGGGCTCGATGTGTGTCACGCGGCCCATCCCATCACGCACTCGCGCGCGAGTGCCCCGCACCGGTGCCTTCGGTCGTCCTCGGCACGGGCGCCGACCGGGGGAGCGGGGTGGGGCGGCGTCCGCGTGCGAGGGCCGTGCGTCCGCGCCACCCTGGGTCTCCCGCCCCACCGGTGCCCGCGTGGTCGGCGCCGAGGAACCAAGGAGGAGACGTGTCAGCAGAGCCGAACCCCATCGACGAGGCCACGGGGAACGTCCCGCGCCGGATCATCATCACCGGTTCCGACTCCGGCATCGGCCGGGCGACCGCCGTGGCGCTCGCGGCGCCCGGGCGCCACGTCGGCATCACGTGGCACACGGACGAGGAGGGCGCCGAGCGCACGGCGGAGGAGGTGCGTGCGGCGGGCGCCGAGGCGTACGTGCGCCACCTCGACCTCACTGACCCGGAGACGGGCGGCGCCGTCGTCGACGCGCTCGCCGGCGCCATGGGCGGGCTCGACACCCTTGTCCTCAACTCGGGCACGGGCACGTCGACGCTCCTGCTCGACCTCGACTTCGCCACGTGGCGCGAGGTGGTCTCCGTCGACCTCGACGGGGCGTTCTCCTGCCTCCAGGCCGGAGCCCGGCACATGGTCGAGGCGGCGCGCGGCGGGCGCATCGTCGCCATCACGAGCGTCCACGAGCACGCCCCCAAGATCGGCGCCGCGCCCTACTGCGCGGCCAAGGGCGGCCTCGGCCTCCTCGTGCGGGTCGCCGCCCTCGAGCTCGCCGAGCACGGCATCACGGTCAACGCCGTCGCGCCGGGACTCATCGCGACGCCGATGACGGGGATGACTGACGAGTCGGTGCTCGCGGGCGGGGAGAAGGCCACGCCCGGCATCCCGGTCGGCCGGCCCGGGGACGCGCGCGAGATCGCCGCCGTCGTCCGCTTCCTCTGCTCGCCTGAGGCGTCCTACGTCAACGGGGCGTCCTGGCCCGTCGACGGCGGGATGCTTCAGATGGGCCCGATGGCCGGCGCCGCCCTCGAGTCCGACGACTGGCGCCGGCCCTAGGAGAGGCCGACCCCGGACATGCCGACGGCGGCGGGCGTGGTGCCCGCCGCCGTCGAACCGCATGACCGGGCGCTCGCCCGGCCTCCGGTGAGGGCTACCCGCCGATCTTCTTGTCCGCGGCGTCGCGGCCCTTGTCGATCTTGTCGCCGTGCTTGCCGCCGGTCTTGTCGTCTGCGAAGTCCGACCCCTTGTCGAGCGCGCTGTCGCTCGCCTGCTCGCCCTTCTCGCCGCCGAGCGCGTCCTTCGCCTTGTCGCCGATACCCATCTCGGTTCCTTCCGTCGCGGCACCGCCGCCTGCGGTGCTCCTCCTCGAGCGTGCGCGCCGCGGCCGGGGTCGGCAACCGGAGCGGAGCGGCCCGGCCAGGGGGAGTGCCCCGCCGTCGAGGCGGCTAGCCTCGGGCGATGAGCGAGCTCCACGACCTCAGCGCCCTCGACCTCGCCGCCGCGGTCCGGGCCGGTGCCGTCAGCCCGACCGAGGTCCTCGAGCACACCCTCGAGCGGGCACGCCGGATCGGGCCCACGGTGGGCGCGTTCGTCCACGTGGCCGAGGAGCACGCCCGCGAGCAGGCACGCGCGGCGGCGGAGCACCTCGCCCGCCGGGGCGCCGAGGACGACCCGCTCCCGCCCTTCCTCGGCGTCCCGTGCCCCGTCAAGGACCTGACGATGGTGGCCGGGTTGCCCTTCGAGGCCGGTAGCGCCGCGCTCGCGGGCTACGTCGCCCCGGCCGACGACGGCGTCACCACTCTCCTGCGTGAGGCCGGCACGCTCATGGTCGGCAAGACGACGACGCCCGAGCTCGGCCTCCCGCCGTACACCGAGCCCGACGTCGCAGCCCCGGCGCGCACGCCGTGGGACCTCGCGCGCGGCGCCGGGGGCTCGAGCGGCGGCGCCGCGGCGGCGGTCGCCGCGGGCATCGTCCCCGTCGCGCACGGCAACGACGGCGGCGGCTCGATCCGCATCCCCGCCGCCGTGTGCGGGCTCGTCGGGCTCAAGCCGTCGCGCGGGCGGGTGTCGAAGGGGCCGCTCGGCGTCGACGGTGCCGGGCTCACCGCCGACGGCGTCCTCACCCGGACCGTCCGCGACACGGCCGCGTTCCTCGACGTCCTCGCCCGGCCCTGGCCCGGCGACCCCTACGTGCTCCCGCCGCCCGGGACGACCTACCTCGACGCGTGCGACCGGGGCCCGGGCGCCTTGCGGATCGGCGTCCTCCTCGAGCCGGTCAACGTCGCGGGCGCCCCGGTGCATCCCGCCGCCGTCGCCGCCGTCGAGCGGGCCGTCCGGCTGCTCGAGGAGCTCGGGCACCACGTCGAGCCGACCGTCGTCCCCTTCACCCCCGAGCAGTGGGACGCCTTCCGCCCGCTGTGGGCGGTCGGGGCGCTCTCGGCCCCGGTCCCACCCGAGCGCGACGGGCTCCTCGTGCCGCTCACCCGCTGGATGCGCGACCAGGGCCGCACGGTCACCGCCCTCGAGCACGCCGAGGCCCTCGGGGCGGTCCAGCGCCTCGCCCGGCAGGCGGCGACGACGTGGGCAGGGCTCGACGTCGTCCTCACTCCGACGCTCGCCCAGCCGCCGGTCCCGGTCGGAGCCATGCGCGACGACGCGGACCCGGTGGCCGACTTCGAGGCGCAGAAGGCCTTCACCCCATGGACGAGCGCGTGGAACATCACGGGCGCGCCGGCCATCTCGGTCCCCCTCCACCGAGCGGACGTCGACGGCGCCCGGCTGCCCTTCGGGGTCCAGCTCGGCGCCGTCGGGACCGGGCAGGAGGAGCTGCTCCTCGCCCTCGCCGCGCAGCTCGAGGAGGCGGACCCGTGGCCGGCGTTCGCGCCCGGGGTCGCGTAGGGGGCGTCAGGCGCCCGCCGGGAGGTGATCCGCCACGAAGGTGGCGACGTCGGCGAGCAGGGCGCGCGTCGCGGGCGCACGCACGCGGTGGATGGGTGCGGAACAAGGTTGAGCGGAATAGACTCAACTCACGCGCGTTGCACACATCAGAACCCCATCCCTGATGCTCCGGAGGTCTTGATGGACAAGCTCACGACCAAGTCGCAGGAGGCGATCGCCGCGGCGATCCAGTCGGCGTCGGCGGCCGGCAACCCGGCCCTCGAGCCGGTGCACCTGCTCGCCGCGCTGCTCGCCCAGGACGGCGGGGTCGCGTCCGGGCTGCTCGACGCCGTCGGCGCGGACCGTCGCGCCGTGGCCGAGCGGACGCGCGCGGCCGTCGCCGCGCTGCCGAACGCCTCGGGCGCCTCGGTGGCCCAGCCGCAGACGTCGCGCGCCATGATGAACGTCATCACCCAGGCCGGCGAGGAGGCCACGGCGCTCGGGGACGAGTACGTCTCCACCGAGCACCTCCTCCTCGGCCTGGCCCGCAGCACCGGGCCGGCGGGCGACATCCTGCGCACGGCCGGCGCGGGGCGGGACGCCCTCGCGTCCGCGCTGCCCGCCGTCCGCGGCACCGCCAAGGTGACGAGCCCGGACCCCGAGGGGACGTACAAGGCGCTGGAGAAGTACGGCCAGGACATGACTGCCGCCGCCCGCGACGGCAAGCTCGACCCCGTCATCGGCCGCGACTCCGAGATCCGGCGCGTCGTCCAGGTCCTGTCGCGCCGGACGAAGAACAACCCCGTCCTCATCGGTGAGCCCGGTGTCGGCAAGACGGCCGTCGTCGAGGGCCTCGCCCAGCGCATCGTCGACGGCGACGTGCCCGAGTCGCTGCGCAACAAGCGCCTCATCGCCCTCGACCTCGCCGCGATGGTCGCCGGGGCGAAGTACCGCGGCGAGTTCGAGGAGCGCCTCAAGGCGGTCCTCGAGGAGATCAAGTCCGCCGAGGGGGAGGTCGTCACGTTCATCGACGAGCTCCACACCGTCGTCGGCGCCGGCGCGGGGGGTGACTCGGCCATGGATGCCGGGAACATGCTCAAGCCCATGCTCGCGCGCGGCGAGCTCCGGCTCGTCGGTGCGACGACGCTCGACGAGTACCGCGAGCGCATCGAGAAGGACCCGGCGCTCGAGCGGCGGTTCCAGCAGGTGTTCGTCGGTGAGCCCTCGGTCGAGGACACCGTCGCCATCCTGCGCGGCATCGCGCCCAAGTACGAGGCGCACCACAAGGTGACGATCTCCGACGGCGCGCTCGTCGCCGCGGCGACCCTCTCCGACCGCTACATCACCGGCCGCCAGCTCCCGGACAAGGCCATCGACCTCGTCGACGAGGCCGCGTCCCGCCTCCGCATGGAGCTCGACTCCTCCCCGGAGGAGATCGACGTCCTGCGCCGCGCCGTCGACCGCCTCCGGATGGAGGAGGCCTACCTCGCCGAGTCCGACGACGACGCCTCCCGCGAGCGGCTCGAGCGGCTGCGCGAGGACCTCGCCGACCGGGAGGAGGAGCTCGCCGCGCTCAACGCGCGGTGGGAGAACGAGAAGGCGGGGCACAACCGGGTCGGTGACCTGCGCGTGCGCCTCGACGACCTGCGCACCCAGCTCGACCGTGCGATCCGCGAGGGCCGCTACGAGGACGCCGGCCGCCTGCAGAACGGCGAGATCCCCGCCGTCGAGCGGGAGATCGCCGCCGCCGAGGCCGCTGAGGACGTGCGCGCCGCGGACGAGTCGGCGCAGACCCCGATGATCGCGGACAAGGTCTCCGCCGAGGAGGTCGCCGAGGTCGTCGGCGCGTGGACCGGCATCCCCGTCGGACGCCTCCTCCAGGGCGAGACGGAGAAGCTCCTGCGCATGGAGGACGTCATCGGTGAGCGGCTCATCGGCCAGCGCCAGGCGGTGCGGGCGGTCTCCGACGCCGTCCGGCGCTCGCGCGCCGGGGTGTCCGACCCCGACCGGCCCACCGGCTCGTTCCTCTTCCTCGGGCCGACCGGCGTCGGCAAGACCGAGCTCGCGAAGGCGCTCGCGGACTTCCTCTTCGACGACGAGCGCGCGATCGTGCGCATCGACATGAGCGAGTACGCGGAGAAGCACTCCGTCGCCCGGCTCGTCGGTGCCCCTCCCGGCTACGTCGGGTACGAGGAGGGTGGCCAGCTCACCGAGGCCGTCCGCCGGCGCCCCTACTCCGTCGTCCTCCTCGACGAGGTCGAGAAGGCCCACCCCGAGGTCTTCGACATCCTCCTCCAGGTGCTCGACGACGGCCGCCTCACCGACGGTCAGGGCCGCACGGTCGACTTCCGCAACGTCATCCTCGTGCTGACCTCGAACCTCGGCTCGCAGTTCCTCGTCGACCCGATGATGGCGGACGACGCCAAGCGGGACGCCGTCATGGGCGCCGTGCGCGGCGCGTTCAAGCCGGAGTTCCTCAACCGGCTCGACGACGTCGTCCTCTTCGACGCCCTCAGCCTCGCCGAGCTCAGCTCGATCGTCACGCTCCAGATCGACCGGCTCGCCGCGCGCCTCGCGGACCGCAGGTTGCGGCTCGAGGTGACGCCGGCCGCCGCGGAGTGGCTCGCGCTCGAGGGCTTCGACCCGGCGTACGGCGCCCGGCCGCTGCGCCGGCTCGTGCAGACCGCCATCGGTGACCAGCTCGCCAGGCTCATGCTCGGCGGCCAGGTCCACGACGGCGACCTCGTCGTCGTCGACCGCGCCCCGGACGGGGAGCCGGGCCTCGTCCTCGAGCCGCGGGCGGCGGACGTCCCGAGCGCCCGCTCCGCCGTCTGACGCCCGCACCCGGGGCCGCCGGGCCGTCCCGGCGGCCCGGGGTGGGCGATGGATGGCACCCTGGAGGGGTGAGCCCCGCAACCTTCAGCGCACTCGACGCCATCGACTTCCCCCACGCCGTCGTCGTCACCGACGCCGAGCGCGTCCGGGCCGCCCACGGCCCGGACAGCACGATCTTCCCCTGGGCGTCGGTGACGAAGCTCGTCACCGCCATGGCCACGCTCGTCGCCGTCGAGCGGCACCTCGTCGACCTCGACGAGGCCGCCGGCCCCGAGGGGGCGACGGTGCGGCACCTCCTCGCGCACGCCTCGGGCGTCCCGTTCGGCGGGGGTGACGTCATCGCCAAGCCCGGGGACCGTCGGATCTACAGCAACTACGGGTTCGAGCTCCTCGCCGACCACGTCGCCTTCGCCGTCGGGACGGACTTCCCCGAGTGGGCGGAGGAGAGCGTCCTCGTCCCGCTCGGCATGAGCACCGTCGTCATCGACGGCTCCGCGGCGCACGCCGGCAGCGGCTCCGCGGCCGACCTCGCCGCGCTCGGCCGGGAGCTCCTCGTGCCGACGCTGGTGAGTCCCGAGCTCCACGGCGAGGCCACGCGCGTCGTCTTTCCCGGCCTCACCGGCGTCCTGCCCGGGTTCGGCCGGCAGAAGGAGAACGACTGGGGGCTCGGGCTCGAGGTGCGCGGCGCCAAGACCCCGCACTGGACCGGCGCGGAGAACGACCCCGCGACCTTCGGTCACTTCGGCCAGTCGGGCAGCTTCCTGTGGGTCGACCCGCGCGCCGGTCTCGCCACCGCCTTCCTCGGCGCCTCCCCCTTCGGGGACTGGGCCGCCCAGGTGTGGCCGCGCCTGTCCGACGACGTCCTCGCCGCGGCGCGCGACGGCGCGCTCTGACCGGACCGACCCCGGCCGGTCAGGACACGTGGTCGAGGTCGACGACGACGGGCACGTGATCGCTCGCGCCCTTCCCCTTTCGCTCGTCCCGGTCGATGCGCGCTCCGGTGACCCGGGCGGCGAGGGCGGGGGAGGCGAGGACGAGGTCGATGCGCATGCCCTCGTTCCGCGGGAAGCGGAGCCGCTGGTAGTCCCAGTACGTGAAGGCCCGCGGGGTGTGGGCGCGCGTGACGTCGGTGAAGCCGACGTCGCCGAGGGCGGCGAGCGCCGCGCGCTCGGCGGGGGAGACGTGCGTCGACCCGGTGAAGGCGGTGATGTCCCAGACGTCCTCGTCGAGCGGGGCGACGTTCCAGTCCCCGACGAGCGCCACCTGCGCGGTGGGGTCGGCGGCGAGCCACGCCCCCGCGGCGGCACGCAGGGCCGTGAGCCACTCGAGCTTGTACACGTAGTGCGGGTCGCCGAGCTCGCGGCCGTTGGGCACGTACAGGCTCCACACCTTGACGCCGGCGACGCTCACCCCGAGGGCGCGGGCCTCGGCGGCGGCCGGGTCGCCCCACGTCGGCATCCCCGGGAAGCCGACCTCGACGTCGGACAGGCCCACGCGGGACACGACGGCGACGCCGTTCCACTGGCTCAGCCCGTGGAGGGCGACCTCGTAGCCCGCGGCCGTGAACGCCTCGAGCGGGAACTGCTCGTCCCTGCACTTCGTCTCCTGCATGGCGAGCACGTCGGTCCCCGAGCGTTCGAGGAAGCCGACGACCCGGTCCACCCGGGTCCGGATCGAGTTGACGTTCCACGTCGCTAGCCGCATGCGCACGACCGTATCCCGCTGCCCGCGGCCCTACGCTGAGGACATGGCACGCAGAGGTACGGCACTGGTCACCGGCGCGACCTCGGGGATCGGGCTGGAGATCGCCTGGGTCCTTGCCGCCGCCCACCACGACCTCGTGCTCGTGGCGCGTGACGTCGACCGGCTCGAGCAGGTCGCGCGCCAGATCCGGGCGGCGGCGGCCGTCCACGTCGAGATCCTGCCCGCGGACCTCGCGGTCGCCGAGCAGGTCGACGTCGTGGCTGACCGGCTGCGCAGCGACGAGCGGCCCGTCGGGCTCCTCGTCAACAACGCGGGCTTCGGCCTGCGGCAGCGCTTTCCCGACGGTGACCTCGCGCGCGAGAAGGTGGCGCTCGACGTCATGGTCCGCGCCGTCATGGTCCTCAGCCACGCCGCCGCGGGCGCCATGGTGCGCCGCGGGCGCGGCGCCGTCCTCAACGTCTCCTCCGCCGCGGCCCTGACGGTCATGGGGACCTACGCCGCCCACAAGGCGTGGGTGCGTACCTTCACCGAGGCTCTCGCCGCCGAGCTCGCCGGCACCGGCGTCACCGCGACCGTCCTGTGCCCCGGTCTCGTGCGCACCGAGTTCCACGACCGGGCGCGCATGCGTACCGACGCCTGGCCGGACGTCGCGTGGCTCGACGCCGCACGCGTCGCCGAGGCGGGCCTCGCCGGGGTGCGCCGCGGCGCCGTCGTCGTCACGCCCTCGGTGCGCTACCGCGCCGTCTCGGCCTTCCTGCGCCTTGCCCCGCGCCCGCTCGTGCGCTCCGTGGCAGGCCCGGGGCGCCGCCGCGCGGCGCTGGGCGGCGAATGACGCAGCGCTGCCGGGTCGCGGCGCCGAGCGGGGCTGGCGCGGCGCTGGGCGCGCACGGACGCGGTCGGGGCCGGCCGGTACCCTGCACGGCGTGAACCCCTTCGGTAACGACTCCCACCGCAGCCGTCTCGCCGAGCTCGTCCGCGAGCTCGCCGTCGTCCGGGGCGAGGTGACGCTCGCGAGCGGCCTCACCTCCGACTACTACGTCGACATGCGCCGGGTGACCCTCCACCACGACGCGGCACCGCTCGTCGGCCACGTCATGCTCGACCTCCTCGAGGAGGCCGGCCTCGGTGCCGGTGAGGTGGACGCCGTCGGCGGCCTGACGATGGGCGCGGACCCGGTTGCCGGCGCGATCCTCCACGCCGCCGCGTCACGCGGCCTCGGCATCGACGCCTTCGTCGTCCGCAAGGAGGCCAAGGCGCACGGGCTGCAGCGCAGGATCGAGGGGCCCGACGTCGCCGGGCGACGCGTCGTCGTCCTCGAGGACACCTCGACGACGGGCGGTAGCCCGCTCGCTGCCATCGAGGCGCTGCGCGAGGCCGGGGCGCTCGTGCTCGGGGTCGCGGTCGTCGTCGACCGGGCCACCGGCGCACGCGAGCGGATCGAGGCCGCCGGGGTGCCCTACCTCGCCGCGCTCGGCCTGGACGACCTCGGGCTCGCCTGAGGGCGCTGTGCGAGAATCGCGGCGTCCTGCGCCTTGACGACCGAAAGGGCTGGCACCCGTGGAACCGCTGACCGTCGTGCTCATCGTCCTTGCCGTCCTCGTCGTCGTCGTGGCCGTGTGGGCCATCGCCACCTACAACGGTCTCGTACGCCTGCGGAACCTCGTCCAGGAGGCGTGGCGCCAGATCGACGTCGAGCTCCACCGCCGCCACGACCTCATCCCCAACCTCGTCGAGACGGTCCGGGGCTACGCCGGTCATGAGCGCGGCGTCTTCGAGGACGTGACCCGCGCCCGGGCGCAGGCGCTCTCGCCGGGCACCAGCCCCGCGCAGCAGGCCGAGCAGGAGAACGCGCTCACGGCGGCGCTCGGGCGGCTCTTCGCCGTCGCCGAGGCCTACCCGCAGCTGCGCGCGGCGGAGAACTTCGCCTCCCTCCAGGCCGACCTCACGAACACCGAGGACCGGATCGCTGCCGGCCGGCGCTTCTACAACGCCAACGTCCGCCAGCTCAACACCCGGGTGGAGACGTTCCCGCCCAACGTCATCGCAAGCATCTTCGGCTTCCGGCGCGCGGAGTACTTCGAGGCCAACGACCCGGCGGTGCGCACGGCACCGGCCGTGACGTTCGAGCCCGGCGAGGCGGACGCACCCGTCCCGGCGTCCTCCGACGACGGGGGCCCCTCGTTCGGCGGCCAGCGCGGCGGCTACGACCCGCGCCGCGACGGCGCGCTCCAGCCGGGCGCGGGGGACGGGACCCCGCCGTCGCGGTGAGCGGCCGGCAGGACAGCACGGTCGACGGCGCGGGCGCCGCTCCGGTCGACGGCGCCCCGGCGCACGCGGACCGGACCGATGGGGGCCCCGGCGACGTTGCCGCGGCGGTCGGCGTCGGGCCGTGGCCGGGTGGGCCGGCAGCCTGGCCGACGGACGAGCGCTACGACCCCGAGCTGCTGGCCGACGGGGACCGCCGCAACGTCGTCGACCGCTACCGGTACTGGAGCGTCGAGGCGATCCTCGCGGACGTCGACACCCGCCGGCACCCGCTCCACATCGCGATCGAGAACTTCGCCCACGACATGAACATCGGCTCGGTCGTGCGGACGGCCAACGCCTTCGCCGTCGCGGGCGTGCACGTCGTCGGGCGCCGGCGCTGGAACCGGCGCGGGGCGATGGTGACCGACCGCTACCTCCACCTGCACCACCACGACGACGTGGCGGGGCTCCTCGCCTGGGCGGCGCAGCACGGGCTCGCGGTCGTCGGCGTCGACAACGTCGACGGGTCCGTCCCGCTCGAGCACCGCAGCCTCCCGCGCGAGTGCGTGCTCCTCTTCGGCCAGGAGTCGACGGGGCTCAGCGCCGAGGCCCGCGCGCAGTGCGCCGAGATCGTCCACATCACCCAGTACGGCTCGACCCGCTCGATCAACGCCGGTGCCGCGGCCGCGATCGCCATGCACGCGTGGATGCTCCAGCACGCGGCGCCCGAGCCGCCCCCCGCGGCTTGAGGGGGCCGCGGGCGAGAGCATGCCCGTGGGCCGCGGCAGGCGCGGACGTCCCACGCCCCCAGCGAGCAGGGCGTGACACAATCGCACTCGACAAAAGGACTACTGCACACCAAGAGAGTGGAGGCCCACGTGCCTATCGCAACCCCCGAGGTCTACGCCGAGATGATCGACCGGGCCAAGGCAGGCAAGTTCGCCTACCCGGCCATCAACGTGACCTCCTCGCAGACCCTCACGGCCGCCCTCCAGGGCTTCGCCGAGGCTGAGAGCGACGGCATCATCCAGGTCTCCGTCGGCGGCGCCGAGTACGCCTCCGGCTCGACGGTCAAGGACCGCGTCGCAGGCTCGCTCGCCCTCGCGGCCTACGCCCGCGAGGTCGCCAAGGGCTACGGCATCACCGTCGCGCTGCACACCGACCACTGCGCCAAGCCGAACCTCGACTCCTGGGTCCGCCCGCTGCTCGAGATCGAGGCGCAGGAGGTCGCGGACGGCAAGCTCCCCACCTTCCAGTCGCACATGTGGGACGGCTCGGCCGTGCCGCTGGAGGAGAACCTCCTCATCGCCGAGGAGCTCCTCGAGCTCTCCCAGCGCGCGCGCACCATCCTCGAGATCGAGGTGGGCGTCGTCGGTGGCGAGGAGGACGGCGTCGCCGCTGAGATCAACGACAAGCTCTACACGACCGTCGAGGACGGCCTCGCCACCGTGCGGGCACTCGGCACGGGCGAGCGGGGCCGCTACCTCACGGCCCTCACGTTCGGCAACGTCCACGGCGTGTACAAGCCGGGCGCGGTCAAGCTCCGCCCCGAGATCCTCGGCGAGATCCAGGCCGCGGTCGGCGCGGAGATCGGCAAGGAGTCGCCGTTCGACCTCGTCTTCCACGGCGGTTCCGGCTCCACCGCCGAGGAGATCGCGCTCGCGGTGGACAACGGCGTCATCAAGATGAACATCGACACCGACACCCAGTACGCGTTCACGCGCCCCGTCGTGGGCCACATGTTCGCCAACTACGACGGCGTCCTGCGCATCGACGGCGAGGTGGGCAACAAGAAGGCCTACGACCCGCGCGCCTGGGGCAAGCTCGCCGAGGCCGGCATGGCCCAGCGCATCGTCGAGGCCTGCCAGCAGCTGCGCTCGGCCGGCACGAAGATGGCCTGACCCGTCACCACCCGGTGATGGACGAGGGCCCGGCACGCCGCGCGTGCCGGGCCCTCGTGGCATGCGGGGTCAGGCGGCGCCGTCTGTGCCGTCCGGGAATCCGGGGTCGTCGTCGACGACGTCGACGACGTCACCGATCCGCGTCACCTCGAGCAGGAACCGCACGACGTCGGGCGGCTGGATGATCGTGAGCCGGCCGGGAGCGCGGTGCGCGAGGCGGGCGAGGAGGGCGACGCCCGAGGAGTCCATGAAGGTCACGTGGCGGGCGTCGATCTCGACGGGGGTGCCCGCCTGCTCGGCCTCGGCCACGGCCTCGGTGAGCTCGGCGCTGAGGGCGACGTCGATCTCGCCGGACAGGACGAGGCGGGTGCGTACCGGGGACACCATGAGGTGGACCGATCCGGACTCCGCGCCCGGGTGAACGGGTCCGTTGGCCCCCGTCGTGGACGGCGTGCTGTTGACGTCGCGCACTGCTGCTCCCTTCCCGTCCGCTGCGCGCGTGCGTCGCGCGCCTTCAGACGGCATCGTAGGGAACGCTAGACGATCGGAGGTGGAGATGGTCAATCCTGCGCGCGCGCGTTCTGCCGCTGACCTCGGCGGCAGGAGCGCCGAGGATGGCGCCGTCCCGCCCTCGAACGACCTTCCGGGCCACCTGGCCACCGTCGCGCTCGACGCGATGGCGGACATGGTGTGCCTCGTCGACGTCCGCCGCGGGGACGCGAGCGCGCCCTGGACGCCCGTCTGGGTCAATGCCGCCGCCGAGACGATGACGGGCTACACGCGCGCCGAGCTACTCGCCCCCGGGCCGGAGTCCCTCGCCGGCGCGACCGCGGCGAGCACCGACGCGGAGGTCTGCCGCGCGCTCGAGGGCGCCGAGCCCACGTCGACGACCCGGGCCGTGCGCCGCAGGGACGGTTCCGGGTTCTCCGGCTCGTTCTCCTTCGTCCCGCTCGGGCCCGGGGTGCCCGGTTACGACCGCTGGCTCCTCACCGTGCGCGACGTCTCGGAGCAGCTCCAGACGACGGCGCTCGCCCACGCCCGCGCCAACGCCGAGCAGCGCGCGCGGCTGGGCCTGAGCCTCGTCGCGCGGGTGTCCGACATCCTCGCCGACCCCAGCTCGGCGACCGTGCTCAGCGACATCGCCGCACTGCTCGTGCGGCGAGTCGTCGGGTGGGCGGCCTTCTACGTCGACGGCCCCACCCTTCACGAGGTCGAGGCTCTCGAGGGGGAGCCGCAGCGCCCACGCGACCTGCGTCGGCTCACTCAGCTCAGGCCCGACGTCGACGACCCCGTGCGTGACCTCCTCCTCGAGACGCGCATGCGCACGCTCGTCCTCGACGTCGCCAACGATCCCGAGCCGGGCACCGTCACGGCCGAGCTCGTCGAGCTCGTCCGCCAGGCCGGCCCGCCGGGGGGGACGAGCGGGGTGAAGGTCTTGCCCGTTCTCGGACGTCAGCGGGTGCTCGGCGTCCTCGCCGTCGTGCCGCGGTCCGGCCCTCCGCCCGAGCCGACCGGAGCCTCGATGCCGCGGCTCGAGGACGAGGGGCCGGCCATGAGCGCGGACGAGGTGACCACGGTCCTCGAGCTCGTCGTGCGGCGCGTGGGCATGGCGATGGACAACTCCCACCTGTACGACCGTGAGCACCGCCTCGCCGAGACGCTCCAGCGGGCGATGCTTCCCGAGCAGGCGGACATCGCCGGCCTCGACGTGTGGACGTACTACGCGCCCAACTCCGAGCACGCCCAGGTGGGCGGCGACTGGTACGACGTCCTCCAGAGCCCGGGGGAGCGTGTCGGCATCGTCATCGGCGACGTCGTCGGGCACGACGTCGAGGCCGCCGCTTCCATGGGTCAGCTCCGGTCCGTGGTGCGCGCCTACTCCGCCGAGTTCGGCGACCCCGGGACGGTGCTCGGGCGCGTCGACCGCCTCGTCGCCGGCATGCGCATCCCGCGCTCGGCCTCGCTCGTGTACTGCGCCCTCACGCCCGCCGCCGACGGCGCCTGGGACGTCGCGTACAGCCGTGCCGGGCACCTCCCGCCGCTCCTTGTCAGCGGCGGTACCGTGACGAGCCTCGACGGCGGTGGCGGCGCACTCGTCGGGTTCGGGAACCGCCCCCGAGAGAGCGCGTACGCGCGTGCCGCGCCCGGTGACGTGCTGGTCTTCTACACCGACGGCCTCGTCGAGCGGCGCGACCGCACGATGCGCGACGGCGTCGCGGCACTGACGGAGGTGTGCGCCTCCATCGACGCGCCCGACGCCGCCGGCGTGGGGGAGGAGCTCCTCCTGCGCCTCGCCGACGCCCCGGAGGACGACGTCGCAATCGTCATCGTGCGTGTCCCCGACCCGGTGGGGGACACCCCGCGCACGTGGGTGAGCCCGCGGCAGCGGCGCTGGCAGATGCCGGTCGACCCGCAGACCATCGCACGCTCCCGGCACGCGCTCCTGCGCGCGTGCGAGGCGTGGGGCATCGAGGACACCGCGGCAGCCGAGCTCGTCGTGTCCGAGCTGGTCGCGAACGCCGTCATGCACGGGTGGGGCCGGGTGGACCTCCGGCTCGAGGACACCGGTGACGGGCTGCGGATCGAGGTCGAGGACGCGAACCCGGCGCCCCCGATGACGCGCGAGCGCCACAGCGGCCGTGTGGGCGGGTTCGGCATGCACATCGTCGACCGGCTCGCGGACTGGGGCTGGCGCCCTACGCCCGCCGGCAAGGTCGTGTGGGCCCGCCTCCGCCCCCAGCACGCTCAGCGGCTGCGCCCCCAGAAGGGCTGACGAGGGACCGATCCGTGCGATCGCGCCGGGGTGCTGGTGCCGCCGGTGGGAGGGGCGCGGTGCGCGTCGACCGTGCAGGCTCGTTCGAGGGCGCGCGACCAGCCACAGCCCGCGGGTGCCCCGTGCTCAGCGGTCCGAGGGGCCGCGGAGAGAGCCGTGACCTGCCGGCGGCTCGCGTGCCGCGGTCAGCGCGCCGTCGGGAGGAGTGTCAGACCGAGGCGCGGCTGAAGCCCGACGGCGGCGTCGCCGGGGAGCACTGGTGCTCGGCGTCGATGCGGAAGGAGTCGAGGGCGCCGCAGATCTCGAGGACGAAGAGGTCCCGCTCGTCGCACCCGCGCAGGACCGTCGCGCCACCACGCTTGGCGGAGGCGTCGGCGAGGGAGATGAGGAACGCGGCACCGGTCGAGTCCATGAAGGTGACCTGGCACATGTCGACGACGAGGAGCTGACGGCGCAGACCGCTCACCCTGGCGGCGATCTCGGGGAACTGACCGCGCTCGGCGAGGTCGAGGTCGCCGGCGATGGACACGGTCGTCGTCGTCGGCGACGTCGCGATCTCGATCATCCTGCCTCCTCAGTCAGCCGTCGTCGAGGCTAACCTGCCTCCGCCCACGCCGCACGTCCGCGCGGGACCCGACCCGTCCTCGCGGGTCGAACGGCTGAGCCTGCCTGTTCGAACCGGCACGCTGCGCGTGCCGGGGCACGGGGACGTCGATGACCCGGTGCGCCCGCGGCGGTGGGAGGATCGAGGGCATGCAACAGAACCTGCTCGGACCCGATCCCACCCGTCTCGGCGCGGACCACCCGGACGTCGCTGCCCGCGCCGCGCTCGACGCCGGTGCGGACCCGCGCGAGGTCGCCGCCACGCACCCGGGCGCGAGCCTGGCGTGGGCGCTCCTCGCCCGTCGGGCCATGGCCGGCGGGGACCCGGTCGCCGCCTACGCCTACGCGCGCACCGGCTACCACCGCGGCCTCGACTTCCTGCGGCGTGCGGGGTGGCGCGGCCAGGGGCCGATCCCCGCGGACCACGTCCCCAACCAGGGCTTCCTCATGGCGCTCATGGCGCTCGGTGACGCCGCTGCCGCCATCGGCGAGGAGGAGGAGGCCGCACGCTGCGCCGACTTCCTCACCGGCGCCGACCCGGGTGCGCGCGAGCTGCTCGGGTAGCCTGGCGCGGGAGCCGTCCGGCCCCGACCGCAGCGAAGGGACCCGTTACTCATGCCAGCCGTCGTGGTCGTCGGCGCCCAGTGGGGCGACGAGGGCAAAGGCAAGGCCACCGACCAGCTCGGTGGAGAGGTCGACTACGTCGTCAAGTTCAACGGCGGTAACAACGCCGGGCACACCGTCGTCGTCGGGGATGAGAAGTACGCGCTCCACCTGCTGCCGTCGGGGATCCTCTCCCCGGGCTGCACGCCGGTCATCGGCAACGGTGTCGTCGTCGACCTCGAGGTCCTCTTCGCCGAGCTCGACGCCCTGAGCGAGCGGGGCGTGGACGTCTCCCGCCTGCTCGTCTCGGGGAGCGCGCACCTCATCCCCGCGTACAACCGGACCCTCGACAAGGTCTCCGAGCGCTTCCTCGGCAAGCGTCAGATCGGCACGACCGGCCGAGGCATCGGCCCGACGTACGCGGACAAGATGAGCCGCGTCGGGATCCGGGTCCAGGACCTCTTCGACGAGCACATCCTGCGGCAGAAGGTCGAGGGCGCCCTCGTCCAGAAGAACCAGCTGCTCGTCAAGGTGTACAACCGCCGCGCCGTCGCGATCGACGAGATCGCCGACGAGATGCTCTCCTACGCCGAGCGCCTGCGGCCCATGGTCGCCGACACCTCGCTCGTGCTCAACGAGGCGCTCGACGCCGGCAAGACCGTCGTGTTCGAGGCGGGCCAGGCGACCATGCTCGACGTCGACCACGGCACCTACCCCTTCGTCACCTCCTCGAGCGCGACGGCGGCGGGGGCGTGCACGGGGTCCGGCATCGGCCCGACGCGCATCGACCGCGTCGTCGGCGTCATCAAGGCCTACACGACGCGCGTGGGCGAGGGGCCGTTCCCCACCGAGCTCGAGGACGAGTGGGGCGAGCGGCTGCGCACCGTCGGCGGGGAGTACGGCACGACGACGGGGCGCCCGCGCCGGTGCGGCTGGTACGACGCCGTCGTCGCCCGCTACGCCGGACGCATCAACGGGCTGACGGACCTCGTGCTGACCAAGCTCGACGTCCTCACCGGCATCGAGAAGATCCCCGTCTGCGTCGCCTACGAGGTGGACGGGCAGCGGATCGAGGAGATGCCACTCGACCAGACGACGTTCCACCACGCCGAGCCGGTCTACGTCGAGCTCGACGGGTGGGAGGAGGACATCTCCGGCGCCCGCGAGTTCTCCGACCTCCCCGCCACGGCCCAGGCGTACGTCCTCGCGCTCGAGGAGATGTCCGGCACCCGGATCTCCTCGATCGGCGTGGGGCCGGACCGGGAGGCGACGATCGTGCGGCACCCCCTCCTCGGCTGATCCGCCCTGGGCGGTGGCCACGGCCACCACCGCAGGCACCGCGCCCCGGCGCCCGGGCACCGCGCCCAAGGCCGCCGCCGGCCACTGAGACCGCACCTTTCGGGGCGAGACCGCACCTTCCAGCCGGGTCCAGGCCCGGAAAGGTGCGGTCTCACGCGGCGCCGAGGACGTGGGCGACCCGACCGTGCGGACTGGACCCGACCGTGCGGACTGGATCCGGCCACCGGGCCCTCCCGCCGCCCGGCAGACGAGCGCGCCCGGACCCGCCCGGCAGACGAGCGCGCCCGGACCCGCCCGGCAGACGAGCGCGCCCCGCCCCGCGGTGCCCGCCCCGGTGAGGGGTCGGGCGGTGCGGGTCGGGGCGCGCTCGGTGCTGCGTGGCGTGCGGGTCAGCGGGGCGTCTCGTCCTCCGGGCGGCCGTCGGTGCGCGGCTCCTCGACGGGCGACTGCTCGAACGGCGGCGGCGGGGCCTGCTCGACCGGGGGCACCGACTCCGTCGGCGCGGAGAAGCTCTGCGCCGTGGGCTGCTCGTACCCGACGGGCGACGCGCCCGGCGCCGGCGGCGGCGGGGCGTCGAAGCCACCCTGCTCGGGGGCGGGGTAGCCCGCCGGGGGGCCGTCCTGCTGCGGTGCGGCGAACCCGTCCTGCTGCTGCGGGGCGGCGAAGCCCTCCTGCTGCTGCGGCGCGCCGTAGCCGCCCTGCTGCTGCGGCGCGTACGGCGCGTCCCCGCCCGCGTAGGGAGCCGGCGGTGCGTAGCCCGTCGTCGGGTCGACGCCGGGGCCGGCGTCCTTCGTCTTCTTCTTGCGGGCGAGGAAGAAGACGACGGCCGCGAGGACGAGGAGGAGGACGACGGCGAGGACGATCCCCAGGATCGGCGACCCTGCCGCGCTGCTGCTCTCCTCGGCCTCACCCGTGGCGGTCACGCCGGTGGAGAGGGCGTCGAGCCCGGTCCACGTGACAGTGTTGCCGTCCACCTCGCCGCCGCCGGCGTCGATGACCGCGCCGGGGAACGTGGCGGCGATGGTGACCTCGGGCTCCATGCCGGCCGGCATGCCCTCGAGGTCGCCGACCTCGTCCTCGGACCCCTCGAGGGCGAACGTGTAGACGTCGCCGTCGCGGGTGATCGTCATGCCGTCGCCGCTCATGTCGTCGAGCGTGGCGCCGGTGGCCTCGAGGCGGCAGCCGAAGTTGCCGTCCCCGCCGAGCTCGGAGACGGTGAAGTCGACGTTCTCCGGGGTGTCCCCGACGCCCATCTCGGACTCGAGGTCCTCGCAGCTGATGTCCTGCTCGGTCATGAGTCCGGACAGGTCCTCGAACTCCATCGTGATGTCGAGCGACTCGTCGGCGTTGATCTGGACCCCGAGGTCCATGCGGAAGCACCCACCCAGCACGAGGAGGAGAGGGAGCAGGAGGAGCGCAGTGAGGCGGCGGGTGGCACGTGGCCGGGCTGGTGACATACGACGCACCATATCGGCCTCGCACCTTGCGCGGTTGGCAAGCGTCCGTCCGGTGCGGTCCACGGGTGACGCCGGGCGATCAGGCAGCCGCGACGGGCGAGTAGGCTCGCGGACCGTGAAGATCCTCGTGATCGGCTCCGGCGCGCGCGAGCACGCCCTGGCCCGAGCCCTGGACCGTGACCCGTCGACGCACGAGGTGGTGGTGGCGCCGGGCAACCCCGGGACCGCGGGCATCGCCGTCAACCGGGACGTCGACCCGCTCGACCCGGCGGCCGTGTCCGCGCTCGCGGTCGAGCTCGGCGCGGACCTCGTCGTCGTCGGTCCCGAGGCGCCCCTCGTGGCCGGCGTCGCCGACGCGGTGCGCGCGGTCGGCATCCCCTGCTTCGGTCCTGATGCGGAGGCCGCGCGGCTCGAGGGGTCCAAGGCCTTCGCCAAGGAGGTCATGGCCGCTGCCGAGGTGCCGACGGCGCTCGCGCACGTGTGCACGACCCTCGACGACGTCCGTGACGCCCTCGACGCGTTCGGCCCGCCCTTCGTCGTCAAGGACGACGGGCTCGCCGCGGGCAAGGGTGTCGTCGTCACCGAGGACCGCGAGGCCGCCCTCGCCCACGCCGAGGCCTGCCTGGCCCGCGCCGGCGAGGGACGTGCTGTCGTCGTCGAGGAGTACCTCGACGGCCCGGAGATCTCCCTCTTCTGCCTGTGCGACGGGACCGACGCCGTCCCCCTCGCCCCGGCGCAGGACTTCAAGCGCCTCGCCGACGGCGACGCGGGGCCGAACACCGGCGGGATGGGCGCCTACTCGCCGCTGCCGTGGGCCCCGGAGGGGCTCGTCGAGGAGGTCATGGAGCGCGTCGCCCGCCCGGTCGTGCGCGAGATGGCCCGCCGCGGGACGCCGTTCACCGGGGTCCTGTACTGCGGTCTCGCGCTGACGAGCCGCGGCCTGCGCGTCATCGAGTTCAACGCCCGCTTCGGCGACCCCGAGACCCAGGTGGTCCTCGCGCGCCTCGCCTCGCCGCTCGCGGAGCTCCTCCTCGCGGCCGCGACGGGCCGGCTCGGGCAGGCGCTCGAGCCCCGCTGGTCCAAGGAGGCGGCCGTGACCGTCGTCCTGGCCTCGTCCGGCTACCCCGAGGACGTGCGCACGGGTGACCGCATCGAGGGCGTCGCGCAGGCCGAGGCGCTCGACGGGGTCGACGTGCTCCACGCCGGGACCGGGCTCGACGTCGACGGCGCGCTCGTGAGCGCCGGCGGCCGGGTGCTGTCCGTCGTCGGCACCGGCGCCGACCAGGCGGCCGCCCGCCGCGCCGCCTACGCGGGCGTCGACCGCATCACGCTCGCCGGCTCGCAGCACCGCCGCGACATCGCCGCCGAGCACGAGGGCTGAGCGATGGACGCGCAGCTCGCCCCCGAGCTCCCCGGGTGGTCGCACGTCTACTCCGGCAAGGTCCGGGACCTGTACGTGCCGGCGCAGGGTGAGGAGGACGTCGTCCTCGTCGTCGCCTCGGACCGGGTGAGCGCCTACGACCACGTCCTGCCGACGCCGATCCCCGGCAAGGGCATCGTCCTCACCCAGCTGAGCCTGTGGTGGTTCGACCAGCTCGCGGACCTCGTCCCGAGCCACGTCCTCGCGCGCGACGTGCCCGACGCCGTCGCCGGCCGGGCGATGGTGTGCCGCCGGCTCGAGATGTACCCGGTCGAGTGCGTCGCCCGCGGCTACCTCACGGGCTCCGGCCTCGTGGAGTACCGCGCGGGCGGGACCGTGTGCGGGGTGCCGCTGCCCGCGGGGCTCGAGGACGGCTCCCGCCTCCCCGCTCCGATCTTCACCCCGGCGACGAAGGCGGCGGTGGGGGAGCACGACGAGAACGTCTCCTTCGACGTCGTCGCCGCCCAGCTGGGGCAGGAGCACGCCTCCCGCCTGCGCGACCTCACCCTTGCCGTCTACGGTCGCGCCGCCGAGGTCGCGGCCGAGCGCGGCATCATCCTCGCGGACACCAAGCTCGAGTTCGGTGCCGCCCGGGGCGGCCCGGACGTCGTCCTCGGCGACGAGGTCCTCACCTCCGACTCCTCCCGTTTCTGGCCGGCGGCGCAGTGGCAGGTGGGCCGTGCCCAGCCCAGCTTCGACAAGCAGTTCGTGCGTGACTGGCTCACGTCGCCCGACTCGGGCTGGGACCGGGCCGGTGACGCCCCGCCCCCGCCCCTGCCCGACGACGTCGTCCTGCGCACCCAGGAGCGCTACGCCGAGGCCTACACCCGCCTCACCGGCCGCGCGGCACCCGCGCTGCCGACCCCGTAGCCCGCCCCGCTCCGCCCAGACCCGACCCCGGACGCGGAACCGGAACCGGATCCGGACCCCACCGACCGCCCACCCCCGCACCCAGCACCCTCGACCCGCGCCGGCCCCAGCCCCTCTCGTGATCATGCAGAGGTGCCGCCCCGTCGCGAGAGCCGCGAGTGGAGCGCGTGCGGGGGAGCGGCGTGGACGGGCGGCGGGGCGGCGGACGCCGCGCGGTAGACTCGCACGCGCCCCGACCCGCCTGACCAGGAGCACACCCATGGGACGAATCGTCGTCGAGGTCATGCCCAAGCCAGAGATCCTCGATCCGCAGGGCAAGGCCGTCGCCGGTGCACTGCCGCGGCTCGGGTTCGCCGACTTCACCGGCGTCCGCCAGGGCAAGCGCTTCGAGCTCGAGGTCGACGGCGAGGTCAGCGCGGAGATGCTCGAGGCCGCCCGCGCCGCCGCCACGACGCTCCTGTCCAACCCGGTCATCGAGGACGTCGTGCGCGTGGCCGTCGCGGACGAGGTCGCCTGATGGGGGCCGCGAGCGGGGCGCGCGTCGGCGTCGTCACGTTCCCCGGGTCGCTCGACGACCGCGACGCCCAGCGCGCGGTACGCCTCGCCGGCGGCGAGCCCGTCGCCCTGTGGCACGGGGACGCCGACCTCCAGGGCGTCGACGCCGTCATCCTCCCGGGCGGGTTCTCCTACGGGGACTACCTCCGCTGCGGGGCGATCGCGCGGTTCTCCCCGGTCATGACGTCCGTCGTCGAGGCCGCCCGCGGCGGGCTGCCCGTCCTCGGCATCTGCAACGGGTTCCAGGTCCTGTGCGAGGCGCACCTCCTCCCGGGTGCCCTCATCCGCAACGAGGAGCAGCGGTTCATCTGCCGCGACCAGGAGCTGCGCGTCGAGAACGCGCGGACGGCGTGGACCGGTGACCTCACGGAGGGCGCCACCATCACCATCCCCCTCAAGAACGGCGAGGGCGGATTCGTCGCCGACGCCACCACGCTCGACATGCTCGAGGGCGAGGGACGCGTCGTCTTCCGCTACCTCGGCCCCAACCCGAACGGCTCGTCGCGCGGCATCGCCGGGATCAGCAACGAGCGCGGGAACGTCGTCGGGCTCATGCCGCACCCCGAGCACGCCGTCGAGCCCGGGTTCGGCCCCGACGGCGCCCGCGGACCCCGCACCGGCACCGACGGCCTCGCGCTCTTCACGTCCGTGCTGGGCGCGCTCGTCTCCGCCTGAGCGGAGCAGGTCCGGGCGATCCGTCAGCGCCACCGGTGGAGAAGATCACGTAACATCCGTAGCATTCCCCCACGTATGTCCCTCAGATGTGGGAGCGATCAATGGCGGAGCTCGATGCGGGTCTGGCCGGGGACTGGCTGTTCGACCCGGCGCACAGCCGGATCGGGTTCTCCGCGCGCCACGCGATGGTGACGAAGGTCCGCGGCGCGTTCAACGACATCGAGGGGCGGATCCACGTCGACCCCCGCGGGGCGAGCCACTCGTTCGTCACGGTGCGCCTGCGGTCCGCGAGTGTGGACACCCGCAACCCGCAGCGCGACGGGCACCTGCGCAGCGCCGACTTCTTCGACGTCGACCGCTACCCGGACATCGTCTTCACCTCGACGATGGTCGACGAGGTCGAGGACCGGATGTACATGGTGGTCGGCGACCTCACGATCCGCGGGATCACGAAGGAGATCGCCATCCCCATCGAGCGGCGCGGGGTGGAGCGGGACGCCGACGGCGAGCTGCGCGCGGGGTTCGAGGGCACGCGCCGGGTGGACCGGCGGGAGTGGGGCCTCGAGTGGCAGGTGGCGCTCGACGCAGGTGGGGTCCTCGTCTCCGAACGCATCACCCTCGAGTTCGAGATCTCCGCGGTCAAGGTCCGCCCGGAGGCGGCGGCCGAGACCCCCGCGGGCGCGGACTCCGCGGCATCCGGCGTGCCGGACCCGCCTGCCGGGGCCCTCGCCGCCGCCGCCGCTCAGGCAGTCGTCGTGGCCGGCCCGGACGACGGCGCTGCGAGCCCGGGCGCCCGCGCCGCGGGGCCGGACCGCGTCCTCACACCGGCAGCTCGCTCAGGCGGCCGCCATCGATCGCCCACCGGCGGGTGGCTCGCACGCCTGCGAGCATCCGGCGGTCGTGAGTGACGAGCAGGACCGTCCCGGGGTAGGACTCGAGCGCCTGCTCGAGCTGGACGATGGCCGGCAGGTCGAGGTGGTTGGTCGGCTCGTCGAGGACGAGGAGGTTGACCTCCTTCGCCTGGAGGAGCGCGAGGCCGGCGCGGGTGCGCTCGCCCGGGGACAGCGAGGTCGCCGGGCGGAGGGCGTGCTCACCGCCGAGCCCGAACTTGGCGAGCAGCGTGCGGACCTCCGCGTCGGTCCACTCGGGCACGAGCGCCGCGAACGTCGCCGCGAGCGGCTGGGGGCCGTCGAAGAGCGCGCGGGCCTGGTCGACCTCGCCGAGGGCGACGCTCGCGCCGAGGGAGGCGCGGCCCTCGTCCGGGCGCAGGCGCCCGAGCAGGAGGGCGAGGAGCGTGGACTTGCCCGAGCCGTTCGCGCCCGTGATGACGACCCGGTCGCCGTAGTCGACCTGGAGGCTGAGCGGGCCGAGCGTGAACGCGTCTGCACCCGAGCCACGGCGCACCACCGCCGCGTCGAGGACGGCGACGACCGAGCCGCTGCGCGGCGCCGCCGCGATGGACATCGCCAGCGCCCACTCCTTGCGCGGCTCCTCGACCTCGTCGAGCCGCTCGATCGCGCGGTGCGACGCCGCGATCTTCCCGGCCTGCTTCTCGGTCCGGGCCAGGGCGCGGGCCTTGATGTGCTTGTCGCCGTCGGCGGACTTCTTCCGGGCCGTGCGGACGCCCTTGTTCACCCAGGTCTTCTGGGTCTGGACCCGGTCGAGGAGCTGGCCACGGCGGTCCGCGTACTCCTCGTACGCCTCGCGCGCGTGTCGCCGGGCCACCTCCCGCTCGGCGAGGAACGCCTCGTACCCGCCGTCGTAGACGCTCACCTGCTGCTGCGCGAGGTCGAGCTCGACGATGCCGGTGACGGTGCGCGAGAGGAACTCGCGGTCGTGGCTGACGACGACGACCGGCGCGCGCGAGCCCGTGACGAAGCGCTCGAGGCGGTCGAGGCCGGCGAGGTCGAGGTCGTTCGTCGGCTCGTCGAGGAGCAGGACGTCGTAGCGCGAGAGGAGGAGGGCGGCGAGCGAGGCGCGGGCCGCCTCCCCGCCGGACAGCGTCGTCATGGGGGCGTCGAGGTCGGTGCCGAGGCCGACGTCGGCCGCGACGGCGCCCGCCCGGTCGTCGAGGTCCGGGCCGCCCAGGGCCATCCACCGCTCGAGTGCGGCGGTGTAGGCGTCGGCGGTCGTCGCGTGCTCGGGGCGCTCGGCGAGCGCGTCCGCCGCGGCGTCCATGGCGGCGCTCGCCTCCGTCACGCCCGTGCGGCGCTCGAGGAACTCCAGGACCGTCTCGCCAGGCCGCCGCTCGGGCTCCTGCGCGAGGTAGCCGACCGTCGCCTGCGGCGGCGCCAGCGTCACGCGTCCCTCGGTCTCCGCCGTCGTCGCGAGCCCGGCCAGAGCGGTGAGGAGCGTGGACTTCCCGGCGCCGTTGGCACCGACGAGCCCCCACACGTCCCCGGGCGCGATCGTCAGCGTGAGGTCCGCGAAGAGCTGGCGGGCTCCGCGCGAGGCGCCGTAGCCGACGACGTGCATGGTTGCTGGCATGGACCCAGGCTATGCCGGGTGGGGAACGGCGCGGATCCACGGCTGCGTGGAGTTGTCCACAGGCGGATCGGCAACCCGGCGCTGGACGCGTGCGTGGGCGCCGCCGGCCCTGTCCACAGGCGGATCGGCGGTGGTGTGAGTATGTGCACAGGGCTGTGGAGAAATGCTGTGGACAACGGTCGGGCGGACGGGGCCCGCCGGCCTCCCGTCCGCTCGACCAAGCCCGGGCGGACCGTTCAGAGCGGCCGCACGCTCCCGGTGAGGTGGACCGTGTCGCGCCCGTGCCGGGTGGCGGTGAACGCGTGGCCGCCGCCGGTCTCGGTGACGTCGAGGGCGACGCGTGAGGGCAGGAGCACCGGCTTGGCGAAGCTCACCTCCCACGTGAAGGCCTCGCCGCGAGCACGCCCGATGGTCGCGAGCGCGCGCGCCGCGGTGTACATGCCGTGGGCGATCGGCCGCGGGAAGCCGAACGCCCTCGCTCCGAGGCGCGAGACGTGGATGGGGTTCCGGTCGCCCGAGACGCTGGCGTAGCGCTTGCCGGTGTCCGAGCCCAGCCGCCACACCGCCGTCGGCCCGGCCTGCGCTCGCGGCACTTCTGCATGATCACGCGAGAGGGGTGCGGCGGAGGTGGTGTCGGGGGCGGGCGGCGCTCCTGCCTGATCACGCGAGGGGTGCTTGGCGAGGTAGGTCGACGTGCCCTGCCAGACGCGCTCGGTGCCGACGCTCACGTCGACGACGAGGTCCACCTGCGTCCCGCGCCGGTGGGGGCGCAGCGGCTCCGCCCAGGCGCGGACGGTGAGGACGTCCTCGAGGTGGAGCGCGCGCCGCTGGACCACGCGGTTCTCGACGTGGACGAGCCCGAGGACGGGCAGCGGGAAGTCCGGGCGCACCATGAGCGCCATGGCGAGGGGGAACGCGAGGACGTGGACGTACCCGGGCGGGAGCACGTCGGTTCCCGGCTCACCGAGCAGCTCCTCGTAGGCGGCGAGGCCGGCCGGGTCCGCCCGGACGCCCTCGACGACGTACGCAACGTCCGGCACGGCGCCGCCGGCCGGGCGCCGGGAGGCGAGCACGAGCGAGGCGGACCGGCCGAGCGCCTTCGAGTACAGGCGCGCGAGCGACGGCATCTCGTCGAGGCGCTCCTCGCGGGCCGCCGGGTGGTCGGGGCCCATCACTGGCCCACGATGTTCTGGCCGCACACGCGCAGCGTCTGCCCGTTGATGCCCCCCGCCTGCGGCGAGGCGAGGAACGCGATGGTCTCCGCCACGTCGACCGGTTGCCCGCCCTGCTGGAGGGAGTTCGCCCGGCGCGCGATCTGCCGCGCGACCGTCGGGATGCGTGCGGTCATGTCCGTCTCGATGAAACCAGGTGCGACGGCGTTCGCCGTCCCGCCGAGCTCGGTCATGCGCGGGGCGAGCGCCTGGACCATGCCGATGATCCCGGCCTTGGCCGCCGCGTAGTTCGTCTGCCCGCGGTTGCCCGCGATGCCCGACGTCGACGCCAGCGCGAGGATCCGTGGCGCCGGGCCGAGCGTCCCGGGCCGGGTGAACGTGTCGTTCATCCGCAGGGGGGCGAGGAGGTTGACCGCGAGGAGGTCGTTCCAGCGGTCCGTCGTCATGTTGGCGAGGAGCTTGTCCCGCAGGATGCCGGCGTTGTGGACGACGACGTCGATCGAGCCGTACCGCTGGCGGGTGTGCGCGAGGATCCGCTCGGCGGCGTCGGAGGCGGTGATGTCGAGCTGGAGGGCGCTGCCCCGCACCTCGTTCATCACCTCGCTCAGCGCGTCACCAGCCGCCGGGACGTCGATGCCGACGACGCGGGCGCCGTCACGGGCGAGGACGCGGGCGATCGCCGCACCGATGCCGCGGGCGGCGCCGGTGACGACCGCGACCTGGCCCGTGAGCGGGCGCACCCAGTCGGCCGGCTCGTGCCCCGCCGCGGAGTCGACCCGGAGGAGCTGGCCGCTGACGAAGGCCGAGCGGGCCGAGAGCAGGAAGCGTAGGCCCCCGCGCACCGAGGGCGCCGTCACCGGCACCCCGTCGCCGAGGACGAGCCCGTTCCCCGTGGCGCCGGCGCGCAGCTCCTTCGCCACCGACCGGAGGAAACCGTCGATGCCACGGCGCACGGCCGCCAGCGTGGGGGCGTCATCGGCCTGCGGTGCCCGGGAGAGCGTGACGACCCGGCCCGAGGGTGCGAGGCGGCGCAGCACCTCGCCGAGCCCGAGAGCGGGGTCGCCGAGCTGCCCGGGCGCCTCGATCTCCGTGAGGACGAGGAGGACCGCCCCCCACCGCTGGTGGTCCGGGAGGTGGGGGTCGCGGCGGACGTCGAGGTCCCACTCGAGGAGGCCGTGGGCCACGTCGTCGGCCGCGGCCCGGGAGGCGGCGTCGCCCAGGACGAGGACGGGACCCACGACGAGCGGCTCGTCCGGCGCGGACGCGTCCGTGCGGCGCAGCCCCACGGGCTGCGGCAGGCCGAGCTTCTTGGCGATCGACCGGGGTGCGCCACCGCGCACGAGGTCGAGGTAGGTGTCGGTCACGCTGCCTCCAGGATCATCGCGGTGGCCTGGCCGCCGGCCGCGCAGACGGTGATGAGCCCGCGCGCGGGCGCCCCGGTCTCGGCCTTGCGCTCGGCGAGGAGCTTGGCCATCGTGCCGACGATCCGGCCGCCGGTCGCTGCGAAGGGGTGACCTGCCGCGAGGGAGGAGCCGGTGACGTTGAGGCGCTCGCGGTCCACATCCCCGAGGGGCTCGGACCGGCCGAGGCGCTCCCGGCAGAAGTCGGGGTCCGCCCAGGCGGCGAGGGTGGCGAGGACGGTGGAGGCGAACGCCTCGTGGACCTCGACGAGCTCGAAGTCGCCCAGGCCGAGGCCGTGGCGGGCCAGGAGCCGGGGAACGGCGTAGCAGCCGCCCATGAGGAGCCCCTCCTGGCCGCGGACGAAGTCGACCGCCGCGCTCTGGGCGTCGACGACGTGCGCGAGCACCGGCAGGCCCCGCTCGGCGGCCCAGTCGGGGCTGGCGAGCAGGACCGTCGACGCGCCGTCGGACAGGGGCGTGGAGTTGCCCGCCGTCATCGTGGGCGTCTCGCCGCTCTTGCCGAAGACGGGCTTGAGGCCGCCGAGCTTCTCCAGCGAGGTGTCGGCGCGCAGCGACTGGTCGCGGGTGAGCCGGCGGTACGGCGTGAGGAGGTCGTCGAAGAAGCCGCGCTCGTACGCGGCGGCGAGGCGCTGGTGCGAGGCGAGCGCGAGCTCGTCCTGCGCCTCGCGGCTGATGCCCCACCGGGCCGCCGTGATGGCCTGGTGCTCACCCATGCTCAGCCCGGTCCGGGGCTCCGCCACGTCCGGCGCGACGGGCGCGAGGTCCGCGGGACGGACCGCGGAGAACGCCTTGAGGCGCTCGGGCAGGGAGCGGGCACGCGAGGCGCGCAGGAGGGCGCCGCGGAGCCGGTCGGAGACGACGATGGGGGCGTCCGAGGTGGAGTCGACACCGCCACCGACGCCCACCTCGGCCTGGCCGAGCGCGATCTTGTTCGCGACGCCGACGATCGCCTCGAGGCCGGTGGCGCACGCGCGCTGGACGTCGTAGGCGGGGGTGTGCGGGTCGAGCGAGGAACCGAGGACCACCTCACGGGTGAGGTTGAAGTCCTTGGGGTGCTTGAGGACGGCGCCGGCGGCGACCTCGTCGAGCCGCTCGCCCGCGAGGCCGAAGCGGGCGACGAGGCCCTCGAGCGCCGCGGTGAGCATGTCCTTGTTCGACGCCGCGGCGTACGCGCCACCCGCCTTGGCGAACGGGATGCGGTTGGCCCCGACGACGGCGGCCCGTCGGGGGGATGGAGCTGTCGGGGTCACGTCGTTGTCCTCCGGGTCGGTCGGTGCGGCGCGGGACGGAGGTCCCACGGATGCTTGCGGTACCCACGGTACTTGATACTCTCGGTTTCGTGATGTCGACCACAAGCGATGCGTCTGCGGACGGCCGGGCCACGCGATGGGACTCCCACCGCACGTCCCGCCGGGCCGAGCTCGTCCGCGCCGCGCGCCGCGCGGTCCACCACCGTGGGCCCGACCTGTCGATGGACGAGCTCGCCGCCGAGATCGGGACGTCGAAGTCGATCCTCTACCGCTACTTCACCGACAAGGCCGGGCTCCAGGCCGCCGTCGGCGAGGCCGTCCTCGACGGCCTGCGCGAGGCGCTCGAGGAGGCGGGACGCTCCGCGCGCAGCCCGCGGGTGCGGCTCGGCGCGATGGTCTCCGTCTACCTCGAGATGGTCGGCTCGTCCTTCCACGTCTACGACTTCATCACGCGCCCGGAGGCGGAGAGCGAGGCGGGCGCGCTGCGCGGCTTCGTCGCCGACATCGACGCCCTCGTCGCCGAGTCCCTCCTGCCCGTCCTGCGGCTGCGGGCGAACGGCGGCGAGAGCGCCGCGGACCGGGACGCCGAGAGCCGCGCCCTCGCGCTCCTGTGGGCCTCGGGCATGGTGGGGCTCGTGCGCGGCACCGCCGAGCGCTGGTTCGCGCACCGCGACCGTCCCGCCGGCCCCGCCGGCCCCGAGGTGGGCCACCCCGTGGACCGCACCATCGGCGCCATGGACCGCGACGTCCTTGCCGCGCACATCACCGAGTGGCTGTGGGACGGGGCCGCCGGCGTCGCCCGCCGCGCAGCCGCCCACGGTGCCGCACCCGGCACCGCCCCCGACGACCTGTTGACCGCGACGAAGCGACCGGAGTGATCATGACCGCTGTCCCCACCCGACCCGTCCCCACGGGAGCGACGCCCACCCCGCCCAGCCCCACCGACGCCGCGGCGCCTGGTGACGGCGCGGGCGCCGCCCGCGTCGCGACGCCCGGTGCGGCGACGGCGAGCCCGGAGAGTGCGGGCACGCCGCCGAGCCCGGGCTCGACCCGCACGACGGTGCCCGACGCGGAGCGCATCGACGTCGACGAGCTCGGCCGCCTCCTCGACGGCCGGTGGTGGGAGCAGCGCCGCGCCGCGCGCGACCTCGCGCTCGACCCGGACTTCCACCACGTCCCGGGCCTCGGCGTCGACGAGCAGCGCGCACGCGTCTTCGACCAGCTCCACCTCCTCGTCGAGCGCGGCGACGTCCTGCGCGGCTTCCCGGAGGCCCAGGGAGGGCGCAGCGACCCGGGCGGCAACCTCGCTGGCTTCGAGGAGCTCTTCCTCGGCGACCCCTCGCTCCAGATCAAGGCCGGCGTGCAGTGGGGACTCTTCGGCTCCGCTGTCCAGCACCTCGGCACCGCCGACCACCACGAGCGGCTCCTGCCCGGCATCATGCGCCTCGGCGTGCCCGGCTGCTTCGCGATGACCGAGACGGGGCACGGCTCGGACGTCGCATCGATCGGCACGACCGCCACGTACGACCCCGCGACGGAGGAGTTCGTCCTCAGCACCCCGTTCACGGCCGCGCGCAAGGAGTACATCGGCAACGCCGCGGTGCACGGCGTCGCCGCCGTCGTCTTCGCCCAGCTCGTCACGGGCGGCGTCAACCACGGGGTCCACGCCTTCTACGTCCCGCTGCGCGAGGAGGGACCCGACGGCACGCTGACCTTCCTCCCGGGCATCCACGGCTCCGACGACGGCGTCAAGGGTGGCCTCAACGGCATCGACAACGGCCGGCTGTGGTTCACCGACGTCCGCGTCCCGCGCACGAACCTCCTCAACCGCTACGGCGACGTCGCCCCGGACGGGACGTACAGCTCGCCCATCGCCAGCCCCGGTCGCCGGTTCTTCACCATGCTCGGCACCCTCGTCCAGGGCCGCGTCTCGCTCGGCGGCGCCGCGGTCGGCGCGAGCAAGGTCGCGCTCACCGTCGCCGTGCGGTACGGCTCGCAGCGGCGGCAGTTCTCGGCGACGGGCGGGGACGAGGAGGTGGTGCTCCTCGACTACCAGCAGCACCAGCGCCGGCTCCTGCCGCTCCTCGCGCGCACGTACGCCGCGGCCTTCGCCCAGGACGAGCTCCTCCAGCGGTTCCACGACATCTTCTCCGGCGCCCACGACGACGACGCCTCGCGCCAGGACCTCGAGACCCTCGCCGCCGCGATGAAGCCGATGACGACGTGGCTCGCGCTCGACGCGCTGCAGCAGGCCCGCGAGGCGTGCGGCGGTGCCGGGTACATGGCCGAGAACCGCCTCGTCGGGCTGCGCGCGGACTTCGACGTCTACGCCACGTTCGAGGGGGACAACAACGTCCTGCTCCAGCTCGTGGGCAAGCGCCTCCTCACCGACTACGGCAAGGGGATGGCGAAGATCGACGTGGCCGGCGCCGCCCGGTTCGTCGCGGCACGCGCGGCGGACATGACGCTGCACCGCACGCCGCTGCGCCGCGCCGCGCAGTCCGTGCGGGACTCCGGCTCGATGGCGCGCTCCGCCGGGCACCTGCGCTCGGCCGACACCCAGCGCGAGCTCCTCGAGGACCGCGTCGAGACGATGATCGAGGAGATCGCCGGCGCGCTACGCGGCGTCAAGGACGCGCCGCCCGCCACGGCGGCCGCAGTCTTCAACGCCCACCAGCACGAGCTCATCGGGGCGGCCCGCGCCCACGCCGAGCTGCTCCAGTGGGAGGCCCTCACCGCCGCGCTGGCCCGGGTCCGGGACGCCCGCACGCGGGAGGTCCTCACCACCGTCCGTGACCTCTACGGCCTGACGACGATCGAGCGCAACCTCGCCTGGTACCTCGTCAACGGCCGGATCACGGCCCAGCGCGCCCGCGCCGTGACAAGCTACGTCAACCGGCTGCTCGTGCGGCTGCGCCCGCACGCGCTCGACCTCGTCGACGCCTTCGGCTACAGCCCGGACCACGTCCGCGCGCCGATCGGCGGCGGGGCGGAGGAGCAGCGCCAGCAGGAGGCCCGCGACCACGTGCGCCGGCGCCGGGCGAGCGGTGGCGAGCCCGTCCCCGAGAAGCACGTCCGGCCGGTCACCACCGGTTGACGACCAGCTCGGCCCAGCCGACGAGCCCGTCGACGCGACGCTTCGTGCCGCCGTCGTCGCGGAGCCAGCCGGTCCACGTGCCGAAGGCGCGGTCCGTCCTGGCCGAGAGCATCCCGAGGCTCACCGCGGCGGTCCGGGTGCGGAACGGGGTGAGCCGGACGTCGGCGCGCTCGCCGGTGACGAACCACGGAGCGCCGACGTCGGTGGCGTCGTACGCCCAGGAGAGGTCCTCCGCGATGCGGTGGAGGCGTCCGTCGAGGGAGAGCGCGCTCTCGCTGGCGCCGGTGCCATCGGTCCACCTGCCGCCGAGCTGCAGCCCGGTGCGGACGCCGTCGACGAGACCGGAGCCGGCCCCGCGGTTCCACAGGACCGAGTAGGGCCACCGACCCCGGCCGTGGTCGAGGACGGCCCACGTCCCCTCCCCGAGCTCGTGCCGGACGCCGTCGACGGTGAGCGCGCCGGAGACGGGGAGGGCCGCCGTCGTGAGGGAGTACTGGAAGAGCCGCTCGCTCCACGGGACGACGACGCCGAGGCTCTCTGTCCCGGCCGGGGGCGCCACGAGGACGTCGAGGTGGATGCGGTCGGTGCGGGCGCGCAGCCACAGCGCGTCGGGGCTCGCGAGCGTCGGCGCCGGGTCGACGGCGATCGTCAGGCCGGTCCCGTGCGCGCGCACCGGCCCCGTCCCGACGACGGCCGGCATGTGGGTGTCCCGGGCGAGCGGCACCGTCACGGAGGCGGAGACCTCCTCGCCCGTGCGGCGGTCGAGCACCCACACCTCGTGGACACCGGCGAAGTTGAGCGCGGAGGCGATGACCGTGACGACGTGCCGGTCGTTCATGAGGACGCAGTGCTCCCACGTCTTCGTCCGCGACCACGTCGCGGGCAGGCCGCGCGCGTTGCCGCGGCGCAGGTTGGCGCGGTGGAGCGCGGCGCGGGTCCAGCCCACGGCCGCCGGGTTGAGCTCTCCGGACGGCAGACAGAGGTCGACGCGCTCGGTGATCTCGCGCTGCGGGGCGCGGCGGCCCTCGTCCATGGCCCAACTCTGCCACCGGCCGGCGGGTGGCTACAGGCGAACCGCGGCGCGGCCCTGGGCGAGCCACGGCCGCGGACGGGGGGCGCTGCTGGACCCCGGACGCACGCCCGGCATGCGCGCCGGTAGCCTGGCACCCGCACGCGCCCCACCACGTACGCCAGGAGCAGCCATGACCGACGCCCACCTCGACACGGTCGCGCGGGCGGCGGCGACCCCCGATGTGGAGCTCCCGTACGCCTCGCTCGGGCTCAAGGACGACGAGTACGCCCGCATCGTCGAGATCCTCGGCCGCCGGCCCACCGCCGCCGAGCTCGCCATGTACTCGGTCATGTGGTCCGAGCACTGCTCGTACAAGTCCTCCAAGGTGCACCTGAGCCAGTTCGGCGAGAAGACGACGCCCGCCATGCGCGAGCACCTCCTCGTCGGGATCGGGGAGAACGCCGGCGTCGTCGACATCGGCGACGGGTGGGCGGTGACGTTCAAGGTCGAGTCCCACAACCACCCGAGCTTCGTCGAGCCCTACCAGGGCGCCGCGACGGGCGTCGGCGGGATCGTGCGGGACATCATCTCCATGGGCGCGCGGCCGGTCGCCGTCATGGACCAGCTCCGCTTCGGCGCGGTCGACCACCCGGACACGGCGCGGGTGGTCCACGGCGTCGTCGCCGGGGTCGCCGGCTACGGCAACTGCCTCGGCCTGCCGAACATCGGCGGCGAGCTCGACTTCGACCCGTCCTACCAGGGCAACCCGCTCGTCAACGCGCTGTGCGTCGGCGTCCTGCGCCACGACGACATCCACCTCGCCAACGCCTCCGGCGTCGGCAACAAGGTGGTCCTCTTCGGCGCACGAACGGGCGGCGACGGCATCGGCGGCGCGTCGATCCTCGCGAGCGAGACCTTCGACGGCGGGGTGCCCACGAAGCGTCCCAGCGTCCAGGTGGGCGACCCCTTCATGGAGAAGGTCCTCATCGAGTGCTGCCTCGAGCTCTACGCGGCCCGGGTGGTCGAGGGTATCCAGGACCTCGGCGCCGCCGGCATCTCGTGCGCCACCTCCGAGCTCGCCTCCAACGGCGACGGCGGCATGTACGTCGAGCTCGACAAGGTGCTCCTGCGCGAGGAGCTCAACGCCGGTGAGATCCTCATGTCCGAGTCGCAGGAGCGGATGATGGCGGTCGTCGCGCCGGACAAGCTCGAGGAGTTCCTCGCCATCACCGGCAGGTGGGACGTCGAGACGTCCGTCATCGGCGAGGTCACCGGCACCGGCCGGCTCATCATCGACCACCACGGCGAGCGCATCGTCGACGTCGACCCGCGCACCGTCGCCCACGAGGGGCCTGTCTACGAGCGCCCCTACGCCCGCCCCGCGTGGCAGGACGCGCTCAACGACCCGGCCAACGGGGCCGAGCACCTCCCGCGCCCGGCAGGCGGCGAGGCGCTGCGCGAGCAGGTCCTCACGCTCGTCGCCTCGCCCAACCTCGCGAGCAAGTCGTGGGTGACGGACCAGTACGACCGCTACGTCCAGGGCAACACCGCGCTGGCGCAGCCCGACGACGCCGGCGTCATCCGAGTCGACGAGTCCAGCGGCCTCGGTGTCGCCCTCAGCACCGACGCGAACGGCCGCTTCACCAAGCTCGACCCGTACACCGGGGCGCGGCAGGCGCTCGCCGAGGCCTACCGCAACGTCGGCTGCGTCGGCGCGCGCCCCCTCGCCGTGACGGACTGCCTCAACTTCGGCTCGCCGGAGGACCCGGACGCCATGTGGCAGCTCGTCCAGGCCATCACCGGTCTCGCCGACGCCTGCGCCGAGCTCGGCGTGCCCGTCACGGGCGGCAACGTCTCCCTTTACAACGGCACGGGCGAGCCGGGCCAGATCGACTCCTCGATCAACCCCACGCCCGTCGTCGGCGTCCTCGGCGTGCTCGACGACGTGGCCCGGGCGACGCCGTCCGGCTGGACCCGGCCCGGGCTCGCCATCTACCTCCTCGGCACGACGCGCACCGAGCTCTCGGGCTCCGCGTGGGCCGACGTCGTCCACGGCCACCTCGGCGGGATGCCGCCGGCCGTCGATCTCGACGCCGAGCGGCGCCTCGCGGAGATCCTCGTCAACGCCTCGCGCGACGACCTCGTCGAGGCCGCGCACGACCTGTCCACCGGTGGGCTCGCGATCTCCCTCATCGACGCGTGCCTGCGCTTCGGCACGGGCGCGGACGTCGACCTCGGCGCGCTGTGCGAGCGCGACGGCGTCGACCTCGCGACGGCGCTGTTCGCCGAGTCGGGCGCGCGTGCGCTCGTCGCCGTGCCGCGCAGCGAGGAGGTCCGCCTCGTCGACCTCTGCACCGCGCGGCAGTTCCCCTACCTGCGGATCGGCGTGACCAACGACGCCGGCCCCGAGCCGGTCGACGGGGTCCCGGCGCTCGACGTCGCCGGCACCTTCACCCTCACCCTCACCGAGCTCGCCGAGACGTCGGCAGCGACCCTGCCCCGCCACTTCGGCTGACTGCGGGCGTGGCCCGGACGCCGAGGTCCGTCCGCACGCCCCCATCCCTGTCGTCCTATCACTGAAGGAGCCCCACATCGTGGAGACCCAGCTCGAGCAGGCCTACTCCGAGGTCCTGCGACGCAACCCCGGCGAGGCCGAGTTCCACCAGGCCGTCCAGGAGGTCTTCGAGTCGCTCGGACCGGTCCTGCGCAAGAACCCCGACTACGTCGACGCCGCGGTGCTCGAGCGGATCTGCGAGCCGGAGCGCCAGATCATCTTCCGCGTCCCTTGGGTGGACGACGCCGGCCAGGTGCAGATCAACCGCGGGTTCCGGGTCGAGTTCAACTCCGCGCTCGGCCCGTACAAGGGCGGCCTGCGCTTCCACCCGTCCGTCTACCTCGGCATCGTCAAGTTCCTCGGCTTCGAGCAGATCTTCAAGAACTCGCTCTCCGGGATGCCGATCGGTGGTGGCAAGGGCGGCTCGGACTTCGACCCCCGCGGGCGCAGCAGCGGCGAGGTCATGCGCTTCTGCCAGGCGTTCATGACCGAGCTCTACCGTCACCTCGGCGAGTACACCGACGTCCCGGCGGGTGACATCGGCGTGGGTGGGCGCGAGATCGGCTACCTCTTCGGTCAGTACAAGCGGATCACCAACCGGTACGAGTCCGGCGTGCTCACGGGCAAGGGCGTCTCGTGGGGTGGCTCGCTCGTCCGCACCGAGGCCACCGGGTACGGCGCCGTGCTCTTCACCGAGCAGATGCTGCGCACCCGAGGGGAGCAGCTCGACGGCCAGCGCGTCGTCGTCTCCGGGTCCGGGAACGTCGCGATCTACGCCATCGAGAAGGCGCAGCAGCTCGGGGCCAAGGTCGTGGCCTTCTCCGACTCCTCGGGCTACGTCGTCGACGAGGCGGGCGTCGACCTCGACCTCCTCAAGGAGGTCAAGCTCAACGAGCGCGGTCGCGCCAAGGACTACGTCGACCGGCGCGCCAAGGCCAGCCTCGTCACCGACGGCTCCATCTGGGACGTGCCGGCGACCGTCGCACTGCCGTGCGCGACGCAGAACGAGCTGACGGCCGACGACGCGCGCTCGCTCCTGAGCAACGGCGTGCGCGCCGTCGCCGAGGGCGCGAACATGCCGACGACGCCCGAGGCCGTGCGCCTGTTCCAGGAGAACGGGGTGCTCTTCGGCCCCGGCAAGGCCGCGAACGCCGGCGGTGTGGCGACCTCCGCGCTCGAGATGCAGCAGAACGCCAGCCGCGACTCGTGGGACTTCGCCTACACGGAGTCGCGCCTCGCGGACATCATGACGGGCGTGCACGACCGCTGCGCCGCCACCGCGGACGAGTACGGCCGCCCCGGGGACTACGTCCTCGGCGCGAACGTCGCCGGTTTCATCAAGGTCGCCGACGCCATGCTGGCCCTCGGCGTCATCTGATGGCCATCGCCGTCGAGATCGCTGTCCAGGACGTCGACGGCGCCCGGGTGGCGCGCGACGGCGGGGCGGCGCGCGTCGAGCTGTGCAGCGCGCTCGGCCTCGGCGGCCTCACGCCGAGCATCGGCCTCGCCGAGGCGGTCGTCGGCGCGGGCATCGACGTGCACGCGCTCGTCCGCCCCCGTGCCGGGGGCTTCGCGTTCACCGCCACGGAGGTCTCGGTCATGGTCCGGGACATCGAGGCGCTCGTGGACGTCGGGGTGCGCGGCGTCGTCGTCGGCGCGCTCACGGCGGACGGGCGGCTCGACCGGCACGCCCTCAAGGCCCTCGTCCGTGCCGCCGAGGGGCGCGAGGTCACACTGCACCGCTGCCTCGACGTCCTCCCCGACCCCGCCGCCGCCCTCGACGAGGTCGCCGGGCTCGGTATCGCCCGGGTGCTCACCTCGGGGGGCGCCGGGCGCGCGATCGACGGTGCCGCGCCCCTCGCCGCCCTGGTCGAACGGGCCGCCGGGCGGGTCCAGGTCATGGCCGGTGGTGGCGTGCGCCCCGAGGACGTCCCTGCGCTCGCCGCCCTCGGCGTCGACGCGGTCCACCTCTCGGCGCGCGCGAGCACGGACGCCGCCGGCGCGGCCGGTCCCGGCGGGGGCCCGGCCGCCTACGACATCACGGACCCGGCGCTCGTGGCGGCGGCGGTCGCGGCGGCCGGCTGACGCCTCCTGCTCGCTGGCGCACCGCTGAGGTGCGCGCACGCCGCCGCCGAGGCCCTGCCGTGAGACCGCACCCTTGTGGGTCCCGGGGCCTGCTGGACGGTGCGGTCTCACCCAGGAGGGTGCGGTCTCACCGCGGCGTGACCCGTTGGCGACGCAGCGCGTCGACGAGTGCGACGAGGAGCGCGAGGGTGACGAGCCCGATCGTCACGCGCAGCCCGACGGCGAGCGCCTCGCCGTACCCCTCCACGCTCGGCCCGGTCGCCGCGAGCGTCGTGAAGAAGACGGCGGTCGTCACGGCGACGCCGATCGAGGTGCCGATCCGCTGGACCGTCTGGATGGTCGCCCCGGCGGTGCCGCCCTGGGCGACCGGCACGTCCGCGAGCGCGAGCGTCTGGTTCGGGGAGATGACGAAGCCGTTGCCCACGCCGGCGACGGACAGGCACGCGGCCACGACCCACGGCAGGAGCTCCGGGTCGACGACCGTCGCGGCGACGTCCGTGGCGACGAGGCCCACGATGACCGTGACGATGCCGGCGACGACTAGCCAACGTCCGTACCGCGTGACGAGCCGCCCGCCGGCGATGGCTCCGACGGCGCCGCCGAGCGCGAACGGCGTCTGGACGAGGCCGGCCTGGAGCGGTGAGAGGCCGAGCCCGTTCTGGAGGTAGAGGGTCACGATGAGGAAGATGCTCGTGAACCCGGCGAAGTAGGCGCCACCGATGCCGGCGCCGAACGTGAAGGAGCGGGTGCGTGCGAGCGCGGCCGTGACGACCGGGCGCCCGCCACGCCGTTCGAAGCGCCGCTCCCACCACACGAACGTCGCGAGGACGACGACGGCCACGCCCACGAGCCACCAGGGGGCGGACGACAGCCCGCCGCCCTCCGACGCGACGACGAACGGCAGCATGAGGCAGATCGTCCCCACGCCGAGGGTGGCGAGGCCGATGACGTCGAGGCGCAGCGGGCCGGGGACGCGGGCGGTCCGGGGCAGCAGCTTCCACGCCAGCGGGAGGAGGACGAGGCCGATCGGGACGTTGACGAGGAACACCGCGCGCCAGCCCTGCTCCTCGCCGAAGGCGGCGAGCAGCACCCCGCCGATCAGGGGTCCCGTGGCGGTGGAGATCCCGACGACGGCACCGAACATCCCGAACGCCCGCCCGCGCTCGGGACCCTGGAAGAGCTGCTGGATGAGCCCGACCACCTGGGGGTTGAGGATGCCGGCCGCGACGCCCTGGACGAGCCGCACGACGGCGAGCGCGGACGCGGACGTCACGAGCCCGCACGCCGCAGAGGCGAGGACGAAGCCGGCGAGGCCGATGAGGAACATCCGTCGCCGTCCGATCGCGTCGCCGAGCCTGCCCGCCGGGACGAGGACGAGGCCGAACGCGAGGGTGTAACCGGCGACGATCCACTGCAGGTCGCTCGGGCTCGCCGCGAGCGAGGACTCGATCGAGGGCAGCGCGACGTTGACGATGGAGACGTCGAGCAGGGCCATGAACCCGGCACCGAGGCAGACCGCGAACGCCGGCCACCGGTCGTCGCGCGCGTCCGCGCCGCGGGAGGGGGATGTCACCGCACAGTCCTAGCAGGTGCGCCCCCGACCGGCGACGCGTGCCCGCCCGACCCGGAGGTGGTGCCCCTCACGACAGCCGGCGGTGCCCGCAGGGGCCGTGGCACCGCCCGGCCCTCGACCGCGGGTACCGGGCGCCGATATGGTGAGCAAGGTCACGCTGTCGTGCTCGCCCGTCCTGAGGAAGTCCCATGCCCGATGCCCACCTCCGCCCCCGCGGGGCGCTGCGCCGGCCGGTAGCGGCGCTCGGCGCCGCCGGTCTCCTTACCGCCGGCCTCGGCGCCCTGCCCGCTGCCGCGGTCGTCGGCGACGACGGCACCGTCACCGTCGACGTCCTCGGCATCAACGACTTCCACGGCCGCATCTCGCGCACCCTCGACGACGACGGGGTCGTCACGCAGGCCGGCGCCGTCGCGCTCGCGGGGGCGGTCGCCGCGGCCCGGGCGGAGAACGAGGACACGGTCTTCGTCTCCGCCGGCGACAACATCGGTGCCTCGACGTTCACGTCGATGGTCGCGAACGACCAGCCGACCCTCGACGTGCTCAAGGCGATGGGCCTCGATGCCTCCGCCGTCGGCAACCACGAGCTCGACCAGGGCCAGGACGCGCTCAACGCGCGCATCGCGGGCGACCCCGACCTCTTCCCCTACCTCGCCGCCAACGTCTCCGGCGCGAGCGACTACGAGGACTACGTCGTCGTCGAGACGCCGAGCGGGGTGAGCGTCGGCCTCGTCGGCGTCGTCACGCCGACCGTCCCCTCGCTCGTCACCCCGGCCGGCATCGAGGGCCTCGACTTCGCCGGCATGAGCGAGAGCGCGAACGCTGTCGCCGCCCAGCTCTCCGACGGCGACGACGGCAACGGCGAGGCGGACGTCGTCGTCGTCCTCGCGCACGACGGCGCGAGCGGGGGCGAGCTCGCGGACGCCACCGACGACAGCCCCTTCGGCGAGCTCGTCACGCAGGCCTCGGCGGACATCGACGTCATCTTCTCCGGGCACACCCACACCGCGTACGCCCACGTCCTCGAGCGCGACGGCGGTGACCTCGCCGTCGTCCAGGCCGGCTCCTTCGGGGAGCTGCTCGGCAGGATCTCCCTCACGTACGACCCCGACGCGGACGCCGTCACCGGCGTCACGACCGAGCTCGTCGACCTCACCGGCGACGTCCCGCTCGACGAGGGCGAGGTGGCGGACATCGTCGCGGCCGCCGAGGCGGAGGCCGAGGTGCTCGGCGCCGTCGTCCTCGGGGAGATCTCCGGGGACCTCAACCGGGCCCGGCAGGGCGACGGCAGCGAGAACCGGGGCGGGGAGTCGACCCTCGGCAACCTCATCGCCGACGTCCAGCTGTGGGCGACGGCCGACCTCGGCGCCGACCTCGCGATCATGAACCCTGGCGGCATCCGCGCCGACCTCGCCTTCGCGGGGGAGGCCGGGAGCGAGACGAACGTCGACGGCGCGGTGACGTACGAGGAGGCGGCGACCGTCCAGCCGTTCGCCAACACGCTCGTGACGATGGAGCTCACCGGCGCGCAGGTCATGAGCATCCTCGAGGAGCAGTGGCAGCCCGAGGGTGCGAGCCGCCCCTTCCTCAAGCTGGGCGTCTCCTCCGGTCTCACGTACCTGTACGACCCCCAGGCCGGGCGCGGCGAGCGCATCACCCACGCCTACCTGGACGGGGAGGTCCTCGACCCGGAGGCGACGTACACCGTGACGACGAACTCGTTCCTCGCCTCCGGCGGTGACAACTTCTCGACCTTCGCGGAGGGGACGGGCGTCGCCGACTCGGGCCGGGTCGACCTCCAGGCGTTCGTCGACTACCTCGCCGAGGCCGCCGAGGCCGGCACGCCCGTCGCCCCCGACCACGTCCAGCGCGCCATCGGGGTCAGCTGGGTCTCCGACCCGAACGCCGTCTACGCGCCGGGGGACGAGGTCGCCGTCGACCTCTCCTCGCTCGCCTTCAGCACGTCCGAGCCGAAGCCCGCCGAGCTACGGCTCGTGCTCGGCGACGTCGAGGTCGGGACCGCCGCCGTGGACGCGTCGCCGGTGGACGGGACCGACGAGGGGGGCCGCGCGCAGGTCCGCGTGACGGTCCCGGAGCTCGCGGGCCTCATCGAGCCCGAGCCCATGCAGCTCAAGGCCTACGACGACGTCAACGGCTACTACGTGTGGGTCGACGTGCTCGTCGGGCCGCAGGAGACGGCCGTGCCCTCCCCGACGCCCGAGCCGACGACGACGGTGCCCGCCCCGGTGGCGACGACGCCGGATGACGGCGGTGCGCTGCCCTCGACGGGTGCCGCCACCCACGCCCCGCTCCTCGCCGCCCTCGTCATGGCGCTCATCGGTGCCCTCCTCGTCGCGGCGGTCCGGCGCTGGGACGCCCTCGCGGAGTAGGGGAGCGGGTCGCGGAGCCGTCCAGCTGTGCTGAGGATCCCGCAGGTCTGGCCTGACAGGTCCTCAGCGCAGTGGCATCCGGGGCGGCTGGTTACCGTGGGTGCATGGCGCGCAGACGGGTGGACCCCCTCGAGGGCATGGCGGCGGTGCGGACATGGCTCGCGGCCGAGGCCGCCGAGAGTGCGGCCGGGCCCACCGGCGCCGACGTCCCCGTGGCCGTCGTGCGCACCGCGGTGCGCTTCACCCTCGAGGAGCTGGCCGCCAGCTCCCCGGGCCGCTCGGTCGAGGTGCGGGTCCCGCCGCACGGCGCCGTGCAGGCGATCGTGGGGCCACGGCACACGCGGGGGACGCCGCCCAACGTCGTCGAGACGGACCCGCAGACCTGGCTCGCGCTCGCGACCGGACGGCTCAGCTGGGCCGCCGCGATGGGGAACGGGCGGGTGACCGCCTCCGGCGCCCGTGCCGACCTCACCGGCGTCCTGCCGCTGGTCACGAGGTAGGTTCGGTCGGTGAGCACCCACGACGACGCGCGCCCCGACGTCGGCGCCACGACGCCCACGGACGCACCCGAGACGACGGCCGGGCCCGTCCCCACGTCCGGCGACCAGCCGACGAGCGCCGCGGCCCCTGCTCACACGGCTGCGCCGGCCGAGGGTGACGCGGCCACCGCGCCCGCTCCCGCCGCCGCGCCGGCGGAGGACCGCACCCTCATCGACCCGGCCACGCTGCGCCGCGCGCCGCGCTACGGGCGGTTCGCCTTCGTCGGCGTCCTGCTCGGGGCCCTCGCCTCGCTCGTCCTCGCGCTGCTCCCCGGCGGGGGCTCGGACCTCGGTACCGGAACCCTCTTCCTCCTCCTCTTCATCGCCCTCGGCAGCCTCGGTGCGCTCCTCGGTGCCCTCGCGGCCGTCCTCGCCGAGCGGCGCTCGGTGCGCCGTCGTCCTGCCCGGGACGCGCTCCGCCCGTAGTCTCGGGCCGTGGCCCCCCGACACGTCAGACTCGCTGCCGCCCCGCCCGACCGCGTCCGGCAGGCGCTGGACGAGCTGCTCGCGGAGCTGGAGATCCCGCTCACCTTCTCGTCGGCCGCCCTCGCCGAGGCGGAGCACGCGGCCGCCGGCCCACCCCCGGCGCACGCGGACCGGACGGACCTCGCCGTCGTCACCATCGACCCGCCCGGCTCGCGGGACCTCGACCAGGCCGTCCACCTCGCCCGCGCCGACGACGGCGGGTTCGTCGTCCACTACGCGATCGCCGACGTCGCCTCCTTCGTCGTCCCCGGCGGCGCCCTGGACCGGAGCGTCCACGAACGTGGCGTGACCGTGTACGGCCCCACCGGGTCGGTCCCGCTCCATCCCGAGGTCCTCAGCGCCGGTGCCGCGAGCCTGCTCCCGGACGAGGTCCGCCCCGCCTGCCTGTGGCGCATCGTGCTCGACGCCGACGGTGCGATCCGCGACGCCTCGGTGAGCCGGGCGCTCGTCCGCAGCCGCGCCCAGCTCACGTACGCGCAGGTCCAGGCGGTCCTCGACGGGGGCGCCGATCCGGCCGTGCCGGCAGAGCTGCCGGACCTGCTCCGCGAGGTCGGCACCGCCCGGCAGCGGAAGGAGAGCGAGCGCGGCGGGATGTCCCTCGACATCCCCGAGCAGTCGGTCATCCCCGCGAACGGCGGCTACGAGCTCGAGCTGCGCGCCACCCTGCCGGTAGAGGGCTGGAACGCCCAGATCTCCCTCCTCACCGGCATCGCCGCAGCGGCGATCATGCGTGAGTACGGCACGGGCGTCCTGCGGACCCTGCCCGACGCCGACCCGCGGGACGTGGCCCGCCTGCGCCGTACTGCCGAGGCCCTCGGGATCGACTGGCCCGGCGGCCGGTCCTACGGGGAGCTCATCCGCGCGCTCGACGCCGCCGTCCCGGCGCACGCCGCGTTCCTCAACGAGGCGACGTCGCTCTTCCGCGGTGCGGACTACCACGCCTTCGGCGCCGGCATCGAGGACGAGCAGCAGTCCGGCACCCGGCACGCGGCCATCGCCGCCGAGTACGCCCACGTCACCGCCCCGCTGCGCCGCCTCGTCGACCGCTACGGCCTCGAGGTGTGCCTCGCGGCGTGCGCGGGGACGGCCGTGCCCGAGTGGGTCCTCGAGGCGCTGCCCGGCCTTCCCCGCACGATGGCGCGCACGACGCAGCGGGCGAGCCGCTTCGAGAACGGGGCCGTCGACACCGTCGAGGCGCTCGTGCTCGAGGGGTCGGTCGGCGAGATGTTCGAGGCCGTCGTCATCGAGGTCGAGGACCACGGCCGGGCGGACGGCGGCGCGGCGTCCGACGGCGCACCGGGCCGCAGCGGCGGTGCCGACGGGAACGGCAACGGCAGCGCGGACGGCCTCGGGCGGGGGACCGTCATGCTGACGGCACCTCCCGTCGAGGGACGCGTGCGCGGGCGTGACCTGCCCCTGGGGGAGAGGGTCCGGGTGCGCCTCGTCGAGGTCGACGTCGTCCGGCGGCGCATCGACTTCGAGCTCGTGCGGGCCTGAGCGCACACCGGAGCGTCCGGCCCTGAGACCCGAGGCGGCGGTCGGGCGGGTGTGTGGGACCATAGGCAGGTGGCACGCGGAGACGGACGGCTGACCCACGACCTCTTGCCCGGAGAGAAGGGGCCGCAGGACGAGTGCGGCGTCTTCGGTGTCTGGGCCCCCGGCGAGGACGTCGCCCGGCTGACGTACTTCGGCATCTACGCACTCCAGCACCGTGGCCAGGAGTCGGCGGGCATCGCCGCCAGCAACGGTGAGCAGATCCTCGTCTACAAGGACATGGGCCTCGTCTCGCAGGTCTTCGACGACCGCGCCCTGTCCGCGCTCACCGGCCACATCGCCATCGGGCACGTGCGGTACTCCACGACCGGCGCCAGCGCGTGGGAGAACGCCCAGCCCACGCTCGGCCCCACGGCGTCGGGCACCGTCGCCGTCGGGCACAACGGCAACCTCACGAACACCCGCGAGCTCATGGCCCTCGTGCACGAGCGTTACGGCACCGACCTGCGCGGCGAGCTCGGGCGCGGCAGCTCGACGGACACCGCCGTCGTCACCGCCCTCCTCGCGGGGATGGTCGGTGAGGACGCCGAGCCCACGGGCACCCTCGAGAGCACCGCGATGAACGTCCTGCCCATGCTCGAGGGTGCCTTCTCCCTCGCGTTCATGGACGAGCACACGCTCTACGCGGCGCGCGACCCCCACGGCTTCCGGCCACTCGTCCTCGGCCGCCTCGAGCGCGGCTGGGCCGTGGCCTCGGAGACGGCGGCCCTCGACATCGTCGGTGCGACCTTCATCCGCGAGATCGAGCCGGGCGAGCTCATCGTCATCGACGAGGACGGACTGCGCTCCCAGCGTTTTGCGGAGGCGACGCCGCGCGGGTGCGTCTTCGAGTACGTCTACCTCGCTCGCCCGGACACGAACATCGCGGGACGCTCCGTCAACGCCTCCCGCACCGAGATGGGCCGGGTGCTCGCCCGCGAGCACCCCGTCGAGGCGGACCTCGTCATCCCCACCCCGGAGTCCGGCACGCCGGCGGCGATCGGCTACGCCCAGGAGTCCGGCATCCCGTTCGCCCAGGGGCTCGTCAAGAACACGTACGTCGGCCGCACGTTCATCCAGCCGACGGACACGATCCGCCAGCTCGGCATCCGGCTCAAGCTCAACCCGCTGCGCGAGGTCATCGCCGGCAAGCGCCTCGTCGTCGTCGACGACTCGATCGTGCGCGGGAACACCCAGCGGGCGCTCGTGCGGATGCTGCGCGAGGCCGGCGCGGCGGAGGTGCACGTGCGCATCTCCTCCCCGCCCGTGAAGTGGCCCTGCTTCTTCGGGATCGACTTCGCCACGCGCGCCGAGCTCATCGCCAACGGGCTCACGACGAACGAGATCCGGGACTCCCTCGGCGCCAACTCGCTCGGCTACATCTCCACCGAGGGCATGATCGCGGCGACGACGATCCCCGCGGAGCGCCTGTGCACCGCGTGCTTCACGGGTGCCTACCCGATCGAGGTCCGCGACGGGACGTCGGCGTCGGGCTGCGACACCGCCGGGAGCCCTAGCCCGCGGGCTCGCCGGACCGCGGCCCCCGGACCGGGGCCACTGACGAGCACAGGAGCGGGAGCGGTATGAGCGCCGACGTACGGGGACCGGTGACCTACGCCTCCGCCGGGGTCGACACGGAGGCCGGGGACGTCGCCGTCGAGCTCATGAAGGAGGCGGTCCGCGCGACGCACTCCTCCGCCGTCGTCGGGGGCGTGGGCGGCTTCGCCGGGATGTACGACGCCTCGGCGCTCCTGCGGTTCACGCGCCCGCTGCTCGCGACGTCGACGGACGGCGTCGGCACGAAGGTCGCCATCGCCCAGGCGCTCGGCATCCACGACACGATCGGGCACGACCTCGTCGGCATGGTCGTCGACGACATCGTCGTGGTCGGCGCCGAGCCCCTCGTCATGACGGACTACATCGCGTGCGGCCGGCTCGTGCCGGAGCGGATCGCCGCCATCGTGCGCGGGATCGCGGAGGCGTGCGTCCTCACCGGGACGTCCCTCGTCGGCGGCGAGACCGCTGAGCACCCCGGCCTGCTCGGCCCGGACGAGTACGACGTCGCCGGCGCCGCCACGGGTGTCGTCGAGGCGGCGGACGTGCTCGGGCCGGACCGCGTGCGCGAGGGCGACGTCCTCATCGCCATGGCGTCCTCGGGCCTGCACTCCAACGGTTACTCGCTCGTGCGTCGCGTGCTCGAGGTCTCCGGCTGGGGCCTCGAGCGCTCGGTGCCCGAGCTCGGTCGCACCCTGGGGGAGGAGCTCCTCACCCCGACCCGCCTGTACACGCGCGCCTGCCTCGACCTGGCCCGCGCGGACGAGGTGGACCTCCACGCCCTCAGCCACGTGACGGGCGGGGGCCTCGCCGCCAACCTCGCCCGCGTCCTGCCCCCCGGGCTCGTCGCGGACGTCGAGCGCGGCTCGTGGACGGTGCCTCCCATCTTCGACCTCGTGCGGCGGCTCGGTCCCGTGCCGTGGGACGACCTCGAGCAGACCCTCAACCTCGGCGTCGGCATGATCGCCGTCGTCGCGAGCGGCTCCGTCGAGGAGGCGGTGCGCCGCTGCGCGGGTGCCGGTATCCGCGCCTGGACGCTGGGCGAGGTCCGCGCCCCGCGCGCGGACGACGACGGCGCCCTCGTCACCGGCACTAAGGGCGTGCGCGGCGGCGCGGTGCGCATGCACGGCACCTACCGCACCGCCTGACCCCGACGTACGTCCCCCCCCGGGAGGGCGGACCGGCCCGAGAGCGGACCGGCTCGCGGGCGGCCCGCCGGCCCGGCCAGCCCCGCCTCAGCGGGTGGCGTGGACGGGGCTGGGCCGCAGGGGGGACGCGTGCGGGCGCCGGGCCTCGGGGCGGGCGCGCCGAGGTGCACGGGCGAGGCGCCGCCCGGCGGGGTCGCCGGAGGGCCGTGCAGCTCGCCGTGCGCCGGAGCTCCGGTGCATGCGCCGGGGCGCACCGACGAGCCGCGCGGCCTGCGGACCACGGACGTCAGCAGGCTCGTCCAGCACAGGGCTGGGCGGGACCTGCCGAGGGGTCAACGAGCGCTCGGCTCGACGCCCCAGTCGTCCTCGTCCACGGCGGGGGGAATCTCTAACTCTGCGCGACGCTGTGCGTCGCGCTCGCTTGACGTGAGCTCTCGTTCGAGAGCTCGGTAGTCGGTCTCCGGGCTGTAGTACTTCAGCCGGCGAGCGACCTTCGTCTGCTTGGCCTTTTGACGGCCGCGCCCCATGGCGTCGACCCCCTCCAACGTAGAAGCGGGGCAGGCACCGATGTCCGGTGCGGCCCCGTGTATGTGGTCATGTATGTGTCGTGTGGCCACCGTACATGGTCGCCGGGCAGAACGACCATCCGGGACCGGTCAGCGGACCTGCAGCCCCTGACCGCCGCGCGTCGGCGAGCGCCCACGGCGCAGCGCGCCCGCCTGGGACCAAGGTCCACATTTCGCCCAAACCGCGCTCGTTAGCCTGAGAAGGACCCGCGGAAGTCAACGCATCCACGCGATGTATCGGTGGCCTCGGCCACCGGGATGGGGACGACATGGACGACTGGCAGGACGAAGAGACGCTGCTCACACCGGGTGAGGTGGCGATGCGGTTCCGGGTGGACCCGAAGACGGTGACCCGGTGGGCCAACGCCGGGAAGCTGTCCGTCGTGCGAACCCTCGGCGGGCATCGGCGCTACCTGCGCAGCGAGGTTGATGTCCTGCTCACGGCGCACGGGCTCACGCAGTCGAGCGCCGGCACCTCGTAGGCCCGACGGGGCACACCCGCCGCGGTGGCGCAGCGGGTGTGCCGGCAGCGCCCTCGCCCGGCAGCGCACTGCCGCCAGCACACTGGCGACTGCGCACTGCCGTCTGCGGGCCTGCCGTCGGCGCCTCGCGCGGCGTAACTAGCGCCCGCGCTTGACGCGGACGACGAGCGCGGTGAGGGCGACCGCCACGCCGGCACCGAGGAAGCCGACCGACTTCGGGTCCCCGCCCTTGACGTCCTCGAGGAAGTTCTTCGCCTGGACGCGCAGGTCCTCCACGGTCTGGCGGGCGGACGCGCTCGTGCGGTCGACTGCCTCGCGCACGCTGTTCTTCGCGTTCTCCACCTGCTTGCGCGGGTCGAGCATCTCGCTCAGCTCGTTGACGGTGCTCGTGAGCTCGGCGCGCGTGCGTGCCAGGTCGGACTCGATCTGGGTGGCGCTGCGCGTGTCCTTCGCGTCCTTGGCGTCGTCGCTCATGACTGGATCCCCTTCTTCACCGCGTCGATGTCGCGCTTGACGTTCTTCTTCGCCGCGTCCGGGGTGGGGGGAGCCCCCGCCTCCAGGCGCTTCTTCCCCAGCAGGGCCGCGATCGCGGCGATGATGAGAAGGACGACGCCGACGATGATGGCGGAGAGCCAGGCCGGAACGGCCTCGGCGAGTCCGAGGACCGCGGCCGCGATGAGGACGGCGAGCCCGAAGAAGCCGAAGAGGGCCGCGGCGGCGAAGATGCCGACCCCGACGCCGAGCTGCTTGCCCTTCGCGGCGATCTCGGTCTGCGCGAGCTTGAGCTCGTCGCGCACGAGGCGGGAGAACTGGTCGGAGAGCCGGGCGACGAGCTCACCGACCGTCGGCCCCGACTTTCCCGGGGTGCCCGGCATGGCTGTTGCTCCGGTTGCGTGCTGTGCGGGATCGTCCACCGCGATACCTCTCCTCCGTGCACGGGGCGCACGGTGTGCGCCCGGGGGCGGTCTGCCCGTGGCCCCATGATTGCGGGCGGGCGCTCCTGGTGCACCTCGGTCCGCCGTCGGGTCGGGCCCGGGCGCCCCGCAGGTGCCCGTGGTGATCGATGACGACACCTGGTGGCGCCCGGGTGGCGCCGTGGTGAACGTTTCATGTCTCGTCACATGAGACGTTGACTCATCCTGGTCGCAGCCCTGACAATCGGGTTGCCCGCACATGGCGATCGCGCACACTGGCGTGCGCGTCGGAGCCCGCAGTTGGTCGACGACAGGAGTGGTAGTGAGCCGTACTTCCCGCAGTGCCCGCACGAGCAGGAGGGGTGGCGTCGCGGCAGCGGCCGCCGGCGCGCTCCTGCTGTCCCCGGTTGTCGGCCTCGCGCCGGCCGCAGCCGGCCCGATATCCACTCCGTTCCTCCTGGCGGACGGCCCGGTCTTCATCAGCGAGATCCACTACGACAACCAGGGAGCTGACGTCGGCGAGGCCGTCGAGGTCCAGGCCCCCGTCGGCACGGACCTCACCGGTTGGACGGTCGTCCCGTACAACGGCAACAACGGGGCTCCGTACACCCCGACGGGGACGCTGGACGGGACGGTGCCCGCCGCGGGCGTCGTCACGGTGGAGATCGCGGGGCTGCAGAACGGCGCCCCCGACGGCGTCGCGCTCGTCGACGCCGACGGCGCCCTCGTGGAGTTCCTCTCCTACGAGGGGGAGTTCACCGGGATCGGCGGGCCGGCCGACGCGGTCGACAGCACCGACATCGGTGTCCTCCAGTCGGGCAGCGACCCCGTCGGCGAGTCGCTCCAGCGCATCGACGGCGTGTGGACCGGCCCGGCGCCGAGCTCCTTCGGCACGCTCAACACGCCTCCCGAGGGTCCGGGGGACCCGGTCGAGGTGACCATCGCTGAGATCCAGGGCACCGGGGAAGCCTCACCGCTGGCCGGCTCCGCCGTCATCACGACCGGTGTCGTCACGGCGGTCTACCCGGACGGGAACCTCGACGGCGCGTACATCCAGACGCCCGGCACGGGCGCGGACCTCGAGGGCCACGACGCCTCGCACGGCGTCTTCGTCTACGGCCCGGACCTCGCTGACGCCGTCGCCGTCGGCGACTACGTCGAGGTGACGGGCGAGGTCGAGGAGTTCAACGGCCTCACCGAGGTCGTCGACGTCACGTGGGAGGTCCTCGACGAGGTGGTCGAGGACGTCGTCCCGGCCGAGATCGTCTTCCCGGAGACCGACGCCGAGCGCGAGGTCTACGAGGGCATGCTCATCGCTCCGCAGGGCGCGTACACGGTGACGGACACCTACCCGACCAACCGCTACGGGAGCGTCGGCCTCGCCACCGGTGAGGAGCCGCTGCGCCAGCCGACCGACGTCGCCCGTCCCGGCACCGCCGACGCCGACGCCGTCATCGCGGACAACGCGGCCCGCGCCGTCACCCTCGACGACGGGTCGAGCTGGGACTACACGAACTTCGACCAGGACAACCACGAGACGGCAGTCCCCTACCTCAGCCTGGACAACCCGGTCCGGGTAGGCGCTGCGGTCACGTTCACGGACCCGGTCATCCTCGACTACCGGTTCCAGTGGAACTTCCAGCCGACCACGCAGGTGACCGGCGACAACGACGCGGCGCCCGTGACGTTCGAGAACACCCGCACGGCGGCGCCCGAGGCCGTCGGCGGCGACGTCCAGGTCGCCAGCTTCAACGTCCTCAACTACTTCACGAGCCTCGGCGCGGACGAGGCGGGCTGCGAGTTCTTCGCCGACCGTGAGGGCAACCCGACGACCACCGACTTCTGCGACGTCCGCGGCGCCTACGACGAGGAGAACCTCGCCCGGCAGACCGCGAAGATCGTCGCGGCCATCCTCGCGCTCGACGCCGACGTGGTCGGGCTCCTCGAGATCGAGAACTCGCGCACCTTCACCGAGGACGAGGACCGCGACGCCGCGCTCGCGGGTCTCGTCGACGCCCTCAACGCCGAGGCCGGCGAGGGCACGTGGGCGTACGTCGCCTCCCCGGAGGCCGTCCCGGCCGACGAGGACGTCATCCGCAACGCCTTCATCTACCGCCCCTCCGCCGTCGCCCCCGTCGGGGAGTCGGAGATCCTCATCGGGGACGAGGCGTTCTCGAACGCCCGTGAGCCGGTCGCCCAGGAGTTCGCCCTCGTCGGCGACGACGGCGAGCCGGTCGAGGGCGCGGACACCTTCATCGCCATCGCCAACCACTTCAAGTCGAAGGGCTCGCCCTCGGGCGCCACGGGCGGCAACGTCGACCAGGGCGACGGCCAGGGCTCGTGGAACGCCGACCGGGTCGAGCAGGCCGAGGCGCTCGTCGACTTCGCCGACGACCTCATCGCCGAGCTCGGCACGGACGTCGTCCTGCTCCTCGGTGACTTCAACGCCTACACGATGGAGGACCCGATGATGGTCCTCGACGAGGCGGGCTACACGAACGTCGGCCAGGAGCTGACGGGTGAGAGCACGTACTCCTTCTCGGGCCTCGTCGGCTCGCTCGACCACGTCCTCGTCCACGACCCGGCACTCGACCACGTGACCGGCGCGGACATCTGGAACATCAACGCCTACGAGGCGCTCGGGCTCGAGTACAGCCGGTACAACTACAACGTCACCGACCTGTACGACGAGAGCCCCTACCGCTCGAGCGACCACGACCCGCTCCTCGTCGGCCTCGAGCTCGACGGCCTCGTCGACCTCAGCTTCCTCGCCATCAACGACTTCCACGGCCGGCTCTTCGACTACGTCGAGGTCGAGGACGACGACGGTGAGCCGACGGGGGAGGTCCTCAACGCGACGCTGTCCTTCGCCGGCACGATCGAGGAGCTCCGCGCGGAGCACGGGGACGCCAGCACGCTGTTCTTCTCCTCGGGCGACAACATCGGGGCCTCGCTGTTCCCGTCCTCGCTCGCCGAGGACCGGCCCACGATCGAGCTCCTCAACGCGCTCGACCTCGCCACCTCGGCCGTGGGCAACCACGAGTTCGACGGCGGCTTCGACAACCTCACCGGCCAGGTCGACGACTGGGCGGACTTCTCCTACCTCGGGGCCAACGTCTACGAGGAGGGCACCGAGACCCCGGCGCTGCCGGAGTACGCGACCTTCGAGGTCCAGGGCCTCGACGTCGCCGTCATCGGCGCCGTCACCGAGGAGACGCCGACGCTCGTGAGCCCTGCCGGTGTGGCAGGCCTCGACTTCGGTGACCCCGTGGCCGCCGTCAACCGCGTCGCCGCACAGCTGAGCGACGGGGACCCCGCGAACGGGGAGGCGGACGTCATCCTCGCCGCGTACCACGAGGGCGCCGGCTTCACCGATGCGACGACGATCGAGGACGAGATCGCCGAGGGCGGCGTGTTCGCACGGATCGTCACCGAGACGAGCCCGCAGGTGGACGCGATCTTCAACGGCCACACCCACAAGGTCTACGCATGGGACGGCCCGGTCACGGGCGAGGCGGGCCAGTTCCGCCCGGTCATCCAGGGCGAGAGCTATGGCTCGTACGTCTCCCAGGTGGTCCTCACCGTGGACGCCGAGACGGGTGACGTCGCGGACTACAGCGCCCGCAACGTCCCCGTGACGCAGACGCCGTGGGAAGAGCTCGTCGCGACGTACCCCCGCGTGGCCGAGGCCAAGGTCATCCTCGACGAGGCCCTCGCCGAGGCGGACGAGCTCGGCAGCGTCGTCATCGGCGAGATCACGGCGGACATCACGACGGCGTACACGGTCGCCGAGGACGGTTCCCCGCGCCGCGACGACCGGAGCAGCGAGTCGACGCTCGGCAACCTCGTCGCCGACGCGCTCGTCAACCGGCTCTCGAGCGAGGAGCGGGGCGGCGCCACCATCGGCGTCGTCAACCCGGGCGGCCTGCGCGCGGACCTCTTCTACGAGGCGTCCGGGCAGGAGGAGGACGGAGAGGTGACGTTCGCGGAGGCGAACGCGGTGCTGCCCTTCCTCAACGAGCTGTGGACCCTCACGCTGACCGGCGAGCAGCTCGTCGAGATGCTCGAGCAGCAGTGGCAGCCGGAGGGAGCCTCGCGGACGTTCCTCAAGCTGGGCCTGTCGGAGAACGTCTCCTACACGTACGACCCGGACGCCCCGCGCGGCGAGCGGATCACCTCCGTCACGGTGGACGGGCTCCCGCTCGACCCCACGGGCGAGTACCGGGTCGGGACGTTCTCCTTCCTCGCGCAGGGCGGTGACAACTTCGGGGTCTTCACCGAGGCGAGCGACGTGCGCAACTCCGGTCTCATCGACCGCGACGCGTGGATCGCCTTCTTCGAGGAGAGCTCGCCGGTCTCGCCGCGCTACGCGAAGCACGCGACGGTCGTCGACCCCCTGCCCACCGACCTCGTCGCCGGTGAGACCGTCTCGTTCGAGGTGAGCGACCTCGACCTCACCTCGCTCGGCAGCCCGGCCAACACCTCGCTGCAGGTCTACCTCCTGCCGGCCGGCTTCGTCGGGGACGGGGACGAGGAGATCGAGGCGATCACCGGGTCCGCCGTCGTCGACGGTGCGGCGAGCGTGACGATGACCCTCAACGAGGACCTGAGCGGGGAGTACGTCGTGTACCTCATCGCCGAGCCGACGGGCACGCTCGTCCAGTTCCCCGTGACGATCACGGGCGACGACGGCCCGGGCCAGCCGACGCCGACGCCGACGCAGCCCGGCCAGCCGACCACCCCGCCCGGCGGTCCGGGCCTGCCGAGCACCGGTGCTGACCTCGGGGTGCTCGGCCTCGCGCTCATGCTGATGCTCCTCGGCGGCGCGGTCGCGGTGAGCCGCCGGGCGGTGACGCCCCGCGCGTAGACGCTTGCGGTCACGGGCCCCCGGTCAGCCACGGCTGACCGGGGGCCTTCGCTGTCCGCGCCGCGCCGCGCCGCGCCGGGCCGGGCTGGGCTGGGCCGGGTCGGGTCGCACGAGCCCCGCCTCGCGACGACGATCGCGCCCTGGCTCGGGAGGTGCGGCCGAGGCGAGAGCGCGGGAGACGTGCGTCCGGGCGCGGGTCGTCAGTCGGTCGCGACGGCCTCGAGCACCGGCAGGCGGGTGGCGCGGACGGCCGGCCACAGGGCAGCGATGACGCCGACCACGCCGGAGAGCAGGACGACCACGCCGAGGAGCGCCCACGGGACGGCGAGCTCGCGCAGCCCCTGGTCGGCGTACACGTTGGGCAGCGCCGAGGCGAGCGCGACGCCGATGACGACGCCGAGCAGCGTCCCGAACACGGCCGTGAGGACCGACTCGATGGTGATCGTCACGGCCAGCTGGAGCCGCCCGAGGCCGACGGCGCGCATGAGCCCGATCTCGCGGGTCCGCTCGATGACGGCCAGCGCGAGGGTGTTGACGATCCCCAGGACGGCGATGACGACCGAGAGCCCGAGGAGGGCGTAGAGGATGACCATCGCCTGGTCAACCTGGTCGGCGAGCGAGCTCGTCAGCTCTTCCGCGTCCTGGGCGGTGAGGACGACGTAGGGGGCGACGACGGCGTCGACCGCGTCCCGCAGATCGGCCTGACTCACGCCGTCGGCCGCGTCGACGAAGACGGCGACGACCGTCGCCGCCGCCGCGGGCACCGCCCGGTCGAAGAGGTCGCGGTCGAGGATGACCGGGGAGGTGAGGATCTGGGACTCGACGACCGCGCCGACCCGGACCGGCACGTCCCCGTCCCCGGTCGCGAGGGTGAGCGTCGTGCCGACGTCCCAGCCCTCCTCCTCGGCGGTCGTGCGCTGGACGGCGACCTCGCCGTCGGCCAGTCCCTCCAGCGAGCCGGCGACGACGTGCACCTCGATCGTCTCGCCGAAGGCGCTCGCGGGGATGCCGAGGACGCGCACGGCGGCGGCGTCGTCGGCCGATCCCCCGAGCGCCGCCTGCCCGACGACGGTGGCGTCCGCGCGCCCCGCCTCCTCGAGAACGGCGAGATCGGCGGCCGCCTGCGGCGGGACGGCGAACGTCGCGGACTGCACGGTGAGGTCGGCGCGGGACTCGGTCGCGACGATCGACGTCGTGGACGCGGTCGCGGACGCCGCGAGGACGGCGCACGCGCTCACGAGCGCCATCCCGATCATGAGCGCACCGGCCGTGCTCGCCGTCCGGCGGGGGTTGCGCGTGACGTTGCCGCGCGCGAGACGGCCCATCGGCCGCAGGGTGACGACGGCAGGGACGGCGAGCGCCCCGAGCGCCGCGCGCCCGATGACCGGCGCGACGGCGAGCGCGCCCAGGAGGACCGCGCCGGCGCCCGCGCCGAGCCACGTCCCCGGGGCCTCGGTCGCTCCGCTCGTCGACCGGTGGACGGCGTACGCGCCGCCCGCGAGGAGGAGGACGCCGAGCACGGCCCGCGCGCGCAGCGAGCGCTCCGTCACGACGACGTCGTCGCGCATGGCCTCCACCGGCGGGGTCGTCGCCGCCCGGCGGGCCGGGACCGCCGCAGCCACCATCGACACGACGGTGCCGACGAGCATGGCGAGCCCGAGCTCGCGCGCGGAGACCGTGACCTGGCCCGACAGCGTCATGCCGAGGCGGTCGAGGACGGCGCGCAGGACCGCCACGAGCCCGATCCCCGCCCCTACCCCGGCCGCCGAGCCCACGAGCCCGACGACGGCGGCCTGGCCGATGACACTGGCGACGACCTGCCCGGGGGAGGCCCCGACGGCGCGCAGGAGCGCGAACTCGCGCTGCCGCTGGCGCACGGACATGGCGAAGGTGTTGGCGATGATGAACGCGCCGACGAAGAGCGAGATGAACGCGAACACGAGGAGGAAGGTGCCGAGGAAGCCGATGATCCGCTGGATCGCCTCGCGGGCCTCGGCCCGGACCTCCTCGCCGGTGAGCACCTCGACGTCCGGCGTGCCCGCCGTCGCCTCGGCCACCCGCTCGGCGAGCGCGTCGATGTCCGCGGGCGTCGCGTCGTCGGCGGCGTAGACGGCGATGGAGGGGACGGTGCCGTCGGGGGCGAAGGCCGCCTCGGCCGTCGCGGGGTCGACGAGGACGAGGATCGTCCCGACCATGGGGTTGCCGTAGGTCACCTCCCCGACGACGGTCACCTCGCGCAGCTCGTCCGCGCCCATGACGACGGACGTGCGCATCCCGACGGCGAGCCCGGACGTCTCGAGGGCGGTCGTCTCGAGCGCGACCTCGTCCGCGCCCACCGGCGCACGTCCCGCGAGGAGGTCGGCGCCCGGGTCGTCCTCGGTCTGGAGGGCGCCGCCGAAGCTCGGGGCCTGGCCGTTGACGACGGCCTGGCCGTCGGCGCCGAGAAGGACGACCGTGCCGAAGAAGTCCGGCAGGGCGTGGGTGACGCCGTCGACCCGGGCGACGTCCTCGGCGAGGTCGACGGGCACGGGCGCCCGCGGCTCGGCGAGCGGCCCTGCCGGCGCGCCACCACCGCCGCCGTCGTCGGCCCGTTCGACGCCGCGCACGTAGACGTCCCCCTGGGAGGAGGACTCGACGATGGAGTCGAACGTGTCGGCGAGCATCGCGCGCAGGGAGAACGTGCCCGTGACGAAGGCGACGCCGAGGAGCACCGCGAGGACGGAGAGCGCGAACCGGACGAGGTGCGCCCGGATCTCGCGCAGCGCGACGCGCAGCATCAGCGGTGCCGCTGCTCGCGCGCGTCGGTGAGCTCGCCGAGCGTCTCGAGGATGGTGCCGGCGTCCGGGTCGAGGAGCTCCGCCTCGAGCCGCCCGTCGGCGAGGAAGAGGACGCGGTGGGCGTACGCGGCCGCCGTCGGCTCGTGCGTGACCATGACGACGGACTGGCCGAGCTCGTCGACGCTGCGGCGCAGGAAGGAGAGGACCTCCGCGGCGGACCGGGAGTCGAGGTTCCCCGTGGGCTCGTCGGCGAAGACGACGGCAGGCCGGGCGATGAGCGCCCGTGCCGCGGCGACCCGCTGCTGCTGCCCGCCGGAGAGCTCGGTAGGCCGGTGGGTGAGGCGGTCCTCGAGCCCGACGGCCCGCACGACCGACTCGAGGCGCTCGCGGTCGACGGGGGTGCGGGCGATGTCGAGGGGCAGCGTGATGTTCTCGGCGGCCGTCAGCGTGGGGACGAGGTTGTAGGACTGGAAGACGAACCCGATGCGGGTGCGGCGCAGCTTGGTGAGCTGGCGCTGGCTCATCCGCGAGATGTCGGTCCCGTCGACGACGACGCGGCCCGACGTGGGGGAGTCGAGGCCCGCCATGCAGTGCATGAGGGTCGACTTGCCCGACCCGGACGGACCCATGATCGCGGTGAGCTGGCGACGCCCGAAGTCGACGTCCACGCCGTCGAGGGCACGCACCGCTGTGTCCCCGGCGCCGTAGACCTTGACGAGCCCTCGGGCGGAGGCGATGGCGTCCGCTCCGGTGGCGGTGCCGGTGCCGGTGCCGGTGGCCGGCGGCCTGCTTCGCGCCGTCGGCGCCGTGCCGGCTGCTCGGTCACCGGGTGTGCCGGGAGCGGGGGTAGGTCCGGGCATCGGCAGCGCGTGACGTCCCATGCCGCCGATTGTCCATCACGCCCCGGTCGGGCGCCCGGGGCGCCGTGCCTGAGCACGAGTGCACGCGGAGCTAGCGTCCGAGACCGGCTCGATCCACCTTGCGGTGGTAGCGCATGCCGGTCACTCCGCCGAGGACGGCCCCGGCCAGGCTGATGAGGGCGAGGGCGATCGCCGCGACGATCCCGCCGGTGGTGAGGTCACCCTCGTTGACGGGGATGCGGGGGAAGCTGTTGAGCTGGGCGAGGACGTTGAACCTGTCGCCGGCGACGAGACCGAGGACGGCGACGATGATCGCGATGACGATCGCCCAGACCCACACGGCGACGCCCTGCTTCGCCCCGTTGAAACGGGCCATCCGGCCGGCGACGTAACCTCCGCAGAAGTAGGCCGCGAACATGATGACGAGCAGGGCGATGCCACCGATGAGGCCGACGGTTCCTGGGTCCTGCGTCGCCTCGCTGGCCGCCTCGGCGATGTCGGTGTCCGTGGCTACCCCGACGGCGGTTCCCGCGGCGGCGACGAGGGCGGTCAGGAGGACGGCGGTGCCGGTGGCGGTGAGCCAGCCGAAGAAAGCCGACCCGATCTTGACTCCGCCGTACTCCTCCTTCTCGCGCTCGACGACGCTCTCGCGGTCGTGCGCGACGTCGTCGGGCGAGGTCGCGTCGGGGCGCTCGGGCCGGTCGTCGGTGGGCCGGTCCTGCCCGTAGCTGGTGCTCATGGTGGTGGGTCCTTCCGTGGGAGCGTCGTTGCTCTGGTATCACTGCGAGGCGAGTGGCGGGCCTGGCGCGCTGCCGTGCAGCAGCGCGCCAGGCCCATCACGGCGCGAGTTGTGGTCTGGCCCCGCTTCCGGCCGGCACTGCCCCAGGCCCATCACGGCGTGGACGGCGCCGTCGGGCGGCCGTCCGGGTCGAGGGCGCCCTCGGTCAGAGGGTCCTGCGGTCGTTGTCGACGGCGGAGGTGTCCGTCTCGATCTCCTCCTTGCGCACGGTCTCGTCGACCTGCTCGTTGTCGGTGACGACGTCCTTGTCCAGGCGGACGCGCTCCACCGGCACGGTCTCCTTGTCGACGACGACGCGCTCCTCGGAGAGGACGACCTCGTGCTCCTCCTCGCTCAGGTCCGGGCCGGAGAGGGCGTCCCCGCGGTTGGCGTCCGTGATGGGCTCGCGCTCGAGCCGCACCTCCTCGCGCTGGACGGGCACGGTACGGGTGACGTTCTCGGTGACGATGTACTTGCGCAGGCGGGCTCGCCCGGCCTCCACCCGCTCCGTGCCGACGTGCAGCTGCTCCTCGGAGCGCGTCATCGCGTCGTCGGTGGTCGGGCCCGAGGTGTCGTGCCCCACGGTGCCGCGCGCGTCGGCGTCGTAGCCCGCGCCCTGCCGGCCCGTGACGTCCCCGGTGGCGAGGTCCGCGTCCCCGGTGGTGCGGGAGTAGTCGCCGCCCGTGTCCGAGGCAGCCCCGGAGTAGTCCATGCCGTAGTAGCGGTACAGCTCGGCCTCCTCCTCCGGTGACAGGTGGCCCTCGGCGTCGCTGACACGCGGGGCGTCCTTGACGGTGTCCTTGGTGAACGGGACGCGGATCTCGTCGCCGGACACGTTGCCCTGGGAGAGGGGGATGAACGTCTCGGCGCTGCCGAAGAGGCCGGTCTTGACGGTCACCCACTCGGGGTTGCCGGTCTGGTCGTCGAGGTAGACCTGCTCGACCTTGCCGATCTTGGATCCGTCGTTCCCGACGACGGTCCCGCCGTTGTTGAGCAGGGTGTTGACCTGGTCCGTGCTGATCATTGGATACTCCTCCGATGGATGCCGCGGCATGGGTGCCGCACTATGTGCCACCGCTGTCCCGCGGGTCCGCGGGCCTCGGGTGGGTCTTCCATGTGAGTTCTCATCCGGTGCTACGACGTGCGGGAAGGGGTAGCCCGGAGGCGTGCCAGGCTACGGTCGCCGGTCACGGCGCGCATTCGGAGGGGGGCCCTGCCGAGGCAGATGACGCGCGGCTTTCGTGAGCGCGATCAACAAGGCGTCTCCGCTCACCCGTGGCTCACGAGCGCGCCTCGACAAAGGTCTAGTGCAGCGGAGCGCGTCCGGGCGATCCCTTGATTCGCGCGGCGGTCGCCCCTAGGGTCGGAGACGTCGCATTTGACCGATTCACTACGCCCGGACACCGATGTCCCGCGTGGGCGCCGACGCTCACCAGGGCCTGCGGCCGGGCCTGCCCCGGAGGACCCATGTCCAGTCGAACCCAGACGAGGTTGGCCGCGCTCGCCGTCGCCGGCCTGCTCTGCGCCCCGCTCGCCGCGCTGCCCGCGACCGCCGCCGCTGCTGATCCGGGCCCGCTCCAGTGCGGCACCGTCGAGGACGGTGGCACCGCGGCGGGGGAGCCCGAGGCGGTCCTCGACACCGTCGAGGTCGGCCCCACGTGGGCCGGGCACTACGTCGGCCAGGCGCTCCTCACCGACGGCGAGGACCAGTACGTCGGCTACTACGACGCCGACCGTCAGCTCACCGTCGCGCACCGCACGCTCGGCAGCGACGAGTGGACCCACCACCGCGTGGGTTCCCAGGTCGGATGGGACAGCCACAACTACATCACGCTGGCCACCGACCGCACCGGCAACCTCCACGTCAGCGGAAACATGCACAACGTGCCGCTGCGGTACTGGCGTACGACGACCCCGGGCGACGTCACGACGCTCGAGGCCGTCCCCACGATGGTTGGTGCCGACCGCGAGCGCAGCGTCACCTACCCCGTCTTCCTCGAGCTCGAGGACGGCACCCTCGTCTACCGGTACCGCGACGGCGGGAGCGGCAACGGCATCGACCTCTACAACGCCTACGACGCCGCGACCCGGACGTGGGGCGGGCTCATCGACAGCCCGCTCCTCTCCGGCGAGGGCCAGCGGAACGCGTACGCGGCCAAGCCCCGGCTCGGGCCCGACGGGAACTACCACATGGTCTGGGTCTGGCGGGACACCCCGATCGCCTCGTCCACCCACACCGTCTCCTACGCGCGCAGCGCGGACCTCGTCTCCTGGGAGACGAGCGCCGGGGAAGCGGTCACGCTGCCGATCACGCTCGGCACGAGCGACGTCGTCGACCCGGTCCCGCCCGAGGGCGGCATGATCAACAACAACGCCCAGGTCGGTTTCGACGCCGACGGCGCGCCCGTCGTCGCCTACCACAAGTACGACGAGGAGGGGAACACCCAGGTCTACGTCGCACGGCCGGACGACTCGGCCTCGGGCTGGCAGAACGTCCAGCTGAGCGACTGGACCGGCGCCTGGGACTTCTCCCAGCCCGGCACGCTCGTCTTCCAGGTCGAGGTCTACTGGCAGCCCCTCGTGCTCCCGGACGGCAACCTCCGGCTCGACGTCACGTGCCGCGGCGAGTCCCGCACCTTCATCATCGACGGCGAGACGCTCGAGCCGATCGAGGAGATCGCGACGCCGGCGACCGAGCCCGCCAGCGTGAACGAGGTGCGGTCCGACTACGTCCACCCCGTCACCAACGAGGGCGGGACCGACATGCAGGTCAACCTCAACGACGACTCCGGCGCGGCCGGCTCGTTCCACGCCCGCCGGCTCCTTCCGGACCCTGACGAGGACCTGCGCTACCTCCTGCGCTGGGAGAGCCTCGGGGAGAACCAGGACCGCTCGCGCGCGACGTGGCCCGGGGCGCAGCCGCTCGAGGTCGTCGTCCTCGGCACCGAGGACGCGTGCCGGGACGGCGGCTGGGAGAGCTTCGACTTCACCGGTGAGCTCGAGTGCGTCAACCACGTCCGCACCGAGACGGGCCAGGAGCCCATCGAGGAGCCGCCCGTGCTCGCGGTGGAGGCCGCGACCCGGTGCGTCGTCGGCAGAGCCGTCCAGGCGGTGCGGGTGGCAAGCTCCGCCGACGAGCCGGTCGAGGTCGTCGTCTCCGGCGCCTACGGCACGCGGACGATGACCGTGGCGCCGGGCCGCGCGGCCTCCGTCGCCTTCAGCTCCCGCCTCGGCTCCGTGCCCGAGGGGGAGGTCACGGCGACGACCGGCACGGGCGCCGGGGCCACGTCGGTGACGGCCGGCCACGCCGCCCACGCCTGCAGCTGACGCCGCCTCGGCGGGCCACCCGCGGGGGAGCGCTCACGGCGCGTCCCCGCGGGGCGGGCAACCTCGCGGTGGTCGCCACCGCACGACGACGCAGTTCCGTCCTGTTATCCACGACCCGGAGGAGTGACATGAGCACGAGAACCCGCCGCGTGAGCGTGGCGGCCGCAGCGACGCTCGCGCTGAGCGCGAGCGTCGTACCCGGCGCGGCCGCCGACGAGGAGCACGCGCCCGACGCCCCCACGGGCCTCACCGTCAACAGCCGCGAGCACCCGCGCGGCGTCGAGGGGGACCCGTTCTTCGCGTGGCTCCCTCAGGACGAGGACCTCGACGAGGTCCAGACCGCCTACCGGATAGAGGTCCGCGAGGCGGGGGCCGACGAGGCTGTCTGGGACAGCGGCAAGGTCGCCTCCGCCGAGCAGGCGTTCGTCGGCTACGACGGCCCCGACCTCGCGCCGGGCACGACGTACGAGTGGTCGGTGCGGACGTGGGACAGGACGGACCAGGCCTCTCCGCTGGCCACGGGCGCCTTCGACACGGGCCTCCCGGACGAGGCATGGGCGCCCGCGCAGTGGATCCGCCGCGCGCCGGGCGGCCCCGGGCCGATGAGCGTCACTGCCGGCCGGGCCCGCGTCACCGGGGGCGACGTCACGCTCGCCCGCACCGGCCGCGACTGGACCGACTACACCTACGAGGTGACCGTCCGCCCGACGACCCGCGGAGCGGGCGTCATGTTCCGCAGCCCCGACCGCCGCAACGGTTACATGTGGCAGCTGACCGCCGGCTCCGGGCTGCGGCCGCACGTGCTCGTCGACGGCAGCTTCACCGCGTTGGCGACGGTCCCGCTCACCGTCGCCAACGGGCAGGACTACCGGCTCCGGATCGAGGTCGAGGGGTCGCTCATCCGCACCTTCGTCGACGACGTGCTCGTCGACGAGCGGACGGACACCCGCTTCGCCGCGGGCACCGTCGGCTTCCGTGAGGCGTCGAACGAGGTGGGGGAGTTCGACGACGTCCGCGTCGAGGCACCGGACGGCACCACCCTCCTCACGGACGACTTCTCCGGCACGCTCGACGCGTGGGAGAACGTCTCCACCGCCCGCCAGCCCGACGAGTGGACGCTCGCCCGCACCGAGGTCGACCTCGCCTCGGCCGACGTCGTGCGCGCCCGCGCGTACGTCGCGGGCAGCCACACCTACGAGCTGTGGATCGACGGCGAGCGCGCCGACCGGGGCCAGTCCTTCGCCTACCCGGGCGAGCACTACTACCAGACGACAGACGTCACCGACCTCCTCGACGGCAGGGACACCGTCGCCGTCGGCGCCCTCCTCCACTGGTACGGCTCCGGTCAGGGCCGCCCGGCGGTCGAGCCGGGCCTCCTCGTGCGGATCGAGGTCGAGTACGCCGACGGGACCGAGCAGGTCGTCGTCAGCGACGGGTCGTGGAAGGTCGCCGAGGGGCCCTACCTCCAGGCGGGGCGCCGCAACGGTGAGGGCGAGTGGATCGAGCACCTCGACGCCACCCGCGTCATCGAGGGCTGGGAGACGACCGGCTTCGACGACGCCGGCTGGGACGACGCCGTCGTCATCGGGACGCACCCGACGGCCCCCTTCACGGCGCTGACGGGGCAGCTGACGCGGATGGAGGAGACCGAGGTGCCCGCCGCCGAGCTCCTCGTCGCCGACGACGGCACCGTCGTCGCCGACTTCGGGGTCGTCATCCCGGCCCGGCCGGTCGTCCAGTTCGACGAGGGCGTCGAGGGGCGCGTCGTCCCCATGCGCGCCAGCTACGAGCTCGCCGACAACGGGCGGGTGAGCACGTCCGGCGTCGCGACGCAGGGCACGACCATGACGTTCCCGTACACCCAGGTGGACGGCGCGCAGGAGTTCCGCGCCTTCACCCACCTCGGGTTCCGCTACCTCGAGATCCCCGACGCCGGGGAGGACATCGCGCTCGAGGACGTCTCCGCCGTCGTCGTCCACACCGAGATGCCGGAGCGCGAGCACGCGACGTTCGCGAGCTCGGACGAGACCCTCGACGAGGTGTGGGACCTCATGGTCCGCTCGGCGCTCTACTCGGTCCAGGAGGCGTTCGTCGACACCCCCACCCGCGAGAAGGGCCAGTTCCTCGGCGACTTCGTCGACATCTCCTACGCGACGATGGGCGCGTTCGGGGAGCGGGCCCACACCCAGCAGGGCATCCGGGAGTTCCTCAACTCCGCCGACCGGTTCTGGAGCTCAGGCGCCGACCTCGGCCGCTACAACGCCGTCTACCCCAACGGTGACGGCAAGCGGGACATCCCCGACTACGCCCTCATGTTCGTCGACGGCGTGTGGCGCTACTACACCGAGACGGGGGACCGCGCGCTCCTCGCCGAGGCGTACCCGTACATGCGCCAGACGGCGGACTACGTCCTGCGGCACATCCCCGCCGAGGGGCCGACCGCCGGGCTCGTCACGCAGCTCACCGGCGGGAGCGGTGCCTACCAGTACGGCATCGTCGACTGGCCGGAGCACGGGCGCTTCGGCTACGACATGGCGGCCGCCGCGCGCACGACGATCAACGCCCAGGGCGTCGACGTCCTCCGTGATGTCGCACGCATGGCCGAGGCGCTCGGCGAGACCGAGGAGGCGGCGGGCTACGGCGCGGCGGGTGACGCGCTGGCGGCCACGATGAACGAGCGTCTGCGCCGCCTCGACGGCGTGTACGTCGACGGCCTCGCCGCCGACGGCAGGCAGAGCACCCACGCGGGCCAGCACTCGACGTCCTACGCGATCGCGCACGGCGTCGCGCCCGCCGAGGATCTGCCGGCGCTCGCCGAGCACATCGCCGGGATGGGGATGCGGCAGGGGCCGATGACGGCCCACTGGCTGCTCCAGGCCCTCAGCGACGCGGGCGACGACGACGCCGTCCTCGCGCGCCTCACCGACGCCGAGGACTACGGCTGGGCGAACATCCTCGCCCAGGGCGGGACCTTCACGTGGGAGTCGTGGGAGCTGTCCGGCTCAGCCAACAGCGCCTCGCACGGCTGGGGCGCGCAGGCGCTCGTCGACGTCCAGCAGACGCTCCTGGGTGTGCGGACCGCGGCGCCCGGCGCGGCGGTCGTCGACATCGTGCCGCCGGACTCGGCGCTCGAGCACGCCGCGGGGACCGTGCCGACCCAGCGCGGGCCGGTCGGGGTGGACTGGGAGCGGCGCGAGGGCGGCATGCGCCTCACGGTCGACATCCCCGTCAACGTCACGGCCCGGGTCGCCATCCCGGTGAGCGGGGACGAGACGTACGGGCCGGTCGACCGGCCCGGCGTCCGCTCGCTCGGCGTCGAGGACGGTCGCGCCCTCTTCGAGGTCGGGTCCGGGGTGACGACGTTCGACGTCGTCGACGGCACGGTGCTGACGGTCGAGGCGGACACGCGCTGCGTCGTCGGGCGGGTCGTCCAGACGGTCCGGGTCGCGAACGCCACCGACGAGCCCGCCGACGTCGTCGTCGCCGGCGCGTACGGCGCACGGACGGTCACGGTGGCCCCGGAGCGGTCGATGTCGGTCGCGTTCAGCTCCCGGCTCGGGTCCGTGCCGGCGGGCGAGGTCACGGCGACGACGGGCACGGGCGAGACGGCCACCGCGGTGACCGCGCCGCACGCGGCCCGGGCCTGCGGGTGAGCGCGTACCGCGCACCCGCGGGCAGGTCGCGGGACGGCGGGTAGGCAGTGAGACGGGGGCGTGCGCCGCAGCGCACGCCCCCGTCCCACCTCGCCGCGTGGCGAGGCCGGCGTCAGCAGGTCTCGATGAGGTGCCGCAGGACCCGTGCGCCGAACTTCACGCCGTCGACCGGTACGCGCTCGTCGATGCCGTGGAAGAGCGGCGAGAAGTCGAGGTCCGCCGGCAGGCGCAGCGGCGCGAAGCCGTAGCCGTCGATGTCGAGGCGCCGGAGCGCCTTGTTGTCCGTCCCGGCCGAGAGGCAGTACGGCAGGAGGTGGGCGCCCGGGTCCTCGGAGAGGATCGCCGCGCGCATCTTCTCGACGAACGCCGTCTCCGTGGGGGCGTCGAGCGCGATGCCGAGCTTGTCGACGATGAGCTCGACGTGCTCCCCGGCGAGCTCGCGGATCGTGTCGAGCATGAGGTCCTGGTGGCCCGGGAGGAAGCGGCAGTCGATGGCCGCCTCCGCGGACTGCGGGATGACGTTGTTCTTGTAGCCGGCGCTCAGCATCGTGAGGTTCGCGCTGTCCTGCAGCGTGCCGGAGACGAAGCCCCGCGCGCCGCCCATGAGCGGGAGGAACTCCTCGATGTGCTCGTCGTCGCGCGCGATCCCCGTGAGGGCGGTGACCCCGTCGAAGAGCTTGGTCACGGACCCGACGAACTCGCGCGGCCACTCGTGGGCGTCGATCCGGTCGATCGCGCGGGCGAGGCGGACGATGGCGTTCTCGTCGTTGGGGACCGACCCGTGCCCCGCGCGCCCGGTCGCGCGGATGCGGATCCACGCGAAGCCCTTCTCGGCGGTCTGGAGGAGGTAGGCGCGCACCGGCTCCCCGGTGTCCTTGTCCGGCACGGTGATGGAGTAGCCACCGACCTCGCTGATCGCCTCGGTGCAGCCGGCGAAGAGCTCCGGGTGGTGGGTGACGAGCCACTGCGCCCCCCACGTGCCGCCCGCCTCCTCGTCCGCGAAGAACGCGAAGACGATGTCGCGCGGGGGCTTCGTGCCGGTGCGCACGAGGTGGCGGATGTTCGCCAGGACCATGGCGTCCATGTCCTTCATGTCCACGGCGCCGCGGCCCCAGATCATGCCGTCGCGGATCTCGCCCGAGAACGGGTCGACGGACCAGTCCTCGGCGTTCGCGGGCACGACGTCGAGGTGGCCGTGGACGACGAGGCCGGGACGCTCGGGGTCGGCGCCCTCGAGCCGGACGATGACGTTGGCCCGGCCGGGCTCGCTCTCGATGAGGACCGGCTCGAGCCCGACCTCCTCGAGCAGGCCGACGACGTAGTCCGCGGCCGCGCGCTCACCCGGGCCCGTGCCGTCCCCGTAGTTCGTCGAGTCGATCCGGATGAGCTCTTGGGTGAAGCGGACCGCCTCGTCCTCGATGAGGGTGATGGCGTCCTGGCTCACGGGGGTCATGTGCGGCTCTCCTGGTGTCGGGCGGGTCTGGTCTGAGGTCATCAGCCGGGGGCGACGGCGTCACGCACCGTCCCCACGAGGCTACCTACCGTCCCGGTCGGCAGCGCCGCCACGGCGGCGCGCACGGCGGCAGCGGCGACCTCGCTGCCCGTGGCGTCGACGAGCTTGGCACGACGCGCGCCACCGCCGAGGGGGTTGCGCGGGCTGCCGAGGGGGTGCTCGACGGCGGCGCGCACCTCGCGCCCGCCGGCGAGGGTGACGACGACCTCGGCCCAGAAGCTCCGCTCCCCGGCGCGGAGGGCGGCGTCCTCGGGACCCGCGGGGACGTGCTCGCGGGTGGTGCGCTCGACGAGGCGCGCGACCTCGGGGGCGGGCGGGGCAGGCGTGAAGTGCTCGAGGGTGGGCTCGTAGCCCGCGAGGTGGAGGGCGACGACGTACTCGGCGCTGAACCGCCCCTCCTCCCCGGTCCGGGGCCGGGTGTGGCGCAGCGCGGTGTCCGCGCCGGGGCGCACGCGCACGGCGACGCGCTCGATGCCCGCACCGCGGTCGATCGCGGTCGGAGCGCCGTTCGCGGGGGTGCCGCCGGCCGGTCCATCGGGCGCGGGCGCGCCGCTGTCCGTCACCTGGCGGGCGAGCGCGGCCGCGACCTCGGCGGCGGCGTCGGAGGCGGACATGGCGGCGGAGCAGAACGGGTACCGCTTCATCCACAGGCCGGGGTCGACGACGCGCCACGACGTGCCCCAGCCGTCGGTGAGCTCGGCGAGGTCGTCGCCCACGCCGTGGGCGGCGAGGAACCCCGTGCTCGGTTCGAGGAAGTCCGGGTTGGCCTCGACCCCGGCGCGGGCGAGGCCGGTCGCCTGGACGGCGGACTGGGAGGCGAGGCCCGCCTGGAGGGGCTTGGCCTGCGTGCCGAACTGGGCGCGGATGCCGCCTGCTTGCGAGGCGGCGAGGCTGACCGCCGTGGCGGTCTGCTCGACGTCGAGGCCGAGGAGGTGGCTGCACGCGAACGCCCCGGCGAGCGGGCCGGCGGTGCCGGTCGTGTGCCAGCCGGCCTCGTAGTGCGCCGGCCCGAGGAGCCGGCCGAGCCGCGCCATGACCTCGACGCCGACGGCGTACGCCGCGAGGAGGCGCCGGCCGTCCGTGCCGTCCTCGGCCACGGCGAGCAGCGCCGGCAGGAGCACCGCCGAGGGGTGCCCCCGGACGTGGGCGTGGGTGTCGTCGACGTCGAGCAGGTGCGCCTGGAACCCTCCGACGAGCGCGGCGAGGGCTGCGGACGCGCCGTCACCGTGACCGACGACGGTGCGCGGCCGGGCCGGCACTCCCTGGGCGCGGGCATGGTCGAGCAGCCGGGTGACCGCGGGGTCATGACGGGCCATGAGCGAGGACGCGAGGAAGTCCTCGACCGCCGCCTGCGCGGCAGGCGCGACGCGCGGGTCGTCGAGCGGACGGGCGCCGAGGACGGTGGCGGTCAGCGCCCGCCAGTCAGCCGAGGGGGATCTCAAGGGCGCGCGTGGAGTCGTCGCCGTCGTCGTCGTCGGCGGGTGGTTCGGGCCGGGGCCGCCGCTCGGAGCCGGAGCCGATCTCGCGGAGGAAGCGCCGGGTGCGGTCCTGGCGGGGGTTGGCGAGGACCTGCTCCGGGCTGCCCGCCTCGACGACGACGCCCTCGTCCATGAAGACGACCTTGTCCGCCACCTCGGCCGCGAAGCTCATCTCGTGGGTGACGATGACCATCGTCGTGTGCTCGAGCGCCAGCGTGCGGATGACGGCGAGGACCTCGTTGACGAGCTCGGGGTCGAGGGCCGACGTCGGCTCGTCGAGGAGGATCGCCTTGGGCCGCACCGCGAGCGCGCGGGCGATGGAGACCCGCTGCTGCTGCCCGCCGGAGAGGGTGACGGGGTACTGCTGGATGGTCTCCTCGCTCAGGCCCACGCGGGTGAGGAGGCGGCGGCCCTGGACGTCGGCCTCGGCGCGGGACATCTTCTTCCCGACGACGAGCGCCTCGGTGACGTTGCGCAGCGCCGTCTTGTTCCGGAACAGGTTGTAGTTCTGGAACACCATCGCCGTCTGCTGGCGCAGGGCGTAGGCCTGCTTGGCGCTGAACCTGGGCGGGTTGACGGTGACGTCGTTGATCGTGATCGTGCCGCCGTCGGGCTCCTCGAGGAGGTTGAGGCAGCGCAGGAGCGTGGACTTGCCCGAGCCCGAGGGGCCGATGACGGCGACGACCTCGCCCTCCTCGACCTGGAGGTCGACCCCGTCGAGGACGAGGTTGGTGCCGAAGCTCTTCCGCAGCCCGCGGACGTCGATCATCATGCGGCTCACCTCCGGTAGGCCCGGCCGAGGAACGTCTCCAGGCGCTGCTGCAGCCAGGAGTAGACGACGACGAGGGCCCAGTAGATGAGGCCGACGACGAGGTAGGTCTCGAAGAAGCGGAAGGAGGCGGAGGCGATGATCTTCGCCTCGGCGAACATCTCCGTGAGCCCGAGGGTGAAGGCGAGCGACGTCTCCTTGATGAGGGAGATGAAGATGTTGCCCGTCGCCGGCAGGGCGTTGTACGCGGCCTGCGGGAGGATGAACCGGCGGTAGATCTGCGCCTTCGTCATGCCGACCGCGAGGCCGGCCTCGTACTGCCCGCGGTCCACCGACGTCAGCGCCGCCCGGAAGATCTCCGCCAGGTAGGCGGCGTTCTTGAGGCTGAACCCGATGATGGCCGCCGTCATCGCGTCCATCGTCGACATGACGGGGAAGACCTGCGGGAGCCCGTAGTAGATGATGAAGAGCTGGACGAGGGTCGGGATCCCTCGGAAGAGCGAGATGTACGCCATCGCCATCTGGTTGAGCACCGGGATCCTCGTGAACCGCAGGATCGCCAGGAAGAGTGCGATGACGAGCGCGAAAGCCATCGACACGACGGCCAGGACGAGGGTGATCGGCAGGTAGGCGAGGACCTGTGGCAGGACCTCGAGCATGTACGTCATGTCGACGTTCACCGCTCACCCCTTCTCGTACGTTCCGCGCGCGGCCCCGCTCGGCGCCGCTCGTCCATCCATCATCCGTCACACCTCGGGTGCGCCCGCCCGCCCGTGGCGGACGGGCGCCCCCGCGCCTACTGGGCGGCCAGCTCGGCCGGCTCGGCCGTGATGTCCTCGCCGAAGTACTTCTCGGACAGCTCGGTCAGCGTGCCGTCCCCGCGCATGACGGTGACCTGCTCGTTGATCGCGGCGAGCAGCTCGGCACCCTCGCCCTCGGGGCTGAACGGGAAGCCGACGCCCTCCCAGGCGATCGGCTCGCCGACCATCTTCACCGGGGCATCGGTGCGCTCGATCTCGGCGAGGAGGATCGGGCGGGAGTTGATGTAGCCCTCGACGCGGTTGTTGATGATGTCCTGCATCGCGCCGTCGCGGGTCTCGTACGTGCGGACCTCGATCTCGGTGCCGGTCTCGGCGGCCCAGCTCTCGAGGTTGATGACGTTGTTCGAGCCGAGGACCCCGGCGATGGTGAGGCCGGCGACGTCGTCGAGCGTGTTGATGTCCGCGTTGGCCTCGTTCGTGACGATCTGCGCGCCGTAGTACGCGTAGGGGTCGGTGAAGTCGTAGACCTCCGCGCGCTCGGCCGTGATGGCCACGGCGTTGGCGACGGTGTCGAGACGGCCCGCCTCGAGCTGGCCCATGAGGCCGGCGAAGTCGGTGTTGGTCCACTCGACCTCCCACCCGAGGTTCGCGGCGGCGGTCTCGATGACCTCGACGTCGAACCCGATGAGCTCGCCGTCCTCCTGGTAGCTGTTGGGGTAGCTCTGGCCGGTCGAGCCGACGCGGAGCACGCGGCCCTCGTCGGCGGTGGCGGTGGCGCCGGCGGCCGTCTCCTCGGTCTCGGGGGAGGAGCCCGAGCACCCGGCCAGGACGGTGGCGAGGGCGGCCGCCGTGACGGCGGTGAGCAGGGTGGTGCGCTTCATGAGGGGTCCTTCGGGCTAGCGGTGCGGTGCTGGAAACGCTCGTACGCGGCTGCGTCGAGCACCTTCGTGAGGTAGACGGTGATGTGGCCGTGGCCGAGGTCGGTGCGCCCCGACTCGACGTAGCCGAGGCGGGCGTACATGGCGGTGAGCCACGGGTGGTGCTCCGCGGTGCCCAGGCTGACGGCGGGAGCGTGCACCTGCTCGCGCATGACGTCGCGCTCGACGTGGTCGATGAGGTGCTGGGCGTGCCCCTGCCGCTTGTGGGCGGGCGCGGTCGCGATCCAGCCGAGGTGCGGCAGGCCGTACGGGCCGGGGTTGGGGCCCCACGGGTAGCGCACGGAGACGGTGGCGAGGAGCTCGCCGTCGTCCTCGAGGACGTAGGCGACGTTGTCGCTCAGGTGCTGCTCGATCTGGTTGCGGTCGGCGTGCGCGGCGGCGAAGTTGATCCCGAGCTCACGGATGTCCGCGTACGCGCCCGAGACGAGCGCGGCGTAGGCGTCGAGGTCGCGCACCGTGGCGGTGCGGACGGAGGGGCGGCCCACTCAGATGCCCGCCTGCTCGGCAGCGGCGACGACCCGGTCCACGGTTACCGGGGCGGCACCGAGGTACTGCAGCGGGTCGAGCCAGTTCGCGATCTCCTCGGCGCCGACCCTGCCGGCGAGGCGCTCGTCCTCGCGCAGGACGTCGAGGAGGGGCCGGCCCGTCTCGACGGCGGTCATCGACGCCTCGTAGACGATGTGGTGGGCGGTCTGCTTGCCCAGCACCCGGCCGATCTCGAACATGACCTTCTCCGACAGGAGCAGGCCGCCCTGGAGGTGGAGGTTGCGAGCCATCGCGCCGGTGTTGACGACGAGGCCGGGCAGGATCCGCGCCATCGTCGCGAGCTGGGCCGAGAGGTAGAGGTGGAGCTCGGGCAGGGAGATCCACTCCGCGCGCCAGCTCATCGCGTCGCGCTCGTGGATCGTGTGCATGGAGTCGAACGTGAGGCCCATGGCGTGCTTCATGGGGTTCGTCAGCGCGGCGACGCCCTCGAGGAGGGCGGGGTTGCGCTTGTGGGGCATCGTCGTCGAGCCGATCTTGCCCGCCGCGAAGGGCTCCTCGACCTCGCCGATCTCCGTGCGCATGAGGTTGGTCAGCTCGTTGGCGATCTTGCCGAGGCTGCCGGAGACGAGCGTGAGGACGGCGGCGTACTCGGAGAAGCGGTCGCGCGCCGACTGCCAGGAGATGTTGGGGGAGGCGAGGCCGAGGAGGTCGAGCGTCGCGCGCTCCACCTCAGGACCCTGCTCGCCGAAGGCGGCGTACGTGCCGACGGCACCGTTGATGTTGCCCGTGAGCACCCGTTCCCGGACGGCGCCGAGCCGCTCGGTGTGGCGGATGAACTCGTCGAGCCAGACGGCGACCTTGAAGCCGAACGTCGTCGGGAGCGCCTGGACGGCGTGGGTGCGCGCGGTCATGGGGGTGTCGCGGTGCTCGACGGCGAGCGTCTTGAGGGCGCGGGCCACGGCGAGCGTGTCGCGCTGGATGAGGTCGAGCCCCTCACGGACCTGCAGGATGGTGCCCGTGTCGACGACGTCCTGGGTGGTCACCCCGTAGTGGACCCACTCGCCGTCCTCGCCGGCGGCCTGCTGGAGCGCGCTCACGGTGGCGTTGAGGGAGTGCATGGTGCGCGCCCCCTCCGCGGCGAGCGCGTCGATGTCGAGGGTCTCGGCCGTGGCGGCGTGGCTGATCGACTCGGCCGCGGCGGCGGGGATGATCCCGAGCGCCGCCTCGGCGCGGGCGAGGGCACCCTCGACGTCGAGCTGCTTCTGGAGCCGGTTGCGCTCGTCCCACACCGCCCGCATCTCCGGCGTGCCGAAGCTGTTGCCGATCGTGCGCATGTCGACGACGTGCGAAGGCATGGGGGACCTCTCTGCTGCGTGCGGGGCGTGGGCCGGCTCTGCGGCTGCTACGACGTGGGCGAGCGCGCCGTCCGCGTGCTGGGCACGCGGGGGCTCCGACCGGGCTCGTGGAGCGTAACGGCGGCTCCTGCCCTCGGTATTCCGCGGAGCGGGTTCGCTCGCCATGTGAGACGGCAGTCTCGTGGTCGCCTCGGCCTGGGCCGGCCGTCGCCGGGCGGGCAGGCGCAGGAGGCGGTGGCTGGACCCGTGGCAGGGGCTGCGGGGCGGCGGCGCCTCGGCCTGCGGCCGGCAGCGGCTGGACAAGGAAGAACGCCGCAAGCCTGTGGCCTGCGGCGTTCCTGGGAGTGGCTCCGACCGGCGTCGATCCGGTGACCTTTCGATTTTCAGTCGAACGCTCTACCAACTGAGCTACAGAGCCTGGCAGCGAAGGCCCGGTCAGATGACCGGGCCTTCGTCGCGACCCCGACGGGACTTGAACCCGCGACCTCCGCCGTGACAGGGCGGCGCGCTAACCAACTGCGCTACGGGGCCTCGTAGTGAAGCCGTGCTGCTGTTCGTACCCCCAACGGGATTCGAACCCGTGCTACCGCCGTGAAAGGGCGGGGTCCTAGGCCGCTAGACGATGGGGGCCCGTACAGGACGCCCGTGACGCCGAGGCGCCCCAAGACCTCGGTAAGCATATGGGCAAGAAGGCCTCCGGGGCAAAGTCGCTCCGTGTGCCCTACGACACGTCCGGCTCCGAGCGGCCTCCGTGGTGGTCTCGCGGGGCCGTCGGACCGGCCGCCCGCCGCGCGTGGACAGGGGGCCAGGGCCGCCGTCGGGGTGGGGGAGGATGGGCGCATGGTGGAGATGTCCGCGCGGGACTTCGACGAGGCGGTGAGCGACGGGCTCGACCTCGTCCCGCCCGAGCTGACCGCGCAGATGGACAACGTCGTCATCCTCGTCGAGGACGAGCCCCCCGCGGACGCGGGGGACCCGGACCTCCTCGGGCTGTACGAGGGCACCCCGCTCACCGAGCGCGACTCGTGGTGGGCGGCCGGCTCCCTCCCTGACCGGATCACGATCTTCCGGGGCCCGACGCTGCGGATGTGCGAGGACGCGCAGGACGTCGCCGAGGAGGTCGCGATCACGGTCGTCCACGAGATCGCCCATCACTTCGGCATCGACGACGACCGTCTGCACGAGCTCGGCTGGGCATGAGCGCCACGCACGGGCACCACGGCACCGCCGGGGCCGTGCACCGCTCGCGGCTCGTCGCCGCGCTTGTCATCACCGCCGGCGTCATGGTCGTCGAGCTGGTCGGGGGGCTCCTCACCGGTTCGCTGGCGCTGCTCGCCGACGCCGGGCACATGCTCTCCGACTCGGCAGCCCTCGCCATCGCGCTCGGCGCGACGTGGCTCGCCGCCCGGCCCGCACGCGGTCGCTGGACCTTCGGTTGGCAGCGAGCGGAGATCCTCGCGGCGCTCGTCAACGGCGTCATCCTCGCCGTCGTCGGGGCCGTCGTCATCATCGAGGGGGTCGGGCGCCTTGGCCGGCCCGCCGACGTCGAGGCGCCTGCCATGCTCGCCGTGGCCGCCGTCGGCCTTCTCGCGAACCTCGTCTGCCTGCGCCTCCTCCTGCCCGGACGGGACGCGAGCCTCAACGTGCGGGGCGCCTACCTCGAGGTGCTCGGCGACCTCATCGGCTCGGTCGCCGTCATCGTCGCGGGCGTCGTCATCCTCCTGACCGGGTGGCACACGGCCGACGCCGTCGCCTCGATCGCCATCGGCGTCCTCATCGTCCCGCGCGCCGCGATGCTCCTGCGCGACGTCGGTCGCGTCCTGCTCGAGGCGGCCCCGCAGGACATGGCCGTGGAGACGGTGCGCGAGCACATGGCCGCGGTGCCCGGCGTCGTAGCCGTCCACGACTTCCACGCCTGGACCATCACGTCCGGCGTGCCGGTCGTCAGCGCCCACGTGGTCGTCGAGGACTCGGTGCTCGCGCCGGAGCGCTTCTGCGAGGTGCTCGATGCGCTCCAGGGCTGCCTGCGCGGACACTTCGACGTCACCCACTCGACCCTCCAGCTCGAACCGGCCGAGCACGAGGGCGACGAGCGACGCCTCCACCGCTGAGCCGCGCCGGGCGGTGTCAAGGCGCCTTGACGCTAGATGTCAAAGCTCCTTGACGTTTGATGTCAAGGATCACTAACATCGGCACCATGGTTCCTCGACAGGCCACGACAGCGGCGGCACAGAGCCCCATCCGCCTGCGGCGTCGGGCGCAGAAGGTCACCCAGGCGGAGCTCGCCGCGACGGCGGGCGTGAGCAGGCAGACCGTCATCGCGATCGAGCAGGGCGACTACGCGCCGTCCGTCTTCCTCGCGCTGCGCATCGCGCGCGCGCTCGGGGCGACGGTGGAGGAGCTCTTCGGCGGGGCGGACGGTACGGGCACGGCAGACGCGGCAGAGGGGACAGGACGATGAAGAACACGAAGGGCGCGCTCGACCGCGCGGCAGACCGGCTCATGGGTGCTGACAGCCCCACCTACGGGGACGAGCGCGAGCGCGCGGTCTTCATGGAGGCGAGCACGTTCGGGAACACGATCGGGATCTACGTCAGCCTCGCCGCCGCCCTCGTCGCGGCGCTCCTCGGCCAGGTCCTCCTCCCGGTGGTCCTCCTCCTCGTCATGGCGACGCCCACGTGGGTCGCCATGTGGTACGCCTCACGCCGCGACGTCGACATCTCCGCCATGGCGGACCTGGCGGACCGGCGGACGAAGGTGACGGTCGCGGTGGTCACGTTCGGTGGCATCGTGCTCGTCGGCGCGGCGATGCTCTACACGGTCATGGCCGGGCACGGCGTCATCCCGGTGCCGGACATCGACCTCGGGGCGGGCGGGAGCGACGGCGTCGGGGCGTCGATGGTCAGGGGCGGGCTCATCGGCGCCATCGGCGGCGGGCTCGTCGCCGCGGTGCTCTCGGTACGGGGCTCGCGCAAGCGAGCGCGCGCAACGGAGCCGCTCGAGGACGAGGTCGACGACTTCGAGGACTGAGGGAGGACGCCCGCCCGGCGGTGGGGTCGCAGCACCGGCCCGGGGGCGTGGCGCCTACTCCGGGGAGTCCTCGCCGGCCGGCTCCTCGTCGACGATCTCGCCGCTCGGGCGGTCGTCGCCCGTGCTCATGACCGTCCCGGCGCTGACGTCGACGGCGACCTCGCCGGCATCACCGGCATGGGTGAAGTGCGGCAGCTCGGTGCCCTGGGGGTCGTCGTAGGGAGCCGTCAGCAAGGTCGCGGTGGCCCAGCCCCGGCTGAGCAGGTCGTGGTCCGAGCCCGGCTCGTCCCGGTCGTTGACGCCGGAGTACGTGAGCATGACGTAGTTCTTGCCCTTCTCCCGGACCCGCGCCTGGACGGCGCCGAAGCTCGCGAGCCTGGCCGACCGCAGTCCGCGGAGCTGCTCGGGGGGGATGTCGGGCACGTTGATGTTGAGCACCCGCTCGTCGTCCTCGGGCTGGTCCACGAGCCACTCGAACGCGCGGGCGGTGACGAGCTCGGCGGTGCGCCAGTGCTGCGGCTTGCCGGAGGCGATCGAGACGGCCATCGCCCGCACCCCCTGGGTCGCCGCGGAGAGCGCGGCGCCCACCGTGCCGGAGTGGAGGGTGGCGCGGCCGGTGTTGGCCCCGAGGTTGACGCCGGAGAGGACGAGGTCCGGGCGCTCGCCGAACGCGCCGTAGCAGGCGACGAAGGCGATGAGGGCGGGCGCGGCCTTGACACCGAAGCACCGGACGTGGTCCGGGACACCCGGCGGGCGGCGGTCGACGAGGACGAGCCGCCCGTCCACCTCCTGGGACGTCAGGGCCGCGCTCGCGCCGGAGTACTGGCGGTGGGGAGCGGCGACGAGCACCTCGCACCCGGCGGCGAGCGCCACGTTGGCGAGCACCGTCAGCCCGGGGGAGTCGATGCCGTCGTCGTTCGTGATGAGTACGCGCACGTCACTCGATCTCCTGTACCTCGATGCGGTTCGCGAAACGCTCGATCTGCTCGCGACGCCCCGTCCCGAGCCCGCGCCGGGTGACGTTGAGGGCCCCGGCCGCGGCGCCGAGGCGGACGGCGTCGGTGACGTCCGCGCCACGCCCGAGCGCGACGGCGATGCCGGCGGTCATCGAGTCCCCCGCACCGCGGTGGTCGAGCGGGGTGACGACGGGCCCGACGACGAGGCGGGCCGAGCCGGCGCGGACGAGGAGGGCGGGCGCCCCCGCCCGGGAGAGGACCATCGCCTCGACGCCGTCGGCGACGAGCGCCTCGGCGGCGGCGCGGAGCGACGCGATCGAGTCGTCCGGGGCCAGCCCCGCCGCGCACACCTCCTCGTGGCTCATCTTGAGCACGGTAGGCCCCTCCCTGGCTGCCGCGCGCGCCGCAGCGCCGGAGAGGTCGGCGACGACGGGCTTGCCCACGCTGCGCACGTCACGGACTATCCGCGAGAAGAAGCTGGCCGGTACGACGCGCTCCGGCTCGGCGCCCGTGACGACGAGGACGTCGGACTCGAGCGCCTCGACGAGGACGGTGCCGTAGAGGTCGTCGAGCTCGTGGCGGGTGAGGGACGGCGGTGCCATGTGGGCGAGCGTCTCCCGGTCACCGCCGCGCCGGTCGTGGAGGTAGGCGCCGTTGCCCGCGCCGTAGGTGACCGAGCGGACCGTCAGGCTCTCCGCGGCCATCATCGTGGCCAGCACGGCCCCGACCTCGCCGCCGAACGGCCCGCACACGGTGACGTCGGCCCCCAGCGAGACGGCCATCCGGGCCACCCACAGTCCCTGGCCGCCGGGATGGAGGTGGATGTCCGCGCCCGTGGCCGGGGCGTCACCGACGTCGTGGGGCGGTTCGACCTCGACCATGAGCAGCGGGGTGGGCGTGAGGACGCAGATGCGTGGCCGCGTGCGGCCGGTGGCGCCGGAGTGCTCCATGACGGGAGCCTAGGCGAGGACCGGCTCGGCGGTGCACTATGGGGCGATGGAGGCTGCAGCGCGCCAGACGGGGACGAGCGGACGGCACCGGTCGGGGGCCGTGCGCATCCTCGAGGGGCAAGCCGGGAGCAACGCCGCCGCCCGGGCGATGGCGGCGTACGTCGCCGAGCTCGACGAGCGCCTCGACACCGGGTTCGACCCCGCGCTCGCCATGGAGGTCGACGCCGACGAGGTCACGCCCCCCAACGGTGACTTCATGCTCGTGAGCGAGGTCGGCACCGGGGAGGTGGTCGGCTTCGGCGCGGTGCGCCTCATGAGCCCCGGCGTCGTCGAGATCAAGCGCATGTGGCTCAAGCCCGACGTCCGCGGGCAGGGCCTCGGGCGGTTCCTCCTCACCTCCCTCGAGAACCGGGCGCGCGCGCTCGGTGCCCGCAGGGTCCTCGTCGCCGTGAGCGAGCGGCTCGTCGAGGCGTGCGGGCTGTACGTCGCCGAGGGCTACCAGCCGGTCGAGCGGTACGAGAACAACCCGTACACCGACCACTTCTTCGGCAAGCAGCTCCTGCCCTGACGCGTGCCCGCCGCAGCGCCGGCAGGGTCGTGCCTGCCGTTCCTCGGACCGGGTGCGGATCGTAGGGTGGCAGGCATGGACGAGCCGAGCGAGACCACCATCGTCGACGACGCCGGGCGGGCGGTCGGGTCGTTCCTCGGGCCGGTCGTCGGCGCGGCCATCGGCATGGTCGTCGCCCTCGTCATCTCCTGGCTCGTCGGGCTCGCCGTGCGCCGCCTCGGACGGCGGCACCCGGTCGCCGCGCGTGTGACGGAGCGCTGCCGCCGCCCGTTCCGCTTCACGGCCGCCGTCATCGGCGCGTGGGTGGGCTTCGTCATCGCCACGCCCGTCGCGCCCGGCGAGATCGAGCCGTCGTGGCGCTCGCTCACGCAGCACGGGCTGATCATCGTCCTCATCCTCGCCGCGACGTGGCTCGCGACGTCGATCGTCTTCGTCGCGGAGGACGCCGTCGACCAGCGCTACGGGATCGACCGGTCGGCGAGCCGGCACGCGCGGCGGGTACAGACGCAGGCGCAGATGATCCGGCGGGTCGTCGTCGCGGTGCTGTGGGTGTGCGGTCTCGCGGCGATCCTCATGACCTTCCCGGGTGCCCGGGCCGTCGGGGCGAGCGTCCTCGCCTCGGCCGGTGTCATCTCGATCGTGGCGGGCCTCGCGGCGCAGACGGCGCTCGCCAACGTCTTCGCCGGGATGCAGCTCGCGTTCACGGACGCCATGCGGGTGGACGACGTCGTCGTCATCGAGGGCGAGTTCGGCCGGGTCGAGGAGATCACGCTCACGTACGTCGTCGTGCACCTCTGGGACGACCGGCGGCTCATCATGCCGTCGACGTACTTCACCAGCACGCCGTTCGAGAACTGGACGCGGCGTGCGGCGGAGATCCTCGGCACCGTGGAGCTCGACCTCGACTGGCGGGTCCCGGTGGCGGACCTGCGCGCGGAGTTCACCCGCCTCCTCGAGGCCACCGACATGTGGGACCGGCGCTCGGGTGGCCTGCAGCTCACCGAGGCCACCGGCGGCTGGGTGCGTGCCCGCGCCGTCGTCAGCGCGGAGAACGCAGGCGTGCTGTTCGACCTGCGGTGCTACGTCCGCGAGGGGCTTGTCGACTGGGTGCAGCGCGAGGCGCCGTACGCCCTGCCGCGCACCCGCGTCGAGACGGAGGCGGCGACGCCGTCGGACGACGAGCGCACGACCGGTGACCGCCGGCCGGGCACCGGCCGCGCCGGTGCGGCCGTGGACGGGACGGACCGTCGGACCAGGAAGGGCGGCACGGTCGACCGGGAGGCCCGCGACGGGGCAGCCGCGAAGGGCGACGGCGGGAAGGTCGACGCCGGGCGGGAGGGTGCGACGGGCGCGGAACGGACGGAGCCGGCTCGGAGCGGGAAGCGCTCGGGCCCACCGGTCCGCACGTCCCTGCACACGCGCGGCGGCGGCCCGGACATCGAGCATGACGCCCGCTTCTTCACGAGCGTCGAGGGCATCGACCGGGCGAAGATGTTCGCCGGCCCGGGCGAGGACGTCATCGCCGAGCGCGAGCAGAACGCCCAGCGGGCCCGCGCCCGCGAGACGGACGTCGAGGCGCCGGACGAGGACGAGCGCGGGCGCTAGCTGTCCTGCCGCGCCCGGCCGGGCACGCAGCCCGGTAGACGGGTCCCGCCGGCCGGTCGCCGCCCCGGCGGCTGCGGACATGACGCCCGGCGCGGGAAGGCGCACCATGGAGGCATGACTGCACACGACGCGACAGACGCCCCCACCTCCGGTGAGACGCAGGCCCAGAAGGTGACGAAGACGGACGCGCAGTGGCGCGCCGAGCTCTCCCCGGAGGAGTACCACGTGCTGCGTCAGGCCGGCACGGAGCGGCCGGGCACCGGTGAGCTCCTCCACGAGGAGCGCGAGGGGGTCTACCGCTGCCGCGCGTGCGGGGCCGAGCTGTTCCGCTCCGCGACGAAGTTCGACGCCCACTGCGGGTGGCCGAGCTTCTTCGCCCCCCAGGACTCCGACGCCGTCGTCCTGCGCGAGGACCGCACGCTCGGCATGCTCCGCACCGAGGTGCTCTGCGCCCGCTGCGAGTCCCACCTCGGCCACCTCTTCGACGACGCGCCGCAGACGCCGACGGGCGACCGCTACTGCATGAACTCGATCTCGCTCACCTTCGACGAGCGCTGAGCCGTGAGCGCCCTGCGGGTGCTCACCCTCAACCTCCAGCACGGGCGGTCCGCCGACCGAGACGCGCATGCCCCCGACGCCGCCTCGCTCGCCGCGGCCCTCGCCGGGCTCGAGGCGGACGTCGTCGCGCTGCAGGAGGTCGACAAGGGGCAGGCCCGGAGCTCGCGGGTCGACCAGACCCGCGTCGTCGCCGAGGCGCTCGGCATGCCGTGGGCGCGCTTCGCGGCGGAGTTCGCCGGCAACGAGCGCGGGCTGCGGCGCCGCCCCCGCCCGGCGCACGTGCCGGACGGCTCCGGCTACGGCGTCGCGCTGCTCAGCCGGTACCCCGTCACGTCGTGGCACGTGCGCCCGCTGCGCCCCGGACCCATGCGCGTCCCGCGACGCACCGGCGCAGGGTGGGGCGTCGCGGGCCGCTACGTGCGCGTCGACCCGGCGCGCGTGTGCCTCGCGGCCGTGCTCGCGACGCCGGCCGGCCCCCTCTCCGTGGCGGTCACGCACCTGTCCGTCGACGTCCCGACGGCGCGGCGCCAGCTCGCCGAGAGCGCCTGGGCGCTGCGCACGCTGCCCGGCCCGCACGTGCTCCTCGGCGACCTCAACCTCACGGGGCCGGACGCCGAGGCCGCGACGGGGATGAGTCGCCTCGCCGTCGCCGACACCTTCACCGCCCGGCGCCCCCGGCGTCAGATCGATCACGTCCTCGGCGGCCCGGGCGTGCGCGCGGCGGGGCCCGCCGAGGTGCGCCGACTCGCCATCTCCGACCACCTGGCCCTCGCCGTCGGGCTGCACCTGGGCTGAGCCCGCCGGCGCGTTCTCGCGTGCGCGGTGGGGGGACAGGTGGCCCGTCGGCCCTGCTCCCCGACACGCTCCCTGCGGGTGGCCGACCCGGAGCACGGGGCGTGTCGAGGGCACGGCCAGGCGCCTCGCCCAAGATGTGGATGATCTTTCGGCGTGCGCGCGCCTCCCGGCCGTGCCACGCTCGGACGACCACGAAAGGTGCCGCAACCGCGGCCACTCCGAAAGGGAGGACCCCGCCCATGGGCGAGATCATCGGCATCATCATCGCGGGCGCCATCATCGGCGCCCTCGCTCGACTCTTCATGAAGGGCGACCAGAACCTCGGCATCCTCTGGACGATCATCCTCGGTGCGCTCGGCGCACTCGTCGGAACCTGGATCGCCGGGCTGATCGGCGTCGACGACACCGACGGCATCGACTGGATCCGCTGGGCGATCTCGATCGTCATGGCGATCCTGTTCATCAGCATCTACCTGGGCATCACGAACAAGGGCGGGAACAAGCGCGTGGGTCGCTGACCCTCCGTTCCTGTGCGAAGGCCGCCACCGGCACCGGTGGCGGCCTTCGTCGTACCCGGACCGGCGTGGTCAGAGGTCCCGGCCGCCACTCGACGGGCGCCGCTGGAGGTGGGAGCCGCGCCGGGCAGGGGATCGTTCCGAGGTCGCGGGCGTACGTGCCGTGCGAGGTGGCGGCCGTGCCGGGCTCAGGCGTTCGGCTGCTTCTTCGCACGTGCCCGGGCGAGCGCCCGCTCGGCGTCCTCCTGGCACAGCTCCCCGTTGATCCCGATCGCGGCGCGCGCCCCGGAGTCGGTGGCACCGATGACCTGCGCCGCGAGGTCCGCGAGGTTGCCGACGGCCCACACCCCTTCGGCGCTCGTCCGCCCCTCGTCGTCGACGACGACGCCCCGGCCGAGATCGGTGTCCTCCATCTCCACGCCGAGGGGACGCAGGAGAGCGTCGTTGACGCGGAACTGCGGTGCGACGAAGACGGCGGACCGGGGGATCACCTCACCGTCGGCCAGCTCCACGCCGCTGACGTGGTCCTCGGTGACCTGCACGGCGCGGACCGGGCCGGTGATGACGCGGACGCCGCGGGCGGCGAGGAGCTCCCGCTCGGGGGGCCCGAGCTCGTCCGGTGCCACGGAGTTGAGGAAGAGGACGACGTCGTCGCTCCACTGCCGCAGGAGGAGCGCCTGGTGGACGGCGCCCTCGGGGTCCTCCGCGATGCTGCCGAGCGCCTCGTCGCGCACCTCGTACCCGTGGCAGTACGGGCAGTGGAGGACGTCGCGGCCCCAGCGCTCCGCGACGCCGTCGATGGCCGGGAGGTGGTCCCGCAGGCCGGTCGCGACGATGACCCGGCGGGCCGGCACGGAGCGGTCGTCCGTCATCCGGACGACGAGGTCTTCCCCCTCGCGGCGCACCTCCGCCACCTCTGCGTCGAGGATCTGCGCCCCGTACGACTGCGCCTCGCGGCGCCCCGCGGCCCGGAGCTCGGCGGGGTCTGCGCCGTCCCGGGTGAGGTAGCCGTGCATGGAGGGCGAGGGCGCGTTGCGCGGCTCGCCGGAGTCGACAACAAGGACGGACCGGCGGGCGCGCCCGAGGATGAGCGCGGCAGAGAGCCCCGCCGGTCCACCCCCGACGACGACGACGTCCACCCGCGCGCCGTCCTCCAGCGCGGTGCTGCCGGCATCGCTGCCCGAGCCCGGGACGGGGCTCGGGGCGTCCGTGGGGGCAGTGGCGGGGCGTCGCGGGGCGGGCTCGGCGGGAGGCATGGGCTAACCCTCGGTCGCGGCGACGGCACCGGCAACCGCGGGCGCTGCCCTGGCACCGGCAGGTGCCGGTGCGGCGCGCGCACCGGCGCCTGCGGGCGTGGCCCTGCCGTCGTGAGCCGGCGTCGCTGCGGGCCGGGTCGTCCTCAGCGGCCGCGCCCGCCGCCTCCGCCACCACCGCCCCCGGAGCGTCCGCCGCCTCCGCGGCCACCACCGCTGCGGCGGGACCCCGACCCCCCGGAGGACCCGGGCGTCGAGCTGAGCGCGGAGCTCGTCGTGCTCGTGAAGCTCGACATGGCCGAGCCGAGGTGGCGGTACATCCGCACGTCGACGAGCCCGTTCCTGCTGGAGTACCACGTGGGCCGGCGGACCGTGCGGCCCTCCTCCTCCAGGCGCTCGAAGATCTCGGCCCACCGCTCGGCCACGCCGAAGACCATCGCGTAGGGCAGGTACCGCGAGAAGATGTCCTCACCCTCCTCCCAGCGGAGCTGTTCGGCCTCGGCGGTCTCGAGGTAGAGCTCGAACCCGCGGACCTGCTCGAAGAGCGCCCGGCCGCGCGCGGTGCGCTGGATGACGGCACGGCTCGTGGCCAGACGGGCGACGCCGAAGGCGCCGAGGAGCCCGAGCGCGGCGAGTGCGAGCAGCGCCAGGGAGCCGGGCACGAGCGTGAGGACGACGTCGAGGTTGACGATCGCCACGAGGACCACGACGACGACGGCCCATGTGAGCAGCGTGCGGACGTTGAACACGCTCCGCTTCTCGACGAAGAGCTCACGGGCGTCGACCTCGTCCCGGACGTAGCTCTGCGTCGACGCCATGGTCGACGCGAACGTGTTGCGCAGGTCCGAGAGCGTCACCCGGGTGCGGCCCCGGAACAGGGCCTCGAGCAGGCGCCGTTCGTAGCGGCGCAGGTGGTTGCGGTCCGCGCCCCCGGGCTGCTCGAAGAACGTCCAGTCCTGGGTCCGGCCGAACAACCCCGTGGCCTCGTTCTCCTCGATGCGGAGGTAGCCCCTTGCGGCGAGGTCGACGATCGTCACCGCGACCGCCTGCGCCGTCGTGCGCTTGTCCCGGAGCAGGGCGACCTCGGCGGGGCGGAGGCCGTCCGGCGGGGCGAAGCGGACCGCGACGGTGGGGGTGCCGGCGAGCTGCGCCACGGGCGGCGGGGTACCCGGCCCGGGCAGCGTCCCGGGTGTGAGGCCGACGTAGTGGAGGTCGCGGTGGCGCCGGATGCGCAGGAAGGCCCACCCGACCGGGCCGAGGAGCGCGAGCGGGGCGAGCCAGGCGATGTTCTCGGTGAGGAACCGGGCCGGGGGACCGGTCACGCCGTCGATGGTCTCGAGGCGGCGCTCGGCGGCGAGCTCGGACTCGGTCTTGGGGTCCGCGACCTCGAGGATCGGGGCGATCTCGCCGAACGTGCCGGCCGGGAAGGCCGCCATGACGGTGAGCTCCTCGCCCGGCTCGAGGCGGTCGGACCGGGCGGTCACCTGCGGGCCGCCCACCTCGAGCGCGGTGCACCCGTCCGAGCTCGACCGCCCCTGGAAGCAGGCATGGTCGATGACGTCGACCGGGCCGGTCACCGTCGTCGTGACCTCCTCGAGGACGACCTCCCAGCCGTTGCCGGTGACGTTCCAGTACAGCTCGTCCTGGTCCGGTACGCCGGCCTCGCCGCGGATGGCGTTGAGGGCCCCGCGCACGGTGTAGGAGAACGCGTAGGTCTGCACGCCGCTGCGGCGGTCGCTGCTCCCGTCCGGCGCCCCGATGTCGACGGCGACATAGGAGCCCTCCTCGCGCGGCCACACACCAGCGGGGGCGCCTGAGGGGCTCGTCACCGCGAAGTCGTCGTACTCGTATACGCGGACCATGCCCGGCCGCTCCGGGTGGAGGAACCGCGCGGCGAGCTCGCGGGTGAGCCCCAGCCCCTCGCGCGACCCGAAGTCCCACTCGTAGGTCTCGGTGATCTCCAGCGTGCCGTCGGGTCGTACGTCGATGTCGATGTCGAGCGAACGGACGACGTCGCCGCCGGTGTCGGCCGACGCGGCGAGCGGCGCCGTGACGACGGCGAGGAGGGCGAGGGTGAGCGCGGCGAGGACGCGCCACCGGCCGGTGGATCGTGGGGGCATGTCTGGCACGCTAACCGGTCGGCCGTCGGGCCCGTCACGGACGTCACACCGCCGGAACCGCTCGGATGGGGCATAGTGGAGGCGTGGGCACCGCGTCTTAGCGAGCCCAGCGTCGTCGAGTTCGAGTGCAGCGCACGCGCTGCCGGTCGTCCTGAGCGGCGAACTCCGACCCTTTTCTGAGCCCGAGAGGCCCTCCCTTGACGTCATTCTCCTCGTTCGACCTGCCCGCGCCCGTCCTCAAGCACCTGACGGCCACCGGCCTCACCGAGGCCTTCCCCATCCAGGCCGCCACGCTGCCGGACACCCTGCAGGGTCGCGACGTGCTCGGCCGCGGCCGCACCGGCTCCGGCAAGACGCTCGCGTTCTCGCTGCCCATGGTCACGCGCCTCGCCGCGTCCGGCGGGCGCCGCACGCCCAGCCGCCCCCGCGGCCTCGTCCTCGCGCCGACCCGTGAGCTCGCCAACCAGATCAACGCCACGATCGAGCCGCTCGCGAAGGCCCTCGGCCTGACGACGACGACGATCTTCGGCGGCGTCGCCCAGTCCCGCCAGGTGACCGCGCTGCGCGCCGGCGTCGACATCCTCATCGCGTGCCCCGGCCGCCTCGAGGACCTCCTCAACCAGAAGCTCCTCAGCCTCGACGAGGTCGCGATCACCGTCCTCGACGAGGCCGACCACATGGCCGACCTCGGCTTCCTCCCGGGCGTCAAGCGGATCATGGACCGCACGCCCACCCGCGGCCAGCGCATGCTCTTCTCGGCCACGCTCGACAACGGGGTGGACATCCTCGTCAAGCGCTACCTGAGCAACCCGCTGCGCCACTCGGTCGACAGCGCCGAGTCGCCCGTCGCCGCGATGACGCACCACGTCCTCGCCCTGGCGAGCGCGGACGACAAGAAGCGGGTCGTCCACCACCTCGCCTCGGGCACGTCCAAGCGCCTGCTCTTCACGCGCACGAAGCACCAGGCGAAGAAGCTGGCCAAGCAGCTGACCGCCGGCGGGGTCCCCGCCGTCGACCTGCACGGCAACCTCAGCCAGCCGGCGCGTGAGCGCAACCTCGCCGCGTTCTCCTCCGGCGCCGTCCGCGTCCTCGTCGCGACCGACATCGCCGCCCGCGGCATCCACGTCGACGACATCGAGCTCGTCGTCCACGTCGACCCGCCCGCCGAGCACAAGGCGTACCTGCACCGCTCGGGCCGCACGGCCCGCGCCGGCTCCGGCGGCGACGTCGTCACGCTCATGCTCCCCGAGGAGGCCGGCGACGTCCGGACCCTCACCCGCCAGGCGAAGATCACCGCGAAGCCGCAGTCGGTCCGCCCCGGCGACCAGGTGCTCCAGCGCCTCGTCGGCGAGATCGCCCCGATCGTCATGCCGGCTGCCCCGCAGCCCGAGGTGGTCGGTGCACGCACCGGTGGGCCCGCCTCCGCCGGGGGTGGGCGCTCCCGCGGGAACGCCGGTCGCGGCCAGGGCGGCCGTTCCGGTGGCGCCGCTGGTGGCCGTTCCGGCGGTGGCCAGGGTGGACGCTCCGGTGGTGGCGCTGCGGGTGGCCGCTCCGGTGGCGCCGCTGGTGGGCGTTCCGGCGGGGGCCAGGGTGGCCGTTCCGGTGGCGGCCAGGGGCGCCCGGTCCAGGGCGGGTCCACGGTCATGTGGTCCTCCTCGACCGGCGGCTCCTCGAGCGGCTCCGCCTCCGCCAGCGGTGGCGCGGGCGGGGAGTCCGGCGGGCGCCGTCAGCGCCCCCGCGGGCGTCGTCCTGCGGGCGTCTGACCGACCCCAGCTCTAGACGCGCAGACGCCGGTGGCCTCAGGGCCGCCGGCGTCTCGTGCGTTTCCGGGCGCCGCGGTTCGTCGCGCCTCGCGCTTCGTCGCGGTGGCGGCCCGGAGGCGGTGGCCGGGCTCGTGCTGCCCGATCGGGCACGCGGTGGCCGCGGTCGTTGACCGACGCCCCGGGACGCGACGACGATCAGCGAGTCAGTCGCCGACGTCGTCCGCAGGAGGAACCATGAGCTCGCGTCTCAACCCCTACATCCACCTCGACGGGACGGCCCGCGAGGCGCTCGAGTTCTACCAGCGCATCTTCGGTGGCGACGTCGCGCTCAACACCTACGGCGAGCTCGGCTCACCCGACGCGCCCTTCGCGGACAAGATCATGCACGGGATGCTCGAAGGAGACGACGGGTTCGCACTCATGATCTCGGACGTCCCGCCCGGCATGGAGTACGAGCCGGGCGGGAACATCACGATCAGCATCAGCGGCGACGACGCCAGCACCCTGCGCCGCTACTGGGAGGAGCTCTCCGCAGGCGCGAGCGTGTCCGTGCCGCTCGAGAAGCAGATGTGGGGGGACGAGTTCGGCCAGTGCCGCGACAAGTTCGGCGTCGCGTGGATGGTCAACATCGAGGCCGCCTGAGCGACGGCTGCCAGAGCCGCCTGGCTCGCCCGGGCACCCTGACGCGCCGGGCCGCGGTGGCCGCGCGAGCGACCCGACGGCGCCGGCGCGCCGGACGCGTCAGCGCTTGGGCTTCTTCCCCCGGTTCGTGACCTTGCCGAAGAGCTCCTTCGCCTTGCGCTGGTTCTCCGGCTTCGCGGCCTCGCGCCGGATGATCTGTGCTGCCTTGACCGCGATCCCGCCGCGGATCGCCTTGCGCAGGAAGCCCATGTCGTCTCCTCGGTCTCACGGCCGCCCGCGGTGGGAGGCGCTGGCGACGACCGTACGAGTGCAACGCCCCTCCCGCCACCCGTGCCCAGGCGCGAGTGGCGGGAGGGGCGTGGAGGGGAAGGTCACCGGCAGGGCCGTTGCCGGGGCCCGCGAGGTTTGAGAGGCTGGGAACGCACCCCTATGAGGGCACCGGACGAGGGAGCTGTACCCGGCGAGCGACAAGACGGCCACGAAGGAGTCCGTCATGTCCTGGTTCGTCCTCGTCCTCTCCGGCGTCCTCGAAGCCGTGTGGGCCACCGCCCTCGGGAAGTCCGAAGGATTCACGAGGCCCGCGCCCACGGTCACGTTCCTCGTCGCGCTTGCCCTGAGCATGGTCGGCCTCGCCTACGCCATGAGGTCGCTGCCCGTCGGGACGGCGTACGCCGTCTGGGTGGGCATCGGCGCCGTCCTCACCGTCACCTACGCGATGGTGACCGGCGAGGAGCCTGCGTCGCTCGTCAAGGTTCTCCTCCTCGGCGGGATCGTCGGGTGCGTCGTCGGGCTCAAGGTCGTCGAGTAGCTCCCGGTTGCCCGCCCAGCCCGGCCGACGAGACTTGTCCCGTCCGCCGCCGCGTGGCGTCGGGGCGAGGAGGCTTGCGATGGCAGACGACACGTTCCGCAAGGGCGACCACGTGTCCTGGAAGAGCCACGGCAGCACGGCCGAGGGCGAGGTCGAGCGCGCGATCACCGAGGACACGGAAGCGGCGGGGCGGACGGTGCGCGCCTCCGACGAGGAGCCCCAGTACCTCGTCCGGAGCGACAAGAGCGGCAAGACCGCCGTCCACAAGCCGTCGGCGCTCGAGCGGAAGGACTGACCGGGGCTGGACGACGTCCGGGGACGACTGGCGCGACACGGTCAAGGGCTGACCGGTCGCGGTGGGCCCCGTGGGGATCGAACCCACAACCCGCGGATTAAAAGTCCGCTGCTCTGCCGATTGAGCTAGAGGCCCGGGGCAGCGGGCGTCGGGGACTTCGAGGGGCATGCCTCCGGAGACCTGGCGGCCGCTGCGCGCCGAGGTCAAGGCTACGCGGGGACGGGCGCGGCATACGCCGGTGCGGGCCGGACATCGACCGGCACCGGCGGCGGGGCCAGGGCGAGCTCTACCGGGGGTCGTGCGTGCTCCACCGGGCGCCGCCACGCCGCCGACTGCAGCATGGAGGGGTGAATCGTTCCTCCGACCCCCGCACCTACGACCTCGACGGGCTGCGCGACCGGGTGCTTCCCGAGCGCGACGGCGCAGTGGACGAGAGCATCCCGCAGCTCGCGGAGGCCGACGCCGACCTGTGCGGGCTCGCGCTCGTGCTGCCGGACGGCACCGTCCGGGCCACCGCCCAGGCTGACGTGACCGTCAGCGTCCAGTCGGCCGTCAAGCCGTTCCTCTTCGCCCTGGCCCTGCTCGACACGGGCGGCGACGCATTGCGCCGTATCGGCATCGAGCCGACCGGCGAACGGTTCGACGCCATCAAGCTCGAGGCCGGCACCGGCCGGCCGCCGAACCCCATGGTCAACGCCGGTGCGCTCCTCACGGCCGCCCTCGTCGACGGCGAGGACGCAGACGCCCGGAACGAGCGGATCCACCGGGGTCTGTCTGCCTTCGCGGCCCAGGACCTCGACGTCGACGAGGACATCGCGCACAGCGAGCACCTGCTCGGGGACCGCAACCACGCGCTGGCGCACCTCATGCGGGCCGAGGGCACCCTGGACGTCAGCGCGGACGACGCCGTCGCCGTCTACGCGCGCGCTTGCGCCGTGCGGGTCGACGCGCGGGCGCTCGCCGTCATGGGCGCCACCCTGGCCTTCGGTGGGGTCAACCCCGTGTCAGGGGAACGCGTCGTCCCGCCGGAGGTCGCCCGCGACGTCGTGTCAGTCATGGCCACGTGCGGTGTGTACGACGGCTCGGGCCGGTGGATGCGCAGCGTCGGTGTCCCCGCAAAGTCGGGCGTCTCCGGTGGCATCGTGCTCTCCGCTCCCGGGGTGCTGGGCGCGGCGGTCGTCAGCCCGCCCCTCGACGACCAGGGCACCAGCGTGCGCGGCCGTGTCGCGTCGGAGCGCCTCAGCGCCGAGCTCGACCTGCACCTCTTCGGGTCGGCCCCCGCGTAGGACCCCTCAGCCGTCGCCGCGTGCCCACGAGGGTGGCGGTGGCGGTGGTGCAGCGTGCGAGGGTGCCCCGGTCCCGCTCTCGGAGGGTGGCGGCGGCGTCGACGGGCCGCCTGGCGGTGACGAGGGAGGCTCCGACGGCCCGCCCGGCGGCGGGGGTGGGGGCGTAGAGGGGCCGCCCGGCGGCGGGGGAGGCGGGGTCGAGGGGCCGCCCGGCGCCGGCGGGGGAGGCGGGGTCGAGGGGCCGCCGGGCGGCGGGGGAGGCGGAGTCGACCCGCCCGCGCCCGGTGGTGGCGGAGGGGCCCCGGCCCCGGCCTGCCCCGGCGCCGGCGGCGGCGAGGTCTGGAGCGCGAACGAGCGGATGCCGCCGCGGGCGTCCATCTCCTGCAGCGTCGTCAGAAGGCGCGCCCGGTCCCCCGCAGGCGCCTCGCGACCGCTCGCCTCGAGGTAGGCGAGCACGCCGAGGTCGCGGAAGTACCGGTCCGCGTCCCCGGCGGACGCGCCCGGCCCGCCGAGGCCGGAGCCGGCCAGTGCCGTGTCCGCCTTCGCCGCCAGGTCGTTCGCGGCGGCCCGCGCCTTGTCGAGGAACCCCATCGTGACCTCCACCAGCTCTCGTCCGAGACCGATTCGTCGTACTCCCAAACCCTACGCAGCGTGGCCCCGCGTCGTTAAGGTTCGAGGGGAAGCCGGTCGGGCCTCGGTCACGGACGAAGGGGAATGCCATGGCGGTCCACGGAAGCCTGTTCCAGGAGTTCCGGGAGAACACCTCCCCGGACCCGTTCTCCCTCCAGGGCAAGAAGCTGCTGAAGATCCAGATGGGGTACGGGCCCGTCTGGGCACGCTCCGGGTCGATGGTCGCCTACCAGGGCGACGTCCGCTTCGAGAACAAGGGCTCGGGCGGACTGGGGAAGATGCTCAAGTCCGCGGTGACGGGCGAGGGCGTCGACATGATGCAGTGCACCGGCAGCGGTGAGCTCTTCGTCGCCAACGACGCCGCCGAGGTCCAGATCATGTACCTCGAGAACGACTCGATCTCCGTCAACGGCAACAACGTCCTCGCCTTCTCCGCGTCCGTCGACTGGGACATCCAGCGCATCCAGGCACGCGGCGGCGTCATGACCGGGGGCCTCTACAACGTCGTGCTGCGCGGCACCGGGTACGTCGCCATCACGACGAAGGGCGACCCCGTCGCCCTCGACGTCGCGAGCGCACCGACGTTCGGGGACGCGCAGGCCGTCGTCATGTGGACGGCCGGGGTGACGATGGACGTGCGGATCGACACCGGCGGTCTCAAGTCGCTCGTCCGGGGCGGCAGCGGTGAGACCCTCCAGATGGCGTTCGGCGGGCAGGGCTACGTCCTCGTCCAGCCCAGCGAGTCCGTCGTCGAGGGCAAGGGCCAGGCCGACGGCGGGAGCCGGGGTGGCGGCCTCGGCGGGTTCCTCGGCAACTGATCGCAGCCGCAGGAGGGGCCCGGTTTGCCCCGTTCCTGATGCCGACCACTAGTCTCGGCGGATGCCCGTTCGAGTGCTCCTCGTCGACGACGTGCCGGAGCTGCGCCGCCTCGTCGCGACGACGCTGCGCCTGCGCGGCGGGTTCGAGGTGGTCGGCGAGGCGGGTGACGGCGAGAGCGCCGTCCGGCTCGCCGCAGAGTGCCGGCCCGACATCGTCGTGCTCGACGTCGGCCTGCCGCGCCTCCAGGGGCAGGACGTGCTCTCTCTCCTGCGGGACGTCGCCCCGGAGGCCAAGGTCGCCGTCTTCACCGGGCTCGGCGGCACGGACGGCGACTCGCTCCGCGGCTGGGTCGAGGGGTACGTGCCCAAGGGGCGGGACGTCGACGCGCTGGTCGACCTCCTCGAGGACCTCGGCGGCCCGGAGCGCCAGGTCGCCGTCCTCGACCTGCCCGCCCGCCGGGCGAGCATCGCCGCCGCGCGCACGTTCATGCGCTTCCACGCCGAGCGCTGGGGCTACCGCGGCAACCTCTACGACGCCGAGCTCGTCGTCGCCGAGCTCGTGAGCAACGCGGTCAAGCACGCCGCGACGCCGTTCTCCATGCGTCTTGCGCTCTCCGAGGACGCCCTGCGCGTCGAGGTGGCCGACCGGTCACCGGGCACTCCGGACCCCGTGGCCCGGGACCACCACGAGAGCTGGCACGGCCTGACCTTCATCTCGCTCCTCGCCCAGGGCTGGGGAGTGCTCCCCGCGGACGACGGCGGGAAGGTCGTCTGGGCGCGCCTCGCCCCCGACCCGGCGGTGGCCTCGCCGCCGCCCGGCGCGGGCGCGCACTGAGCCCCCGGACGCCGTCGCTCACCCGGCCGGGCCGGGCCGAGGCGGTGGCCGCGCGCTAGCGTGCTCCCTCGTGACCCCCCACCGCATCGCCATCGTCGACGACGCCCCGGAGGTGCGTGCGCTCCTGCGTGCGCGGCTGCGCGTCGGCGGCGCGTTCACCGTCGTCGCCGAGGGCGGCACGGGCGAGGACGCCATCCGCATCGCCCGCGAGGAACAGCCCGATCTGCTGCTCCTCGACGTCTCCATGCCCGGGCTCGGCGGGCTCGACGCCGTCGGCCCGGTCCGCGAGGTCTCGCCCGGGACGAAGGTCGTCATGTTCTCCGGCTTCTCCGAGGAGGGCCTCGAGGACCGCGCGCTCGGCCTCGGCGCGGCGGCCTTCATCGAGAAGTCGGCCCCGATCGAGGACGTCGTCGCCGCCCTCCTGGAGATCGCAGCGGGCGTCAGCCCCACGGCCGCGTCGCTCTCCTCGACGGCGCCGAGCGCCTCCCGCCCCGGCGCACCGGTGGACGCGCGCGGGCTCTCGGCCGGGACGCCCGACGCGGAGGACGAGTGGATCCTCGCCGAGCACGTCGAGCGGTTCCGCGCCGTCTTCGACCAGGCGGCCATCGGGATGGGGACGCTCACGCTCACGGGCCAGATCGTCCGGGCCAACCCCGCGCTCGCGGCCCTGCTGCGGGAGGAACGGACGGAGCTCGTGGGCGTGCCGCTGCTCGACGTCGTCCCGGGAGCGGACCGCGACCTCGTGGGGTTCGCGCTCACCACGGCCGTCCGGGAGGGGGTTGCGCACGTCGAGCACCGCCTCGCCGGCACCGACCGGGTCGTCACCTCGACGATCGCCGCCGTGCGGGACTCGGCCCGGCGTCCGCTGTATCTCCTGCTCCAGAGCCAGGACGTGAGCGCTCAGCGCTCCACCGAGCGTGCCCTCCTCGAGAGCGAGGAGCGCTTCCGCCTGCTCGTCGACAGCGTCGCCGACTACGCGATCTTCATGCTCGACCGGGAGGGGCGGATCGCGAGCTGGAACCTCGGTGCCGAACGCCTCAAGGGGTACCGCGCCGACGAGGTCCTCGGCCAGCACTTCCGCCTCTTCTACACCCAGGACGCCAAGGACTCCCGCCACCCCGAGCACGAGCTCGAGGCCGCTGTCCGGGACGGCCGCTACCAGGAGGAGGGGTGGCGCCTGCGCAAGGACGGCACCCTGTTCTGGGCCAACGTCGTCATCACCGCCCTGCGTGACGCAGACGGCCAGACGATCGGGTTCGCGAAGGTCACGCGCGACGTGACGAAGCAGCGCCGGGCGTCCCAGAACCTCGCCGACGCGGCCCACGAGCTCGCGGAGGCGAACGAGGACCTGTCCCAGGCGAACGTCCGGCTCGGGGCGGCCGCGCGGGAGCGCGCCAACCTCCTCGCCATCACCGCGCACGAGCTGCGCAGCCCGCTCGCCGTCGTCGCCGGGGCGGCGACCCTGCTCGGGCGCCACTGGGCGGCGCTCGAGGACGGCGAGCGCGACGAGCTGCTCGTCTCCGTCCAGACGAGCGCCGACCAGATGCGCCGGATGCTCGACGAGCTCCTCCTCGCCGCGCGGCTCGAGGCCGGGCGGGTCGACCTCGACGTCACGACCGTCCCGCTCCGGCCCGTCCTCGAGGCGGCCGTCGCCCAGCACGGGGGCGCCCTGGCCGAGACCGCCGTCGCGATCGACTGCCCGCCCGGGCTCGAGGTGACGACCGACGTGGTCCAGCTCGGGCAGGTCCTCGTCAACTACCTCGCCAACGCCGCGCGCTACGGCGCCGAGCCGATCACGCTGCGGGCCTCCTCCGAGGGTGCTGAGCTCCGCGTCGTCGTCGAGGACGCCGGCCCCGGCGTGCCGGAGCCGCTCTCGCACCGGCTCTTCGAGGAGATGTTCCTCAAGGGCGCGAGCACGCGCGGGACGGGGCTCGGGCTCTACATCGTCCGTCGCGTCGCCCGATCCCTCGGCGGCGACGCCTGGTACGAGCGCGCCGACGGCGCGACCCGCTTCGGGGTCTCGCTCCCGGTGGGGGGGCCGCCGGCCTGACGCGGGGCCAGGCGACGACGGACCGCAGGCCTGCCCGCGCGCCCCGCAGTCTGCGCACCCGCCGGCACGGGCTTGCACCGGTCTCGGACAAGAGGGCACGGTAGAGGCGTCAGCGGCGCGACGCTCCCGTGAGGGACGCGCCGGAAGTACCACGAGGGAGACACATGCTCACCCTGACCGAGACCGCCAAGTCGGCCATCGTCGGCATCACCGCACAGGCCGGGCTGCCCGAGACGGGCGGGGTGCGGATCGCCCTGGCCCAGGAGAGCGACCAGATCGAGCTCTCGCTCGTCCCGGAGCCGGAGGCCGGGGACGACGTCATCGACGCCGAGGGCGCCCGCGTGTTCGTCCAGGACGCCGCGTCGCCGGTGCTCGCCGACCACACGCTCGACGCTGCAGAGAGCGCCGAGGGCATCGGCTTCGCCCTCGTCGCCCAGGACTGAACCGGCGCACGCACAGCCTTCCGCGCTGCCCGGGCCGCCACCACGGGGCCCGGGCAGTGCTGTGCCGCCCGCCGCTCCCTGGCGGTGCGCCGGTGCCTCAGGGGAGCCGGACGAGCTCCGCGAGGTCGTCGGTGGGGAGGTCGCCGTCGACGACGGCGGTGACGAGGAGGCGGCCCATCCGGATCGGGGCGCCGTAGGAGGACAGGAACGCGGTGTCGGCGGCGTCACGGCCCGTCGCGATCCGCACGAGCGAGGAGCGGGGCGCGAGCAGGGTGGCGTCGACGACGTGCCACGCGCCGTCCACCCACGCCTCGGCGACCGCGTGGAAGTCCATCGGCGTCAGGCCCGGCGCGTACACGGCCGCGAGGCGTGCCGGCACGTCGAGGGAGCGCAGGAGCGCGATGACGAGGTGCGCGTAGTCCCGGCACACGCCGCGGCGGTCGAGGAGCGTCTCGACGGCGCCGTCCGTGCCCCGGCTCGACCCCGTGACGTAGGTGAGGTGCTGCCCGACCCACCCCGCGACAGCCGCGAGGAGCTCGCGGCCGGTGAGGCCCCTGAACTCGCTGCGGGCCGTCGCGAGCAGCCGGTCGGACTCGGCGTAGCGGCTGGGACGCAGGTAGGTGAGGAGCTCGGTCCGGGGGGTCTCGACGTCGTCCGCGGGCCCGCCCTCGACCCCCGCGTCGTACGTGAGCGTGAGGGTCTGGTCGTACCTCGTCGCGGGCGGGAGGTCGACGACGTGCACGCGGCCGTGGTGGGCCGCGGCGAGCTCGACGACACGCTGCGGCTCCCCGTCGAGGGTGACGGTGAGCGCCTCCTGCACGGCGAGGCCCGGCACGCGGGCGACAGCCACCATGAACGCGAGCTGGGCCGCGCCGGCCGACGTGGTCATCGAGATCGTGGCCGAGACGTTGGTACGCATGGGAGAACGGTACGTGCGCCGGCCGGGGGTGCCCGACCGGCTGCGGGAACCGGCGGACGGGGCGACAATCTCTGGACGAACGACTACCGCGCCCGCCCGGGCCGGTAGCACCCGGGGAGGAGCCTGTCGCCATGGTCGACCGTCAGCACCCCAGGCGCCCAGCGGTGCTCGACGCCGCCGGCGCGGAGCTCATCGAGGGGGACGTCGACCCTGCGGTCGCGTCCGAGCTCGCGCACTCGACGGCGCGCGTCGTCGTCTTCGGCGGCGGGGAGGACGCGGAGGACGCCGAGCTCGCCGGCCGGCTCGTCGCTCTCGTCGACAGCGAGGGCCTCGACAGCGTCGCCGAGCTGTGGTCCCGCAGCCCGGCGACGACGCTGCCCGGGGCCCTGTGGCGGGTCTACCTCGTGCGGGAGTGGCTCAGGCGCGCCCCGGAGACGATCGCGGAGCGGTTCCGGGACGGCGTGGAGCGGACCGAGGCCTCGGGTGCCGAGGAGGACCTCGAGCTCGTGCCGGACCCCGACGAGGTGAGCCGCGTCGCGGACGACCTCTTCGCGGGCAGGTCCGGGCCGATCGACACGCTCTTCGAGCGCGTCGCGTCCTTCCTCCGCGTCCTCGCCGCGGGCGCCGTCCCCGAGCCCGAGTGGGTCACGCACGACGACGAGCTCGCGAGCGTCGTCACGCGCCGCGCGGGGTCGCTCGTGGCGACGGCGGAAGAGCTGGAGCTCGTCGCCGAGACGGCGCGCGCCGGTCGCCTCGACTGACGAGCGCCGTTGGGGAGTCGCGTGAGCCGGGTGCCGGCTCGTCCCGCCCGGCGCTCCCTCAGCGACGGCGCCGGCGCAGCGCCCACGCGAGGACGACGGCGACGACCGCTCCGACGGCCTGACCGCCGAGGACGACGCGGTTGAGGTCGAGCGCGGGGTGCCAGGTGACCTTCCCGTCCCGCACGACGTACGCGCCGAGGGCCCGAGCGCGCACGGCGAAGCCGCCGCCACCGCCAGACCCCTCCCCGCCCGTGAGCGCCTCGGCTCCGGCCGCCTCGCCGCCACCGAGGGCCCCGTTGCCGAAGCCCATGCCGGCGCCACCGATGACCTTCGCCACGGGGATGACGGTCGTGCCGTCGCACTCGTACGCCTCGCCGAAGACGCGGCGCACGGTGAGCGCCTCGCGCGCGGCCTCGATCGGTAGGTCGGCGTTGCCTGCGGACCGCTCGTGCATCGTTGCCTCCGGGGGGCGACGGCGAGCCCGGTTCGGCTCGGGCCTCACCGTATCCGCGCGGCCACCACGCTGGCGAGGCCCGAGTCGTCATCGGCCGCTCCATCGGGTCCAATGGTCCGTGGTGCTCGACAAGGACAGACGGAGGAGACCCATGGAACGACGGCCCCGACGCCCCGCGATGCTCGACGCCCAGACGGCGGAGCGCATCGTCGGCGACGTCGACCCGGCCCTGCGGTCCGAGGCGGCGCACACGACGGCCTCCGTGCTCGTCCACCGTGGCCGCGACGGCGCCGAGGATCCCGCCCTCGTCGACCGGCTCGTCTCGCTCGTCGACACCGAGGGCCTCGACACGATCGCGGCGCTGTGGTCGCAGAGCCCGCCCGCGACCCTGCCCGGTGCCCTGTGGCGGCTCTACCTCCTGCGCGAGTGGGTACGCCGTGACCCGCGCACGATCGCGGAGCGGTACAACCTCGGGCTGCAGCGCGCGGAGGTCGCCGGCGTCATCGCAGGCGTCGCGTCACCGCCCGGGCCGGAGGAGGTGCGCCGCACCGCCGACGCGGTGCTCGCCGGGGTCTACCACGGCGACCTCGACGTCGCGCTCGACCGGGCCGCGTCGTTCTTCCGCGTCGTGGCGACGGGCGCGGCGCTCGACGCGGACTGGGTCGAGGGCACCGACGACGCCCTCGCCGTGCGCGTGACCCGCCGGGCGAGCTCGCTGCTCGCGACCGCGGAGGAGCTCGAGCAGGCCGCCGAGATGGCGCGGGCCGGGCGGCTGGACTGATGGCCGACGTCAGCACGGGCCTCGCCGGCCCCGCCGCCCCGGACCGGGTGCTCGCCCTCCTCGCGACCGCCGAGGACGCCGACGGCGTCTCCCCGGTCTCCGAGCAGGGGGTGCTCGCCGTCCGTCGGCAGGCCGCGGGGGTCCGCCACCTGTGGGTCGCGGACGGCACGGACCTGCACGGCTACGCCCAGGTCGACGACGCGGGGAGCGCCGAGCTCGTCGTCCATCCCGGCCACCGCCGTCTGGGGACCGGGCGCGCACTCCTCGACTCGCTCCCGGACGACGTCGCCGTCTGGGCCCACGGCGACCTGCCGGGGGCGCAGGGTCTGGCCCGCTCCGCCGGGATGCGGGTCACCCGTGAGCTGTGGCGGATGGCGCGCCCGCTCGCGGGCGTGGCCGCCGCGGCGCCGGAGCCTCCGGCCGGCGTCGGTGTGCGGACGTTCGAGCCGGGCCGCGACGAGGAGGCGTGGGTGAGCCTCAACGCGCGCGCGTTCGCCGACCACCCCGAGCAGGGCCGCCTCGGCGTCGCGGACCTGCGGGCGCGGATGGATGAGCCGTGGTTCGACCCGTCGCTCCTGTGGTTCGCCCACGAGGCGGGTTCGCCGGACACCCTTCTCGCCTCGATGTGGGTCAAGGTCGTCCCGGGTGAGGAGGCGGGCGAGATCTACGCGCTCGGCGTCGACCCGGCCGCCCAGGGGCGCGGTACCGGGCGCTGGCTCACGGCGCTCGCCCTCGCCGAGCTCGCCGCGCGCGGCCTGGACCGGGTCGATCTCTACGTCGACGGGGACAACACCGCCGCCGTGCGCACGTACCAGCGCGCGGGCTTCGACCGGGTGACGCTGGACGTGCAGTACCGGCGGTAGACGGCTCCGTGCTGGCATAGTCGCCACCTAGTGCCACCATTGCCACCATGAGCGACCCTGGTTCCTCGGCGCGTCAGCCGCGCCGCCCTGACGGACGGTTCGCTCGGCGTGAGCCGGGCTCGACGACGGAGGGTGCCAGGACGATGACGGACGAGGCGATGGAGACGGTGGACACGGACGACGAGAGTCTCGACCTCGATGTCGACGACAGCGACGTCGACGTCGATGAGAGCGACGACCTGGCCCTGCAGACCGAGGGGCTGAGCGCGAGCGCGTCCGAGCTCGCCGAGCAGAGCGAGACCCTCGGCGACCCGCGGACGGACCCGCTCGAGGCGGAGCTCCCCGAGGGGCGCTTCGCCGACCGTGAGCTCAGCTGGCTCGCGTTCAACGAGCGCGTCCTCGAGCAGGCGCAGGACACGAGCCAGCCCCTCCTCGAACGCGCCTGGTTCCTCGCCATCTTCGCCTCGAACCTCGACGAGTTCTTCATGGTGCGCGTCGCCGGCCTCAAGCGGCGCATCGCCACGGGCCTGGCCGTCACGGCGGCGTCCGGGCTCTCCCCGCGCCAGGTCCTCGAGGCCATCAGCGTGCGCGCCCACGAGCTCCAGGCCGAGCACGCCCGGACCTTCGCCGAGGACGTCCAGCCCGCGCTCGCGGCCGAGGGGGTGCGCCTCCTGCGGTGGGACGACCTCGCCGAGAGCGAGCAGCAGCGGCTGCACAAGTTCTTCCGCAAGCAGATCTTCCCGGTGCTCACGCCGCTCGCCGTCGACCCCGCGCACCCCTTCCCCTACATCTCGGGGCTCTCGCTCAACCTCGCCGTCGTCGTGCGCAACCCCTCGACCGGCAAGGAGCACTTCGCGCGGGTCAAGGTGCCGCCGCTGCTGCCCCGGTTCATCGCCGTCGACGCGTCGGGCCGCCCGCACCGACCGGAGGACGCCCCGGCCGAGGAGGAGGGACGCACGTCGTTCGTGCCGATCGAGGACATCATCGCCGAGCACCTCGACAACCTCTTCCCCGGCATGGAGATCGTCGAGCACCACAGCTTCCGGGTGACCCGCAACGAGGACGTCGAGGTGGAGGAGGACGACGCCGAGAACCTCCTCAAGGCTCTCGAGAAGGAGCTCGTCCGTCGGCGGTTCGGCCCGGCGGTCCGGCTCGAGCTCGCCGAGGGCATCAGCCCGCACGTGCGCCGCCTCCTCGTGCGCGAGCTCGGCGTCTCCGAGCCGGAGGTCTACGAGCTACCCGCCCCGCTCGACCTCACCGGGCTCAACGACATCCATGCGCTCGACCGCCCGGGCCTGAAGTACCCGAAGTTCGTCCCCGTGACACCGCGGGCCCTCGCCGAGGTGGAGAGCGCCACCCCGACGGACTTCTTCGCGGCGATCCGGCAGCGGGACGTGCTCCTGCACCACCCGTACGACTCGTTCTCGACGTCGGTCCAGCAGTTCCTCGCGCAGGCGGCGGCGGACCCGCAGGTCCTCGCCATCAAGCAGACCCTCTACCGCACGTCCGGGGACTCCCCGATCGTCGACGCACTCATCGACGCGGCGGAGGCGGGCAAGCAGGTGCTCGCCATCGTCGAGATCAAGGCGCGCTTCGACGAGCAGGCCAACATCACGTGGGCCCGCAAGCTCGAGCAGGCCGGCGTGCACGTCGTCTACGGCATGGTCGGCCTCAAGACGCACTGCAAGCTCTCCCTCGTCGTGCGCCAGGAGACCGACGGCCTGCGCCGCTACTGCCACATCGGCACGGGAAACTACAACCCCAAGACGGCGCGCGGGTACGAGGACCTCGGTCTGCTCACGTGCGACCCCGACGTCGGGCAGGACCTCACCCGCCTGTTCAACCAGCTCTCGGGGTACGCGCCCCGCTCGCGCTTCCGCCGGCTCCTCGTCGCGCCGCGGTCGCTGCGCGACGGCCTCATCGAGCGGATCGAGCGGGAGGTGGAGAACCACCGCCGCGGCGAGCCCGCGTGGATCAAGCTCAAGATGAACTCCATCGTCGACGAGGCGATCATCGACGCGCTGTACCGCGCGAGCCAGGCGGGCGTGCCGGTGGACCTCGTGGTCCGCGGGATCTGCGCGCTGCGTCCGGGCGTGCCGGGCCTGAGCGAGAACATCCGGGTCCGCTCCGTCCTCGGCCGCTTCCTCGAGCACGCCCGCGTCTTCGCCTTCGCCGGGGGCGGTCAGGAGCCGGAGATGTGGATCGGCAGCGCCGACCTCATGCACCGCAACCTCGACCGGCGCGTCGAGGTCCTCGTCCGCATCGTCGAGCGGGGGCAGGTGGAGTCGCTCATCGCCCTGCTCGACCTCACGATGGCGGAGACGACGGCGTCGTGGCACCTGGGCCCGGACGGAGACTGGGTGCGGCGCCACCGCGACGACGAGGGCCGCCCGCTCGACGACCTGCAGGAGATCCTCATGGCTCGTGCCCGCCGCCGAGTGGCTGCCTCGCGGTGACGGCGTCGTCCGCCCAGGTGGTCCATGCCGCAGGCACCCTGGTGTGGCGCGTCGAGGGCAAGCGGTTGCAGGTCCTGCTCGTGCACCGGCCCCGGTACGACGACTGGTCCTGGCCCAAGGGCAAGCTCGAGCCGGGGGAGTCCCTCGCCGAGTGCGCCGTGCGCGAGACGGCGGAGGAGACCGGGCTCGACGTCGTCCTCGCCCGCCCGCTGCCCGACGTGAAGTACCGGCTCTCGGACGGCCGGCGCAAGCACTGCCACTACTGGGTGGCGACCGTCGCGGACCCGGGCGCCACGGCCCTGACCGCACGCGCCGCCGTCAAGCGGGCGCCCACGACGGAGATCGACGAGACCCGCTGGGTCGACGCCCGAGAGGCGAAGAAGCTCCTCACCCGCTCCCAGGACGCCGAGCCCCTCGGAGCGCTCATCGACATGTGGGAGGACGAGCGGCTGCGGACGTGGACCATCGTCGTCGTCCGGCACGCCCGGGCCCGCAAGCGCTCCGCGTGGAAGGGGGGCGAGCTGACCCGGCCCCTCACCGGCGTCGGCGAGGCCCAGGCGCGCGCGCTCGTCCCGATCCTCGCCGCCTTCGGGACCGCCCGCGTGGTCTCCAGCCCCTGGGAGCGGTGCCTGCGCACGGTCGACGCCTACGCCCAGGCGGTCGGCCTCCCGATCGAGCCCGTGCCGGAGCTCACCGAGGACGCGCACAAGGACAAGCCCAAGCACGTCCGCCGGATCATCCAACGAGTGCTCAACGAGCGGGCGGAGCCGATGGCGCTGTGCACCCACCGCCCCGTTCTGCCGACACTCATGGACGAGATCGCCACGCGCACCCCGCACCGGATCATGGCGATGGTGCCGGAGTCGGACCCATGGCTCCGCACCGCGGAGGTGCTCATCGTCCACGTCGCCCGGCGCCCCGGGCGCAGCGCCTCGGTCGTCGCGCTCGAGAAGCACCGGGCCCCTTCCGCCGGCGAGCCGGGCGACAGGCCCACGCCCTCGTAACCCCTGGCCCGCGTGACGTCCCGAAGCGCCGGCCGCCGTCGTCCTCGCCCTCGTCGGTGCCCACCCTCGTTGGTGGTCGTGCAGAAGTGCCGCCCGGCTGTTGCCCTCCCCCCGCTCGTGGTCATGCAGAAGTGCCGGAGCGCGTTGGTCCCACGCGCTCCGGTGGAACTCGAGTGACACCCCGAGCATCTCGAGGGGGGCGGGCCGGTGACAGGAATGTGATCCAACCGACAGCAGCCGTTCATCCTGCGTTCACCAGGTGCCCCCGCGCACGTCACCCAGGCTGCCTAACGTCGACGACGGCCGGTGAGATCCCGGCCCACCGACGACAGGATGGAAACAACGTGAAGCTTGCACGCAGCCGCCGCACGGCGGGAGTTGCCGCTATGAGCGCGCTCGCGCTCACCCTCGCGGCTTGTGGGTCCGCGGCCGACGCGGACAACGAGAGCACCGGCTCCGACGAGACGTCGGCCGCCGGGGGCGAGGAGCTCTCGGGCTCCATCGCGGGATCGGGGGCCAGCTCGCAGGAGGCGGCCGTCCAGGGCTGGATCGCCGGGTTCCAGGAGCAGAACGAGGGCGTCTCGGTCACCTACGACCCCACCGGCTCCGGCACGGGCCGCGAGCAGTTCCTCAACGGCACGGTCCTGTTCGCCGGCTCGGACGCCGCGATGGACGCCGAGGAGCTCGAGGCGGGCACCGAGCGCTGCTACGGCGGCGAGGTCATCGAGCTGCCGCTGTACATCAGCCCGATCGCCGTCATCTACAACCTTCCCTCGGTCGACGCCGAGCACATCAACCTCACGCCCGACGCGATCGCCGGCATCTTCAACGGCGACATCACGACGTGGAACGACCCGGCCATCACCGAGTCCAACCCCGACGTCGAGCTGCCCGACCTGCCCGTCATCCCGGTCAACCGCTCGGACGACTCCGGCACGACGGAGAACTTCACCGAGTACCTCGCCGCCGCGGCGCCCGACGCCTGGACGCACGGCCCGGTCGAGACGTGGCCGATCTCCGGCACCCAGTCCGGTGCGCAGACGTCCGGCATGATCGACGTCGTCTCCGGCGCCGAGGGCGCCATCGGTTACGCCGACGCCTCGCGCGCCGGTGACCTCGGCACCGTCGCGGTGGGCGTGGGGGACGAGTTCGTCCCGTTCTCGCCCGAGGCCGCCGCGGCGATCATCGACGCCTCCCCGGCGACCGACGACGCGACCGACCTGCGCCTGACGATCGAGCTCGCCCGTGACACGACCGAGGCCGGGACCTACCCGATCGTCCTCATCTCCTACTCCATCGCGTGCTCGCTCTACGAGACGGAGGAGGACGCCGCCAACGTGGCCGCCTACCTCACCTACGTCGCGAGCGCCGAGGGTCAGGACCGTGCGGCCTCCCCGGACGTCGCTGGCTCGGCCCCCATCTCCGACGACCTGCGCGAGCGGGTCATGGCGGCCATCGAGCAGATCGCCGTCGCCGGTTGACCAGTTAGCCTGGCGGGCGGGTCGGCGCTCCCGGACACCCGGGGGCACCGGCCCGCCTGACGCACGTCATCCTCACCGACCTCATGACGCCCGGAGGACCAGTGGCCGTAGAGGCACCACCCGCAGCCCCCGAAGGGGCCCGGCCGACGATCCGTGCGGGCCGCACGCCGGGGCGGCTCGGCAACCGCGTCTTCTCCGGCATCTCCACGGGCGCCGGCCTGCTCATCCTCGGCATCCTCGCCGCGGTCGCGGGCTTCCTCCTCATCCGTAGCTGGCCGGCGCTCGTCGCGTCCCGGGACGCGTTCGACCAGGTCGGCTTCATGCAGGACCGCAACCTGTGGGAGTACGTCGCCCCGCTCCTGTTCGGCACGATCCTCTCCTCGGCGATCGCGCTCCTCGTGGCCGTCCCGCTCAGCATCGCGATCGCCCTCTTCATCTCGCACTACGCGCCCCGCCGCCTCGCGCAGGGCCTCGGCTACCTCGTCGACCTCCTCGCGGCGATCCCCTCGGTCATCTTCGGCCTGTGGGGCATCCAGTGGCTCCAGCCGCTCCTGCACCCGCTCTTCCAGTGGCTCGCGGAGAACCTCGGGTGGGTCCCGCTCTTCAGCGAGTACCAGGCGCCCGCGCGGAACATCCTCACCGCCGGGCTCGTCCTCGCCGTCATGATCCTGCCGATCATCACGGCGACCATCCGGGAGGTCTTCCTCCAGACGCCGCGCCTGCACGAGGAGGCCTCGCTCGCGCTGGGCGCCACCCGCTGGGAGATGATCCGCCAGGCCGTGCTGCCGTTCGGGCGCTCCGGGATCATCAGCGCCGCGATGCTCGGCATGGGCCGCGCGCTCGGCGAGACGATGGCCGTCCTCATGGTGCTCTCGCCCGGGTTCGCCATCAACCTCTTCCTCCTCCAGCCCGGCCAGCACCAGTCGATCGCCGCGAACATCGCGAGCCAGTTCCCCGAGGCGAGCGGGATGGGCGTGGACGTCCTCATCGCCTCCGGCCTCATCCTCTTCGTCCTCACCTTCGGCGTGAACCTGCTGGCCCGCTGGATCATCGCCCGCCGCGCCGAGTTCTCGGGAGCGAACTGATGACCACGACCTCCGCCACGCTCGGCACGGGCACGCGCCGCCTGCCCCGGTGGGTCCCCTGGGCCACCATCGCCGCCTCGCTCGTCGTGGCCGCGGCGATCCAGCTCCTCGGTGACGGACCCACCCTCGCCGGCGTCGTCTTCATCGGGGCGCTCGTCTACGCGGTCGCGATCACAGCGGTCGCGTGGCAGGTCGAGGGCCCGCGCTGGGCCAAGGACCGGCTCGCGACGACGCTCGTCTGCCTGGCGTTCATCCTCGCCATGGTGCCGCTCGTCTCCCTCATCTGGACCGTCGTCGGTGACGGCGCGCTGCGGTTCGGGTGGGACTTCCTCACGACGGACATGGTCGGCGTCTTCGGCCAGATGACCGAGGGTGGGGCGTACCACGCCATCGTCGGCACGCTCTACGTCACCGGCATCGCCAGCCTCGTCTCGATCCCGCTCGGCATCTTCACCGCGATCTACCTCGTCGAGTACGGCCGTGGCCGGCTGGCCAAAGGCATCACCGTGCTCGTCGACGTCATGACGGGCATCCCCTCGATCGTCGCCGGCCTCTTCGCGTTCTCGGTGTTCCTCACGCTCTTCGGCCCGGCGTACAAGTCGGCCCTCATCGGCGGCGTCGCGCTCGCCGTCCTCATGACGCCCGTCGTCGTCCGCTCGGTCGAGGAGATGCTCCGCCTCGTTCCCAACGAGCTGCGCGAGGCCGCCTACGCGCTCGGCGTGCCGAAGTGGCTGACGATCGTCAAGGTCGTCCTGCGCACCGCCATCGCGGGCATCACGACCGGCGTCATGATCGCCATCGCCCGGGTCATCGGCGAGACGGCGCCCCTGCTCATCACCGTGGGCATCACGAACAACACGAACTACGACGCCTTCGACGGGCGCATCGCCACCCTGCCCGTCTACGTCTACCGTCAGTACGCCCAGGGCGGTGCGAGCGCCGACCGCGCCTGGGCCGGTGCCCTCACCCTCATCATCATCGTCATGCTGCTCAACCTCGTCGCCCGCCTGGTGAGCAGGTACTTCTCACCCAAGGGCATGCACTGATGGCACCCGCCCAGCAGCCCGGACCGCTCGCCAGCCCGCGAAGGAACACCCATGTCTAAGCGCATCGACGTCAAGCACCTCAACGTCTACTACGGGGAGTTCCTCGCGGTCGAGGACGTCAACATGGTCATCGAGCCGCGAGCGGTGACCGCCCTCATCGGCCCGTCGGGCTGCGGCAAGTCGACGTTCCTGCGCACGCTCAACCGTATGCACGAGGTCATCCCCGGCGCGCGGGTCGAGGGCGAGGCCCTCATGGACGGGCAGGACCTCTACGCCCCCCAGGTGGACCCGGTGGAGGTCCGCCGCCAGGTGGGCATGGTGTTCCAGCGGCCCAACCCGTTCCCGACCATGTCGATCGCCGACAACGTCCTCGCCGGCGTGCGGCTCAACAACCGCCGGATGAGCAAGAGCGACGCCGCGGACCTCGTCGAGAGCTCGCTGCGCGGGGCGAACCTCTGGGAGGAGGTCAAGGACCGCCTCGAGCGGCCGGGGTCGTCGATCTCCGGTGGTCAGCAGCAGCGCCTGTGCATCGCGCGGGCCATCGCTGTGCAGCCGCAGGTCCTGCTCATGGACGAGCCGTGCTCGGCGCTCGACCCGATCTCGACGCTCGCGATCGAGGACCTCATCTCGGAGCTGAAGAAGGACTACACGATCGTCATCGTCACCCACAACATGCAGCAGGCCGCTCGGGTGTCGGACACGACGGGCTTCTTCAACATCGCCGGCACCGGCAAGCCCGGCAACCTCATCGAGATGGACTCGACCGAGCGGATGTTCTCCACCCCGCAGAACAAGGCGACCGAGGACTACATCTCAGGCCGCTTCGGGTGAGGTTCGCGGCTGGGCGTCGTCGCCCAGCCGCCCCTCAGGCCGTCGCGAGGATCAGAAGGCCGCGCCCTCGAGGGAGCCGGTGACGGTCTCCGGGGCGAGGAGGACGCACAGAGCCGTGCGGTCGTCCGCCTGGTCCCAGCTCGTCTCCGTGGGGTACATCGCCGTGAAGTACATCTCCGAGGACTCGTAGTCGATCCCGACGAACTTCTCGAACTCGGTGCGGCAGTGCGCCTCGGCGTCCGTCTGGACGGCGTCCATGCCCGGGTAGTCGCCGTCGTCGAAGGCGAGCTCGGCGAAGACCTCGGCGTCGTGGTCCTCGCTGCACTCGATCGTCTCGACCTCGGTGATCTCCTGCCCGCTCAGCGCCTCGCTGTCGAGGCAGTCGCCCACCTCCAGCTCCATGACGCTGTTGGTCGCGCAGGCGGCGAGCCCGAGCGTGAGGCCGCTGACGGCGAGGATGATCCCGGTACGGGTGGCGCGGAGCATGGCTGTTCCTTCGGCCCGGCCTGTGCCGGGCTGTCGAGCGGCGACGCCCGCCAGCGCGTCCCGCGCGGGGACGGCCCGCGCGACGGACGTCAGCGCAAAGATGAGTGTGAGACGACGTCGGGCCGCGAAGCGCCAGTCGGCGCGAAGGCCGCTCGTGGCGGCTTGTGTTGGAGCCCGGGGCTTCCACGACCCGACGTCGCTCACCCACCCTACAACGGTGGGGCCGGCGCGTCGCGCGGATGTGCGGCGCGCGGAGGCGCGCCGCCCTCAGGCGCCGGAGCGGGGCCCGAGCTCGAACCGGTAGCCGACGTTGCGGACCGTCCCGATGAGCTGGTCGTGCTCGGAGCCGAGCTTGGCCCGCAGCCGCCGGACGTGGACGTCGACGGTCCGGGTGCCCCCGTAGTAGTCGTAGCCCCAGACCTCCTGGAGGAGCTGGGCGCGGGTGAAGACGCGGCCCGGGTGCTGCGCGAGGTACTTGAGGAGCTCGAACTCCTTGTACGTGAGGTCGAGGATGCGGCCGCGGACGCGCGCGGTGTACCCGCCGGCGTCGATCGACAGCTCGCCGGCCTCGACCAGGGCCGGCTCGCCCTGGGGCTCCCCGGCGCCGACCCGGTCGGTGAGCAGGCGCAGGCGGGCGGCCGTCTCGGCGGGTCCCGCCGCCTCGAGGATGACGTCGTCCACGCCCCACGAGGCCGTGACGGCGGTGAGGCCGCCCTCGGTGAGCACGAGGAGGACCGGGATGCCGGTCGCCGTCGTCACCGCGAGGCGGCACAGCGTGCGCGCGCCGGCGAGGTCGCGCCGCCCGTCGACGACGATGACGTCGACGTCGGGCAGGTCGACGAGGGCCGAGGCGGTCATCGGTGCCAGGCGCGCGTGGTGGTCGAGGAGCGCAAGCGCAGGAAGCACGGCGGCGGGGCCGTGCTGCTCGGCGGTCAGGATGAGCAGTCCTGCCATTGGTGGATCTCCCCTCGGGACGGAGGTCACACTAGTGGCAGGCCGGAACCCTGTGCGGAGTTGTTCGCGACAGATGCCGGGCGTCCCCCGCGCGCGGGACGCATCTGCGAGAATCGAGCAGTGCCCCACCACCTCTCCGCCCACCGCGTGCTGCCGTGATGGGTAGCTCGACCCGCGGGGTGGTGACCGCCGCGCTCAGCGCGGTGCTCGCGCTCGCGGCGGCGTTCTCGCACCCGCTGCTCGTCGTCGTCGTCGCGCTGGCGGTGCTCGGCTTCGCCGCCGGCTGGCCGCGCCTCGTGGGGCTCCCGACGTACCGCGGCTCGAGCGCGGTCATCGCGGTCTCCGGGCTCGCCGCCTGCGCCGTGGTCGAGCTGACGACGAGCATGCGGGACGTGGCGGTCGTGCTCGCCCTCTCCGTCATCGCCGCGTTCGTCCACCAGATGCTCCGCCGCGACGGCCGCCCGCGCCTGGTGGAGTCGGTGGCGGGAGTCGTGACCGGTGCCGTCATCGTCGCCTCGGCCACCGGCTGGATGGCGATCGGGGAGTCGCGGCTCGCGGTCGCCGTCGTCGTCACCGCCGCGGCGGCCGTCGCCGTCGGGGCCGCGTGCACCGCGATCCCGCTCGGCCCTCGCACCGTCGCCGCCGCCGCGATCGGGCTCGCCAGCATCGCGGGCCTCGCCACCGGCTACCTCCTCACGGACGTCGGCCCGCTCGTCGGGCTGCTCGCCGGGCTCGTGGCCGGGGTCCTCACGTGGGCGGTCCACACGCTCTTCGGCCGGTTCCCGGCGGCCGAGCGGGTCCTCCCGGCCGTGGCAGCGGCGATGCTCCCGCTGCTCCTGGCCGGTGCACCCGTCTACATCCTCGGGCGTCTGCTGACCGTCTGAGGGACCATCTGCTGGACCATCCGGCTCCGTCGCCCGCGGCGCCGCTCACGTGCCCGCGCCGACGCGTGCTGTCGACTGCGCCTCCGCGGTGCCGCGTCCGGGCGCCGCCCAGGCCCGGGCGTTAGCATCGAGGGCATGCCGCTACCCCGCCGTACCTCGCACCTGGCGGTGCGCTCATGACGTTCTCGATCCCGGAGGGCCTCGCCCCCGAGCTCTACCCCCTGTCCTGGCTCGTCGGTTCGTGGCGGGGCTACGGGATGCTCGCGTACCCGACCGTGCCGGAGCAGCCGTTCGTCCACGAGATGTCCTTCGAGCACGACGGCGGGCCCTACCTGCGGTGCACGAGCACGATGTGGATGGTCGACGCCGAGCGCTCCGAGTCCGTCGCGCAGGAGACGCCGGGCGCCGCCGGCGCCGAGCTCCTCGCCCGCGCGCACGTCTGGGCCTCGGAGTCCGCGTACTGGCGGCCCGTCGCGGCCCCCGCCGACGCCCCCGAGCACGAGGGCCCCGGCCCGGCACCGACCGAGCTCGAGGTTCTCGTCGCCGACCCGTCCGGGCACCTGAGCGTCTACCTCGGCTCCGTCCGCAGCGCGCGGATCGACCTGGCGACGGACGCCGTCGTGCGCACGGCGACCGCGGCCGAGGTCGCGGCGGCGACGCGGATGTACGGCCTCGTCCACGGCGAGCTCATGTGGGCGCAGGACCTCGCGGCTTTCGGCCACGAGCTCCAGCCCTACGCCTCGGGCCGGCTCAGCCGCGTGGAGCAGGCATGAGCACCCTTCGCAGCCCGCTCCTGTCGCGCAAGGGCGCCGTCGAGGGGTCCGGGCCGGACGCGGGCGTCGCCCTCCACTACGGCGACCCGGCCCACGAGCAGCGGGCCCTCGAGCGCGGCGCCGGCGTCGTCGACCTCTCCCAGCTCGGCGTCGTCACGGTTGCCGGCGTGGACCGCATCAGCTGGCTCAACACGCTGAGCAGCCAGTACCTGCTCGACCTCGCTCCCGGTGACCCGCGCGAGCTGCTCCTCCTCGACCCGAACGGCAGGATCGAGCACGCCGCCGCCGTCCAGGACGACGGCGAGCGCGTCTGGCTCATCACCGAGGGGGACCGCGTGGCGCCGCTCGTCGCCTTCCTCGACCGGATGCGCTTCATGCTCCGCGTCGAGGTCGCCGACGCCTTCGCCGACGTCGCGGTCCTCGGCACGTGCGGCACGGCGTGGGAGTCGCTGGGGGACCTGCCCGGGTACGTCCTCACGTGGCGCGACCCGTGGCCGCGCACCGCGCCGGGCGGCACCCGCTACGGCCCGCCCGACGACGAGCACCCCGGGCGCGACCTCCACCGCGCCCTCACCCTCGTCGCCCGCGACCAGCTCGCCCCCGCCGTCGACGCCGCCGAGGCGACCGGCATGCGCCTGGCGGGGACGTGGGCGTGGGAGGCGCTGCGGGTGGAGGCGTGGCGGCCCCGGATCGGCCGCGACGTCGACGAGCGCGCCATCCCGCACGAGCTCGACTGGCTGCGCACCGCGGTCCACCTCGACAAGGGCTGCTACCGCGGCCAGGAGACCGTCGCGCGCGTGTTCAACCTCGGGCGCCCGCCGCGCCGCCTCGTCATGCTCCACCTCGACGGCTCGGACCACCTCGTGCCGGACCCGGGCACCGCCGTCGTCCACGACGGACGGCCTGCGGGGACGGTGACGAGCGTCGTGCGGCACGGTGAGATCGGGCCCGTGGCCCTCGCGCTCGTCAAGCGGTCGCTGCCGGCCGACGCCGTGCTCGACGTCGGCGGCGTCGCCGCAGCGCAGGAGGTCATCGTGCCCGCCGAGGGCGAGGCGGTCGGCCGTCCGGCGACGCGTCCCGGCCAGGAGCTGCGCCGCCAACGGCGGCCATGAGCCCCGGGCAGGCGAGCGCGGGCCGCGCCGACCTACGGCGCTGGTTCGTGCTCGCCCGCCTCCGCGCCCGGCAGGGGGCTCGCCGGGTGCGGGTCGGCCTCCTACCCATCGTTACGGCCGCGCTCGCGGCCGCGCTCGCGTGGGCCGTCGCACACGTGTGGCTCGGCCACGAGTACCCGTTCTTCGCCCCGGTCGCGGCGTGGGTGTGCCTCGGCTTCAGCGCCGACCGCCAGGTGCGGCGGGTGGCCGAGCTCGCCGTCGGTGTCAGCCTCGGCGTCGGGCTCGGGGAGCTCATCGCGCACCTCATCGGGACCGGCGCGTTCCAGGTGTTCCTCGTCATCGTCATCGCGGCGACGGTCGCCCGGTTCGTCGACCGGGGCCAGCTCCTCACCGTCCAGGCGGGCGTGCAGGGAATCGTCATCGTCGCGCTGCCGGTGGCGGTCACGGGAGGGCCGGCCGGCCGCTGGGTCGACGCCCTCATCGGCGGGGCGTTCGCCCTCGTCGTCGCGCTCGCCACGCCGCGCGACGCCCGACGGCGCACGCGGTCCCTCGCGCAGGCGAGCATGGCCGAGCTCGGAGCCATGCTCCACACGCTCGCGCAGGGCGTGCGCACGGGCGACCGCGAGCTCGTCCGCGACGCGCTCATGCAGGGGCGCGGGACACAGGCGATCCTCGACGACTGGAGCGAGGCCGCCCGCAACGCCCGCCAGGCCGCGCGGTTCTCGCCGGGAGCGCGGACCTTCCTCCCCGAGCTCAACCGGCTGCACCGGGCGAGCCTCCTCGCCGACCGGGCCATGCGCAACGCCCGCGTCGTGGCCCGGCGCGGGCTCGTCGCGGTGGAGGAGGGCGGCTACGACCGCGCCATCGCCGACGACCTCGACCGTGTCGCCCACGGCGCGGAGCTGCTCGGCGCGGCGCTCCGGTCCGACGGCGACACGCAGCCGGCGCGGGCCGAGCTCGCCGCCGTCGCGCACGTCCTCGCGCCCGAGAGCTTCCGGGTGGGCGGCTGGCGGCTGCAGACCATCGTCATCCTCCTGCGCTCGCTCACGGTCGACCTGCTCCAGGCGACCGGTCTCTCGGCGTCGGAGGCGACGGGTGAGCTTGCGGCCGACCCCGCGGCCCCCGTGGTCCCGGCGACACCCGCCGTCCTCGCTGGACCGACGCCGACGCCGACGCCGACGACGACGCCGAGGCCGACGCCGACGCCGACGACGACGCCGAGGCCGACGACCGCGGCGGAGGCGGCCGCAACGACCGTGCCGGTGACCGCGGGCAGCGGCGAGGCCCCGTCCGCTGCACCTGGGGCCCCACCCGCTGGCGGGACGGGCCCTTCCGCCCCGGTGGACCCGTCCGCCCCGGTGGACCCGCGGGGGTAGAGAACTCATCCGAGTCGTCGCCACGTCCGTCGTCGCCTCGGTGCTGTGGTGAACCCGCCCACGTCCGGGACGGACCCGCGGGTCTCCGCCGCCGGCGACGCGCAGCTGGGCGGGCACCGGACCCCCGGCGCGACGGCGGCGGGCGCGCGTGCGGCGAGTCGTTAGGCTCGGCGGGTGCTCATCGGCAACGTGCAGGTCTTCCTCTTCCTCGCCATCTCCCTCGGCGCGTTCGCGCTCGAGGTGTGGGCGCTCGTCCATGCTGCACGCCAGCCGGCCGCCGCCTTCACCTACGCGGGCAAGCGGACGAAGAACTTCTGGCTCATCCTGCTCGGTGCGGGCGCGGTGCTCGGCTTCATCGCGATCCCGCCGCCGATCGGCATCGGCCTCTTCAGCGGGTTCCTGCCGTTCTTCTTCATCATCCCGGCCGCGATCTATCTCGCCGACGTCAAGCCTGCTGTCGGCGGGTACGGCCGTCGGCGGCCGCCCGGCGGGGGCGGTTGGTGACCGCTCGCGAGCGGGGAACGGCTGGGCGGGACAGCGCCCCGGCCGTCGACCACGCCGCTGCCACCGCGCCCGCCGCTGCCACCGTGCCCGCCTCGGCGGCGCACCGTGGCGACCTGCCGGGCCCGGGCGAGCCCCTCGCCGAGGTCGTGCGGGGCGGGTTCGTCGAGTCGGTCCACCTCGGGCACCTCGTCCTGCTCGACGGCGACGGCACCGAGCTCCTGAGGCGCGGCCGCCCCGACGGGACCTTCTTCGCCCGCTCCAGCCTCAAGCCGCTCCAGGCGGTGGGCATGCTCCGCGCCGGCCTCGACCTCAGGGACGGCGAGCTCGCCCTCGCGTGCGCGAGCCACTCGGGCGAGCCGCGGCACGTCGAGGTCGCACGGGCCGTCCTCGCCGGCGCGGGCCTCGACGAGGCGTCGCTGCGCAACACCCCCGACCTGCCGCTCGGCCCGGCCGCCTCGCTCGCGTGGCAGCGAGCCGGCGGCACCGCGGCCGCCGTGACCCAGAACTGCTCCGGCAAGCACGCCGCCATGCTCGCCACCTGCGTGGCGGCCAGGTGGCCGACCGAGACCTACCTCGACCCCGAGCACCCGCTCCAGCGCGCCGTCCGCGCGGCGGTCGAGGACCTCACCGGCGAGCGGGTCGCCGTCGTGAGCGTCGACGGGTGCGGCGCGCCGCTCTTCTCGTGCTCCCTCACGGGGCTCGCGCGGGCCTTCGCCCGCATCGCGACCGCCCCGCCCGCCTCGCCCGAGGGACGGGTCGCGGCGGCGATGCGCGCCCACCCGGGCCTCGTCGGCGGAACCGGCCGCGACGTCACCCTCGCGATGGAGGCGGTCCCGGGTCTCGTCGCGAAGGACGGCGCCGAGGGGGTCTACGCGGCCGCGCTGCCCGACGGCGCGGCGCTCGCGTTCAAGGTCTCCGACGGCTCGGGCCGCGCCCGCCCGCCCGTCCTCGGTGCCGCGCTCCGGCTCGCCGGGGTGCCTGCCAGCCAGGTGGCCGGTTGGTCCGAGGTGCCCGTGCTCGGGCACGGCCACCCGGTCGGCGAGGTCCGTCCGTGGAGCAGCCCGGCGCAGGACGCGTCATGACGGCGGTGCGGGACGCGTCAGCCGGGCCCACGCTCGCGGGACGCGCCGTGACGACGATGTGGGGACTCGTCTGCCCGGCCCGCGCCGCGCGACGCGTCGTGACGACGGTGCCGCGACGCATGAGCCGAACCTACGCCGGGGACGCGTCGTGAGGACGGTGCTGCAACGCGCCAGCCGGGCCGCCGTCCGGGTGGACGGCGAGGTCGTCGGGGAGCTGACGGGCCCCGGCCTCGTCGCGCTCGTCGGCGTCACCCACAGCGACGGCGCCGCGCAGGTCGAACGCACGGCGCGCAAGATCGCCGAGCTGCGGATCCTTCGCGACGAGCGCTCGGTGCTGGAGGCGGGCGCGCCCGTCCTCGTCGTCTCCCAGTTCACCCTCTACGCCGACGTCCGGAAGGGCCGGCGACCCTCGTGGAGCGCCGCCGCGCCCGGTCCGGTGGCCGAGCCGCTCGTCGACGCCGTCGTCGCCGCCCTGCGTGAGCGCGGGGTGCAGGTCGAGACGGGACGGTTCGGTGCGGACATGGAGGTCGAGCTGACGAACGACGGCCCGGTGACGATCGTCCTCGACGTCGACTGAGTCGTGTGGCGGCGGCTGCCGCGACCGGCGTCGATCGGCGGCGGAGGCGACCGGGGTCCATCGGCGGCGGCTGGCGTCGATCGCCGCCGCCGACCGGGTCCGCGGCACCGGGACCTGTGGAGAGAGGACGACGGCGCGGGGTGCCGTCGGGCATCATCGACGCATGCGCATCGAGGTGACGCTCGGGGACATCACGGAGCAGCGGGTCGACGCCGTCGTCAATGCCGCGAACTCCTCCCTCCTCGGCGGGGGCGGTGTCGACGGTGCCATCCACCGCGCCGCCGGCTCGGCGCTCCTCGCCGAGTGCATGGAGCTGCGGCGGACCGAGCTCGTCGACGGCCTGCCCGTGGGCCAGGCGGTCCCCACGGCCGGATACGACCTCCCTGCCCGCTGGGTCATCCACACGGTCGGCCCGAACGCGCGCCGGGGCGAGACCGACCCCGAGCTCCTCGCGTCGTGCTTCACGAGCGCTCTGGCCGTGGCGACGGAGGTCGGCGCGCGCACCGTCGCCCTCCCCGCCGTCAGCGCCGGGATCTTCGGCTGGGACGTGGCCGACGTCGCGCGGATCGCCGTCCGAGCGGTGACCACGTGGACGCGCCCAGGCGTCGAGCTCGTCCGTTTCGTCCTCTTCAGCGCCCCCGCCCTCGCGGCGTTCGAGACCGAGCTGGCTCGCCAGGCGCCGCAGGCGCCGTCGTCGTAGCGTCACGCCCCTGGCGAACACGGGAGGGCAGGTGACCCCTACGCCGTTAGCATCGATGAACGCTGCCAGGCCGGGACTCCCCGGCCGCGCCGCCTGCGGAGGAGTTCCACATGTTCGAGAGATTCACCGACCGTGCCCGACGCGTGGTCGTCCTCGCCCAGGAAGAGGCGAGGATGCTCAACCACAACTACATCGGCACCGAGCACATCCTGCTCGGACTGATCCACGAGGGTGAGGGCGTGGCCGCCAAGGCCATGGAGTCCCTCGGCATCTCCCTGGAGGCCGTCCGCCAGCAGGTCACCGAGATCATCGGTGAGGGCCAGCAGGCCCCCAGCGGGCACATCCCCTTCACCCCGCGCGCCAAGAAGGTGCTCGAGCTGTCCCTGCGCGAGGCGCTGCAGCTCGGCCACAACTACATCGGTACCGAGCACATCCTCCTCGGCCTCATCCGCGAGGGCGAGGGCGTGGCCGCCCAGGTGCTCAACAAGCTCGGCGCAGACCTCAACCGGGTGCGCCAGCAGGTCATCCAGCTCCTCTCCGGCTACCAGGGCAAGGAGCCCATCGCGGCCGGAGGCCCCGCCGAGGGCCAGCCCTCCGGCTCCGCCGTGCTCGACCAGTTCGGGCGCAACCTCACGCAGGCGGCGCGCGAGGGCAAGCTCGACCCGGTCATCGGGCGCGAGAAGGAGATCGAGCGGGTCATGCAGGTGCTCTCGCGCCGCACGAAGAACAACCCCGTCCTCATCGGTGAGCCGGGCGTCGGCAAGACCGCCGTCGTCGAGGGCCTCGCCCAGGGGATCGTGCGCGGCGACGTGCCGGAGACCCTGCGCGACAAGCAGCTCTACACCCTCGACCTCGGCTCGCTCGTGGCCGGTTCCCGCTACCGCGGTGACTTCGAGGAGCGCCTGAAGAAGGTCCTCAAGGAGATCCGCACCCGCGGCGACATCATCCTGTTCATCGACGAGATCCACACGCTCGTCGGGGCCGGGGCCGCCGAGGGCGCCATCGACGCGGCGAGCATCCTCAAGCCGATGCTCGCCCGGGGCGAGCTCCAGACGATCGGCGCGACGACGCTCGAGGAGTACCGCAAGCACATCGAGAAGGACGCGGCCCTCGAGCGGCGCTTCCAGCCGATCCAGGTCAACGAGCCCTCCCTGCCGCACACGATCGAGATCCTCAAGGGGCTGCGTGACCGGTACGAGGCGCACCACCGCGTCTCGATCAACGACGCCGCCCTCGTCGCGGCCGCGACCCTCGCGGACCGCTACGTCAACGACCGTTTCCTCCCGGACAAGGCCATCGACCTCATCGACGAGGCCGGGGCGCGCCTGCGGATCCGCCGCATGACCGCCCCGCCCGAGCTGCGTGAGCTCGACGAGCGCATCGCCGAGGTCCGCCGGGACAAGGAGTCCGCGATCGACGACCAGGACTTCGAGAAGGCCGCGCGGCTGCGCGACGACGAGAAGCAGCTCGCCACCCGCCGCACCGACCGGGAGAAGTCCTGGAAGGCCGGGGACATGGACACCGTCTCCGAGGTGGACGAGGAGCTCATCGCCGAGGTGCTGGCGATGTCCACGGGCATTCCGGTCTTCAAGCTCACCGAGGAGGAGTCCTCCAAGCTCCTCCACATGGAGGACGAGCTCCACAAGCGCATCGTCGGCCAGGAGACCGCCATCAAGGCGCTCTCCCAGGCGATCCGCCGCACGCGTGCGGGCCTCAAGGACCCCAAGCGTCCCGGTGGCTCCTTCATCTTCGCCGGCCCCACGGGCGTCGGTAAGACGGAGCTGGCCAAGGCGCTCGCCGAGTTCCTCTTCGGTGACGAGGACGCACTCATCCAGCTCGACATGAGCGAGTACTCCGAGAAGCACACCGTCTCCCGGCTCTTCGGCTCCCCCCCCGGGTACGTGGGCTACGAGGAGGGTGGCCAGCTCACCGAGAAGGTGCGCCGGCGTCCGTTCTCCGTCGTCCTCTTCGACGAGGTCGAGAAGGCGCACGCGGACATCTTCAACTCGCTGCTCCAGATCCTTGAGGACGGCCGCCTCACGGACGCCCAGGGACGCACGGTGGACTTCAAGAACACCGTCATCATCATGACGACGAACCTCGGCACGCGGGACATCGCCAAGGGCGTCATGACGGGCTTCCAGGCCGGTGGGGACCTGTCCACGAGCTACGAGCGGATGAAGAACAAGGTCAACGAGGAGCTCAAGCAGCACTTCCGCCCCGAGTTCCTCAACCGCGTGGACGACACGATCGTCTTCCCGCAGCTCTCGCAGGACGAGATCGTCAAGATCGTCGACCTCATGATCGCCCGCCTCGACTCGCGCATGCGCGACCAGGGCATGGCGATCCGGCTCACGGACGCGGCGAAGAACCTCCTCGCCGAGCGCGGGTACGACCCGGTCCTCGGCGCGCGGCCGCTGCGCCGGGCGATCCAGCGGGAGATCGAGGACCAGCTCTCCGAGAAGATCCTCTACGGCGACATCCGCGCCGGGCAGACCATCCTGGTCGACGCCCAGGGCGAGGGCCTGCTCGGTGAGTTCACGTTCGCCGGCCTCGACGAGGGCGAGATCCTCCCGCGCGAGCCGGTGGCGGTGGGCGGCTCGACGAGCGTCGAGCAGCGCCAGATGCCGACCGCACCCACGGGTGGCGGCGGCGGCGGAGGCGGTCAGCTCCAGCCCGGAGCCTGATCCGCGGGCGCAGCACCAGCACGGGGGAGGGCCCGGCAGCCGAGAGGCCGCCGGGCCCTCCTGCTTCTGTGCCGGGTGCCGGGTGCCGGGTGCCGGGTGCCGGGGGCTGGGCCAGCCCGGCCTAACGGCGCCGGATCCGGGCGATCGCGGCGGTCGTGACGATGACGACCGCAGCGGCGACGGCGGCGATCGCGACGGGCGTCGAGGGCGGCTCGCCGTTGAGGCGGCCGGCGACGATCCATGACAGGCCCCACGCCTGAGCGGCCGCGATGGCGAGGCGCCCGCGGCTCCACCACGCGAGGGCGGCGCCGACGAGGGCGAGGACGGTGATGACGGCGACGCCGGTCGGGTCGACGGGGAGGTCCACGCCCGCGTCGGCGAGGACGGCGGCGATGTTGGCCGCCGTGGCCACGCTCACCCAGCCGAGGTAGAGGCCCATCGTGCCGTCGACGACGACGGCGTCGACCGCGTTGCGCGGGCGCTCGCGCCCGAGGCGCACGATGACGAGGCAGAGCGCCGCGAGGAGGGCGAGGATGACGACGACGGTGAGGCCGACGAGCTCCGCCTGGACGGCGAGGACCCAGATCGCGTTGAGGATCATCGAGATGGCGATCCACCAGCCTGTCGCCCGCTGGCGTGGGTCCGTCCGCCGGCCGGGGAGGACCTGCCACACGGACAGGACGATGAGCCCGAGGTAGATGACGGACCAGATGGAGAACGCCGGGGCCGCGGGCGCCAGCGGCGTGGCGTCGGCCGAGAGGACGCCTCCGGCCGCCTCGGCGATCGGCGTGCCGACGAACGCGCCGGACCCGAGGAACGCCCCACCGATGGCCAGGACGGCGCTGACGAGGACGCCGACCTGGCGTGCGACGTCGCTGCGGTGGGCGGATGACGTCGAGGTGGCCATGCCGTCGATGCTGGCATCCCTCAGCAGGTTGAGCATCTTCGCGCGAGCGCGCGGGGCTCAGCCGCGGGCGTAGTGCCGGACGAAGCCGCGGAGCACGTCGTGGGAGGCGCTCACGTCCGCCGCGGCCACGCGCGCGAGGACACGCTCGACGTCCTCGGCCGGGAAGTACCCGGCGTGGCGATAGGTGCGGATCCGGGTGCTGATCGCGTCGCAGTCCATCTCCGGGTGGAACTGCGTGACGTACTGGTTGGTGCCGAGGCGGAGCATCTGGACGGGGCAGGCCGCGGAGGAGGCGAGCAGGACGGCGCCCGGGGGCAGGACCGCGCAGGCCTCCTTGTGGCCGACGTACGCCTCGAAACGGTCCGGGACCCCGGCGAGTACGGGGTCGCTCATACCCTCGGGGGTCAGCTCGATCGTCACGGCGGCCGTGTCCTCGGCGTACGTGCCGTCGACGACGCCACCGGCGTGCTGGGCGAGCGTCCCGATCCCGTAGCAGAGCCCGAGGAACGGGACGTCGTCGGCGAGGACGCCGTCGAGCACCTCCGCCAGTGCCGTCTCGACCCGCAGCTGGACGTCGCTCTTGTGCGCGGACGGTACTGACGCCGTGAACGGGCTGCCGCCGAGGATGATGCCGGAGAAGCTCTCCAGGTCCATCGGTGTGAACGGTCCCGCCTCCATGCGCACCCGCACGAGCTGGTCCTCGGTGAGCCCGGAGTGGCGAAGGATCGAGGCGTACTCGTCCTCGGCCGCGACGTCCTCGCTGCGGGAGGCGAGCAGGACGAACGGTCTCACGTGCCGTCCCTTCTCAACATGCGGCTCCACCAAGGCCCGCTTAGTGTAAAGAAAGGGATCCCGCCTGGGGATCAGCGAGTCGAACACTGGAGGTTGTATGGGTCTCGGAGACAAGATCAGCAACGCCGCCCAGGAAGCGAAGGGCAAGGTCAAGTCGACCACCGGCGAGGCCACGGACGACCGTGACCTCCAGGCCGATGGGCACAAGGACCAGGCCGGCGCGAACCTCAAGCAGGCAGGCGAGAACGTCAAGGACGCCTTCAAGTAGAGGCGCCACCACATCGAGCAGGGCCCCGCGGGAGCGATCCCGCGGGGCCCTTCGCTTGTCGGGACCTCGACTGTGACCGCGTCGTCGTCCTCGTCGCACCTTCGCGACGTGCCGGTCGAGGACTCTCTCACTTCCGGTGCAAGATCATCGTGGCGGGCGACACAGGCACGGTGCGGAGGTCTGCCGGCCCCCGCATCCAGCGGGAGGAGACGGTGTGCGCGACGACGGGTGGTTCTCCGACCTGTACCGGGAGCACTCCACCGCCGTGTACCGCTACTTCGTGCGCCGGGCCGCTGCGGAGGACGCCGAGGACCTCGCCGCCGAGGTCCTCGCCACCGCGTGGCGCCGCCGCGACGACGTCCCGGAGGGCGCCGAGCTGCCGTGGCTCTACCGCACGGCCGGCTTCGTCCTCGCGAACCACCGCCGCAAGCGCCGTCCGGTCCTCGTGGCCGAGGTGCCCGAGTCCGCGGCCGGTGACGACGACCCTGCGCTGGCCGCCGTCACCGACGACGAGGTCCGCCGCGCGCTCGCGGCGCTGAGCGAGCGCGACCGCCAGATCCTCGTCCTCCACGCGTGGGAGGGACTGACCGGCGCCGGGCTGGCCGACGTCCTCGGCATCTCGCGCGGCGGCGCGGACGCGGCGCTCTCCCGGGCGCGCGCACGCCTGGGCGCAGCCTGGGCGCCCTGAGGACCGTGCGCCCGGCCGGCGAGGCTGCGCAAGGGTGAGCCGCCGAGCCGGACGGCCGGGCGCCTCGGCACGCGCCGTGCCTGTGGCGGGCCATGTGCGCGGCGCGTGCCGGGGCGCAGGAGCCCGACCAGGGCGGGCACGCCTCGACCCGGGCGGTTCTCGGCGCTCGTGAGCCGTCCGACCCGCCGTCGTGCAAGAACCCGCCCGGCGTGGACACAGAGAGGGCACATGCGCGTCGCGTCGCGGCGCACCGAGCAAGGAGGTCGTCATGGACGGCACCACCCCACGCCCCGGTGGCGAGGACGAGGCGCTGGCCCGCCTGCGGGCCGCCGACCCGGCCGCCGGCGCCGAGCCCGACGACGCGCGCCTCGCGGCCCGCACGTCCGAGCTGCGCGCCGGTGACGGGGACGAGCTCGCGCAGCGACGCGCCGCGCGCCGGCGGCCGTGGGCGGCGGTCGCCGCCGTCGCAGCGGGGGCGCTCGTCCTCGGCGGCGCCGGGTTCGGCCTCGGGCGGGCGACGACACCGGGGGACACCCTGGCCGAGGGCAGCGCCCCGGCGATCGGCACCCCGGCGACCGGCACCGGCGCGCTCGAGCAGCAGGCCCGCACCACCGAGTCGCTCGCGGCCGCGGACATGGCCATCGCACCGGCCTTCGGGGGCCGGACGGTCTTCTCCGCGGACGGGCTCTCGGACGCCAGCGGCACGGCGCCCGCGTGGGCGCTCGACGCCGCGGGCGGCTTCACTGCCGAGACCGCGGCGCGCGCCGCCGCCGTCCTCGGTGCCGAGGGGGAGCCCGTCGAGGAGCAGGGCATGTGGCGGGTGGGCCCGCTCGACGGCAGCGCCCCCAACCTCACGCTCAGCGCTGACGGCTCACTCGGCGTCGGCTTCTCGGACCCGGCGCTCTACCCCCACCTCGACATGGGCGTCTCGGATGGCTCGGGCACGGCCGACGGCGAGCTCGAGACCCTTGAGGAGGGGGTCGCGCGGCAGGGCGCCGCGGCGGACCCCGGCCAGGACGTGCCGGACGCGGCGCCGGACCTCCCCGCCGCACCCCCGGACGAGGGCGGCGGCGTCGCTCCTGCGCCGGCCGGGTCCCCCGAGCCGGTACCGCCGGTGGACCCGGCCCCCGCCGGCACCGACGGCGCGGCGACGTCGGGCCCGGTCGACCCGGCCGGCCCGGTCCCCGAGCCGCTGCCGGTCGAGCCGGAGCCGGCGGAGCCCGCGCCCGCCGGGCCTGAGGCGGGGGACGCCGTCGGCGCCCTCCGCGCGGTCTTGGCCGAGCTCGGGCTCGACGACGCCGCCGCCGAGTACGAGACGCTGACCCCGTGGGAGGGGTCCGCCGTGACGTCCGTCGTCGCCCACCAGGTCCTCGGCGGCATGCGCACGGGGCTGACGTGGAACGCCGACGTCGTCGAGGGCGACGTCCTCAGCTTCCACGGGCCGCTCGCGCCCGTCGTCGAGCTCGGGGAGTACGACGTCGTCAGCCCCGCGCAGGCCGTCGCACGCCTCAACGACCCGCGGTTCGGTGCCATGAGCACCGGCTTCGGCATCGCGGAGATGCCGGCCGTGCGCGAGGGGTGGACGTGGGGCGACCCGCCCGAGGCGCCCCCTGCGGCCGGTGCCGCGCTCCCGTGGCGGGTCACCGAGGTGACGATCGCCGGCGCCGAGGCGACGCTCATGCCGCACACGACCGACGGCGGCGCCACGCTCCTCGTCCCGGCCTACACGCTGACCAGCGCCGACGGCGGGGAGTGGATCGTCATCGCGCTCGCCGACCACGAGCTCGCCTTCTGAGCCGATAGACCGCCGCCGGGCCCTGCGTCCGGCGGCACGAGACCGCCGCCGGGACCTGCGCCCGGGGGCTCAAGACCAGCGTCGTCCCGGGCCGGTGGAGGGCCCGCCCGGGACGACGCTTCCCTGTTCCGGGGCGGCCCCGCTCGCTACGCTGGGGGGTGTCGCGGGCTCACCGCCGAGCCCGTCGGGTGCTGGGGGCTGTCATGGCGACGTACGTCTACCGCTTCAGCGAGGGCGGCAAGGACCAGAAGGACCTCCTCGGCGGCAAGGGTGCGAACCTCGCCGAGATGACCCGGCTCGGGCTGCCGGTGCCGCCGGGCTTCACGATCACGACCGAGGCGTGCCGCGCCTACATGGCGAGCGGCCACGTGCCGCCCGAGCTGCGGGTCGAGGTCACCCTCGCGCTGCGCGAGATCGAGGACGCCCTCGGGCGCCGGCTCGGGGACGCCCGCGAGCCGCTCCTCGTCTCCGTGCGCTCGGGCGCGAAGTTCTCCATGCCGGGGATGATGGAGACGGTCCTCAACGTCGGGCTCAACGACGCCTCCGTCGACGGTCTGTCGGCCTTCTCCGGCGACGAGAGGTTCGCGTGGGACTCCTACCGCCGGCTCATCCAGATGTTCGGCAAGACCGTCCTCGACATCGACGGCGACCTCTTCGCCGGTGCCCTCGACGCCCTCAAGGCCCAGCGGGGGGCACGCACGGACGTCGAGCTGAGCGCGACGGACCTGCGGGGGCTCGTCGAGACGTTCAAGGGCATCGTCCGCGAGGAGTCCGGGCGGGACTTCCCGCAGGACCCGCGCCAGCAGCTCGACCAGGCGATCGAGGCGGTCTTCGGGTCGTGGGACACCGACCGGGCCCGGCTCTACCGGCGCCGCGAGCGGATCCCGAACGACCTCGGGACCGCCGTCAACGTCGTCGCGATGGTGTTCGGCAACCTCGGGGAGACGTCGGGCACGGGCGTGTGCTTCACCCGCGACCCCTCGACCGGCCACGCCGGCGTCTACGGCGACTACCTGTCCAACGCCCAGGGGGAGGACGTCGTCGCCGGGATCCGCAACACCCTCACCCTGGCCGACCTCGAGCGGCTCGACCCCGCCTCCTACACCGAGCTGCGCCAAGGGATGCGGCGCCTCGAGACCCACTACCGGGACCTGTGCGACATCGAGTTCACCATCGAGCGCGGCAAGCTGTGGTTCCTCCAGACCCGGGTGGGTAAGCGGACGGCCGGCGCGGCGTTCCGGGTGGCGACCCAGCTCGTCGACGAGCACCTCATCACGATGGACGAGGCGATCACCCGGGTCACCGGCGAGCAGCTCTCCAAGCTCCTCTTCCCGCAGTTCGACGCCGAGGCACCCAAGGAGCTCCTCACGCGGGCGATGGCCGCCTCACCGGGCGCGGCCGTCGGGGAGGCCGTCTTCGACAACGCGCAGGCGCTCGAGCGGACGGCTGCCGGCGCGAGCGTCGTCCTCGTCCGGCGCGAGACGAACCCCGACGACCTCGCCGGGATGATGGTCGCCGCGGGGATCCTCACCGCCCGCGGCGGGAAGACCTCCCACGCCGCCGTCGTCGCCCGCGGCATGGGCACGTGCGCCGTCGTCGGTGCCGACGCGCTCGAGGTCGACGCCGCCCGCCGAGAGGTCCGGGTCGCGGGGCGGGTGCTGCACGCCGGGGACGTCATCGCCATCGACGGGACGAGCGGGGAGGTCTTCCTCGGGGAGGTCCCCGTCGTCGACTCCCCGGTCATGACGTTCATCGCCGACGGGCTCGACGCCGGGCTGGCGGCCGCGCCGGACGAGGAGACCCGCGAGCTCGTCCGGGCGGTGCACCGGGTCCTCACCCACGCCGACGGAGTCCGCACGCTCGGCGTCCGCGCGAACGCGGACACCGCCGACGACGCCCGCCGGGCCCGCGAGCGCGGCGCCGAGGGCATCGGGTTGTGCCGCACCGAGCACATGTTCCTCGGCGAGCGCCGCGAGCTCATCGAACGGATCGTCCTCGCCGACTCCGACGACGAGCGCGAGGCCGCGCTCGCGGCCCTCCTGCCGCTCCAGCGCGCCGACTTCGTCGACGTCCTCGCCGCGATGGACGGCCTCCCCACGACCATCCGGCTCATCGACCCGCCGCTGCACGAGTTCCTGCCCGACCTCACCGAGCTCGCCGTCGCCGTCGCGCTCGACGAGGAGCGGGGCGGGGCGAGCGAGCACGACGTCGCCCTCCTCGCGGCGGTGCGGCGCATGCACGAGGCCAACCCGATGCTCGGGCTGCGGGGCGTGCGCCTCGGGCTCGTCGTGCCCGGGCTGTTCGCGCTCCAGATCCGGGCGATCGCCGAGGCGACCCTCGAGCGCCGGGCGGCCGGCGGCGACCCGCGTCCCGAGATCATGGTGCCGCTCGTCGGCTCCGTCCGGGAGCTCCAGATCGTGCGCGAGGAGGCGGTGCGGATCCTCGCCGCGGCGGGCAGGGAAGCGGGCGAGCTCCTCGACCTGCCGATCGGCTGCATGATCGAGCTGCCCCGGGCGGCGCTCACCGCGCACCGCATCGCCGAGGAGGCGGACTTCTTCTCCTTCGGGACGAACGACCTCACGCAGACGACGTGGGGGTTCTCCCGCGACGACGTCGAGGCGGCGTTCTTCGCCGACTACCTCGACAACGGCGTCCTGACGATCTCCCCGTTCGAGACGATCGACGCCGACGGCGTGGGCGCCCTCGTCCGGGTGGGCGTCACCGGTGGCCGGGCGACGAAGCCGTCCCTCCACATGGGCGTGTGCGGCGAGCACGGCGGGGACCCGGAGTCGATCCAGTTCTTCCACGAGGCCGGGCTCGACTACGTCTCGTGCTCCCCGTTCCGGGTACCGGTCGCCCGGCTCGAGGCGGGCCGCGCCGCCGTCGCCGCCCGCACGGCGGCGCGCTGAGCGCGCCCCGGCGCTCGAGGCGCGGCGACCTGCGCGCGCACGCCCCCAGCGGTGGCAGGATCGGAGGGTGACGCTCACGACTGCCCGCCCCGGTCCCGCCGACCAGCCCGCACGTCCGGCGTCCTCCTCGGACCGGGCGGCGCTCGTCGCGGCCCTGCGGCGCGCCGTCGACGGCGAGGTGGACGACAGCGACCGCCGGCGCGGGGAGTACTCCACCGACGCGTCGAACTACCGGGTCGTCCCCGACGTCGTCGTCTTCCCCCGCGACGTCGACGACGCGCGGGCGGCCCTCGACGTCGCCCGCGAGCACGGCGCACCGCTCACGTCCCGCGGGGGCGGCACGTCCGTGGCGGGCAACTCGATCGGCCCCGGCGTCGTCGTCGACTTCTCCCGGCACGTCAACCGCATCCTCGACATCGACCCGGAGGCGGCGACCGCGCGCGTCGAGCCGGGCGTCATCATGTCCGACCTCCAGCGGGCCGCGGCCCCGCACGGCCTGCGCTTCGGGCCCGACCCCTCCACCCAGAACCGGGCCACGCTCGGCGGGATGATCGGTAACAACGCGTGCGGCCCCCACGCCGTGGCGTACGGGCGCACGGCGGACAACGTCGTCGAGCTCGACGTCGTCGACGGGCGCGGCCGTTCCTTCACGGCGGGGGCGGGCACCGGCGCGCTCGACGCCGTCGCAGGCCTCAAAGGGCTCGTCGACGCGAACCTCGCGCTCGTGCGCACCGAGCTGGGGCGCTTCGGGCGGCAGGTCTCCGGCTACAGCCTCGAGCACCTCCTGCCCGAGAACGGTCACGACCTCGCGAAGGCGCTCGTCGGCACCGAGGGCACCGTGACGACGACGCTCGGCGCCACCCTGCGCCTCGTCCCCGTCCCCAGCGCCCCGGTGCTCGTCGCGCTCGGCTACCCGGACATGGCGAGCGCGGCCGACGCCGTGCCCGCGCTCCTCGCGCACGACCCGCTCGCGATCGAGGGGATCGACGCCCGCCTCGTCGACGTCGTCCGGCGCCACCACGGACCGGCCTCCGTGCCCGAGCTCCCGCCCGGCGCCGGCTGGCTGCTCGTCGAGGTCGGCGGCGCGGACGCGGACGAGGCGCTCGGCCGGGCCCGCGCCCTCGCCCGCGACGCGGGCACCGACGCCGCCAAGGTGGTCCCCGCGGGCGCCCAGGCGGACGCGCTGTGGCGGATCCGGGCCGACGGCGCGGGCCTCGGTGGCCGCACCCCCTCCGGCGCGCAGGGCTGGCCGGGCTGGGAGGACGCCGCCGTGCCGCCGGAGAAGCTCGGCGCCTACCTGCGTGACTTCGAGGCGCTCATGGCCGGGCACGGGATCGACGGGCTCGTCTACGGCCACTTCGGCGACGGCTGCCTCCACGTCCGCCTCGACCTCCCGCTCGAGACCCCGGAGGGCATCGGGCCATCGCGGGACTTCCTCACCGCCTCGGCCCGGCTCGTCGCCTCCTACGGTGGCTCCCTCTCGGGCGAGCACGGTGACGGCCGCGCGCGCTCGGCGCTCCTCGGGGAGATGTACAGCCCCGCGGCGCTCGACCTCTTCGCCTCGTTCAAGCACCTGCTCGACCCCGACGACGTGCTCAACCCCGGCGTCCTCGTGCGCCCGCGCCCCATCGACGCGGACCTGCGCCGCCCGCACGCCCGCCCCCTGCCGATCGTCAGCGGCGGCTTCTCCTTCGCCGAGGACGGCGGGGACATGACGCGCGCCGTGCACCGGTGCGTCGGGGTGGGCAAGTGCCGCGCGGACACGTCGGCCTCCGGCGGGTTCATGTGCCCCTCCTACCGCGCGACCGGGGACGAGAAGGACGTGACGCGGGGTCGTGCCCGCATCCTCCAGGAGCTGACGAACGGCTCGCTCGTCCACGACTTCCGCTCGAAGGAGGTGCACGACTCCCTCGACCTGTGCCTGTCCTGCAAGGCGTGCTCGAGCGACTGCCCGGCCGGCGTCGACGTCGCGAAGTACAAGTCCGAGGTGCTCCACCGCGCGTACCGCGGCCGGATCCGGCCCCTCACGCACTACGCGCTCGGCTGGCTCCCGCGCTGGACGAGGATCGTCACCTCGGTGCCCGGTCTCGCCCGCCTCGTCAACACGGTCCTGCGCGCCCGGCCGCTCGCCCGGACGGTGCTGCGCCTCGGCGGCATGGACCCGCGGCGCGAGATGGTCACCTTCGCCGAGCAGACCTTCTCGGCGTGGTCGAAGAAGCAGCCGGCCGTCCGGCGCGGAGGACCGGCACTTCCGCATGATCACGAGCGCGGGGGACAGGGCGGGCTCCCTCCCACCGCTGGTGATCATGCGGAGGTGCCGGGACAGGGCGGGCTCCCTTCCACCGCTGGTGATCATGCAGACGTGCCGGGGGAGGACGGGCCGCGCTACGTCCTCCTGTGGGCCGACTCGTTCTCCGAGACCCTCGACGGCGCCGGCGCCCGCGCCATGGTGGGCGTCCTGACAGACGCCGGGTACACCGTCGTCGTCCCGGAGGAGTCGGCGTGCTGCGGGCTCTCGTGGATCTCGACGGGCCAGCTCGACGGCGCCCGGCGCCAGCTCGAGCGCACGATGTCCGTCCTCGCGCCGTACGCCGTCAACGGGATCCCAGTCGTCGGGGTGGAGCCGTCGTGCACGGCCGTGCTGCGCTCGGACCTCGTCGAGCTCTTCCCCGACGACCCGCGCGCCGCGGCGCTCGCCGCCGGCACGTACACGCTCGCCGAGCTCCTCACCGCCCCGGCGCCCGTGGGCCCGGGGGAGCGGTGGCAGCCCCCGGCGCTCGACGGCGTCGAGGTCGTCGCGCAGCCCCACTGCCACCACCACTCCGTCATGGGCTGGGAGGCGGACTCCGCGCTCCTCACCCGGGCCGGGGCCGAGGTCAAGGCGCTCGCGGGGTGCTGCGGCCTCGCCGGGAACTGGGGCATGGAGAAGGGCCACTACGACGTGTCGGTCCAGGTCGCCGAGAACGCGCTGCTGCCGGCGCTGCGCGAGGCCGGTCCACGCAGCGTCTACCTCGCGGACGGATACTCGTGCCGGACCCAGGCGGAGCAGCTGGCGGGGCGCCACGGCGTGCACCTCGCGCAGCTCCTCGCGGGCGAGCGGTAGGCCGGACGAGGCGAGCGGTAGGCCGCACCGGTCCGGGGCCGGCCCCGGCGACGTGAGAGAATGGGGCCTCCCCTTTTTTCGCCCGCGTCAGTGCAGGTAGGTCGACGTCGTATGCCACTGTTCGAGCTCGACGAGGGACGTCTGGTCCCGGCCCAGTTCGGCCGTCCAGTCGCCGAGCCGGTCGAGCCCGAGGTCCTCCAGGCCGTCCGCGAGCAGGTCCTCGAGGTGGTCGCGGAGCCGCTCTTCCCGGTGACGTGGCACGACGACGACGCGCGGCCGCGGCTCACCGCCATGGACTCCTCCGGTCAGGTCGTCACGGTCGAGGTGGCCGAGCGGCTCGACGCCGTGTCCCTCGTCGCCGCGCTCAGCCGCGCCGGCCGCACGGCCGAGCGCGGGTGGCTCGACCTCGCCGAGACCTATCCCCGAGGAGTCGCGGCCTTCCGGCGTGACTGGAACGCCTTCCGTGAGTCGATGCCGCCCCGTCCGACGCCGGGGCCGCGTCTCGTCGTCGTCGCGGCCATGATCGACGACGAGATCCGCCCGGCGCTCGGGAGCCTCGCGGGCTCCGGCGTGCTCGTCCACGAGATGTCCGTGCGGCAGATGTCGAACGGGCGCCGGTTCCTCGACGTGACCGAGGTCAGGGGCGGCCTGGCCGCGCACCCCGCCATCCTGCCGGGACGCGCCGCGCGCCGTCCCGAGCTCTCCCAGCCCATCCCCGGGGAAGGGCCGCTGGCGGGCCTCGTGACGAGCCACGCGGGCACGGCGCGGGAGACAGGTGTGGCGGCTGTGCGCCGCGGGTCGGATGACGTCCCGGCGGGTTCGACCGCAGCGGGCGCGGCGACGGCCTCGGCCGAGACCCACGGTCGGGGCGCCCCCGTGGCTGACGCGCGCGCGACGCCGACCGCGGAGGACGCTGGGAGCGGTCTCGCCCGGGCGGTGCCCGAGCTGCGCGCGATCGCCGGCGCGCTCGACGGTCCCGCCGGTCTCGTCTGGGCTGGGGCGTCGGGCACCCGTTACGAGGCCACCCTCCTGCTCGACGGTCGGATCCTCGCCGGCGGCGCTCCGTTCCCGACCCCGGAGGCGGCGGCCGTCGCGGTGTCCGGCCACGACCGCGTGGACGGCTGGGAGGTGTGGCGCTTCGGGGACGAGGGGCCTTCCCTCGCCGAGGCCCGGGCCGAGGTCTCGGCACGGCTCGCCGCTGGGCCTGCCCACGACCGTGAGCCCGTTCCGAGCGCGCCGTCGCCCGAGGACGGCGGACGGCTCACGCGCCGGGAGCGACGTAGGCGCGGGTCCACCGCCTGAGCTCGGCGTAGGCGCGCGCGCGAGCCGGTGCCGCCGAGAGCGTGACGTCGTGGATGGCGCCCGGGACGCGCACGACGGTCACGACCTCACCGAGCTGCAGGGCGCGCCGGGTCATGAGGTCGACGTCGAGCACGACGTCGGCGGCGCGCATGTCCTCGGACCACCGCGTCCCGATGATGGTCTTGTCGGAGGTGAGGAGGAGCACCGGCGCCGTGATGCTCAGCCCGGCCGCCACCTGCTGGTGCCCCGCCATGACGGCCGAGAGCCATCCGGGGCGCACCGACGCCGACGGCAGCCGCCACGCCGGCTCGAGGCCCCACCCGACGACGAACGGGTCGTCGGCGTCGGCGGGGGGCACGTCGCTGTCGGAGTCCGTCGCCATGCCGGCGAGGGTCCGTGCGTAGTGGCCGAGGTCGATGAGCGGCAGGACGGCCTTCGGCTGGTACCGCGCCAGCCGGTCGACGACGGGCTGGGAGAGCGTGCGCATGAGCGAGGAGCCCTGGAGCTCGAGCCACGGCGAGTTGAGGACGAGCGCCCGTAGGGCGCCGGGGTGCCGGTGCGCCCACAGCGCCGCGGTGAGCCCTCCGGTCGAGTGGCCCATGAGGACGAGCGGCTGGTCGGCGCCGTGCTCCGCCCGGATGACGGCGAGCGCGGCGTGGATGTCCTCGTCGTAGACCGACAGGCTGTCGACGTAGCCGCGGGTGTGGTGGACCCGCAGGCTGCGACCGTACTTGCGCAGGTCGAGGCCGTAGAAGGCACCGCCGAGGGCGGACCACTCCCGGGCGAGCTCGCGCTGGTTGAAGTAGTCGTTCCAGCCGTGGAGGTAGAGGACCGTGAACGTCGGCGTCGGCGCCGGGTCGGAGCGGGGGTCCTCCGCCGGCACGTGCCGGACGAGGGTGGCGACGACGTCGCCCTCGTCGTCCTCGTGAAGAGGGAGGGTGCGCGCCACGAACCCCGCCCCGAGGACGTCCGCGGCCCAGCGGTCCGCGGGAGGCGGCTCGGGGAGCTCCGGGACGACGGGCGCGGGGTCGGGGTCGAGGCCGGGGTCGGGTCCGGTCGCGCCCTCCACCGCGGCTGGGGCGTCGACGTCTGCGACCAGGGCGACGCCACTCACCACCCGCCGGCCCCCGCCCGCGGCGCCGTCCCCAGCCCTGCTCGCGGCCCCGACCCGGGCACCGGCGCGGGCACCGTCGTCGGCGTGAGCCGGGGCGCCGTCGGCGGCTCCGTCGTCGGCGGCGCCCGCTGCCGGACCGAGCTCGGCGTCCGTGGGCGGGAGCGCGGCGTCGCCGGACCGACGGGGGAGCCGGGGAAGGATGGGCACCCGCCCATCCTCGCGCTCGCCGTCCCGCGGCGCACAACGGCCCGGCGTCCCGCGCGACGTGGCGCGCTCCCCTCGAGGGGAGAGGCGATCAGCAGCCGGACGGCGGTGCCGGGCCAGGCGTGCGGGCCCACGGCCCGGCACTGGCAGCGCGTGCGGGGGAGCCGTGCGTGCGAGCCACGCGCTCCGGCAGGCGGGGCGTCGCGTGCAGCACCGCGCAAGGGCCGCAGCACGCCCGCGGTAGGCCGTGCCGCCGCAGGCGGTGTCGTCATCGGCGCCGGACCCGGCCGGGCAGGAGCGCCGCCGACTCAGCGCCCGAGGCTGCCCTTGGCGACCTGGGCGAGGAACCGGCCGAGGTGGCGGCCCACCTGCTCGTGCTCGACGAGGAACCCGTCGTGCCCGTGAGGGGAGCGGACGTAGCGCACCGGACCTGCGCCCGGGATCCCGGCGGCGACCCGCTCGGACTGCTCGGGCAGGAAGAGCCGGTCGCTGTCGACGGCGAGGACAAGCGCGTCCGCCGTCACCTGGCTCAGGGCCGCCTCGACGCCGCCACGGTCACGGCCGAGGTCGTGGGTGAGCATCGTCTCGGTGAGGCGGACGTAGCTGTTGGCGTCGAACCGCAGCGCGAGCTTGGTCCCGTGGTGGTCGAGGTAGGACTGGACCGCGAACCGGCCGCCGAGCATGGGGTCCTCGGCGTGCTGGGGGAGACGGCCGAACCGGGTCTCGAGCTCCGCGGACGTCCGGTACGTCGTGTGCGCCACCTGCCGGGCGAGCGCCAGCCCCGCGTGCGGGCCCTCGCCGTCGGCCGCGTCGTAGTAGTCCCCGCCCCGGAACCGCGGGTCGAGGTGGATGGCGGCGAGCTGGGGGTGGGCCCAGGCGATCTGGTCCGCGGACGTCTGCGCGGCGGAGGCGAGCACGGCGATCGAGCGCACGCGCTCGCCCGCCGTCACGGCCCACTCGAGCACCCGGTGCCCGCCGATGGAGGCGCCGATGACGTGCGCCCACCGCTCGAGCCCGAGGCGGTCCATGAGCTCGATCTCCGCCGCGACCTGGTCGCGCACCGTGATCGTCGGGAAGCGGCTCCCCCACGGGGTGCCGTCCGGCGCGGCGGAGGAGGGGCCGGTCGAGCCCTGGCAGCCACCGAGGACGTTGGGCGCGACGACGAACCAGCGGTCGGTGTCGATCGCTCGGCCGGGCCCGACGATCTGGGACCACCAGCCGGCGCCCGGGTGCCCCGGCCCGGCCGGCCCCGTGACGTGGGAGTCGCCCGTGAGGGCGTGGAGGACGAGGACGGCGTTGTCGCGGGTCGCGTTGAGGCGGCCCCACGTCTGGTAGGCCAGCCGCACGTGCGGCAGGCGCCCGCCCGCCTCGAGGGTGAGCGCGCCGAGGTCGGCGAAGATCCGCCGGCCGGGCTCGTCCCCTTCGCGCCACGCCCCCGATGCCGGGATCGGCTCCGTGGGCAGGCGCGACCGGCCGCGGCGGCGGCTGTCCGTGCCCGCCGCCGCGACGCTCGTCTCGTCGTCCTGGGTCACGCCTGGCTGTCTCCCGCCACTGCCGTCACGGCCGAGGCGACGGCGTCGGCCGCACGCAGGCCCTTCTCGATGTCCGCGAGGATGTCGTCGATGTGCTCGAGGCCGACGGCGAGGCGCACGAGCCCGGGGCTCACGCCCGCGCCGGTGAGGGCGGCCTCGTCGAGCTGGGAGTGCGTCGTCGAGGCGGGGTGGATGACGAGGGAGCGGACGTCCCCGATGTTCGCCACGTGCGAGTGGAGCTCGAGCGCGTCGACGAACGCGATCCCGGCCTCGTAGCCACCGGCGAGCTCGAACGTGATGACCGCGCCCGCACCCTTGGGGGCGTACTTCTTCGCGCGCTCGTGCCACGGGGAGGAGGGGAGCCCGGCGTACCCGACACGGACGACCTGCTCCTGCGCCTCGAGGAACTCGGCGACGCGCTGGGCGTTCGCGACGTGGCGCTCCATCCGCAGCGACAGCGTCTCGATGCCCTGGCCGATGAGGAAGGCGTTGAACGGGGAGACGGCCGCGCCGATGTCGCGCAGGAGCTGGACGCGCGCCTTGAGGATGAACGCGGGGGCGCCGAGGTCCTTGAAGACGAGGCCGTTGTAGCTCGGGTCGGGGGTGTTGTAGTTCGGGAACTTCTCGGGGTCCGCGGACCAGTCGAACGTCCCGCCGTCGACGATGGCGCCCGCGATGGAGCTGCCGTGACCGCCGAGGTACTTCGTCGCGGAGTGGACGACGACGTCCGCGCCGTGCTCGAGCGGGCGGATGAGGTACGGGGTCGCGACGGTGTTGTCGACGACGAGCGGCACGCCGGCCTCGTGGGCGACGGCGGCGACGGCTGCGATGTCGAGGATGTCCTGCTTGGGGTTGGGGATCGTCTCGGCGAAGAACAGCTTCGTGCTGGGCTGGACCGCGTCGCGCCACGCCTGCGGGTCGTCGGGGTCGGTGACGAACGTCGTCGTGATGCCGAACTTCGGCAGCGTGTGGCGCAGGAGGTTGTACGTGCCGCCGTAGAGGCTCGGGCTGGCCACGACGTGGTCACCGGCCTCGGCGATGTTGAGGATGGCGAGCGTCTCGGCCGCCTGGCCGGAGGCGACGAGGAGGCCGCCGACGCCCCCCTCGAGGGCCGCGATGCGGGTCTCGACGGCGTCCTGGGTGGGGTTCGTGATCCGCGTGTAGATCGGACCCATCTCGGCGAGGGAGAAGCGGTTCGCCGCCTGCTCGGCGTCGGCGAAGACGAACGACGTCGTCTGGTAGATCGGCAGGGCGCGGGCTCCGGTCGCGGAGTCCGGGGCCTGGCCGGCGTGGATCTGCAGGGTCTCGAAGGACCAGGGGTTCTCGGTGCTCATGGCGTGCTCCAGTTCGATGGAGCGGGAGAGCGGGCCGCTTGCGCCACGCCCGTCCCGCGGAGGGTGGGGATGCGCACTGCTGGCGGGTACCGCTGGTCCGAGGACGCCGCCGGAGGGCGATCCGTCGAGGGCCTGGTGCCGGGCATGCCGATGTGCGCGGACTCAGCGGCACATTCGACAGGTCATGACGCGAGCCTAGGGACGGCCCGACGGCGTGAGAAGCCGCGTCTCATCGGGTGGGACCACAGTCTCGCCTCGTCGCATGGCCAGCGTGCGCGTCGAGGCGGTCGGCAGGTGCCACGGGTCGAGCCGATGCCGTCCGGAGTCGGGGCGCCGATGTCGGCCAACCGCGTCGGTTGCGCATGACTGACCGACAGGTGTTACTCATGTGACTGAAGTGACCAGTGTTCCCAAAATGGCGGTTGAGCGCTAGCGTCGACCCGGGTCCCAGCGGCACGACGCCGCACGGGTGGCTCGTCCTGCTCATCGCGATGGTTGGAGACACGTGACGGTTCGTCCTCGGCGGAGCGGCGCCATGGTGCTCGTGGCCGTGCTCGCCCTCACCGGTGGCTCCTTCGTCTCCACCGCCTCCGCCGTGCCGGATGAGGACGAGATCGCCGGGTCGCGCCAGGCAGAGGCCTCCACCCGCCAGCAGATCACCGCGCTCGAGGTCGACCTCGCGCGCCTCGGCGCCCAGGTGGACGACGCCAGCGTCCGTGCCTCCCAGGCCAACGAGGCGTACCTCGAGGCGACCGAGGGCCTCGCCGAGGCCGAGGTCGCCGCCGAGGCGGCGCGCGCGGAGGCTGACGCGGCGCTCGCCGAGGTGGAGCGCCAGCGGGCGGAGATCGGGCGGATCGCCACGGCTGCCTACCGTTCCGGTCCGGGGGCACTGGGCCCGATCGAGCCGCTCCTGTCCGCCGACTCGTTCGCCGACGCGATGGACCGCACGACGACGATCAACCGGATGGGTCGCCAGGCGGACGACGCCCTCCAGCGGTTCCAGGCCGCCGAGCAGGTGGGAGCCACGCTCGAGCGTCGTGCCGACGACGCTCTCGCCGCCGAGGAGGCCGCGACGACGGCGCTCGCCGACGCCGCGCGCGACGCCGAGGGTGCTGCCGAGAGCGCACAGACCCAGCTCGCCCTCTCGACCGACCAGCGGGAGGCCCTCATCGGCGAGCTCGCCCGGCACCGCGAGACGACGGTCGAGCTCGAGCGTGCGCGTCAGGAGGCCCTCGACGCCGAGCGCCGCGAGCGTCAGGACCGGGCCGCCCGGCAGGCCGCGCTCGACGCCGCGCGCGAGGCGGAGGCCGCATCCCGGTCGACCCGCCCGACGCCGACGACCGTGCCGAGTGCCGCGACGACGAGCCCCGAGCCGGGTGCCCCCGCGCGTCCCACCCCGAGCGCACCCGCCCCCGCGCCGGCGCCAGGCACGGCGCCCGCACCAGCACCCGCACCGGCGCCGGCCCCGGCTCCGGTTCCCGCGCCGGCTCCAGCGCCCGCCCCGGCTCCAGCGCCGGCCCCCGCGCCCGCCCCGGCGCCAGCGCCAGCGCCGGCTCCTGCACCGGCTCCGGCCCCCGCGCCCGCCCCGGCGCCCGCGCCGGCCCCCGCGCCCGTGACGAACGCGGCACAGGAGGCTCTCGCCTGGGCGCGCACCCAGGTGGGCAAGCCGTACGTCTGGGGCGCTGCCGGGCCCAACGGCTACGACTGCTCCGGGCTGACGCAGACCGCCTTCGCGCGGGCGGGTGTGAGCATCCCGCGGACGACGAAGGCGCAGTACGCCGCGACGACGCGGGTGCCGGTCGACCAGCTCCAGCCGGGCGACCTCATCTTCTACTCGAACAACGGCGCCGCCTCAGGCATCTACCACGTCGCGTTCTACGCCGGGAACGGGATGCGCGTCCACGCGCCGTCGCCGGGCAAGAACGTCGAGCACGTACCGATGTACTGGCCGAACGTCCTCCCCTTCGGGGGCCGCATCTGACGCTGCGGTGCGCGCGGCCTCGACGCGGCTGCTTCTCGCGCCGCGCCCGCGCTGTCGCACCCATCAACGACAAGATCGTCATCGCGCACCGGGACCGTCTGGTGACGATCGAGGTGCGCGATGACGATCTCGTCAGCCGGGTCGGGCGGTCGCCGTCGCGATCGCCGTCCTGCCCGGGTCGTGCTGCTCAGGCAGTGACGCTCAGCGCTGGCCGGCGTCGCCCGGGCCGCGCGGGGCGGCGTGCCCCTCGTCACCGTCGGGGGAGCGCTCGCCGGTGTTGGCGCCGGCGTGGTGGTACCCGGTGTCCTTGGCGCGCTGGTAGGAGCGGCGGATCTCCTCCTCCGCCTCCTCGCGGCCGACCCAGTGGGCGCCCTCGACGGACTTGCCCGGCTCGAGGTCCTTGTAGACCTCGAAGAAGTGCTGGATCTCGAGGCGGTGGAACTCGCTCACGTCCTCGATGTCCGTGCGCCACGACGCGCGCTGGTCGCCCGTGGGGACGCACAGCACCTTGTCGTCGCCGCCGGCCTCGTCGCGCATGCGGAACATCCCGAGCGCGCGGCAGCGGATGAGGCAGCCCGGGAAGGTGGGCTCCTCGAGCAGGACGAGCGCGTCCAGGGGGTCGCCGTCCTCGCCGAGGGTGTTCTCGATGAAGCCGTAGTCGTCCGGGTAACGCGTCGAGGTGAACAGCATCCGGTCCAGGCGGATCCGCCCGGTCTCGTGATCGACCTCGTACTTGTTCCGCTGACCCTTGGGGATCTCGATCGTGACGTCGAAGTCCATGCTTCCCTTCCCGTTGACCGTCAGCACCCGGGCCGACGGCGTGCGCGTGCCCCGTCGCGGGGGCGACGGCATGACCCGGCACTAGTCTGGCCCACGAACGGGCGTTCTGCGCCCATGGCGGACGGCGGCGGGGCAGGAGCGGCGATGGGCAGGCTGGTGCGCGCCGTCGTGGCGAGCGCCGTCGTCGTCGCCCTCGGGGGTGCGTACGCCGCGGCGGACGCCCTCGACGTCGTCCCGGGCGTGCTGACGACGGCCCCTCCCGTGCCCGACCCCGCGCCCTTCCCGGCGCCGACGTACGCCGTCGCCGCGCCCCTCGTCGGTGCTCTCGACGCCGCCGCCCCGCTGCCCGACCCGGTCGCCGTCGCCTCCTTGACGGCGGACCTCCTCGCGGACCCGCGGGCAGGCACCTCGGTCGGCGTCGTCGTCCAGGACGCCCTCACCGGCGCGGTCCTCGCCGACGTCGAGGGTGACGTCCCGCGCACCCCGGCGTCGTCCGTCAAGCTCCTCGGCGCCGTCGCCGTGCTCGACGCGCTCGGGCCGGACCACGTCCTGACGACGAGCGTCGTCGACGACGGCGCCGGCGGGGTCGTCCTCGTCGGTGGGGGCGACATCCTCCTCGCCGCGGGCGCCGGCGACCCCGACGCCGTCGTCGGCCGCGCCGGCCTGGCGGACCTCGCCGCCGAGACGGCCGACGCGCTGGCCGCGGCCGGTGCCTCGAGCGCGCGCGTCCGCCTCGACGACACCCTCTTCACCGGCCCGGTCCACGCGCCCGGCTGGGGCGGTATCGACCTCGACTTCGTCATGCCGGTCCAGCCGATCGCCGTCGAGGCGGGCGAGGACCCGGCCGGCGGCTTCGTCGCCGACCCGGCGCTCGCGGCCGCGCAGACCTTCGCGGCGGCGCTCACGGCGGAGGGCGTCACGGTCGACGGCGAGGTGGAGCGGGGTGCCGCCCTGACCGGAGGCGCGGTCCTCGCGCAGGTGCACTCGGCGCCCCTCGCCCAGGTCGTCGGGCACACCATGTCCGTCTCGGACAACTCCGTCGCCGAGGTCCTCGCGCGTCTCGTCGCCGTCGAGGGCGCGCACGAGCCGTCGTTCCCGGGCGCGGTCGCCGCCGTCCTCGAGCGTCTGGCAGGGCTCGGCATCGACACCGCCGACGTCCACCTCGAGGACACCTCCGGCCTGCTCATCGAGAACGTCGTGCCGCCGGCCGTCCTCGCCGACGTCGTCACCACCGCGCTCGACCCGGAGCTGCCGGACCTGCGCGGGGCGGTCGCGCACCTCCCCGTCGCCGCGCTCGGCGGCACCCTCGCCGGGCGGCTCGAGGGGCCCGCGGCGGGCGTGCTCCGTGCGAAGACCGGCACGCTCACCACCGCCGTGAGCCTGACCGGCCTCGTCCTCGACGCCGACGGGCGCCTCCTCGTCTTCGCCGTCCTCGCCGACGCCGTGCCCCTCGGCGGCGTGGGGGGCGCGCGCGCAGCGGTCGACGCGTGGGCGGACGCGCTCGCGGCCTGCGGCTGCGGGTAGGGGGTCGCAGCGGTCCACGGCCGTTGCTCCGGGGGCGGTGATGGCCGCGGCTGAACCGGGACGGCCGCTGCGGCTGAGCCGGGCGCCGTCGCGGGGATACCGTGTCCGGATGAGCACACCCATCAGCTGGCGCGCGGCCGAGCGCCGGGCGGCATCCCTCGCCCCGCCAGGGCCTCGCGCCTCCCGCCCGGAGCTGCGCGCGCTCGTCACTGTGCTGCGCTCGTCCGCCGCCGAGGCGCCCGGGCACGTCGCGGCGATCACCGGCCTCGGTGCGGCGGCGGAGGAGGCGGCCCGCCGCCCCGTCTACGTCGTCGACCGCCCGCGCTGGGCGCAGGCGAACATCGCGATGTTCGCCTCGCTCACCGACGGGCTCCTGCCGGAGCCCTCGCTCCCCGGCGCCGCGCGGATCGGGGGCGAGGAGCTCGGCATCATGCTCTCGTTGCTCTCGACGAAGGTCCTCGGGCAGTACGACCCGTTCACGCCGCACGCCCCCACGGCCGGGGACGGGGTGGCGGACCCCGCCGGCCGGCTCCTCCTCGTCGCCCCGAACGTCCTGCACGTCGAGCGCGAGCTCAACCTCGACGCGATGGACTTCCGGATGTGGGTCTGCCTGCACGAGCAGACGCATGCCGTGCAGTTCGCGGCGGCGCCGTGGCTCGCGGACCACCTGTCCTCGCGCATGCGCTCGCTCATCACGACCGTGAGCGAGCCGGAGGGCGGGCGCGAGCGCCTGACCCGGGCACTGCGGGCCATCACCGACGCCTTCGGGCGGCCGGGTTCGGGAGGCGACGGCGCGCAGAAGGTCGGCGGCCCGCTCGTCGAGGCATTCCTCACGCCGCAGGAGCGTGCCCACATGGCTGAGTCCGTCGCCGTCATGTCGCTCCTCGAGGGGCACGCCGACGTGGTCATGGACGCGGTCGGTCCCCAGCTCCTGCCCTCGATCCGGCGCATCCGCTCCTCGTTCGAGAAGCGGCGCGACGGCACGGGCGTCCTCGACATCGCCCTGCGGCGCCTCATGGGGATGGACGCGAAGGTCGCCCAGTACCGCAACGGAGCCGCCTTCGTGCGCGGCGTCGTCGACCGGGTCGGCCACGACGGGCTCAACGCCGTGTGGACCGCCCCGCCCATGCTCCCGACGCCCGACGAGATCGCCGACCCCGGCGCGTGGGTGCGCCGAGTCCACGGCTGACGACGGTGGTGGGTGTGCCGTGACCGGACCCGCCCCGGCGGTGGCGGCAGCCCGTTCGGCGGTTCGTGCGGCACTGCGGGACCTGCCCGCCGGCGCCCTCGTCCTCGTCGCGTGCTCGGGCGGCGCCGACTCCCTCGCGCTCGCGGCCGCGACCGCGTTCGTCGCGCCGCGGGCCGGGCTGCGCGCGGGGTCCGTCACGGTCGACCACGGTCTGCGGCCCGGGAGCGGGGCCGAGGCCAGCGCCACCGCGCAGGCGTGCGGGCGGCTCGGTCTCGCACCGGCACTCGTGCGCGAGGTCGTCGTCCCACCGGTGGGCGCGGGAGGGCCCGAGGCCGCGGCCCGCACCGTCCGGTACGCCGCCTTGAGCGCCGCCGCCGAGGAGCTGGGCGCCGCCGCGGTCCTCCTCGGCCACACCCTCGACGACCAGGCCGAGACGGTGCTCCTCGGGCTCGCGCGGGGGTCCGGTGCCCGGTCGCTCGCCGGCATGGCGCCCCGGCGGGACCTCCTGCGCCGCCCGCTCCTCGGGCTGCGTCGGGGCGAGACGGAGGCGGTGTGCCGCACCCTCGGCCTCGACCACGTCGAGGACCCCTCCAACTCCGCCGACGGCCCGTGGCGGGCGGCCGACGGCAGCGCCCTGCGGCGGGCCGCGGTCCGGGAGCGGGTGCTGCCCGCGCTCGCGGCGGCGCTGGGCCCCGGGGTTCCTGAGGCGCTCGCCCGGACGGCCGACCAGCTACGCGCCGACGCCGACCTCCTCGACGCCCTCGCGGGCCGGCTCCTCGCCGAGGCGCGCGCCGCGGCACCGTCCGCCGGCGCGGCCTCGCCGCTCGTCACGGCTCCCGACGGCGCCGCGTCGCCGCTCGTCACGGCTCCCGACGGCGCCGCGTCGCCGGTCGTCGCGCCTCCCGACGGCGCCGCGTCGCCGGTCGTCGCGCCAGCCGACGGCGCTGCCTCGCCCGCTGCCACCGCACGGCCTGGTGGCCCGGCCCACGACCCGCCACCCGCCGTCGTCCTCGCGGCCGACATGCTCGCCGCGGCGCACCCCGCCCTCCGGAGCCGGGCGCTGCGCCTCGCCGCGCTGGCCGCGGGCGTCCCGGCGGGCTCCCTCGGCTCGACCCACGTGAACGCCCTCGAGACCCTCGTCACCGACTACCGCGGCCAGGGTCCGGCGATGCTCCCCGGCGGTGTCCTCGCCGCGCGCAGGTGTGGCAGGCTGACCCTCGTCGCCCGCGAGACCTGAGCGGGCGCAGTGACGGACGAGGAGCTGGCGTGGACGCCCAGGACATGGGCAGCGACCTGGAGAAGGTGCTGCTGACGCAGGAGCAGATCGAGACGCGGCTCGGCGAGATGGCGGCCCAGATCGACGCCGACTACGTCGGGCGTGACGTCCTGCTCGTCGGGGTGCTCCGCGGGGCGGTCATGGTCATGGCGGACCTCTCGCGCCGGCTGCACACGTCGATCGAGATGGACTGGATGGCCGTCTCCTCCTACGGCTCCGGCACGCGCTCCTCCGGCGTCGTGCGCATCCTCAAGGACCTCGACAGCGACCTCCACGGGCGCGACGTCCTCATCGTCGAGGACATCATCGACTCGGGCCTCACGCTCTCCTGGCTCATCTCGAACCTGCGCAGCCGCGGCCCGGCCTCCGTCGAGATCGCGACCCTCCTGCGCAAGCCCGAGGCCGCGAAGGTCGACGTCGACGTCCGCTACGTCGGGTTCGACATCCCGCCCGAGTTCGTCGTCGGCTACGGCCTCGACTTCGCCGAGAAGTACCGGCACCTGCCGTTCGTCGGCACGCTCGCCCCGCACGTCTACGGCGGCTGAGCCGCCCCGGCCCGCCCGCCGCCGCGCGGCGGGGAGCGGTGCAGCCCTGCGCGAACACGTGCGTGATCGCGCAGGTCCGTTGTGTACGGTCGTCCGGTGAGTGATCGAGCAGGAGGGACCTGGCCGGAGCGCCGTCATCCATGAATGTGAAGAAGATTCTGCGCGGGCCTCTCGTCTGGGTGCTCGTCGTCCTCCTCCTCGTCTTCCTCGGCATGTCCCTGCTCTCGCAGGACGCGGCCGAGCGCATCGACACCTCCGACGGCCTCGAGCTGCTGGCCGGTGACACGGTCGAGCAGGTCGAGATCAACGACGGCACCCAGCGGGTCGAGCTCGTCCTCACCGAGGCCTTCGAGGACTACGGCGACCGCGTCGCCTTCTACTACGCCACCCCGCAGGGGGAGGACGTCGTCGACGCGGTGAGCGCCGCGGACCCGGCCGAGGGCTTCAACTCCGAGGTGCCGCAGCCGTCGGTGTGGGCGTCGATCCTCAGCCTCATGATCCCGATGCTGCTCATCCTCGCGGTGTTCTGGTTCATCTTCTCCCGCATGCAGGGCGGCAGCAGCGGGATGATGAAGTTCGGCAAGTCCAAGGCGAAGATGGTCTCGAAGGAGACGCCGCAGGTCACCTTCGCCGACGTCGCCGGCGAGGACGAGGCCGTCGAGGAGCTCCAGGAGATCAAGGAGTTCCTCGCCGAGCCCGAGAAGTTCCAGTCCGTCGGGGCGAAGATCCCCAAGGGCGTCCTCCTCTACGGCCCCCCGGGAACCGGCAAGACCCTCCTGGCCCGTGCCGTCGCCGGCGAGGCCGGCGTGCCGTTCTACTCGATCTCCGGCTCCGACTTCGTCGAGATGTTCGTCGGCGTCGGCGCCTCCCGGGTCCGCGACCTGTTCGAGCAGGCCAAGGCCAACGCGCCCGCCATCATCTTCGTCGACGAGATCGACGCCGTCGGGCGCCACCGCGGTGCCGGCATGGGCGGCGGGCACGACGAGCGCGAGCAGACCCTCAACCAGCTCCTCGTCGAGATGGACGGCTTCGACGTCCACACGAACGTCATCCTCATCGCGGCGACGAACCGCCCGGACATCCTCGACCCGGCGCTCCTGCGCCCGGGCCGCTTCGACCGCCAGGTCACCGTCGAGGCACCCGACCTCGCGGGACGCGCCGCGATCCTGCGCGTCCACGCCCGCGGCAAGCCGATGGTGCCGGAGATCGACCTCGAGGTCGTCGCCCGCCGCACACCCGGCTTCACCGGCGCCGACCTCGCGAACGTCCTCAACGAGGCCGCGCTCCTCACCGCCCGCTCCGGCGCCCACCTCATCGACGACCGTGCCCTCGACGAGGCGATCGACCGCGTCATCGCCGGCCCCCAGAAGCGCACCCGGGTGATGAACGAGAAGGAGAAGAAGATCACCGCGTACCACGAGGGCGGGCACGCTCTCGCGGCGACCGCGCTGCGGTACACCGACCCGGTGACGAAGGTGACGATCCTCCCGCGCGGGCGCGCCCTCGGCTACACGATGGTCATGCCCACGGAGGACCGCTACTCCACGACGCGAAACGAGCTCCTCGACCAGCTCGCGTACGCCATGGGTGGCCGCGTCGCGGAGGAGCTCGTCTTCCACGACCCGACGACCGGCGCGGCGAACGACATCGAGAAGGCAACGGGCCTCGCCCGCAAGATGGTCACGCAGTACGGCATGAGCGCGCGCGTCGGCGCCCTCAAGCTCGGCCAGGAGTCCGGCGAGGTCTTCCTCGGCCGCGACATGGGCCACCAGCGCGACTACTCCGAGGACATCGCCCGCATCGTCGACGAGGAGGTCCGCGCACTCGTCGACGCCGCGCACGACGAGGCGTGGGAGATCCTCATCGAGCACCGCGACGTCCTCGACGCGCTCGTGCTCGAGCTCCTCGACAAGGAGACGCTCAACGAGAACGAGCTGCGGGAGATCTTCGCGCCCGTCACCAAGCGCCCGGCCCGTCCGGTGTGGCTGTCCTCGGACGCCCGCCGCGTGAGTCAGCGCCCGCCGGTGCGCACGCCGGCCGAGGTCGCGGCCGGCGCCCCGGACATGCTGCCGCAGGACGAGGCCGCCGCCGCAGGGGAGCCCGCCACCGGGCTCGGCGAGGTCCCTCCCGGCGGTCAGGTCGGCGGGACGGCCGAGGGTGTCTGAGGCGGACCAGGACGGCATCTCCGCCCGGCGGCCCTACGACGCCGACGGCGTCCGCCGCGCGGTGCGTGACCTGCTCGTCGCGGTCGGCGAGGACCCGGACCGCGACGGGCTGCGCGAGACGCCCGAGCGCGTCGCCCGCTCGTACGAGGAGATCTTCGCGGGGATGCGGGTCGACCCGGCGCAGGTCCTCAGCGCGACGTTCGACCTCGGCCACGAGGAGATGATCCTCGTGCGCGACATCGAGGTGTACTCCACGTGCGAGCACCACCTCGTGCCGTTCCACGGCGTCGCACACGTCGGGTACATCCCCAACGCCGACGGCCGCGTCACCGGCCTGAGCAAGCTCGCTCGCCTCGTCGACGCCTTCGCACGGCGGCCCCAGGTCCAGGAACGCCTCACCTCGCAGGTGGCCGACGCGCTCGTCGCCGCGCTCGACCCCGGCGGCGTCATCGTCGTCGTCGAGTGCGAGCACCTGTGCATGTCGATGCGCGGTGTGCGCAAGCCGGGTTCCCGCACGATCACCTCCGCCGTGCGCGGCCAGATGCGCAACGCCGCGACGCGCGCCGAGGCCATGAGCCTCATCTCCGGTCACCGCTGACTGCTTCTGCCCCAGTCGTCCGGGCCGTGCCCGGGCACCTTCCGGCGTGACCGGCCTGCGGTCTCGCGCTCGGCGGCGCTTCCGCGCGCCGTGCCCGATGGTCTGCCCGGCGGGACGCGCCTCCCGCGTGCTGAGGGGGCCACCATCGCTGGCATGGACCTGCTCGACCACCGCGCACGGGTCCAGCGCGCGAGGGCGTCGTACCCCGATGCCGCCGAGGCGCTGGCCGACACGTGCGCCGCGGACCCGCGTCCCGCCCGAGCCGGCGTCACCGCCACGGTCGCCGGCGGGCCCGCCCTGGCGAGGCGCGACGTGCTCGCGCTGCAGCGGGCGGCCGGCAACCGTGCAGTGGCCGTGACGCTGCAGCGCGACTTCGCCGACGAGGGGAAGACCGGCGAGGAGCACCACGAGGGCTCGCCCGTCCCGCTGGAGGCGCAGGCAGCGGCCCCGGCCCCCGTCGCCTACAACGAGTTCGGCGAGATCGACCGCGGCGTCGTGTCCGGCACCGTCCCCCACGTGTTCCAGGACAACGGGAAGAACGGCGTCGGGCTCGTCAACTGGGCCGGCGGTGACGGCGGCGCAGGCGAGCAGTCGGTGGGCAGCATCGCGTTGCTCGCCCCCCTCTACGGGTTCGCCGAGCCGACGGCGACGACCGGCGCGAAGGCCTGGGTCCGTCCCGCTACCGGCACCGCGACCGTCACCCGCTCGTACAAGGGCGTCCAGCACGGAGCGAACGGCACCTTCTACTTCACGCGACGCGCCTGTGCGCGGGCCGACGTGCACGAGCGGCTGCACGTGAGCAGCAGCGAGGCGCTGCACGACGCGCACATCACGCCGCTCGAGGCCCGCGTCGCCACCCACCGCGGCGAGCCCGCCGCGCTCGTCTCGGGCGCCACGGGCGCGGAGGCGCTGGCCGCGCTCAAGGCACTGGTCGACTGGAATGCCGCCGTCAGCGCGTTCAGCTCCGCCGACCGGGCCGCCAACACCCCCATGGGCACGGTCGACACGACCGACATGGCGCGGGCGGACTTCATCCGCAACTACGGACCACGGACGGTCGGTACGGTCGCGTACGCGAGCTACATCGACACCCCACCCGGCCCGTGAGACGGAGGCGAGGATGAGGCTCATCCTGCAGGAGTCGGACGACGACGAGTTCCCCGGCGCCACGTGCGTCCTCCTGCTCGCCCTCAACGACTCCTACGAGCCCGTCACGCTCGACCACCGGTTGCTCGTGGGTCCCAACGCTGCCGGCGGGGCACCCGTGCCGGTCTCCGTCGAGCCGTCCCAGCCTGCCGATCAGGACAACCTCACCGTCCTCGGGCCCTGGTGCGTGTACGGGCGCCTGCGCTCCTTCCCGCGCGCCGAGGCGGCGACGACGTTCCACGGATACCTCGTGCGCGAGGACTCGGCGCTGCTCCCCGACGGTCCGGCCGATCCCGCCCATCTCGTCGCGCGGGCGGAGCCGCTCGTCGTCCCCGCCGCCGGGTCCTGACTCCGCGACGCCGGTCCCACCCACGGCAAGGTCTCGTCCAGCCCCGCGTTGTCGCGCCTTCGCTCGCCGCGCAGAGCCGCCCGCTCGCTCCGGCGCGCAACCAGGTGCTCAGCGGGCGGTCCACCTCCCACGGTCACCCGCTCACCCCCGCGCGCTGTTGGCATCGCCGGCGGGCGACCAGCCGCTGAAAGCGACCCGCTCATCCCGTCGCCTACCGGCCTCCCGGCAGGCGCCAGCCGCGGCGTGCCTATCCTGGGGAGGTGGACACCGACCGGAGCCGGCACGCGCCCCTCGAGCCGTTCGACGGCGCCGGACGCACCCTCGTCATGGGGATCGTCAACGTCACCCCCGACTCGTTCTCCGACGGCGGGCAGTGGTTCGCGCCCGACGTCGCCATCGCGCACGCCGCGCTCCTGCGGACGCAGGGCGCGGACATCCTCGACGTCGGTGGGGAGTCGACCCGGCCCGGCGCCGAGCGGGTCCCCGTGGACGCGGAGACCGACCGGGTCCTGCCCGTGGTGCGCGCGCTCGCAGCCGACGGCGCGGCTGTGAGCATCGACACCGTCAACGCGCGCACCGCCCGGGCCTGCGTCGAGGCCGGCGCGATGATCGTCAACGACGTCTCGGGCGGGCTCGCTGACCCGGAGATGGCGCACGTCGTCGCCGAGACGGGAGCCCCGTACGTGCTCGGGCACTGGCGCGGCGATCCGGCAACGATGAACGACCTGTCCCGCTACGACGACGTCGTCGCCGAGGTCCGCGCCGAGCTGAGCGAGCGCGTCGACGCCGTGCTGGCCGCCGGGGCCTCGCCGGACCAGATCGTGCTCGACCCCGGCCTCGGGTTCGCCAAGGACGGGGCCGACAACTGGCGCCTCCTCGCCCGCCTCGACGCGCTCCGGGCGCTCGGCTTCCCCGTGCTCGTCGGTGCCTCCCGCAAGCGGTTCCTCGGCGCGCTGCTCGCCGACGGCACCGGCACCCCCGCCGAGCCGCTCGCGCGCGACCGGGCGACGGCGGCGGTCACGGCCCTCGCCGCCAGTGCCGGCGCGTGGGGCGTGCGGGTGCACGAGGTGCTCGGCTCCGTGGACGCCGTGCGCGTCGCCTCCGCGTGGGCGGACGCGGGGGTGAGCTCATGAGACCCGTCCTCGACGTCGACGGGCGTGAGCTGGACCAGGTCACGCTCACCGGCGTCAGCGCCACCGGGCACCACGGCGTGCTTCCCCACGAGCGCACCGACGGGCAGACCTTCCGCGCCGACGTCGTCCTCCACCTCGACACCCGGCCCGCCGCGCGCACCGATGCCCTCGACGCGACGGTCAACTACGCCGCCGTCGCCGAGGACGTCGTGGCGGTCCTCGCCGGCGAGCCCGCCGACCTCATCGAGACCGTCGCCGCGCGCATCGCCGAGCGCGTCCTCGCCCGCGCGGTGGTGTGCGCCGTCGACGTCACCGTCCACAAGCCGCAAGCACCGATCACCGTGCCGTTCTCGGACGTCTCGGTCACGGTGCGCCGGCACCGCTCCGAGCTCGGCCCGCTCGACCGGCGTCCCGAGGCGCCAGTCGGCTTCGTCGTCTCCGCCGGCGCCAACCTCGGCGACGCGCGCGCCACGCTGCGCCACGCCGCGGCGGACCTCGCGCACCATCCCGAGGTCGAGGTCACCGCGGTCTCGCCGCTCGCCCGCACCGCGCCCGTCCTCGCCCCCGGGGCCGAGCCGCAGCCGGACTACCTCAACGCCGTCCTCGTCGGGCGCACGAGCCTGAGCCCGCGCCAGCTCCTCGCCCTGTGCCAGCGCATCGAGCTCGCCCACGGGCGGGTCCGCCGTGAACGCTGGGGCCCGCGCACGCTCGACCTCGACGTCATCGCCGTCGGTGAGGTCCAGGCCGCGGACGAGGTCCTCACGCTCCCCCACCCCCGGGCCCACGAGCGGGCGTTCGTCCTGCGCCCGTGGGCAGCGGCGGCCCCGGACGCGACCCTTCCCGGCCGCGGGCCGGTCGCCGCGCTCGCGGAGGCGACCGACGCCTCCGGCGTCATCTGGGTCGAGGACGCCTCGTGGGCGCCCACCGGCCGGGCAGGCGCACCGGGAGGGGCGCCCTGATGCAGCGCACCCGCTGGCAGAACCTCGCCCTCATCGCGCTCGTCGTCGGTGCGGTCAGCCTCATGGTCCTGCGCACCGTGACGACGCGCGGGCACAGCCCCGTCCCGGTACCGGTGACGACGTGGGTCGGGCTCGCCGTCGTCGCCGTCGCCGTCCTCCTGCTCGGGCGGGCGGTGCGCCGGTTCACCGCGGGGCAGCCCACCCGGATGGACGCGTTGCGGGCGGCGCGGGTCGCGGTCCTCGCCAAGGCGAGCTCGCTGTCCGGGTCCGCGCTGGCGGGCTACTTCGCGGCGCAGGTGCTCGTCTCGCTCACCAACCTCGGGGCGCCGATGCTCGAGACCCAGGCGTGGTCGGCCGGTATCGCGCTCCTCGCCAGCCTCGCGCTCGTCGTCGTCGCCGTCGTCGTCGAGTCCTGGTGCGAGGTCCCGCCGGACGACGACGGGAAGCCGGCCACGTGACGTCGTGGAAGCGCGTGCCGCACGTGTGGGAACCTTCGGAGTCATAGACCACCGACGGGACGCCCGTCGCGGAAGGAGCACTCATGACCGCTGACGTCGAGCCCGAGGCCGCGCCGCAGCCCGGCGCCGCGGTGAACCCGTTCGCCCCCGCCGGGGTGGTGTTCACGCCCATCTCGAGCGGGCTCATCACCGCCCGCCTCATCACCCTGGCCGTCTGGGTCGGGCTGCCCTTCCTCGTCCTCGCCGCGCTCGCCGTCATCTTCTCCCCGTGGTGGTGGATCGGCGCGGGCGTCTTCGGGGTGGCCGGGCTCTGGGCCGGGCTGCTCATCCCGCGCCAGGTGCGCGCCACCGGGTACGCCGAGCGCGACGAGGACCTCCTCATCCGCAAGGGGATCCTCTTCCGCCAGCTCACCGTCGTGCCCTACGGGCGCATGCAGTACGTCGACGTCCAGGCTGGCCCGCTCGCCCGCCGCTGCGGGATCGCCGGCGTCCAGCTCCACACGGCGTCCGCCGCGACGGACGCGAGCATCCCGGGCCTCCCGCCGGCCGAGGCCGACCGTCTGCGCGACCGGCTCACGGAGCGCGGCGAGGCGAGGCTGGCCGGCCTGTGACCGCCTCCGGCCCGCCCGCGCCCGACGCCCGCTCATCCGCCGACACGGCACCGGCGGTCCCCTCCGAGGCCGTCGACTGGCGTCGCGTCCACAAGATCACGCCCGTCCTCAACGCGTGGAAGGTCATCGTGGCCGTCCTCGCGGTCCTCGTGTACCAGAACGTCGAGATGGTCGGTGAGCTGTGGGCGGAGCGGGACTCCGTCGACTGGGCCACCGTCGGCCTCATCGGACTCGGCGTCGTCGTCCTCCTGCTGGCGATCCTCGCCGTCTACGCCACCCTGTCGTGGCGCATGATGCGCTACGCGGTCGGTGACGACGCCGTCTTCCTCCACTCCGGCATCCTCTTCCGCCAGCAGCGCCACGCACGGCTCAACCGGATCCAGGCCATCGACGTCGTCCAGCCGCTCCTCGCGCGGATCTTCGGTCTCGCGCAGCTCAAGATCGAGACGGCGGGCGGAACCGGGTCCTCGGTCATCCTCGCCTTCCTCCAGGAGGAGGAGGCCCACCGGCTCCGCGCCGAGCTCCTCGCCCGCGGCAAGACCGCAGCCCCGGCCCGGGCCGCCGGTCCCAGCGGTGCCGGGCAGCCGGTGCCCACGGGACCACCGGGCAGCGAGGGCGCCGTGGCGTACCCCGCGGCCGCACAGCACGGCGCCGGGAGCAGCGGTGGACCGGCCGAGGCCATGGGCGGACCGGCCGGCGCCGTGGGCGGACCGGCGGTCGGGGCGCCGGCGCCCGACGCGCCGGAGCGCGAGCTCCTGTCCGTTCCTGCTACCCGCCTCGTCGGCTCGCTGCTCCTCTCGGGTTCGACGATCGCGTTCGTCCTCGTGCTCGCCGCCCTCGTCGTCGTCGCCATCGTGGCTCGTTCGGTGGCCCCCCTCGCGGGCTCCCTGCCCGGCGTGCTCGGCTGGGGCGCCTACCTGTGGGGCCGGTTCTCCGGCGGGTTCGCCTTCCGGGCGTCGATCTCGGAGGACGGCGTCCGGCTCCGGCACGGCCTGCTCGAGCAGCGCTCGCAGACGGTGCCGCCCGGGCGCGTCCACGCCGTGCGACTGAGCCAGCCGCTCCTGTGGCGGCGCAAGGGGTGGTGGCGCGTCGACGTCAACATCGCGGGCTACGGCGCGGAGGAGGCGGCGAAGGGTGGGAGCGTGCTCCTGCCGGTCGGCTCCCGAGGCGAGGCGCTCACGGCGCTGTGGCTCGTCCTGCCCGACCTCGGTGTGGCCGACGCGCGCGCCGTGCTCGACGCGGCTCTCGAGGGTGACGGTGACGCCGCGGGCTTCCTCACGAGCCCCCGCCGGGCGCGCTGGCTCGATCCGATCACCTGGCGGCGCAACGGGCTGCTCATCACGTCCCGCGCGATGCTCATGCGCGCCGGGCGCCTGCACCGGACGCTGACGATCGTCCCCCACGAGCGCACGCAGTCCCTCTCGATCGAGCAGGGACCCTGGGAGCGCCGGCTCGACCTCGCGAACTTCGCCGTCGCGTCCGTCCCGGGGGGCATCAGCCCGCGCGTCCACCACCTCGACGCGATGACGGCGCTCGCCGTCCTCGACGACCAGGCCGAGCGGGCACGGACGGCGCGCCACGGCGAGAGCCCGGAGGAGTGGCTGCGGCGTGTGGGAGTGGCCAACGCCTCAGCCGAGGAGCCGCAGCGGCTGGGATGATGGTCGGGTGAACGAGGACACCCGGGCAGATGCACTCCCGCCGCGCGCCAGGCCCGGCCGGCTCGGCGTCGGGGTGGTCGGCGCCGGCCGCGTCGGTGCCGTGCTAGCCAGCGCCCTGCGCGCCGCCGGGCACGCCGTCGTCGCGGCGAGCGCCGTCTCGGAGGGCAGCCGCGACCGTATCGACGCGCTCCTGCCCGGGGTGCCGGTCCTTCCCGTCGAGGACGTCGTCGAGCGGGCCGAGCTCGTCCTCCTCACCGTGCCGGACGACGTCCTGCCGGGCCTCGTCTCCGGCCTCGCCGACCTCGGGCACTGGCAGGGGGGGCAGATCGTCGTCCACACGTCGGGCCGGTTCGGCACCGAGGTCCTCGAGCCCGCCCGCCGCGCCGGCGCGATCCCGCTCGCCATCCACCCGGCGATGACCTTCACCGGGACGAGCGTCGACCTCGCGCGGCTCGTCGGCTGCCCGTTCGCCGTGACGGCTCCGGCGCCGGTGCTGCCCATCGCGCAGGCGCTCGTCGTCGAGATCGGGGGGGAGCCGGTCGTCCTGCCGGCGGCGGTGCGCCCGCTCTACCACGCGGCCCTCGCGCACGGCGCGAACCATCTCGTCACGCTCGTGGCTCAGGCCGAGCGCGCACTCGCCGCCGCTGGGGTGGAGGAGCCGGGGCTGTTCCTCGCCCCGCTCCTCACGGCGGCGCTCGAGGGCGTCCTCAGCGACGGCGAGGCCAACCTCACGGGGCCGGTCGTGCGCGGCGACATCGAGACCGTCGCGGCTCACCTGCGCGTCCTCACCGAGGCGGCCGCCACCGACGCTGATCTCGCCGACCTTCCCGGCACGTACCGGGAGCTCGCCCGCGTGACGACGCGCCGCTCGATCGCCTCGGGACGGCTGCGTACCGGCGCCGCTGAGGCTCTCCTCGACGCGCTCGCCGAGGGGCGGCGGCCTGCTGGTGCGGCGTCCCCCGTCGACGGAGACTCGACCGTGGCTCCGGCGGGCGCCCCTGCGGCTCCGGCTGCCGCCTCCGGGGTCCCGGCAGGTGCCTCCTGGGATTCGGCTGGCGCTTCCGGGGATCCGGCCGGGACTCCCGCGGGTCCGGCCCGCGTCGCCACGGCACGGACCCGCTCCGCCACGGGGAACGACGGCGGCGAACGCGCCCCTTCCCTCGTGCGCACCCGCGGCGAGCTCGAGACGGCGCTCCGTTCCGCGGGCGGCCGTCGCGCCGTCGTCATGACGATGGGCGCACTCCACGAGGGGCACCTCGACCTCGTCCGCGAGGCGCGTCGCCGGGCCGACCACGTCATCGTGACGATCTTCGTCAACCCGCTGCAGTTCGCGCCGGGGGAGGACCTCGAGGCCTACCCGCGCGACCTCGAGGCGGACCTCGCGCTCCTCGCGACCGTCGGCGCCGACCTCGTCTTCGCGCCGACGCCCGACGTCGTCTACCCGAGCGGTGACCCGCTCGTGCGCGTGGACCCGGGACCGATGGGCCAGGTGCTCGAAGGGCGCACCCGGCCCACCCACTTCGCCGGCGTCCTCACCGTCGTGTCCAAGCTCCTGCACCTCACGCGTCCCGACGTCGCGCTCTTCGGCGAGAAGGACGCCCAGCAGCTCGCACTCATCCGGGCGATGGTGCGTGACCTCGACCTCGGTGTCGAGGTCGTCGGGGTGCCGATCAGGCGCGACTCCGAGGGGCTCGCGCTCAGCAGCCGCAACGCCTACCTCAGCGCGGACGAGCGACGCTCTGCACTCGCGCTGCCCGCGTCGCTGCAGGCCGGGGCAGACGTCGCCGAGCGGGGTGTGACGGCAGTCCTCGAGGCCGCGCGGGACGTCGTGGCGACCGACGGCGTGCGCCTCGATTATCTCGAACTCGTCGACCCCGTTACGCTCGAGGCGCTGGACGACGACGCCCAGGGCGTCGGGCTGCTGGCCGTCGCGGCCTGGGTCGGCACGACCCGGCTGATCGACAACCGTGCGGTCACGCTCGGCGTGCCACAGGAGTCCGCACCATCTCCAGGGGAGACCAAGACACGATGAGCGCCCCACGCTCGATGCAACGGCCCATGCTCGTGGGCAAGATCCACCGCGCCACCGTGACGGCGGCCGACCTGCACTACGTCGGTTCCATCACCGTCGACGCGGACCTGCTCGACGCCGCGGACCTCCTGCCGGGCCAGCAGGTCGACGTCGTCGACGTCACCAACGGCGCCCGGCTGACGACGTACGTCATCCCGGGCGAGCGCGGGAGCGGCATCGTCTGCATCAACGGCGCCGCGGCGCACCTCGTCCACGCCGGGGACATCGTCATCCTCATCGCCTACGGGATGCTCGACGACGCCGACGCACGCACGTACACACCGGCGGTCGTCTTCGTCGACGCCGACAACCGCATCGTCGACGTGGGCGGCGAGCCGGGGCAGGTGCCCGACGTCGACGCTGGCCAGGCGCGGACGGTCGAGCCGAGCGGCATGACGATCGCGGACTACCGGCGCAGCTGCGAGTAGAGCCGGCTGGATGTGGGCGTGAGCTGACCCGGTGAGGACGGGACGGCTCGGCGGGTGATGCCCGGTGGCCCGACGCTCGACGCTCGGCGCTCGGCGCTCGGCGCTCGGCGCTCAGTGACCCGGTGCCCCGGTGACCCCGTGACCGGTGCGCGGTGCCCGTTGCCCGGCATTGGCGCTCGGTGTTCGTCCCCCGCCGGACGTCGGCCGCTCGCACCGCGCCGCGCCAGCGGGGCTGTCACACGCAGCTGGTCATACAGCGCGTCGGCGGTCAGAACGGTGGGTCGCCGACGTCGAAGAGGATGGGGCCGTACTTGGGCGGTCGACTGGGCGAGCTCCGTCCGGCAGGCGGCGCCGTGCGGCTCCGGCCTGGCCGGGTCGTGCCTCTCGTCGTGGACGGGGCGGTCGTCACGACCGTTGGCGAGGCAGCGCGCGAGGCTGCGGGCGTCGATGGCGCTCTCCCACTGGGCGTCGTGGGCAGCGCTGTCGCCTGAGTCGTCCGGGGCGTGTTGCCGGCGGGAGGCGCAGCTGTCCCCTCAGGCCTGGACGGAGTTGTCGCCCCAGCCGTGCGCGCCGCGGTTCCACTGGTCGTCGGCAGGGCCGTGTCGTGTACGCCGGGGCAGGGTGGCGTCAGCCCGTCGGGTTCGGTCGTGCCTGCCTTCTTCGGGCGTTTCGGCGGCTTGTCGTGGGTGGTGGTGTCGATGTGGGTGCCGTGGCGGTCGTGGAAGGCGTGGCCGCCGGGCAGGGTGGTGATGCGGATGTGGTCGGCGTGGACGCGGTGGTGGTGGTAGCTGCACAGCGTGAGGCCGTTGTTGATGGAGGTGGGGCCGTCGTTGGACCACCAGGTGATGTGGTGGACCTCGCACCAGGAGGCGCGCAGGGTGCAGCCGGGCCAGCGGCAGTGCCGGTCGCGGGTGGTGACGGCGCGGCGGAGCTCGCGGGTGTAGTGCCGTTGTGTCTGTCCGACGTCGAGGGGGACGCCGTGGGCGTCGAGGACGATGCGGGTCATCTCGCAGTCGCACATGATCCGCGCGAGCTCGCTCAGCGGGACGATCGAGCCGTCCTCGAGGACGGCGGGTGCGACGTCCGGGAGGGCGGGCAGGGACCCGAGGGGCGGGAGTCGCCACGTCCCGGCGCCGGGAGCTCCGTCCGCCCCGCCCGCAACGCCCGCCGTGCCAGCTGCGCCGATCGCGCCTGTAGGGCCGGCGGTGTCTGCAGTGTCGGCGGTGCCTGCCGTGCCGGGGCCTGGGTCGGTTCCGTCGGACTCGGGCTGGTAGAAGGAGTGGCCGGGCTCGTCCGGTCCGGGGGGTGGGGTGGTGAGGACGCGGTCGAGGTGGGCGCGGTGGCGGACGACGTCGGCCCAGGTGTCTTCGGTGACGAGCAGGGCCAGGTGGGGGCGGATCTGGGCGCCGTTGCGGTCGGCGCCGACCTGCAGGACGCGGGCGGCCATGGTCACGAGGGCGTCGGCGCGGCGCTGCTCGCGGGTGCGGGTGTCGTCCTTGGCCGGTGTCCCGACGATCGCGTCGATCGCGGTGTCGACCATGGTGCCGTCGACGTCGTCGAGGAAGAACTCACCCTTGCGCCCACCGCCCTGGCGGCGCACCGTGAAGGAGCGGCGGGCGCGGACGGCGTCAAAGCCGGCCTGCGCGGCCGCGGCGTCGATCGCCGCCGCCCGCGTGCGGGCGGCCTTGGCGAGCTCGGGGGCGGGCACGGTGGCGGCGAGGTCGAGGAGCTCGGTGCCCAGGTCCCCGTCCAGGGCGTCCTTGACCTCGGCCGAGGCGCTCTCCCGCAACCTTGTCAACGCCCGGGCGTGCTCGAGGGTGATCGTGCCGTCCTGGACCGCGTCGGCGACCCCGGGCATCGCGTCCAGGCCCTCGGCCAGGCCGAGCTCCCCGGCCGCCGCGCCGCGCCCGGTGCCGGTGGTGCGGGAGCGCCAGTCGGTGAAGTCCCGGTCCCGCGAGCTGCCCCACGCCCCATCCTCCTTGTGCGCGAGCAGCACCTGCCCCCGGTACACCGTCACGTCGCGGACGATCGCGTCCAGGGAACCGATCACCTCTTCCCGCTCGGCCCGCGCCCACCCGACCGCCGAGGTACCTGGCGCACCCTCCCGCAGCCCCGCCAGCGCCGCGCGCACCCCGGCGACCAGCTCCGCCGGTGAGGCTGGGGCGCGACGCGGTGAGGGGTCGGCGGAGGTGGGCTCGTGAGCGCTGGCGGGGCCCGCAGCGGGACCGGTAGCGGGGCCCGGGGCGTGGTGCGTAGCTGGAGCGGGGGTCCCGAACGAGGCACCCGTGCCGGTAGCTGAAGCCAGAGGCCCGAACGAGGCACCCGTCCCGCTCGCCGTCGTCCCGCTGCCCGCACCCGGACCGGTGAGGACATCAAGGGCTCCGCCGTGCCCACCGGCCACCGGAATCGCTGCCATCGTCCTCACCTCCGCCCCTGCTTCGAACGCGCGTATGAAGACTATCTCCGACCACCGACAACGACCCTGGGCACTGTGGACAATCCCGAGAAGTGTGGCGTGAGCGCTCGGCAGTGACAGGAAGGGCTTGCGCGCCTCCACCCACACGCGCCGCGATCCGCAAGACGGACCCTCGCCGTCGGGCGCTCGCCCAGCGCCCCCGCTCTCCGTTCCCCCGGTCAACCACCTCGAGTCCACCGTCTCCAGCGGCAGTCCACCGTGTCCACCAGCAGTCCACCGTCTCCACCGGCAGTCCACCGTCTCCACCGGCAGTCCACCGTCTCCCACCGGCAGTCCACCGTCTCCACCGGCAGTCCACCGTCTCCACCGGCAGTCCACCGCCTCCGGCCCTCCCAGCGCTCGGTCCACCCCTCGCGACTCCAGTCGTCCCATGCGCTCTCGGCCTCCCAAGCGGGGGCCTTCCCCCGACCAGCGCCAGCGCGCTACCATCTCCGCATCGGAGTGTTAGCGATCACATTGGCGTCAAGCCTGCACTCCACCCAGCGCCGCTCGATCGGGCGACGCTTCCCGGACCAGACGACGTCGGATCCCGGCTCATGCAAGGACGTGTGAGCGACGGGGCCGCGCGAGGGAGAACGACCATGCTCCTAGGCAGGACCACATCGACGGCGCGTTCGACGCACCGGGGCGCCCACAAGCCCCGCTGGGGCGCCGCGCTCATCACGGCAGCGCTCGCTCTCGGCGGCATGAGCGCCGGTGCCGCGCCCGCGCTCGCCGACACCGCGCTCGCCGACACCGCGCTGTCCGGCTCCGAGGTCCTCGACCTCGCCTTCGACGGCACGGTCGCGGACGCGAGCAGCTACGCCAACCCGGTCGCCGTCCGTCCGGGTGGCACCGCGACCTACACCGCCGGCGTCTCCGGCCAAGCCCTCGCGCTCGACGGCACGACGGCGCTCAACCTCGGCACGGGTGCCCACCTGCAGCCCGAGGACCTCACCCTCTCGTTCTGGTTCCGACCGACGGCGGACATGGGCACGGGTGAGCAGGTCGTCGCCTGGAGCAAGACCGTCTACAACTCCGACGGCTGGTACCTCTCCTCGGAGAACAACAACCGCCCGCTCGCCCTCTCCATCGGCCCCTCGGACGGCCAGCCGTACAAGGTCTCCGTGCGCACGTCCCGGGCCACCTTCTTCCCGACGAACCAGTGGACGCACGTCGTCGTCTCCTACGACTCCGAGACCAAGGACGTCGCGATCTACCGCAACGGCGTCAAGCAGGTCACGGCCGTCGACTACGCGCACGGCGGCGCCGCCACCGGCGTCCTGGGCTCCGACAGCACGTCGATGAAGACCATGGGCTTCAACGGCCCGCAGTACAACGGCGCTTACCTGCGCGGCGCGGTCGACGAGTACGTCCTCCACGACGCGGTGGCGACGACGACCGACGTCGTCGGCCTCTACCAGGAGCACGTGCCGAGCTTCGACCCGGCCGCGGTCGCGCAGTCCGACCTCGCGGTGCTGTCCCTCCCCGCCACGGCGGTCACGGACACGATCGCCCTACCCGCCACCGGTGCCGCCGGCTCCGACGTGACGTGGTCGGCCGACTCCCCGAACTTCGCCATCGGTGACGACGGCATCGCCCGGATCACCCGCCCCGAGGGCGAGCCGCTCGACGTGACGGTCACCGCCACGGCCACCTACGGCGGCAGCGAGCCGATGACGCGCACGTTCATCGTGACGATCCCCTCGTCCACCGCCGCATCGATCTACCTCGAGGACACCCACCTCGAGGACGTCGACGTCCACGACCCCTACCTCGACAACCTCAACGAGCTCAACGTCGAGTACCTCCTCAGCCTCGACCCCGCCAAGTTCCTCTACTCCTGGTACGTCCAGGCGGGCCTGACGCCCCCCACGGCCACCGGCTACGGCGGCTGGGAGCGTGCCTCCGGCACCCGCTTCCAGGGGCACTTCTTCGGGCACTACATCACGGCGCTCGCACAGGCCTACACGACTGAGACGGACCCGGCCGTCCGGCAGCAGCTGCTCGACAAGCTCACCATCGCCGTCGACGGTCTCGCGGAGACGCAGGCGGCCTACGCCCTGCGCGACCCCGCCAACGCCGGCTACGTCGCGCCGTTCTCCACCTCGGTGCTGCCGGGCGGCGGCGGCGGCCTGCTCGTGCCCTTCTACAACCTCCACAAGGTTCTCGCCGGGCTCATCGACGCCTACGAGTACGCCCCGGCTGACGTCGGCGAGACGGCCCTCGAGGTCGCCAGCGGGTTCGGCGCCTGGGTCAACACCTACGCGGGCCGCCTCCCCAACCCGGCGCAGGTCCTGCAGATCGAGTACGGCGGCATGAACGAGGCGCTCTACGAGCTCTTCAGCATCACTCACGAGCCGGTCCACAAGCGGGCGGCGGAGTACTTCGACGAGGTCACCCTCTTCCGTCAGCTCGCTGCCGGCAACGACGTCCTCAGCGGCCTCCACGCGAACACGACGATCCCCAAGCTCGTCGGCGCGCTCAAGCGGTACACCGTCTTCACGGACGACCCGCAGCTGTACGCGATGCTCACCGACGCCGAGAAGGCCGAGCTCGACATGTACCGCGCCGCGGCGGAGAACTTCTGGCAGATCGTCATCGACCACCACACGTACGCCAACGGTGGGAACAGCTACTCCGAGCACTTCCACGCGCCGGACACGCTCCACGACCGCGCGACGAGCGGCGTCACGAGCGGGTACGGGGAGAACTCCACGTCCGAGGGCTGCAACGAGTACAACATGCTCAAGCTGACCCACGAGCTCTTCCAGATCACGAAGGACCCGAAGTACACCGACTACTACGAGACGGCGTACATCAACGCCGTCGTCAGCACCGGGCACCCCGACACCGGGATGATCACGTACTTCCAGCCGATGACGGCGGGCTACGCCAAGGTGTTCGGCAACCCGCTCGACGAGTTCTGGTGCGACCACGGCACCGGCATCGAGAAGTTCACCATGCTCGGCAGCTCGTTCTACTTCTCGAGCCCGACGGCGGTGTACGTCACGCAGTTCGAGTCCTCGACGCTCACCGACGAGGCCCACAACATGGTCCTCACCCAGACCGCGAACATCCCCGACGAGGACACGGCGACCTTCGCGGTGGAGGCGCTCGACGGCGATGCCGTCGCCCCAGGCACCACCCTGCGCCTGCGCGTGCCCGAGTGGGTCGCCGGCGCCCCGACGCTCCGCCTCAACGGCACCGTGCTCGACATCGCTGCAGAGCGCGGCTTCATCCCCGTGCCGGTCGAGGCCGGGGACGAGATCAGCTACACGCTCCCGGCCGAGGTGACCGTCGTCGCCGACACGGAGAACCCCAGCTGGGTGGCCTTCAAGTACGGGCCGGTGCTCCTCGCCGCCCCGGTCAGCTACGAGAACGTCGGCGCGTCCTACCAGGCCGGGGTCCTCGTGCGGATGAGCACGCCGCAGAAGGACGTCGTCGACTCGATCGTCGTCGACGACGCGGACGCGTGGAAGGCGGGCATCGCGGAGAACCTCGTCCGGATCGAGGACGGGACGAAGCCGAACGGCACGCCGATCATGCGGTTCGCGCTGCGCGACGTCGACCCCGCCGCCGCAGGCCTCGTCTTCGAGCCGTACTTCAGCCTCTACGACGCCCGCTACGCGATGTACCTCAACCTCGTCGAGCTCGACTCGGCCGAGGCGCAGGCCTCGATCCTCGCGGGCAAGGAGCGTCAGCGGGACGCGGAGCTGACGATCGACCAGCTCACCTCGTTCGACAACAACAACAGCGAGGCGGGCAAGAACGTCCAGTCCAACCGCTCGAGCGTCGGCACCTTCAACGGGCAGCAGTTCCGGCACGCGGAGGCGCACGCGGACGCCTGGTTCTCCTACGACATGACGGTGGACCCGGACCTCGACCACAACTACCTCTGCGTCCGCTACTACGGCGGGGACAACGGCCGCACGTTCGGGGTCTACGTCAACGACGTGCTGCTCAAGACCGAGCGCATCACCGATGCCGGCGGCGCGACGTCGTGGTACGTCCAGTGCGACGAGATCCCGCGCAGCATCCTCGACGCCCCGCTCGAGAAGGTGGACTCCTCGGGCAACCCCGTCCTCGACGAGGACGGCAACCCCATCCCCGTGGTGCGGGTGCGGTTCCAGGGCACGGGCGCGAGCAACGTCGGTGGGGTCTTCGGGCTCTCGATCCGCTCGGCGACGACGTACGGCACCGCGGCGGAGCTCTCGGGCCTGTCGTCCGACGTCGGGGCCCTCGCACCCGCACTGACCGCGGGGGTGCACGACTACACGCTCACCGTCCCGGAGGGCACCGAGCAGGTCGCCCTGCAGGCGTCCCCCGCCGTCCCGAGCGGGCTCGTGCGCGTCGGCAGCGCCCTCATCGACGACACGCTGCCGCGGACCATCCCGCTCACGGGCGAGACGACGCCGGTGACGATCACCGCCTTCGCCCAGGACCACACGTCGTCCGTGGCGTACACGGTGACGATCGTGACCGAGGACGAGCCGAGCGGCCCGGCCGTCTCGCTCTCCGCGGACACGCGGTGCGTGGCGGGCAAGGTCGTCGAGACCGCGCGGGTGACGAACTCCTCGGCGACACCGGTCGAGGCTGTCGTCTCGTCGGCGTTCGGCACACGCACCGTCACGGTGGGCGCGGACCGGTCGACCTCCGTCACCTTCTCCACCCGGCAGGCCTCCGTGCCGGCCGCGCAGGTGAGCGTGACGGCGACAGCCGACGGCGTCGCCGCCAGCACGACGGCGAGCGCGCCCTACGTGGCCCGCACGTGCGGGTGAGCCGCCCGGCGCGGTAGCACGACGGCGAGGGCCGGCACCCGGGCAGGGTGCCGGCCCTCCGCCGTGCCACCGGGGTCCAGCGGAGGGCGCCCTCGGGGCGCCGGGGGAGCGGCGGGGGAGCGGACGCGCGAGGCTCCCGCCTACCCCCGACGGATACGATCGCGGAGTGACTGAGCCGATCCCCGCCGCAGAGCCCGCCCCTGAGACGCCCGAGACCGACGAGCTCGGTCACGGCCAGCCCGAGCAGGTCCGCGTCCGCGCCGAGAAGCGGGAGCGGCTCCTCGCCGCCGGCATCGACCCCTACCCCGTCACCCTCCCCATCACGACGACGATCGCCGCCGTGCGCGCCGAGCACGCCGGGCTCGCGGCCGGCGAGGAGACCGACGTCCACGTCGGCGTCGCCGGGCGCGTCATGTTCCTGCGCAACACCGGCAAGCTCTGCTTCGCCACGCTCGCCGACGGCGAGGGCAACCAGGTCCAGGCGATGCTCTCCGCGAAGGAGGTCGGGACCGACGCGCTCGCGGCGTTCAAGACCGACGTCGACCTCGGCGACCACCTCTTCGTCGCCGGCCGGGTCATCTCCTCGCGCCGCGGTGAGCTGAGCATCTTCGCCGACGCGTGGCAGCTGGCGGCGAAGTCGCTGCGCCCCCTGCCCGTCCTCCACAAGGAGCCGAGCGAGGAGTCCCGGGTGCGCCGCCGGCACGTCGACCTCATCGTGCGGCCCGCCGCGCGCGAGATGGTGCGCACGCGAGCGGCGGTCGTCCGCTCGTTGCGGGAGTCGTTCCACGCACGGCAGTTCATCGAGATCGAGACGCCGATGCTCCAGAACCTCCACGGAGGCGCTGCCGCGCGGCCGTTCGTCACGCACATGAACGCCTACGACACGGACCTGTTCCTGCGCATCGCGCCCGAGCTCTTCCTCAAGCGGGCCGTCGTCGGCGGGGTCGAGAAGGTCTTCGAGATCAACCGCAACTTCCGCAACGAGGGCGCGGACTCCACGCACTCGCCGGAGTTCTCCATGCTCGAGGCGTACGAGGCCTACGGCTCGTACGACACGATGGCCGTCCTCACCCGGGAGATCATCCAGCAGGCCGCCCGCGACGCGTTCGGGTCGACGACCGTCACCCTCGCCGACGGTGAGACCTACGACCTCGGCGGGGAGTGGGCGGCGATCTCGCTCTACGCCTCCCTCTCCCAGGCGCTCGGGGAGGAGGTCACCCCCAGCACCCCGGAGGCCGAGCTGCGCGCCCACGCGAGCCGGCTCGGCGTCGAGCCCGCGCCGCACGCCCTGCCCGGCAAGGTGGTCGAGGAGCTGTGGGAGCACCTCGTCGGTGACCAGCTCCACGCGCCCACGTTCGTCCGCGACTTCCCCGTCGACACCTCGCCGCTCACGCGCGCGCACCGGGAGCTGCCCGGCGTCGTCGAGAAGTGGGACCTCTACGTCCGCGGCTTCGAGCTCGCGACGGCGTACTCCGAGCTCGTCGACCCGGTGGTCCAGCGGGAGCGGTTCGAGGCGCAGGCCCTCGCTGCAGCGGCCGGGGACCCCGAGGCGATGGTCCTCGACGAGGACTTCCTCCAGGCCATGGAGCAGGGCATGCCGCCCGCCGGTGGGATGGGCATGGGCATCGACCGCCTCCTCATGGCCCTGACGGGGCACGGCATCCGCGAGACGATCACCTTCCCCCTCGTCAAGCGCGTGTGACGTCGTCGCCGGGCTCCCGCGGTTGACCCGTCGGCGCCCGGGACGGCGCGCCCGCGCCGGTCGCGGGGGCGCGGGGCGTCGCGCCCACGGGGTCCCGGCTCGCCCGCCGACGCCGGCGGCGCACGAGCGGCAGGACGACGGCCCCGACGGCGGCGGCGACGAGCAGCCACGGCAGCATGACGCCGAGCACGACGAGCAGCCCGCTGGCGAAGGAGACGAGCGCGTCCCACCCCGACGTCAGGCCACCGAGGAAGCCGCCCGGCTCGAGCTGAGCCGGCTCGCGCTCGGCGGCGAGCGAGATCTCGAGGGTCGCGAGGGCGACTCGGTCTGACAGGGAGGAGCGCTGCGACTGCAGCGACTCGAGCTCGGACTGCCGCTCGCTCAGGGCGCTCTCCGCGGCGAGCAGGTCGGCGTTCGTCTCGGCGTCGGCCATGAGCGTGAGGAGCCGCTCGGTGGACGTCTCCAGTGCGCGGATCCGCGCCTCGAGGTCCTGGCTCTCCCGCGTGACGTCCTGTGCCCTGATCGACAGGTCCTCGACCTCGCCGAGCGTCTCGAGGTCTGCCAGCGTCGCCGTGAGGGAGCTCGACGGCACCCGCACCGTGAGCCAGGCCGTCGGCGGCTCGCCCTCGCGCTCGCCGGTGTGCTCGGCCCGCTCGTCGACCCGGCCGCCGGCGGTCTCGACGATCCTCGCGACCTCGTCGGCAGCCTCCCGGGCGTCATCGACGACGATGCGCAACGTCCCCGTGCTGATGACGTCGCGCACGGCCCCGGCCCCGTCCGCGTCACCGCCGGCGTCCTCACCACTGCCGCCGGCGCCACCACCGCCGCCGTCGTCGGCGCCCGCGCCCTCGCCCTGCCCGCTCCGCGCCGGCACCCACTCCGCGCCTGGGTCGGCGGAGTCGTCGGCCGCCGAGCACGACGTGAGCAGGAGCGCCCCGAGGAGCAGGCCGATCGTCCACCGGAGGATCCTCATGCACGGAACGTAACCCGGCGCCGTGGGCCGGGGGCCCATAGTGATCAACTCGTGACGGGACTGAGCCGGCTCCGTGATCCCGGCCGGGCTCCCCTCAGCGCGCGGTGAGCAGCGCGCGGATGTGGGCCTCGGCCTCGACGACCCGGATCTTGCGGGTGCCCTTGGCCGTGAGGGCGGCGACCATCGCCGGCTCGTTGCGCGCGAGGCTCGCCCCCCGGCGCATGAGGGTGAGGGGCGGCTTGCGCGCCTCGCCGAGGTCGCGCATGAGCCGGAACCAGAACGTCTGCGCCCGGGGGCGCCAGATGCACAGGGCGTCGGCGAGGATGTCCTGCTCGCGGCAGTCCGCGACGAGCTCGGCGGCGAAGATCCCCTCGGCGATGACGAGCGGGGAGCCGCCGGTGTCGAGGACGGTCGTCGTCGTGCGTCGGTTGGTGGGGATGTCGTAGACGGGCACCTCGGCGCGCCCGGTGCGGGCGAGGTCGAGGAGCGCTGCCATCGCGCCGGCGTGGTCCCAGCTGCGCGGGCTGTCCCAGTCGACGATCCCGTACCGGCGCGGCAGGTCCGGATGGTCGCCGTCGAGGTAGAAGTCGTCGAGCGAGACGACCGGCAGGCCGAGGCGGCGTGTGAGCGAGGTCTTGCCCGAGCCGGACGGACCGGTGATGAGGACGATGCGGGCACTGGCCTGCCGGGCACCGGGCGGGAGCTCGAAGAGCCCCGGCTGGTCACCGGGCTCAGCCAGCTCGTCGGTGGACGTCCCCTCGACCATGCCCAGCTCTCCTCACCGCGTGCGGCGCGGACGGCGCCCGCCCCAGGGTACGGCGTCTCAGGCGGGGGAGCTGGACCCGCGCACGACGAGCGTGGGCTGGAAGACGACGTGGGGGGCGCCGTCGCCCTTGTTGAGCAGGAGGTCCGCCGCCGTCCACCCGATCTCGTGCATCGGCTGGCGCACGGACGTGAGCGGGGTGGTGAGCTCGGCGGCGAACTGGACGTCGTCGTAGCCGACGACCGCCATCTGGTCGGGGACCGAGATGGAGAGCTGACGCAGCCGACGCATCGCGCCGAGGGCCGTGAGGTCGTTGACGCAAAACGTCGCCGTCGGCCGTGGACCGGGCGCCGAGAGGAGGTCGTCCATCGCCTTCGCGCCGCTGTTGGCGTTGAGGGAGTCCATCCCCACCTCGACGAGGTGCTCCTCCGGGTCGAGGCCCGCGGCGAGCAGCCCGGCGACGACGCCGTCGCGGCGGTCGACGCACTGGCGGATGCTCAGCGGCCCGTTGAGGAAGCCGATCCGCCGGTGTCCGTGGGTTAGGAGGTGGTCGACAGCTAGGCGCCCCCCGGCCACGTCGTCGACGGCGACGGAGGCGAGGTCGTCGAGCGGGCTCATGTGGTCGAGGAGGACGACGTCGGTGCCGCGCTTGCGGATGCGGGCGAGGTTGTCCAGGGTCCGGCGTGAGGGCGTGACGAGGATCCCCTCGACGCCCTGCTCGGCGAAGAGCTGGAGGTAGCGCGCCTCCCGGCCCGGGTCCTCGTCCGAGCTGCACAGCATGAGCGTGTAGTCGTCGCGGGAGAGGCGGTCCTCGATGCCCCGGGACATCTCGGTGAAGAAGGGGTTGGCGATGTCGAGGACGACTGCGCCGACCGCGCGCACGCGCCCCTCGCGGAGCTGGCGGGCCGAGGCGTTGCGGACGAAGTCCAGCTCCTCGATCGCGGCGCGGACGCGGCTCAGCGTCGCGGGGGCGACGCGGTCCGGGCGGTTGAGGACGTTCGAGACGGTCCCCACGGACACCGCCGCCCGGCGCGCGACGTCGGCGATCGTGGCGCGGTGGCCACCGTGCCTGTCGTCGCTCATCTCAAAGACCTTTCATCGATGCGGTGCGTCGTGGCGTGCTTGACAGCCGCAGCGGCTGACCTTAATCTCATCGAGCACGCCTGAATCGTTTCATACTACGGGACACGCCGAATCGTTTCAGGGGTTCGGTGCCAGCGCACCGGCTGGTGCGTGGACGACCGCCGCCGGGAGGGCTGACCATGGGTGCCGCGTTCGCCGCCGTCGACCTCGGGGCCTCCAGCGGACGGGTCATCGTCGGGCGGCTCGACGGCGGGCGGGTGCGGGTCCACGAGGTCGGGCGCTTCGCGAACCGGCCCGTCGCCGTCGCGGGCGGCGCGGGCCAGACGCTCCACTGGGACGTCCTCGGGCTGTACGGGTCGGTGCTCGAGGGGCTCGCCCGGGCCGAGCGGGAGCACGGGCCGCTCGCCGGCGTCGGCATCGACACGTGGGCGGTCGACTACGGGCTGCTCGACGCCGACGGCGCGCTCCTGGGCAACCCCGTCCACTACCGCGACACCCGTACGGCGGGCGCACCCGATCGCGTCTTCGCGCGGCTCCCTGCCCGCGACCTGTTCGCGCGGGCAGGGCTGCAGGTCCAGCCCTTCAACACGATCTTCCAGCTCGTCGCGGCCGCCGGCTCCGCGCAGCTCGCAGCCGCACGGAGCCTCCTCCTCGTCCCTGACCTTCTCGGGTACTGGCTGACCGGCGCGCAGGTCGCCGAGGTGACGAACGCCTCGACGACCGGCCTGCTCGACGTCCGCGCCCGCACCTGGTCGGCGACCACGGCGGTGGACCTCGAGCGTGAGTTCGCCGTCCCGGTGACGCGCCTCCTGCCCGAGCTCGTCGAGCCCGGCGCCGTCATCGGGGAGCTGCGCCCCGCTGTCGCGGACGCCGTCGGGGCGTCCGGCGCCCCGCTCATCGCCGTCGGGTCGCACGACACGGCCTCCGCGGTCGTCGCCGTCCCGGCGGCCGAGGGCGACTTCGCCTACATCTCCTCCGGCACGTGGTCGCTCGTCGGCCTCGAGCTCGCCGACCCGGTCCTGTCCGAGGGGGCGCGCGCCGCGAACTTCACCAACGAGCTCGGCGTCGACCGCACCGTCCGGTTCCTGCGCAACGTCATGGGGCTGTGGGTGCTCCAGGAGTGCCTGCGGACGTGGCGGGAGCGCGGCGAGCCCGCGGACCTCGTCGAGCTGCTCGCGGCCGCGCGCGACGTGCCGGCGCTGCGGTGCGTCGTCGACATCGACGACCCGGCGTTCCTGCCGCCCGGCGACATGACCGAGCGCATCGCCCAGGCTGCTGGCCGCACGGGGCAGCGCCCGCCGGGCAGCCGCGCCGAGACGGTGCGGTGCATCCTCGACTCCCTCGCGCTCGCCTACCGCCGGGCGGTGGACGAGGCCGCCGGCCTCGCTGGGCGGGACGTCCGCGTCATCCACGTCGTCGGCGGTGGCGCGCGCAACGCGGTGCTGTGCCAGCTGACGGCGGACGCGACAGGCCTCCCTGTCGTCGCCGGGCCCGCGGAGGGCGCGGCGCTCGGCAACCTGCTCGTCCAGGCGCGGGCGACCGGGGCCCTCGCCGGAGACCTCGGACGGCTCCGGGAGGTCGCGGCCGCGTCGTCCGAGGTGCGGCGCTACGAGCCGGTGCCGGACGGCGGCGCGTGGGAGCGTGCGCACCGCACCCTCTGGCCGTAGGCGCGGGCGACCGCCTCCGCACGCGCTTGCCAGGCCGAAAGGGCCATGAGGGAGCGGGGTCGTCGTCGCTGCGGTCGTCGACCCCGGGCCGAGCCTGGCGGCACCCGGGACGTGCGGAGCGCCGCTGGGGAGTGCTGTCCGGATCGTGGCTGGACCATTGACGGTGGTCTAGACCTTCCGATAGTTTGCCGACCTGCCGTACTGAATCCATTCAGGGTTCGCCTCGACCCGCCCGGTCCACCGCCGCCGGAGCCTCCTCCGGCCGGATCCCGCCCGCCGAGGTGCGCGCACGGGTGAACGAGAGGACTACTCCCATGGCACGCAGGTCGATCAGTCGGTGGGCGCTCGGCGTCCTCGGCTCCTTGGCGTTGATCGGGCCGGCCGCGCTGAGCGCGGGGACGGCGGCCGTCGCGGAGGAGGTGACCCCGCGTGACGTCGCGCTGCTGGGCACCGCCACCGCAGCGTCGGAGTTCCCCGACCCGGCGCGGTTCGCCGCAGCGCACGCCAACGACGGCAACCCCGCCACCCGCTGGGGCTCGGACTACACCCACGGCGACGAGGAGCCGGGCTACCCGCACAGCGACCACGACCCGACGAACGACTGGATCCAGATCGAGCTCGCCGAGCCGAGCCCGGTCCACAAGGTGGTCTTCGACTGGGAGGCCGCCTACGCGCGCCAGTTCGAGCTGCAGGTCTCCGACGACGGCGAGACGTGGGAGACCGTCGCCGCGCTCGCCGGCCACCAGGGCCGCCAGGAGGTCGTCATCGACCGCACGGACCCGGTCAGCTTCGTCCGGATGCAGGGCCGCCAGGCCTCACCCTGGGGCTACTCGCTCTTCGCCTTCGAGGTCTGGGACGTGGCCGACCCGGTCGAGGAACCCGACCCCACGGGCTGGGAGTACGGCGCCGACGTCGCCCGGACGGGCACGGCGAGCGCAGCGAGCGTCTACACCGGTGCACCGGAACGATTCGCGGCCGCCAACGCTGTCGACGGCCAGTCCGGGACGCGCTGGGGGTCGGACTACGCCCGGACCAACCCGGCGGAACCGCCCCCGAGCACGCACGACCCGCGCAACGACTGGTTCCAGGTCGAGCTCGCCGAGCCCTCACCTGTGTGGAGCGTCGTCCTCAACTGGGAGACGGCGCGTCCGGCGCGGTTCGAGATCCAGGTCTCCGCCGACGGCGCCGAGTGGACGACGGTGCGTGAGGTCACCGGCCCGGCCGCCGGGCGCACCGAGTACGTCCTCGGCCTGCAGGAGCCCGTCTCCTTCGTCCGGATGCAGGGGCGCGCGACGGCGACGCCGTTCGGGTACTCCCTCTGGGACTTCGAGGTCTGGTCCGGGCCGCAGGCGCCTGCGGCGCCGGGCGGGGAGATCCTGCCCATCCCGGTCTCGGTCACCCCGCTGGGCGGCGCGCCGTTCGTCCTGGACGAGGGCGCACGGATCGTCGTCCCGGGTGGTGGGGAGGGGCTTGCGGAGGCGGAGCTCCTCGCCGCCGACCTGCGGCCCGCGACCGGCTTCGACGTCCCCGTCGTCGCCGCCGAGCCGGGCGCGGGGGACATCGCGCTCGTCCTCGGTGCCGATGAGGCGCCAGGCACGGGCGACCTCGCCGTCGACGAGGGGTACACCCTGGTCGCGGACGCTGACGGCGTCCGCATCGGTGCGGTGACCACGCACGGCCTCTTCAACGGCACCCGGACGCTGCTGCAGCTCCTTCCCGCGCACATCGCGGGCGACGTCGTGCGTCCGGGGCCGTGGGAGGTCGAGGCGACCGAGATCGCCGACTACCCGCGCTTCGCGCACCGCGGCGTCATGCTCGATCCGGCCCGCAACTTCATCGAGGTCGACGGCGTGCTCGGCATCATCGACGCCATGGCGGCGATGAAGGGGAGCCGCCTCCACATGCATCTCTCGGACGACCAGGGCTGGCGCATCGAGATCACGTCCTGGCCCCGTCTCGCCGAGGTCGGTGGGGCCCGCTCGATGCCCGGCGGGAAGGCGGGGTTTTACACCCAGGAGCAGTTCGCGCAGATCGTCGCCTACGCCGACGCCCGCCACATCGACGTCATCCCCGAGATCGACGTCCCGGGCCACTCGAGCGCCGCGATCGCCGCCTACCCCGAGCTCGCGTGCGGGCGCAGCGACACGGTGTGCCCCACGAGCCCGGTCGTCGCCGACTTCCTCGACGACGTCATCGGCGAGATCGCGCCCATGGTCAACACCGACCTGTTCCACATCGGTGGGGACGAGTCGATCTCGGGCCAGCCCTACATCGACTTCATCACGCTCGTCGAGGGCATCGTCATGGACCACGGCCTGCGGATGGTCGGGTGGACCCCGGTCCCCATGGCGGGCCTGGACGAGTCCTCGATCCACCACTACTGGCGTGACCAGAGCTACGAGATGGAGCCGGAGTGGTTCGAGGGCGGTAACGACGTCATCCTGTCCCCGACGTCGAAGGCCTACCTCGACTACCCCTACCCCCAGCACACGGCGTTCACGACCCATGACTGGGACCCCTCGAACGTCATCGACGACTACCGCGGGGTGTCGCTGCAGGAGGAGTACGGCCTGCAGGACGAGGACATCATCGGCATCGAGGGTCCGGCCTGGGGGGAGAACAACACCGGCGGCATCGTCGACGTCGAGCACAAGGTGTTCCCGCGCCTGGCGGCGCTGCTCGACCTCGCGTGGTCGCCGCAGGAGCTGACGGCGGACTCACGCTCCTTCCTCGACCGCCTCGCCGCCCAGGGGCCGCGCTGGCAGTTCGCCGGCACGAACTTCTGGCCCGACCCCACCGTCACCTGGACGACGGCCGCCGTGGGCACCGTCCACGACGTCACCCCCGACGACCTCACCGTCGCCGGCAGCGTCGCGACGATCGCCTCCCCGACCGCTCGCGTCGAGAACCTCTCGGCGACGATCGACTGGGGCGACGGCACCACGAGCGCGGGGGTCCTCATCGGCACCTCCGCGGCGGGCAAGGCCGGCAACTCGCTCTACGAGGTCACCGGTGAGCACACCTACGCCGGCGCCACCGACCGGACCGGCAGCGTCACGGTGACCGGACCCGGCGGCGCGACCTGGACCACGACGTTCGCCGTCGAGGCGCCGGAGGCGCCCGTGCTCACGGCCACGGCCGACACGCGGTGCGTCGCGGGGAAGGTCGTCGAGGTGGTCCGGGTGGCCAGCACCGCCGACGTCGGTGCGGAGGTCGTCCTCTCCGGGGCGTACGGCACGCGGACCGTGAGGGTGGCTCCGGAGCGGGCGGTGTCGGTGACGTTCAGCTCCCGGCTCGCCTCCGTGCCGGCGGGCGAGGTGACCGCGACGAGCGGTGCGGCCCCGGCAGTGACGGCCTCGTACGCGGCCCGCTCCTGCGGGTGACGACGAGGGGCGCCGGGCACCCTGCTGCCCGGCGCCCCTCGCCCCCTCGGCCCCGGCAGCGCAGCCGGGGCCGACGGGACGAACGACGACGACAACGATGACGACGACGACGACGAACGGATGGCACTCATGAACAGCAGGACATCGGGCGCACCTTCGGGCCGGCGTCGCCCCGTGCGGGCGTTCGGGCTCCTCCTGGCCGGGCTCCTCGCGGCCACGGGCGCGGTGGCGACGGGGGTGCCCGCCCAGGCGGACGAGCTCGCCGTCGTCGACCTCGAGGTCGACGACCGCACCGAGCCGCTCGGCGTCGACTCGGATGCCCCCCGGTTCTCGTGGGTGAGCACCTCCGAGGCCCGCGGCGTCGTCCAGACCCACTACCGCCTCGTCGTCGGCACTTCCGCCGACGAGGTCGCCGCCGGTGAGGGGGACGTGTGGGACAGCGGTCTCGTCGCCGCGAGCGACTCGTTCGGCGTCGCGTACGACGGGCCCGAGCTCGCGCCGACCACGCGCTACTACTGGGCGGTCGAGGTGCGCACGAACGTGCACCCCGACCTGGTCGCGAGCCCCGTCACGTGGTTCGAGACCGGGCTGCCGGAGGAGGACTGGGCGCCGTCGGAGTGGATCTCCGGGGCGCTCCCGCCGCAGCGCGTCGCGCCGCTCGACCTCGACGGCGCCCACTGGATGTGGTTCCCCGACGGCACTGCGCCCGCCGCGCCCGCGGGCGACCGCTACTTCCGCACGTCCGTCGTCATCCCGGAGGGTACGGAGGTGGAGTCCGCCGAGCTGCTCATCACCGCGGACAACACCTACCGCGCCTACGTGGACGGCGAGCTCGTCGGCACGAACCCGGCCGGCGCGCACACGTGGCAGGCCGCCCAGCGGTACCCGCTCGACCTCGAGGACGGGACGGCCACCCTCGCCATCGAGGCGTTCAACGCGTGGGAGGCCGACGGCGTCACGCGCAGCCCCGCCGGTGTCCTCGCCCGCATCCGGGCCGTCCTCACCGACGGCACGACCGTCCTCGTCGACTCCGGCGCCGGGTGGCGCACCCATGACGCGCTCGTCGACGGCTGGACCCCGCCCTCCTTCGACGACGCGGCGTGGCGGACGACCGTGAGCCACGGCGCGTACGGCACCGGTCCGTGGGGGCGCGGCGTCGCCCTGCCCCCGGCGGTCGACCCGACGCTCAGCCTCGAGGGCGCGTCGTGGATCTGGTTCCCCGACGGCTCGGCGCCCACCGCGCCCGCCGGTGAGCGCTACTTCCGCCGGACGTTCGAGGTCTCCACGGCGTCCCGGCTCGTCTCGGCCGAGCTCCTCCTCGCGGCCGACGACGGCTACAGCGCCCACCTCAACGGCGCCTACGTCGGGTCGTCCTCGACCTCGGGCGAGGCCTGGCGCGAGGCGCGGGTGTTCCCGCTCGAGGTCGTCCCCGGGACGAACACCGTCGCTGTCAGCGCCTTCAACCGGAACTTCGCCAGCGGCGCCGCCAGCCCCGCCGGGCTCCTCGGCAAGATCTACCTCCGTTACGCCGACGGCACCGTCACCGAGCTCGCGACGGACCCGAGCTGGGTGACGGCCCGCGAGGAGGCCGAGGGCTGGACCGAGGTCGGACACGACGACGACGCGTGGGTGCCCGCCGTCGTCCACGCCGCCTACGGTGGCGGCGACTGGGGCCGCAACGTCGTCATCGGCACCGACGAGGCGCCCGCGCCCCTCCTGCGGACCGACTTCGAGGTCGACGGCGAGGTCGCCTCGGCCCGCCTCTACATCGCGGCCGGCGGGCTCGTCGACGCCGCCCTCAACGGCGAGCCCGTCGCCGACGAGGTCCTCTCGGTCGGCACGACCGACTACGCCGACCGCGTGCAGTACGCCGTGCACGACGTCACGGACCTCCTCCGGCCCGGTGCCAACGCGATCGGCCTTGAGCTCGGTCGCGGCTTCTACGGCCTGACGACGACGAACTCGTGGAACTGGGACTCCGCCCCCTGGCACGCGGAGCCGACGGTGCGCGCGGTGCTGCGCATCGTCATGGCCGACGGGACCGTGCGCGAGGTCGTCACCGACGAGGCCTGGACGACGACCGACGGGCCCACCCGGTTCGACTCGATGTACGAGGGCGACGTCTACGACGCCCGCCTCGAGCGCTCCGGGTTCGACGCCCCCGCCTACGACGACGCCGGCTGGGACGCCGCACGCGTGGTCCCCGGCCCCACGGGTGACCTCGTCGCCCGGACCCAGCCGCCCGTCCGGATCGTCGAGACGCTGACGCCCACGCAGGTCACCGAGCCGAGCCCCGGCGTCTACGTGGCGCACCTGCCGCGCCAGGTCGCCGGCTGGGCGCGGATCTCGGTCGAGGGCCCGGCGGGCGCCCAGGTGCAGCTGCGCTACGGCGAGCGGCTCCTCGCCGACGGCAACCTCGACTCCTCCTCGGGCTTCAGCGGCGGCGACTTCCAGACCGACCGGTACACCCTGGCCGGCACGGGCGAGCCGGAGGTGTGGGAGCCGAGCTTCTCCTACAAGGGCTTCGCCTACGTCGAGATCACCGGTTGGCCCGGGGACGCGCCGACGGTCGACGACATCGAGGGGCGCCTGCTCCACACCGACGTCGCACGGACCGGGTCGTTCTCCAGCTCGACCGAGCTCTTCGACACGATCCACGACGCGGCGATCGTCACGGTGCTCAACAACTTCCACCACCTGCCCACCGACACCCCGATGTACGAGAAGAACGGGTGGACCGGTGACGCCCAGCTCGGCACGGAGCTGTTCCTGCGCAACCTCGACGTCCACGCCTTCCTCAGGAAGTGGCTCGGCGACGTGAGCGACTCACGGGACGAGCAGGGGCGCCCCGCCCTCATCGCGCCGGACCCGGACTGGAACTGGGGCGACGCCATGGTCTCGCCCACGTGGCACTCCGCCTACGTCCTCATCCCGTGGTGGCTCTACGAGTACACGGGTGACACCGACATCCTCGCCGAGCACTACGAGGGCATCGTGCGCTACGTCGAGCTCGAGCACGCGACCGCCGTCGGGAACATCTCCTCGACCGGCCTGGGCGACTACCTCCCGCCCGACGCCGTGGGCAACCCGCCCGAGGACATGCGCGTCTCCGCCACGGCGTACGTCTACCTCATGACGCAGACGGCCGCGGACATGGCCGAGGTGCTCGGGGATGACGCGAAGGCCGAGTCGCTGCGCGCCGAGGCGGCGGAGATCGCGGCCGCGTTCAACGCGAAGTTCTACGACGCGCAGGGGCAGGTCTACCGCGACGCCGTACCCGCGGCGGGCACAACCGGGTACCGCCAGACCCACAACGTCCTCGCGCTCGCGTTCGGCCTCGTGCCCGACGGCGAGGAGCAGGCGGTCGCGGACAACCTCGCCCGTGACATCGTCGAGGTCCGCGGCAGCCACCTGTGGACGGGCGTCCTCGGGACGAAGTACCTCCTGCCGGTCCTCACGCAGTACGGGCACGGCGACCTCGCGTACACGGTCGCCACGCAGACCGACTTCCCGAGCTGGGGCCGGTGGTTCGCCGAGGGCTCGACCTCGCTGTGGGAGCACTGGGGCGACTACCGCTCGCGCAACCACTACTTCCTCGGCGGGACCATCGACGACTGGTTCTACGAAGACCTCGCCGGGCTGCGGGTCCTGGAGCCCGCCTACCGCAGCTTCGCCGTCGCGCCGCAGCTCGTCGGCGGCATGACGCACGCGGCGGCGTCCACGACGACGCCCTACGGTCCCGTCGACGTGGCGTGGGAGCGGGACGGCGACGAGCTCACGCTCACCGTCCACGTCCCGGTCGGGACGACGGCGGAGGTCTCGGTGCCCGTCGCGGAGGGCCAGGTCGTCCGCGAGGGGGGCGAGGCCGACGGCGTCGAGGCCCTCGGTACCGCCGACGGCGCGGCGCGGTTCCGGGTCGGGTCCGGCGACTACGTCTTCCGCGCGGGCACCGACATCACCGTCGTGGCGGACACGCGGTGCGTCGCGGGCCGGGTCGTCGAGACCGTGCGGGTGACGAACACGTCCGGCGTGCCCGCCGAGGTGGTCGTCGCGTCTGCCCACGGGAACCGGACGGTGACGGTCGGGGCCGAGCGGAGCGCGGCGACGGCGTTCAGCACGCGCCTCGCCTCCGTCCCGGCCGGGGAGGTCCGCGCGACGTCGGGCGCCGCCACGGCGGTCGCGCAGTACGAGGCGCGCGCCTGCGGATGAGCGACCCAGCGACGGTGGCGCGTCGGCTCGCCGGCTGAGTCCTCGGCGGCCGGCGCGCTGAGCCGGCTGGACGACGGGCGGCCGGCGCGCTGAGCCAGTCGGACCACAGCCACGGTGCTGATCCGGCTGGACGACGACGGCCGCCCCGCACGTGCGGGCCGGCCGTCGTCGTCCGCGGGCCGGTGCGCCCTCGGCGAGGGCGTGCCGTCAGCCCGCGGAGGCCGGGGTGCGCGGCAGCAGGCGACGCAGGACGTCGGCGAGCGTGACGACGCCGAGCACCGCGTCGCCGTCGTGGACGACGGCGAGGTGGTTGCGGGTCTCGCGCATCGTCGCTAGCGCCGAGTAGACCGTCGTCGTCGCCTCGAGCGTGAAGACCGGGCGCATGAGTGGCGCTGCCGCGCTGTCGTCGGGCTCGGTGAGGGTGTCCCGCACGTGGATGACCCCGTGCACCGCGTCGGTGGCGCCGACGAGGAGGCGGAGGTGGCCCGAGCGGCGGGCGACGGCGCGCACGTCCGCGACGGTGGCGTCGTCCGGCACCGCCGTCAGGGACGAGCCGGCTCGGACGAGGTCACGGACGGTGAGCGTCTGCAGCTCGAGCGCGCCGGAGAGCTGCGCGGAGTAGCTCGCGTCGAGCGCGCCGACGTTGGCGGAGTGCTGGACGAGGTGGCGCAGGTCGTCCGCGCTCTGGCCCGAGGCCACCTGGTCGGCGGGCTCGACGCCCACCTTCCGCAGGCACCAGTTCGCCGACTCGTTGAGCGTCCGCAGGATCGGGCGGGTCGCCCACATGAACGCGCGCATGGGGAGGGCGAGGAGGGTCGCCGACCGCTCCGGGTGGGCGATCGCCCACGACTTCGGGGCCATCTCGCCGACGACGAGGTGGAGGAACGTGACGATGACGAGGGCGAGCGCGAACCCGGCCACGTCAGCACCCCACGCGGGCAGGCCCCACGAGACGAACACCGGGGTGAGCCAGTGGTGCACCGCGGGCTTGGTGATGGCACCGAGCGCGAGCGTGCACACGGTGATGCCGAGCTGGGACCCGGCGAGCAGGAGCGTCAGCTCCGAGGAGCTGCGCAGGGCGGCCCGCGCGGAGCGGCTCGTGGCAGCCGCGTCCTCGAGCCGGTGACGCTTGGCCGAGATGAGCGCGAACTCGACGGCCACGAAGAAGGCGCTCAGGGCGATGATGGCGACGGTGACGGTGACGACCACCCAGGGGTTGCTCACGGCTGGGCCTCCGTGCTGGCGTCGGGCGTCGTCTGGGGCATCGAGATGCGGACCTGGGCGGGGACGTGGCGGTCGATCTCGAGGACCTCGATGCGGACCCACCGGCTCGTCGGCACGCCGTGCCGGACGAGGTCCGCCGGGTCCGACGGGAGCTCCACCTCCAGCACGGTGCCCAGCGGTGGCAGCCCGCCGTGGTGGGCGATGACGAGGCCGGCGATGGTCTCGTAGTCCCCGCGCGGCAGGTCGTGGCTGATCGTCCGCTCCACCTCGTCGATGTGGACGTCGCCCGGCATCGTCCACGCGCCGTCCTCGACGACGGGGAGGTCTAGCTGCGCGGGGTCGTGCTCGTCGGTGATCTCCCCGACGAGCTCCTCCGCCAGGTCCTCGAGGGTGAGCACGCCGGCGAAGCCGCCGTACTCGTCCACGACGCACGCCAGCCGGTTCTCGCTCTCCTCGAACGCGAGGAGCGCGTCCGGCAGCGGCATGAGGGTGGGGATGACGAGCGCGGGGCGGCACAGCGCGGTCACCGCGGCCTCTCCCTCGAGCCCGGTCGCGAGCAGGTCGACGAGGTGGACGACGCCGACGATGCGTTCGTCGGTGTCGAGGACCGGGTAGCGGGAGTGCCCCGTGGACATGAGCGCACGGACGTCGTCGAGCGTCGTCGTCGCGTCGACGGTGTCGACCCGCGAGCGCGGGATCATCGCGTGCTCGGCGTCGCGGCTGGGGAAGTCGAGGATGCGATCGAGGAGCATGGACAGCTCCGCCGGGAGGTCACCGCTCTCGCGCGACTCGGCGACGATGTGCTCGAGGTCGCGGGCCGTCGCGGAGTGCTCGATGTCGTGGACCGGCTCGATGCGCAGAGCGCGGAGCAGGAGGTTCGACGCCTGGTCGAAGACCCAGATGAGCCAGCCGAACAGCTTGAGGTAGATCAGGGTCGAGCGCGAGAGCCACCGCGCGACCGGCTCGGGCCGGGAGATGGCGAGGTTCTTCGGGAACAGCTCGCCGAAGAGCATCTGGACGAGGGTGGAGAGGACGAGCGCCAGCACGGTGCCGACCGCGATCCCGACGCCCGTCGGCACCCCCACCCCGCCGAGGAGCTCGCCGAGCGACTCCCCGATGAGCGGTTCGGCGACGTACCCGACGAGCAGGCCGGTCACGGTGATGCCGAGCTGGGCGCCCGAGAGCATGAACGACGTGCGGCGCGTGACGGCAAGGGCCCGCTTCGCGACGGCGTCACCAGCGGCGGCCTTGGCGCCCAGGCGTGAGCGGTCGACCGCCATGTAGGCGAACTCCTGGGCCACGAAGTAGCCCGTCACCGCGGTGATCGCGAGGACGACGACGACGCCGAGCAGGAGGGAGAGAACGGTCATGACTGCGGTGCCCCCGTCCCAGGCCGGTCGTGCTCAGGCGGGACGGGGGTGGCTATATGGGCGCTGTCCATGTCTCTCTCGATAGGTACGAACGTTGCGAGCGGTGATTATGGCAGACCCGCCTCATGAGTCGTTGCCAGCGCAGCGACCGGGAACCGTGAGCCGGCCGCCGGCGCCGGGATCGCGGCCTCAGGGAGGCTGGTGACCGGGATGACGAGACCCTTCTCGGCTACAGCACCCGAGCATGCCGCCTCGGTCAAGAACGGGGCCTCAGCCGAGGATGACGACGTCGAGCCGGCGCGGGCCGTGGACGCCCTCGACGCGCACGAGCTCGATGTCCGAGGTGGCGCTCGGGCCGGAGATCCACGTCATCGGGCGCGCGGGCGCCTCCCCGAGGACGGCGATGGCCTCCGGCACCGAGCCGACCACCTGGTCGCGCCGCACGACGCACACGTGGTGGTCGGGGATGAGGCTGATCGCCCGGCGTCCCTGGTCGGGCTCGCCGTCGAGGACGATCGTGCCGGTCTCCGCGATGGCCACTCGCGCCGCCGTGACGACGGCGTCCGTCGCTGCGAGGTCCGCGTGCGGCAGGGCGCTCGTGCGCGAGTCCGGCCGCACCTCCGCCCCGGTGGCGGTGACGGCGTCGGTCCACGGCAGGCTCACGGGGACGACGACGGAGGCGTCGTCGGAGAGCAGCTCGGCGAGGACTGCGCCGAGGTCGTCCTCGGAGCACTCCCGCACGGACGCCCGGTAGTCGACGAGCCGGTCGACGAGGAGCCCGACGACCTCCGCGGAGCCGGGCGCGAGGTCGGCGCGCGTCCGGTACTCGCGCGGAGGGTCGGGTGCGGGCTCGTGCTGGGACCGGCCGAGGGCGTCGGCGATGCGCGCGAGGATCGCGGTGCGGGCGTCCATCACAGCGCCTCGCTCTCGTCGTTGCCGGCAGCACCGGCGCCTGGCGCTCGAGGTCCACCCGGTGCGTGCGGTGGGGCCTCGGCGCCCGACCCGGCCGCCGGCTCGGAGCGGGCGCCCGGCCCGCCCGCCGGGTCGGGGTGGGTGCGCGACCACCAGTCGCGGAAGCTCTCCGTGGGCGGGGCGGGCACGTCCCGGGACGTCATCCACCCGGAGACGACCGGCAGCGGCAGCGACCGGATCCGCTCGCCGCGCGCGAGGAGCCGGCCGAGGCGGGCGGCGCGCCCGCCCCAGCGCATGAGGCGGCCCGAGGCCATGACCGGGGACAGTGCCTTCATGGCGACGGCCCACCCGGTCGGGACGGCGCGGTCTCGCGCCTCGGCCTCGACCGCCCGGTTGCGCAGGTGGACGAGCGCCGTCGGGATGTCGATCTTGACCGGGCAGACCTCGTAGCAGGCCCCGCACAGGGAGCTCGCGAACGGGAGGGAGGCCGCCGGGTCGTGGGGGTCGGGCGCGCCCGTGCCCATGCCCGTGAGCTGGGGGGTGAGGATCGCGCCGATGGGGCCGGGGTAGACGCTGCCGTAGGCGTGCCCGCCGGCGTGCTCGTACACCGGGCACACGTTGAGGCAGGCCGAGCAGCGGATGCAGCTGAGTGCGGAGCGGCCCACGTCGTCGGCGAGGGCCTTGGTGCGGCCGTTGTCGAGGAGGACGAGGTGGAAGCTCTGCGGCCCGTCGCCCGGCGTCACACCCGTCCACAGCGACGTGTACGGGTTCATCCGCTCGCCGGTGGAGGAGCGCGGGAGCAGCTGTGTGAAGACCTCGAGGTCCCGGAAGGCGGGGACGAGCTTCTCGATCCCCATGACGGTGATGAGGGTGTCGGGGAGCGTGAGGCACATGCGGCCGTTGCCCTCGGACTCGACGACGGAGATCGTGCCGGTCTGCGCGACGGCGAAGTTCGCGCCCGATACGGCGACCTTCGCGCCGAGGAACGCCCGGCGCAGGTGGGCGCGGGCCGCCATGGCCAGGGCGCGGGGGTCGTCGGTGAGGTCGGGCGGCACCTCGCCCATGCGGGCGGCGAAGATCTCGCGGATCTCCTCCCTGTTGCGGTGGATGGCCGGGACGAGGATGTGGGAGGGCATGTCGCCGGCGAGCTGGACGATGAGCTCGGCGAGGTCCGTCTCGAGCGCCGTGATCCCCGCGGCGGCGAGGTGCTCGTTGAGGCCGATCTCCTGCGTGGCCATCGACTTGACCTTGACGACGTCGCGGGCGCCGGTCGCGCGGACGAGGTCGGTGACGATCCGGTTCGCCTCGGCCGCGTCGCGGGCCCAGTGGACCACCCCGCCGTGGGCGGTGACGTTCGCCTCGAGCTCGGCGAGGAGGTCCGGCAGGGTGCTCATCACCTGGTGCTTGATGGCGCTCCCGGCGTCCCGCAGCTCCTCCCAGTCCGGCACCTCGGCGACGACGGCCGCGCGCTTGTCGCGGATCGTGTGCGTCGCCCGGTTGAGGTTGGCCCGCATCTGGGTGTTCGCCAGCGTCTCGTGCGCGGCCTCGGGGAAGCTGGGCCCCCAGCGCAGCGGGGACTCCGGGGTCCGGGGCGGCTGCGGCCGGACCGTCGGCATGCCGAGGTACGTGCTCATGCCCCGCCCCCGGCCCGCTCGGTCCGTACGCCGGTGCCCGCCGGCTGCGGGATGAACCGCGGCACCCACGGCTCCTCGCGGGTGCTCGCGAGGATCTCGGCGAGGTGCGCCACCTGGACCCCGGCGCCCTGGCGGGAGAGGTTGCCGCCCATGTTCATGAGGCACGAGTAGTCACCGGCGGTGAGGACCTCGGCGCCCGTCGCGCGCACGTGCCGGGACTTCTCCTCGACCATCGCCGTGGACGTCTCGGCGTTCTTGAGCGAGAACGTCCCGCCGAACCCGCAGCACGCCTCGGCCTCGGTCAGCTCGCGCAGGTCGATCCCGGCGACGGCGCGCAGGAGGCGCAGGGGTCGGTCGCCCACGTGGAGGAGCCGCAGCGAGTGGCACGTCGGGTGGTAGGTGACGGAGTGCGGGAAGTACGCCCCGACGTCGGTCAGCCCGAGTACGTCGACGAGGAGCTCAGTGAGGTCGTAGGTCTTCGCCGCGACGTCGGCCGCCCGGCGCGCGAGGGCGTCGTCGCCCTTCGCGCGGGCGACCATCGCGTGCTGGTGGCGGACCGATCCGGTGCACGAGCCCGACGGGGCGACGATCGCGTCCCACTCGCCGTCGAGGACGGGTGAGAACGCGCGCACGTGGTTGCGGATGACGGGCATCGCCTCGGCGTAGTAACCGGTGTTGACGTGCATCTGGCCGCAGCAGCCCTGCCCCTGCGGGAAGTGGACCTCGTGACCGAGGCGTTCGAGGATGCGCACCGTGGCCGTCGGCGCCTGCGGGAGCAGGACGTCGGCGATGCACGTGGCGAAGAGCGCGATACGCACGGAGCCTCCTTTGGTTCGATTCAATCCCCAGCCTAGCCGGGGTCTGGCGACTCGTGGGAGGTCGCGCGGAGGAGAGCCGGCGGGTGCGCTGACGACGCCGCCGGCCCGCTGCCGGAATCGCTGTGCCGAGGATCCGTCAGGCCGGGCCGGACGGATCTTCAGCACAGCCGCTCCGCACCTGCCGCCGAGCCTCGCGCGGTAGTTCCGCGCCTGCCGCCGCGGCCGCTCCGCGCCTGCCGCCGGGTGCCCGCCCACGTCGGGGCGGGGGTTAGTGTCGGGAGGACGATCCCAGCACAGCACCGGAGGTACCCGTGGGCGCGACGACCATCCTCTCCGACGACCTCCTCGAGCGGATCCGCGGCCGCGCCGCCGGGTACGACCGGGACAACTCCTTCTTCACCGAGGACCTCGAGGACCTCGTGGCCGCCGGGTACCTCACCGCGATGGTGCCGACGGAGCTGGGCGGCGCCGGCCTCAGCCTCGAGGAGATGACGCGCGAGCAGATGCGGCTCGCGGGCGCCTCGCCGGCCACGGCGCTCGCGGTCAACATGCACCACGTGTGGGTGAGCGTGGCCCGGCACGTCCACGACCGCGGGGACGCCTCGACCGACTTCGTCCTCACCGAGGCCGCTGCGGGCGAGATCTTCGCCTTCGGCGTCTCCGAGGCCGGCAACGACCTCGTCCTCTTCGGCTCGGCGAGCGAGGCGCGCCCCGACGGCGAGGGCGGCTACGCCTTCCACGGCACGAAGATCTTCACCTCGCTGTCCCCGGCGTGGACCCGGCTCGGCACCTTCGGCACCGACCCGGGCGGCGAGGACGGACCACGCTCGGTGTGGGGCTTCGTCGCCCGTGACGGTGGAGGCGTGGAGGTCAAGGACGACTGGGACACGATGGGCATGCGCGCCTCGCAGTCGTGCACGACAGTCCTCACGGGCGCCCACGCCCCCGCGGACCGCGTCGTGCGCCGCATCCCGCCGGGGCCGACGGCGGACCCGTTCATCTTCGGCATCTTCGCGAGCTTCGAGATCCTGCTGGCCGCCGTGTACACGGGCATCGCGCAGCGGGCGATCGACGTCGCCGTCGAGACGGTCGGCAGGCGCCGCTCGATGAAGAACGGCGGCGCGCCCTACGCCCATGACCCGGACATCCGCTGGCGGCTCGCCGACGCGGCCATCCAGCTCGACGGCATCTACCCGCAGATCGCCCAGGCGGCCCGGGACGTCGACGCCGGGGTCGACCGCGGGGCGCTGTGGATGCCGCAGCTCTCCGCGATCAAGTCGCGAGCGACGGAGGTGGCCAAGGACGTCGTCGAGAAGGCCGTGCGCGTGTCGGGCGGGTCCTCGTACTTCACCCGGTCCGAGCTCTCCCGCCTCTACCGCGACGTCCTCGCCGGCATCTTCCACCCGAGTGACGACGAGTCCGTCCACGGAGCCTGGGCGAACGCGCTCCTCGGCCCGGTACCCCCGCGCTGAGGCCTCGGTGTGAGGGTACCCAGGACGCCCCGCGCGTACCTCGCCACCCCGCGAGGCGCTCGCGGGCCGAGCACCGCACCCGGTTCTACAATTGACTGGTTCCAGAGAAGGTGCGAGGGTGAGGCCATGGCCCACACCCCTGCGCTGCTCCGCTCGGCCGGCCTGCGCGCCACAGCGCAGCGGACGGCGGTGCTCGAGGTCCTCACCGAGGGCCGCACGGGCGAGGAGCACCTCACTGCTGCTGCGGTCGCCGAGCGCGTCCGGGCCCGCCTCGGGGACATCTCGACCCAGGCCGTCTACGACTGCCTCGACGCCGTCACCCGCGCTGGCCTCGCGAGCCGCATCGAGCCCGCCGGGCACCCGGCCCGGTACGAGGCGCGCACGGGGGACAACCATCACCACCTCGTCTGCCGCGCCTGCGGCCTCGTGCGCGACGTCGACTGCGCCGTCGGCGCACCGCCGTGCATGACCCCGGCGGACGACCACGGATTCTCCCTCGAGACCGCGGAGGTGACGTACTGGGGCCTGTGCTCGCAGTGCGCGCAGGCCTCCACCGGCGACGAGGCTGGAGCGCCTGCACCCGTACCTGCACCTGTCACGACAGAGAGGACCGTCCGATGACCGAACGACACGACGAGCGCGAGGTGCTGACCACGCGTCAGGGCCACCCGGTCGCGAACAACCAGGACACCCGCACCGTGGGCTCCCGCGGCCCCGCGACGCTCGAGAACTACCAGTTCCTCGAGAAGATCTCGCACTTCGACCGCGAGCGGATCCCGGAGCGCGTCGTCCACGCCCGCGGCAAGGTCGCGTTCGGCTACTTCGAGGCCACCGGCACGCTCGGCGACGAGCCGATCGCGAAGTACACCCGCGCCAAGCTCTTCTCCGAGGCCGGCAAGCGGACGCCGCTCGCCATCCGGTTCTCCACGGTCATCGGCGGCCGCGACTCCTCCGAGACCGCGCGCGACCCCCGCGGGTTCGCCGTGAAGTTCTACACGGAGGACGGCAACTGGGACATGGTGGGGAACAACCTCGGCGTGTTCTTCATCCGCGACGCCATCAAGTTCCCCGACGTCATCCACGCTCTCAAGCCGGACCCGGTGACGTTCCGTCAGGACTCGGCACGGATCTTCGACTTCATGTCGCAGACGCCCGAGGCGATGCACATGCTCGTCAACCTCTTCTCCCCGCGCGGCATCCCGGCGACGTACCGCCACCAGCAGGGCTTCGGCGTCAACACCTATCGCTGGGTCAACGCCGACGGCGTCAGCCACCTCGTCAAGTACCACTGGATGCCTCACGAGGGCGTGCGCTCCCTCACCGAGGAGGACGCCGCCGCGATCCAGGCGCACGACACCGGGCACGCCTCGCTCGACCTGCACGAGGCCATCGAGCGTGGTGACTTCCCCAAGTGGGACCTCCTCGTCCAGATCATGAGCGACGACGAGCACCCCGAGCTCGACTTCGACCCGCTGGACGACACCAAGGTCTGGCCGGAGAACGAGTTCCCGCCGCTCAAGGTCGGCACGATGGTCCTCAACGAGAACATCACCGACCACCACACCCAGAACGAGCAGATCGCGTTCGGCACGGGCGTGCTCGTCGACGGCCTCGAGTTCTCCGACGACAAGATGCTCGTGGGGCGGACGTTCTCCTACTCCGACACCCAGCGCTACCGCGTCGGCCCGAACTACCTCCAGGTCCCGGTCAACGCCCCCAAGGTCCCGGTGCGCACGAACCAGCGCGACGGCCAGATGGCGTTCTACCAGGACCCCACCGGCAACCCGCACATCAACTACGAGCCCTCGCACGACGGCGGGCTCGTCGAGTCGGACATCCACGACCGCCACGAGGAGATCGGCCCGGAGCTGCGCGGCCGCCTCGTCCGCGAGCCGGTGGAGCGCCGCAACGACTACACGCAGGCCGGTCAGCGCTACCAGCTCATGGAGCAGTGGGAGAAGGACGACCTCGTCGCGAACCTCGTCGCGAACATCGGCGCGGCCTCCCGCGGCGTCCAGGAGCGCATGGTGTGGCACTTCCTCATGTGCGACGACGAGCTCGGTGCCCGCGTCGGTGAGGGCCTCGGCATCACGGCCGACGACGTCCGCGGCCTCGCGCCGCTGCCGACCCAGCGGTTCACCGAGTCCGAGCTCGCTCGCCTGAGCAACCTCGGGAACAACGGTCCTCGCGACGTCACGGGCCTGCAGATGACGCACTGCGTGCCCAACGCGCGCGGTCTCGCCGACTGACGCACGGCCACGCCGACGGCCCTTCCGCCCTGCCGGGCGGGAGGGCCGTCGGCGTCTGCGTGGTGTGGCGGGGCCGTCATGCCCTCGCGGCTCCATCCGCCGCTCGTTCCTCGCGGCTCCAGCCAGGCCCGCCACGCCGCCGCAGGTATGACGGCCCCGCCCTGACCGCCGGAGCGGCTCGATCTGCCGTTCGTTCCCCGCGGCCGGGTACTACCCGGCGTAGGGGAGGACCGGCATCCCGGGGACGTCGACCCGGATGCGGAAGACCGCGCCGGCCTCGGGCTCGGCGTCGGCGCCGAGGTTCTCCCGCGACGTCGTGACGTAGAGGTCGCGCAGGTCGTCCCCGCCGAGCGTGCAGGCGGTGACGAGCCGGACCGGCACGTCGACCTGGTCGAGGAGGGCGCCCTGCGGGGAGTAGCACCGCACCGCCGACCCGCCGTTGAGGGCCACCCACACGTTCCCGGCCGAGTCGACGCACAGGCCGTCCGGCGCGCCGGCGTCCTCGGCGACGCTCACGAACCGCCGGCGGGCGTGCAACCCACCCTCGTGGGCGTCGAGGACGTCGATCCCGCCGGTGGGCGTGTCGACGTAGTACGCCCGGGCGCCGTCGGGGGAGAAGCCGATCCCGTTGGAGATGCTCACCTCGGGCAGCGAGACCGTCGTCGTCCCGTCCGGGGCGACCCGGTAGAGCGTCCCCTTCCCCTCGCCCGCGTCGTAAGCCATGGAGCCGGCGTAGAGGTTGCCCCACGGGTCGCACCCGCCGTCGTTCATCCGTACGCCGGGGTCGGCCCACACCTCGGGCAAAGGCTCCGGCACCTCGTCCGGGCCGGTGGCGAGGGCGAGCCCGCGCTCGAGGGCGACGACGTACCCGCCGTGGGCCCGCGGCCGGACGAACGCGGCGACGTTGCCGACGTGGAGACGCTCGACCCCCGCTGCGCGCAGCGTGAGGAGGTCGCCGGCGAGCATGTCGACGAAGCGCAGGCCGCCCCAGGTCGGGGACCACACGGGCCCCTCGCCGTGGTACGTGATCGGGTCGGTCACTTGCTCGAGGGAGGCCATGGCCCCAGTCTTGCGCCCGGCCGCAGCTCGCGCACCGTCGCGCCGGACCTGAACCGTGATCCGACCGTTACCGCAGGGCGGATTGACGGACCAATCGGGCGTCAGTAGTGTCGCATCAGGCGTTGAACCGATTCAGCAAAGGACACAGATGTCCCACCTCTCCTCCGGCCCGGACGGGCCGCCGCGTGCGCCGGTCGTCCAGCTCACGGGCATCACGAAGAGCTTCGGCGCCGTGCGCGCCCTGCGCGGCGCCAACCTCGACCTGTACGCCGGCGAGGCGCACGCGCTCGTCGGTGAGAACGGTGCGGGCAAGTCGACCCTCATCAAGGTGCTGGCGGGCGTCCACCGCCCCGACGGGGGCCGGGTCGCCGTCGACGGCAAGGACGTGGCGTTCCGCTCCACCGCGGACGCGATCGACGCCGGCATCGCCGTCATCTACCAGGAGCCGACGCTCTTCCCCGACCTGACGGTCGCCGAGAACATCTACGTCGGCCGCCAGCACCTCGGCCGGGGCCGCACGATCGACCGCGCCGCGATGAACCAGGCCGCGGTCGAGCTCTTCGAGCGACTTGCCGTACCGCTCGACCCCAGGCGGCCCGCCCGCGGCCTCTCGATCGCCGACCAGCAGCTCGTCGAGATCGCCAAGGCGCTCTCGACCGGTGCCCGCGTCCTCGTCATGGACGAGCCGACGGCCGCCCTGTCCGGCGTCGAGGTGGACCGGCTCTTCGCCGTCACGCGCGCCCTGCGGGACGACGGCGCGGCGATCCTCTTCATCTCCCACCGCTTCGACGAGATCGAGGCGCTGTGCCAGCGGGTCACCGTCATGCGGGACGGCGAGCACGTCTCGACCGACCTCATGAGCGAGGTGACCGTGCCCGAGCTCGTGCGCCGCATGGTCGGCCGCGACCTGTCGGAGCTCTTCCCCAAGGAGGACGTCGAGGCCGGCGAGGTCGTCCTCGAGGTCGCGGGCCTCACGCGGACCGGCACGTTCGAGGACGTCTCGTTCTCCGTGCGGGCGGGGGAGATCGTCGCTCTCGCCGGGCTCGTCGGGTCCGGTCGCTCCGAGGTGGTCCAGGGGATCTTCGGCGTCGACCCGGTCGACGCCGGCACCGTCACGGTGCGCGGCACCCGGCTGGCGCCCGGCAAGCCCAAGGCGGCGATCGCCGCCGGGATCGCCCTCGTGCCCGAGGACCGGCGCCAGCAGGGGCTCGTCCTCGACCTGTCCATCCAGCGCAACATCACCCTGCCCCGGGCGGGCAAGCTCGCCCGGCTCGGCATCCTCACGGGCGGGCCCGAGCGACGCTCCGCGCAGACGTGGGCAGAGCGCCTCCACACGCGCTTCGGCCGGCTTGCCGACCCCGTCGGCAACCTCTCCGGGGGGAACCAGCAGAAGGTCGTCCTCGGCAAGTGGCTCTCGACGAGCCCGCAGGTCCTCATCGTCGACGAGCCCACCCGCGGCATCGACGTCGCGACCAAGGCCGAGGTCCACCGCCTCATGTCCTCCCTCGCCGCCGACGGCGTGGCCATCCTCATGGTCTCCTCCGAGCTGCCCGAGGTCCTCGGCATGGCGGACCGCGTCCTCGTCATGCGGGAGGGCCGGCTCGTGGCGGAGATTCCCCGCGCGGACGCGACCCAGGAGTCCATCATCAGCGCAGCGACGAAGGCGGCAGCATGAGCACGGCACAGCAGGCGCCGGCGCCCACCAGCCCCCCCACCGACCGCACCGGGCGGACGCTGACGAGCCGGCTGCGGGCACTCGCCGGGGCACGCATCTTCGGCCTCGTCCTCGCGCTCGTCATCCTCGTCGCCGTCTCGACGGCGATGAACCCACGCTTCCTCACCGGCCAGAGCGTGCGCGACCTCCTCCTCGCGGCGTCGATCACCGTCCTGCTCACCGCGGGGATGACGATGGTCGTCCTGACGAAGGGCATCGACCTGTCGGTCGGGGCGGTCCTCGGGCTCTCGGCGTTCGGCTCCGCCACGCTCATGAGCGAGAGCGGCGTGCCCGTGCCGGTGGCCGCCGTCGTCGGGCTCCTCATCGGTGCCGCGTGCGGCGCCGTCAACGGTGCGCTCGTCACGATCGGAGGCGTGCCACCACTCGTGGCGACCCTCGGCACGCTCTACGTCTTCCGGGGCGTCGTCTACTTCTGGGCGGGCGGGTCCCGGATCAACGCGAGCGACATGCCGCGCGAGTTCCTCTCCTTCGGCAGCGGGCGTGTGCTCGGCATGCCCTACCTCGCCCTCATCGCCCTCGCCGTCGCCATCGCCGTCGGGATCTTCCTCTCGCGCTACCGCGCCGGGCGGGACCTCTACGCGATCGGCTCGAACCCCGAGGCGGCACGGCTCGCCGGCATCCCGCAGACGCGGCGTCTCTTCACCGCGTACATCGTGACCGGCACCCTCGCCGGGCTCAGCGGCGTCCTCTACGCCGCGCGCTACGGCACGGTCGACGCCTCGGCCGGCACGGGCATCGAGCTCGACATCGTCGCCGCCGTCGTCGTCGGTGGGGTCGCGATCTTCGGCGGCAGCGGCACCGTCACCGGCGCCGTCCTCGGTGCCCTGCTCCTCACCGTCATCAGCAACGCCCTTCCCACCCTCGGCATCGACCAGTTCTGGCAGCGGGCGATCGTCGGCGCCCTCATCATCGGTGCCATCGCCCTCGACCAGCTCGTCGCGCGCCGGGTGGCGGCCTCGACGCGAAAGGCCTCTCATGTCGGTTGACACGCCCATGCAGACCGCCGACACGGCGCCCACGGCGCCGCGCCGCCGGCACCGCCGCGCGATCGGCTGGGACACGGCGATCATCGCCGTCACCCTCGCGTTCCTCGTCGCCGCCTCGTTCGGCGTCGAGCACTTCGGCACGGCCCGGAACTTCGGTTTCCTCGTCCTCGACCTCGCGCCGATCTTCCTGCTCGCGCTGCCGATGACGCTCATCATCATCACGGGCGACATCGACCTCTCCGTCGCCAGCATGGTCGGCCTCACCTCGAGCGCCATCGGCGTCATGTGGGAGGCCGGCCTGCCGCTCGAGACGATCCTCGTCCTCGCCGTCGTCATCGGGATGGTGCTCGGCGCCGTCAACGGCTTCTTCATCGCCGTCATGGGGCTACCGGCCCTCGCCGTCACCATCGGCACCCTCGCGCTCTACCGCGGGCTCGCCTACGTCCTCCTCGGTGACGGCGCCGTCGCCACGTTCCCGCGCTCGTTCACCGGCTGGACGATCGGCTCGGTCGGCTGGATGCCGAACATCCTGCCCGGGCTCCTCGTCCTCGCGGCCGCCTTCGCCGTCGTCCTCCACGCGACGCCGGCGGGGCGCGCGATCTACGCGATCGGGGCGAACGTGACCGCGGCCGCGTACGCCGGCATCAACGTCATGCGCACGCGCTTCCTCCTCTTCGTCACCTCCGGCGCCGTGGCCGGGCTCGTCGGCGCGTTCTGGACGCTGCGCTACTCCAGCGCCCGCGGGGACAACGCGTTCGGCCTCGAGCTCACGGTCGTGGCCGCCGTCCTCCTCGGAGGGGTGTCGATCTTCGGCGGCAAGGGCACCCTGCCCGGCGTCATCGCCGGCGTCGTGCTCCTCATGTCGCTCCAGAACGCCCTCCGCCTGGGCAGCATCTCCACCGAGGCGCTCACCGTCGTCACGGGACTGCTCCTCATCGTCTCCGTGCTGCTCCCCAACGTCCTGGCGCGCGCCCGCACCCTCACCTCGCGCCGCTCCGGTCCGACCGATCCACCCCGGACGCCCCCCACCGCCGCGACCGCGGCACCATGAAAGGAACAGAGATGACCAGGATGCACCGACGCACCCGCCACATCGCCCTCGGACTGGGGCTCGCGCTCACGCTGAGCGCCTGCGGTGGCACGACGCAGGACGACCCCGACACCGACCCGACCACCGGCGGCGGCGCCGCGGAGACGACCGACGGCCAGACGGGCGGCGGCGCGACCGAGTTCGCCGAGGGCCTGGCGATCACCATGCTGCCCAAGTCCGTCAACAACCCGTACTTCGAGGCCTCGAGCGAGGGCGCCGAGGCCGTCGTCACCGAGCTCGGTGGCACGTACGAGTACACGGGCCCCTCAGACGCCTCCGCGTCCTCCCAGGTGAGCTACATCAACACGCTGTCGCAGCAGGGCGTGGACTCGATCCTCCTCTCGGCGAACGACCCCAACGCGCTGTGCGCCGCGCTCGACCAGGCCCGCACCGGCGGGGCGAACGTCGTCACCTTCGACTCCGACGTCGATCCCGAGTGCCGCGACCTCTTCATCAGCCAGGTCGACGGCGACGAGGTGGGCCGCACGCTCATCGAGATGGCGGCCGAGCAGATCGACGGCGACGGCCAGATCGCCATCCTCTCCGCCACCGCGAACGCGACGAACCAGAACGCGTGGATCGCCGTCATCGAGGAGGAGCTGGCCAGCAACCCGGACTACGCCGAGATCGAGCTCGTCGCCACGGTCTACGGCGACGACGAGGACGAGAAGTCCTTCGCCGAGACGCAGGGCCTCCTCCAGGCGCACCCCGACCTCGAGGCGATCATCTCCCCGACGACGGTCGGCATCGCGGCGGCCGCCCGGTACCTCCAGAGCTCGGACTACCAGGGCCAGGTCGCGCTGACCGGCCTCGGCACGCCGAACCAGATGCGCGAGTTCGTCACGGACGGCACGGTCACCGAGTTCGCGCTGTGGAACCCCTCCGAGCTCGGTGAGCTCGCCGCCTACGCCGGGGCGGCCCTCGCCTCGGACATGATCACCGGCGCCGAGGGGGAGACCTTCACGGCCGGCGACCTCGGCGAGTACGAGATCGGCGCCGACGGCCTCGTCGTCCTCGGCCCGCCCACCCGCTTCAACGCGGACAACATCGGCGACTTCGACTTCTGAGCCGATGAAGCGCTACTGCCTGCTCGCGCGCGTCAAGCCTGAGCGCACCGCGGAGTACCGGGCCCGCCACGCGGCGGTGTGGCCGGAGATGCTCCAGGCCCTGCACGAGTCGGGGTGGCGCAACTACTCCCTGTTCCTGGCACCGGACGGGCTGCTCGTCGGGTACGTCGAGACCGAGGACCTTCCCGCAGCCCAGCGGGCGATGGCCGCCACCGCGGTCAACGCCCGCTGGCAGGCGGAGATGGCCGAGTTCTTCGACGCCGACGACGCGCGGCGCCCCGACGAGCAGTTCGTCCCCTTGGAACCACTGTTCAACCTCGAGGACCAACGACAGAAAGCTGGCTTGACATGACGGCCACCCCGCCCCCCGGCGATGTGCTCGCACCGCTGCGAGAGCAGACCATCGAGCTGCCCTCGTGGGCGTTCGGCAACGCCGGCACCCGCTTCAAGGTGTTCGGCCACCCCGGCGTCCCCCGCGACCCGTACGAGAAGATCGCGGATGCCGCGCAGGTGCACCGGTACACCGGGGCGGCGCCCCGGGTGGCCCTCCACATCCCGTGGGACCTCGTCGACGACTTCGCCGACCTGAGCCGCTACGCCGAGGACCAGGGGGTGAGCCTGGGGACGATCAACTCGAACGTCTTCCAGGACGACGACTACATGCTGGGCTCGCTGTGCCACCCTGAGGAGCGCGTCCGCCGCAAGGCCGTCGCGCACCACCTGCACTGCATCGACATCATGCGCGAGACGGGCTCGACCGAGCTGAAGATCTGGCTCGCCGACGGCCTCAACTACCCCGGCCAGGACGACCTGCGCGCACGCCAGGACCGCATGGCCGAGGGGCTCGCAGAGATCTACGCCGCGCTCGACGAGGACCACCGGCTCGTGCTCGAGTACAAGTTCTTCGAGCCCGCCTTCTACGCCACCGACGTGCCGGACTGGGGCACCTCGCTCCTGCACTGCATGGCGCTCGGGGAGCGGGCCATGGTGGTCCTCGACACCGGCCACCACGCGCCGGGGACGAACATCGAGTTCATCGTCATGCAGCTCCTGCGCGTCGGCCGGCTCGGCGCGTTCGACTTCAACTCCCGCTTCTACGCCGACGACGACCTCATCGTCGGCGCGGCGGACCCCTTCCAGCTCTTCCGCATCATGAACGAGATCGTCGCCGGCGGTGCTCTCGACCCCGCCTCGGGCGTCAACTTCATGCTCGACCAGAACCACAGCATCGAGCCGAAGATCCCCGGGCAGATCCGGTCCGTCATGAACGTCCAGGAGGCCACCGCCAAGGCGCTCCTCGTCGACCGCGACGCGCTGCGCACCGCGCAGCTCGCGGGGGACGTCCTCGGCGCGAACGGCGTCCTCATGGACGCCTACAACCGTGACGTCCGTCCGCTCCTCGCCGGGATGCGCGAGGAGCGGGGCCTCGCCCCGGACCCCATGGCCGCGTTCCTGGCTTCGGGCTACGCCGACAAGATCGCCGCCGAGCGCATCGGCGGCACGCAGGCCGGCTGGGGCGCCTGACCCGAGGCACCCCCACCACGCACCGGCGCCGGCGAGCACGCCGCGCGCCCCACCACCGGAAAGGCTTGACCGATGACCCACCCCGACGTCGCCGCGCTCGTCGCCCGCTCGAACCGGCTCGGCTCGGACCCACGCAACACGAACTTCGCCGGTGGCAACACCTCGGCGAAGGGCACCGGCACCGACCCCGTCACCGGGCGCGAGGTCGAGCTGTGCTGGGTCAAGGGCTCGGGCGGTGACCTCGGCACGCTCACGGCCGCCGGCCTCGCCGTGCTCCGCGTGGACCGGGTCCGTTCCCTCGTCGACGTCTACCCGGGCGTCGAGCGTGAGGACGAGATGGTCGCCGCGTTCGACTACTGCCTCCACGGCAAGGGCGGGGCGGCGCCGAGCATCGACACCGCGATGCACGCACTCGTCGACGCGGCGCACGTGGACCACCTCCACCCGGACTCCGGGATCGCGCTCGCGACGGCCGCCGACGGCGAGGCCCTCACCGCGGAGTGCTTCGGCGACCGCGTCGTGTGGGTGCCGTGGCGGCGCCCGGGCTTCCAGCTCGGGCTCGACATCGCGCGGATCAAGGCGGAGAACCCCGCCGCCATCGGGTGCGTCCTCGGCGGGCACGGGATCACCGCCTGGGGTACGACGAGCGAGGAGAGCGAGGCGAACTCCCTCGAGATCATCCGCAGGGCCGAGGAGTTCATCGCCGAGCGGACGCAGCGCCTGGCCGAGGCCGGTGAGCACCCGTTCGGACTGGTCCGCCCCGGGTACGAGGCGCTCCCCGAGGACGAGCGGCGCGCGCGTGCCGCCGCCCTCGCGCCCGTCGTCCGGGGCCTGGCCTCGACCGACGCCGCGCAGGTCGGCCACGTCACCGACACGGACGTCGTCCTCGACTTCCTCGCCCGGGAGAAGCTCGCCCACCTCGCCGAGCTCGGCACCTCCTGCCCCGACCACTTCCTGCGGACGAAGGTCAAGCCCCTCGTCGTCGACCTGCCCGCCGGCGCCCCGCTCGAGGACGTCGTCGCCCGGCTGCGCGAGCTCCACGAGGCCTACCGCGCCGACTACCGCGCCTACTACGAGCGGCACGCCGAGCCGGGCACCCCGGCGATGCGCGGGGCGGACCCTGCGATCGTCCTCGTGCCGGGCGTCGGGATGTTCTCCTTCGGCAAGAACAAGCAGACCGCCCGCGTGGCCGGGGAGTTCTACGTCAACGCCATCAACGTCATGCGCGGCGCCGAGGCGATCTCCACCTACGCCCCCATCCCCGAGAGCGAGAAGTTCCGCATCGAGTACTGGGCGCTCGAGGAGGCCAAGCTCGCGCGCATGCCCCGGCCGAAGCCGCTCGCCGCGCGCGTCGCGCTCGTCACCGGCGCCGGGTCGGGCATCGGCAAGGCCATCGCGCAGCGCCTCGCCGCCGAGGGCGCGTGCGTCGTCGTCGGGGACGTCAACCTCGAGGGCGCGCAGGAGGTCGCGGCTGAGCTCGGCGGCCCCGACATCGCCGTGGCGGTGCGTGCCGACGTGACGAGCGAGGACCAGGTGGCCGCCCTCGTCGAGGCCGCGGCGCTCGCGTTCGGGGGCGTCGACCTCGTCGTCAACAACGCCGGGCTGTCGATCTCCAAGCCGCTGCTCGAGACGACGACGAAGGACTGGGACCTCCAGCACGACGTCATGGCCCGGGGCTCCTTCCTCGTGGCCCGGGAGGCCGCGCGGGCGATGATCGCCCAGGGGATGGGCGGGGACATCGTGTACATCGCCTCGAAGAACTCCCTCTTCGCCGGGCCGAACAACATCGCGTACTCGGCGACGAAGGCAGACCAGGCCCACCAGGTGCGCCTCCTCGCCGCCGAGCTCGGGGAGCACGGCATCCGGGTCAACGGCGTCAACCCCGACGGCGTCGTCCGCGGGTCCGGCATCTTCGCCGCCGGCTGGGGCGCGCAGCGCGCCAAGGTGTACGGCGTCGCCGAGGAGGACCTCGGCAAGTACTACGCCGGGCGGACCCTGCTCAAGCAGGAGGTCCTGCCCGAGCACGTCGCGGCCGCCGTGTACGCCCTCACCGGGCCCGACCTCGTCCAGACGACGGGGCTCCACGTGCCCGTCGACTCCGGCGTCGCGGCCGCGTTCCTGCGCTAGCCGCCACCGGCGCCGCCCGTCACGCGGGCGGCGCCGCCGGCTCAGGCCGCGATCGCCCGCCGTGCCGACGGGCGATGGTCGCCGTCCGTGGAAAGATCATGGGGATGAGCAGCAGCAGCGGCGGCCGGCCCGAGGGCGGGGACGAGCCCCGCGTCGTCGTCCGGCAGGCGCTCCCGGCCGACGCCCGGCGCATCCGCGAGATCGTCGCGCCGTACGCCGAGGCGGGCATCCTCATCGAGAAGGACCTCATCACGTACTTCGAGTCGATCCAGGAGTTCGTCGTCGCGGAGGTGCCCGACGGGGACGAGTGGGTCGTCGTCGGCTGCGGTGCCCTCCACGTCCTGTGGGACGACATCGGCGAGGTACGCACCCTCGCCGTCGACCGACCCTTCCTGCGCCGAGGCGTGGGCCGCCACGTCCTCGAGACGCTCCTCGAGCGCGCCCGCACGCTGGGCCTGCGGCGAGCCTTCTGCCTGACGTTCGAGGTCGACTTCTTCGCCGGTCACGGCTTCCGGACCATCGAGGGCACCCCGGTGGGCACCGACGTCTACGGCGAGATGCTCCGCTCCCACGACGACGGCGTCGCCGAGTTCCTCGACCTCGCGCGGGTCAAGCCGAACACGTTGGGCAACACGCGGATGCTCCTCGAGCTCTAGGTGGCGAGCCGTCGGCGCACGACGGCGAGGACGGCGGCGAGCTGGGCGGTGACGAGCGCGAGGGCGAGCGTCATGAGCGCGGCACCCGGGCGGGCGACGACCCACGCCGTCGCCCCGGCGACGCACGCCACGAGCACGAGCCGGGCGAGGAGGCCGAGGATCGCGTGGGTGCGTGCGAGGGCGGGGGCGGGTCCCGAACCCCGGAGCACCGCTCGCAACGCGGCCGCCGCGACGCCCGCTCCGACGAGCGCGAGGAGCTGTCCCGAGCCGAGGAGGGTGACGGCCGGCCACGCGGCACCGGCGTCGTCGCCCGCGAGGAGCACGGCGCCGACCGCGAAGACACCGAGGACGAGGCACGCGGCCCCGCACGCGACGAGCGCGTCGCGCAGCCCGCGCACGGCGCGCGCCACACGGACGTCCTCCGGCTCGGTCTCCACCTGAGAACCCTAGTGGGGCCGGGTGCGGGGTGAGGGGGTCAGGGGAGGGCGTAGCGCGGGTCGTGCGTCCCCTGGGTCTGGGCGACGAGGCCGTCCCGCACGAGCGAGTCGAGCGCGCGGCCGGCCTGCTCGGCGTCGCCGCCCGTCGGCACACCCCCGTGGGCGAGGAGCTCGGAGCGCCCGATGTGGGCACCGGCCGGGAGCGCGCGGAGGACGGCCATGAGCCGGCCCCGGACCTGGCGGTCCGTCCCCTCCCAGGGCTGCTGGCGCCGCCGCGCGGCATGGGCGTCAGCTGGCCGGCCCGCCGCTAGCCACCGGCACCCCGCGGAGACGGGGCACGCACCGCAGTCCGGCGAGCGCGCGGTGCACACGAGCGCGCCGAGCTCCATGACGGCGGCGTTCCACCGGGCCGACTCTTCCGCCTCCTCGGGCACGAGCGCCTCGGCCCGAGCGGTCTCGGCACGGGTGAGCGAGGGGGAGGGGAGGGCGACGCCGTCGGCCACCCGCACGAGGACGCGCCGCACGTTGGTGTCGAGGACGACCGCCCGCTGCCCGTGGGCGAAGGCGGCGACGGCAGCGGCCGTGTAGGCGCCGATGCCAGGCAGGGCGAGGAGATCCTCCTCACCCACCGGGACGACGCCCCCGTGGCGGGCGACGACGGCGCTCGCGCACTCCCGCAGCCGGAGGGCGCGGCGCGGGTAGCCGAGCCGGTCCCACGCTCGGAGCACGTCGGCCGGGGACGCCGCGGCGAGCGCCTCGGGGGTGGGCCAGCGGTCCATCCACGCGCGCCACGCCGGCTCGACCCGCGCGACGGGCGTCTGCTGCGACATGACCTCACTGACGAGCACGGCCCAGGCGCTCGTCCCCGGCTCGCGCCAGGGCAGCGGGCGGGCGTTCGCGTCGAACCAGTCGATGACGGCGCGGTGGAGGTCGGCGGGGCGCATCGCCGACCAGTGTGCCCGCTCCCACGCGCGTCCGACGGCGCGCCACGTCCGGCGCCGGCCCGCGCGCGTCGTACGGTCTGAGGCGTGGTGAGCAGACGGGACGCGGGCACGCCGGACGCGCGAGGTGGTGGCGCGCGCTCGCGACCGCAGCGTCCCACGGGCGGCACGCCCGCGGGGCCCGCCCCGCGCTCGGGACCCGCCCGCGCCGCCCGCGGCACCCGTCCGGCTCCCGCGACCCGGCCCGCCGGCCGCCCCGGCGGCTCCGGATCGCCGCCGTCGGCGGCCGTCTACCGGCGCCGCCGGCTCGTCGTCCTCGTCCTCACGGTGCTCGCCGTCGCCGGCATCGCGTGGGGAGCGGTCTCGCTCGTCGGTGCCCTCGGCGGCCGTGACGCGGACGCCGCGCCCGTAGCAGACCCGACCGGCGAGGAGACGGAGGCCGCCCCGGCGGGCGACCCGCAGGCGTGCGCGGGCGACGCCGTCGGCGTCGACCTCGGTGTCCCGAGCTCGACCTCCGCAGGTCGGGGCCTGAGCATCGCCCTCGGCGTGACGAACGAGGGAGAGGTCCCGTGCCTGCTCGACGCCGGTCCGGCCGCCCTCGTCGTCACGATCGCCTCCGGCGAGGACGAGGTGTGGTCCTCCGCGCACTGCGCCGGCGAGGCCGAGCGCCCGCTCCTCCTCGACGCCGGCGCCACGCACGAGACGACCGTTCGCTGGCCCGGGACCCGCTCCGCCGCCGGGTGCCCAGGGGACCAGGCCGTCGCGGGGGCGGGGACCTACCGTGTGACGGTGGCGACGGGGGCCCGGGCCGCCGGGCCCGGGAGCGTCTTCACCATCGGGTGACGTGCCCGTCAGGGGCGCCGCGTGGTCGGCGCGCCTGTGCGCGGTGCCGGTCACCGCTGCGGCGCGACGCCCGGCGGGCTCTCCCCACCGCCAGGTCAGACGTAGCGCTCGAGGATGGAGGACTCAGCGAGCCGGGAGAGCCCCTCCCGCACGCTCCGCGCGCGCTGCGGGCCCACGCCCTCGACGGCCTGGAGGTCGTCGGTGCCGGCGGCGAGCAGCTTCTGCAGCGACCCGACCTGCTCGACGAGCGCGGTGACGACGGTGGAGGGCAGGCGCGGCACCTTCGACAGCATCCGGTAGCCGCGCGGGGACAGCGGGTCGTCGAGGGACTCGCCGTCGCGGCCGCCGACGCCGAGCGCCCGCGCGATGGCGGGCATGTCGATGAGCTCGCTCGAGCTCAACGACTCGAGCTGAGCGAGGACGGACTCGACGCTGCCTGCGCGAGGGTCCATGTAGTCGCGGACGACGAGCTCGCGGTCCGGCGCGATGCCGCCGATGAGCTCTTCGAGCTGGAGGGAGAGGAGGCGGCCGTCCGTGCCGAGCTCGACGACGTAGCCCGCGATCTCCTCCGAGATCCGGGAGACCATCTCGAGGCGCTGCATGACGGCGGTGACGTCGCGGGTGGTGACGAGGTCCTCGATCTCGAGCGCCGACAGCGTCCCGGCGACCTCGTCGAGGCGGGCCTTGTAGCGCTCGAGGGTGGCGAGGGCCTGGTGGGCCCGGGAGAGGATGACGTCCGAGTTCTCCACGACGTGACGCTGGTGGTCGACGTAGAGGGCGACGATCCGCATCGACTGGCTCACCGTGATGACGGGGTAACCGGTCTGCTTCGACGCGCGCTCGGCCGTGCGGTGGCGCATGCCCGACTCGCTCGTCTCGACGGACGTGTCCGGCATGAGCTGGACGTTCGCCCGGCGGATGCGCTTGTTGGCGAAGTCGACGACGACCGCGCCGTCCATCTTCGCGAGCTCGCGCAGGCGGGTGGCGGAGAACTCGACGTCGAGGGCGAAACCGCCGGAGCAGATGCTCTCGACGACGTCGTCGTAGCCGAGGACGATGAGCGCGCCGGTTCGACCGCGCAAGATCCGCTCCAGCCCGTCGCGCAGCTCGGTGCCTGGGGCGACAGCCTGGAGCGTCGGACGCAGAAGTCCGTCCTGTGGAGCCTCGGGCACGTCTCGCCTCTTCCTGGGGGAGGCCGTCTTCGCCGCGCCGTGGTCGGCTTTCCCCCGACCGTCATCCTAGGGGACTGACGCCGTCGGACCAGGGCGGCTCACCGGTCGGCACCGGTGCCCGCGTACGGCGGTCGCGTGGCTGCGGCGTCGCTCGCACGCGGGCGTCAGCCGGGTGCCGCCCCGCCGGCCCGGCGGGCAGCGCCGGCCGCGGCCGCGACGGCCTCGCTCACGTCGCCGACCGGGCACACCTCGATACCGGCCACCGGCTGCAGGTCCTGGGCCCCGTTGCGCGGGACGAGCACGCGGCGGAACCCGAGCCGCGCCGCCTCGGCGAGCCGGCGCTGGATGCCGACGGTCGCGCGGACGTCCCCCGTCAGCCCCACCTCCCCGACGGCGACGACCCCCTCGGCGAGCGCGGTGCCGTGCGCCGCACTCGCGACGGCGAGGGCGACGGCGAGGTCGACGGCGGGCTCGGCGGCGCGCGCCCCGCCGACGGTCGAGACGTAGACGTCCGCTGTGCCGAGCGGCAGCCTGAGGTGGGACTGCAGGACCGCGAGCGTCATCGTCACGCGCGGGGAGTCGAGGCCCGACGTCGTCCGACGGGGGTTGCTCAGCGACGTCGGCGCGACGAGCGCCTGGATCTCGGTCGGCATGGGTCGCCGGCCCTCAAGGGTGATCGTCACGCAGGTCCCCGGGACGGGGGTCCGGGAGCCGGAGAGGAAGAGGCCGGAGGGGTCGGGCAGGCCGGTGATGCCCGTGTCGGTGAGGTCGAAGCACCCGACCTCGTCCGTGGCGCCGTACCGGTTCTTCGTCGCGCGGACCATGCGGAGCCGGGAGTGGCGCTCGCCCTCGAACTGGCAGACGACGTCGACGAGGTGCTCGAGCACCCGCGGCCCGGCGATCGCGCCGTCCTTCGTCACGTGCCCGACGAGGATGACGGGCGTCGCCGTGCGCTTCGCAACCGCGATGAGCGCGGCGGCGACCTCGCGGACCTGGCTCACCCCGCCGGCCGAGCCGTCGACGTCGGCGGACGCGATCGTCTGGACCGAGTCGACGACGACGAGCGCCGGCGCGGAGCTCTCGATGTGCCCGAGCACGGTGGCGAGGTCGCTCTCGGCCGCGAGGAGGAGGGTCGGCGCGAGCGCACCGATGCGCTCCGCGCGCAGGCGCACCTGGCTCGCCGACTCCTCCCCGGTCACGTAGAGGACGCTCCGCCCGGACCTCGTGGCGGTGCGGGCCGCGACGTCGAGCAGGAGGGTCGACTTGCCCACGCCCGGTTCGCCCGCCAAGAGGACGACGGCGCCGGGCACGATCCCCCCGCCGAGGACGCGGTCGAGCTCCCCGACGCCGGTGGGGCGGGCGCGGGCCGTCTCGACGTCGACGTCACCGATCGGCTGGGCGGCGACGGCCGGGGCGAGCGCGGTGCGTGTGCGCGCCGGGGTGGCCCCGACCTCCTCCACCGTCCCCCACGTCTGGCACTCACCGCACCGGCCGACCCACTTGGCGGCCGTCCAGCCGCACTCGGTGCACCGGTAGCGGGCGGTCCGCGCGGACCGGGTGGAGGAGCTCATGCGCCCACGGTAGGCGGCGGCGCCGACAACACCTGCGACAGGGATCCGCAGCGGCGGACTCCCAGGCCGGGAACGTCGCGTCCGCCTCAGGACCCCAGCGTCGCGTCGATCGAGAGCGCGAGGGTGTGCGAGGCGCCGGGGGCGAGCTCGACGAGGTCGGTGCCGGAGTTGAAGGCGTCCGGCGGGCACGTCATGGGCTCGACGGCGACGCCGCGCCGACCCACCTTCTCGCCCGTGTAGACCTGCACCCACGGCGCGTCCGCCCGCATGCGCGCGGTCAGCCCCGTCGCGGGGTCGGTCAGCGTGACGGCCCAGTCCACGGCGGGCAGCCCCGTGTACGCGTGGTCGATCTGGCGCGCGCCGAGCGGGGCGGGTGCACGCAGGTCGAGCTCGGTGCCGTCGACGTCCACGGATGCCCGCGGGCGCATCCGCTCGTCGACCTCGAGCACCTGCGTGGCGGGCGTGACGAGGACGCACTCGTCGACGGGCGTGCCGTCGCACGTGAGGTACGGGTGGGTGGACGCGCCGTAGGGCGCGACGTCGGCGCCCAGGTTCGTCGTCGTGATCGTCGTCGTCAGGCCCGACCCGGGAGCGAGCGCGTACCGGACGCTCGAGCGCAGCCAGAAGGGGTAGCCGTACTGCGGGGCGATGTCCGTCTGCATCGTCACCGCCGCCTCGTCCGCCTCGACGACGTCCCACGCGACCCAGCACGCGAGGCCGTGGAGGGCCGCGTTCGTCGCGTGCTCGTTGACGGGGAGCTCGTGGGTGACGCCGTCGCGGACGTAGCGGCCGTCGCTCACCCGGTTGGGCCACGGGACGAGCGTCTTGCCGAGGTAGGCCGGCGGCATCGCGTCGGGCTCGTGGGCGACGACGAGGTCCTTGCCCCGCCACGTGAGTCGCGCGAGGCCGGCGCCGACGCTGACGACGGTCGCGGTGTAGTCGCCTGCCGCGAGCCGGATGGTGCGGCCCCCCGGCCCTGTCGTCGTCGCGCTCATGGGACTCCTCTTCTCGTGCCGGCGTGGCCGGGGCGGTGGTGGTACGTGCGCGTGGGGCGGGCGGCTCAGCCCTGCGTGTGCGCGCCCGAGGAGGCGCGGACGATGAGCTCGGGCCGGCTCAGCAGGGGAGCGGGCGACCCGCCGTCGAGGGCGGTGAGGAGCGCCTCCATGACCTGGTGGCCCACCTCCTGGAAGGGCTGGCGCACGGTCGTCAGCGGAGGCTCGTAGAAGTCGCTGCCGGAGATGTCGTCGTACCCGACGACGGCGACGTCGTCGGGCATCCGCACCCCGGCCTCGTGGAAGGCGCGCATCATGCCGAGCGCAAGGAGGTCGTTGGCGGTGAAGACAGCCGTCGGCAGCACGCGGCCGCTCAGCATCCGCTGGGCCGCCGCGTACCCCTGGGCGGAGTCCCACCCGCCCTCGATCGGCTCGGGGACGTCGAGCCCCGCGGCCTCGAGCTCGGCGCGCCACCCGGCGAGCCGGGCGCGCGCGTCGAACCAGTTGAACGGCCCGGCGACGTGGGCGATGTGGCGGTGGCCGAGGTCGATGAGGTGCCGGGTGGCGTCCCGCGCACCCTGCTCGTGGTCGATGGCGACCACGTGGAGCGGCGCCGGCGTCGTCAGGCCGGTCGCGATGACGATGATGGGGAGCGAGCCGGCGAGGCCCCGGGCGGCGTCGGCGAACTCCGTCGTCGGTGCCACGACGACGACGCCCTCGACCCCGTGGTCGAGGAAGAACTCGAGGACGTCGTGCGGGCTGGCCGCGGCGTCCACGGTGCCTGCGGTGAGGATCGCGTAACCGGCCGCCCGCGCCGCGTCCTGGATCGCGACGGTCGTGTACGTCGGCCCGAAGCTCCGCGTGGCGGGGGTGACGACCCCGATCATGCGCGTCCTGCTCGTGGCGAGCGCACGCGCCGACATGTTGCGCCGGTAGCCGAGCTCGGCGATGGCGGCGCGGACCCGCTCCTGCGTCTCGGGGTGGACGAGGTCAGGGTGGTTGAGCACCCGCGAGACGGTCTGGTGCGACACGCCGGCACGGGCAGCCACGTCGGACATGACCGGGGCGCGCCTGGCCGCCACGTCTTCTCGTGTCCCGCTCACAGCTCTCCTACGTCGTCGTCGTTAGCGGCCGGGTCCCGCCGGAGCGGGCGCGCCGTGCGGCGACCCCGACCTCCTGGTGCTGGGCTGCCGAGCGTACCGCCGCCGGTTCTCGCACCGTGTCCGAACGGTTACCAGGCTGTTACCTGGAGTTGTTGACACCCTGCGATGTTAGCGCGCACACTGGGCCTCGACAGTCGGTACACCGCGTGGTGACTGCGACCAGCATCGTTGCTGATGCACTCGAGGAGGAGAGCATGTTCGGACTGAGGAACAACCGTCGACGGGCCACCATCGCCCTGGGTAGTGCGGCTCTGCTGGCGCTTGCCGGCTGTGGCGGCAGTGGCGGCGGAGACGACGAGACGGCGGACGCCGGGAGCACCGGTGGGGCCACGACCGGGAGCGGCGGCGACGAGCTCGTGCGCGTCGGCTTCTCGCAGCTGGGCGCCGAGAGCGGCTGGCGCACGGCCAACACGGAGTCGATCCAGGCCAGCCTGACGCCCGAGAACGGCATCGACATGACGTTCGTCGATGCCCAGCAGAGGCAGGAGAACCAGATCCGCGCCCTGCGTGACTTCGTCTCGCAGGACATGGACGTCATCGCGTTCTCCCCGGTCATCGAGACCGGGTGGGACCAGGTGCTCCAGGAGATCAAGGACGCCGGGATCCCCGTCGTCCTCGTCGACCGTACGGTCGAGACGACCGTCGAGGACCCGTTCGTCACATGGATCGGCTCGGACTTCCGCGCCGAGGGCGTGACCGCCGGCGAGTGGGTGGCGGAGAACTACCCGGACGCCAACATCTTCGAGCTCCAGGGCACGCTCGGCTCGGGCGCGCAGATCGACCGCCAGGAGGGCTTCCGCGAGGTCGTGGGGGACCAGGTCATCGGTGAGGCGAGTGGAAACTTCACGCGCGCCGAGGGTCGCACGGCCATGGAGGCCGCGCTCCAGGCCTACCCGGACCTCGACCTCGTCTTCTCGCACAACGACGACATGGGTCTCGGTGCCATCGAGGCCATCGAGGCGGCCGGGCTCGTCCCGGGCGAGGACATCCAGATCGTCGCGGTCGACGCGGTCAAGGACGGCATGCAGGCCCTCCTCGACGGCAAGTTCAACTACCTCGTCGAGTGCAACCCGGTCTTCGGGGACCAGCTCGCGGACCTCATCAAGGCCGTGCACGCCGGCGAGGAGGTCCCCGAGACGACGTACGTCGAGGAGACCGCCTTCGAGCAGGCGGACATCGACCAGGCGTTCGTGGACGCACGCCCGTACTGATGCACGCGGTGCCCGGGGGGCGCATCTGCTCCCCCGGGCGCAGACCCGGCCGGTACCGTCTGGCCGAAGGTGCGCGAGCCGGGCCCGCTGTGCGGGCCCGGCCCGCCACGCGGGCGCTGCCGCCCGCTGCACGTGACCCCACGGACGCTCGGAGGCCGTCGATGTCCCACCCCGCACCAGCCGATCCCGTCGTCGAGATCACGGGGATCCCCGCGGTCGAGATGACCGGGATCACCATCACCTTCCCGGGCGTCAAGGCGCTCGACGCGGTCGACTTCCGGCTCCTGCCGGGCGAGGTCCACGCCCTCATGGGCGAGAACGGCGCCGGGAAGTCCACCCTCATCAAGGCGCTCACCGGCGTCTACGGGATCGACTCCGGCCGCATCGTCGTCGGCGGCGCCGAGAGGCGGTTCTCCAACCCAGGTGAGGCGCAGAGCGCCGGCATCAGCACCGTGTACCAAGAGGTCAACCTCTGCGCGAACCTCACCGTCGGCGAGAACGTCATGCTCGGCCACGAGATCCGCACCGGTCCGTTCATCAACTGGCGTGCGACGCACCGCGAGGCAGCGCGCTTCCTCAAGGAGATGAACCTTGACATCGACCCCCGCTCACCGCTGACCGCGCACACGATCGCTGTCCAGCAGCTGTGCGCCATCGCGCGCGCGATCGTCGTCGACGCGAAGGTCCTCATCCTCGACGAGCCCACCTCGAGCCTGGCCAAGGCCGAGGTGGCCGAGCTCTTCCGAGTGATCCGCCAGCTCCGGAACAAGGGCGTGGCGATCCTCTTCGTCTCCCACTTCCTCGAGCAGGTCTACGAGATCTCCGACCGCATGACGATCCTGCGCAACGGCACCCTCGTGAGCGAGCACCGCACGGCGGAGCTGCCCCGGATGGAGCTCATCTCGAAGATGATCGGCCGGGCCGGAGACGCCTTCGAGGAGATCCAGGCCGAGGCGCGCGCCGTCGCGGCCCGCGACACCACCGCTGCGCCGCTCCTGCGCGCGGTCGGCGTGGGCAAGGACGGGTCGGTCCAGCCCTTCGACCTCGATCTGCACGCTGGGGAGATCGTCGGTTTCGCCGGGCTCCTCGGGTCGGGCCGCACGGAGGTGGCACGCCTGCTCGCCGGAGCCGACCGGCCGGACCACGGGACGATCGAGATCGACGGCTCGCCCGTCAAGATGACCTCCCCGCTCGTCGCGCTCAAGCACGACGTCGCCTTCTCGACGGAGGACCGCAAGAAGGAGGGCATCGTCGGGGACCTCACGGTCCGGGAGAACATGGCCCTCGCCCTCCAGGCGGGCCGCGGCACCTGGCGCCCGATCCCGCGCAAGGAGCTCGACGAGATCGTGGCGCGCTACATCAAGGCGCTCAACATCAACCCGCCGAACCCGAACGCCCTCATCAGGAACCTCTCCGGCGGCAACCAGCAGAAGGTGCTGCTGGCCCGCTGGCTCGCGACCGCGCCACGGCTCCTCATCCTCGACGAGCCCACGCGCGGCATCGACATCGGCGCCAAGGCCGAGATCCAGAAGCTTGTGGCGGACCTGTCGCGTGACGGCATGTCGGTCATCTTCATCTCCTCGGAGCTCGAGGAGGTCCTGCGCCTGAGCGAGCGCGTCGTCATCATGCGCGACCGCGAGAAGCTCGCCGAGGTGGTCAACGACGACGACATCGACTCGGGGACGATCCTCGAGACCATCGCCCAGAGCGGAGCGCGCGCATCATGACAGCGTCTACCGGCCGCAGCCGGTCAAACGGGAGCACGCTGCTCCGGGACATCAGCCACCACGGGCTGTTCTGGCCGGTCGTGGCACTCGTCGTCCTCGTCCTCGCCTGCGGGCTGCGGAGCCCGGGCTTCCTCGACGTCACCGTCCGCGACGGGAACCTCGTCGGGCAGCTCGTCGACATCGCCCGGAACAGCGCCACCCCCATGCTCCTCGCACTGGGCATGTGCCTCGTCATCGCGACCGGCGGGATCGACCTCTCGGTCGGCGCCGTCATGGCGATCTCGCTGGCCGTGTCCCTCGAGTACATCGACAACGCGGCTGACGGCGGGAGCCTCGGCACGGCGCTGACGGCGCTCCTGCTCGGGCTCGGCGTCGCGCTCCTCGTCGGCGTCTTCAACGGTTTCCTCGTCACCGTCCTCGGGATCCAACCCTTCATCGCGACGCTCATCCTCATGATCGCCGGGCGCGGCATCGCGATGCTCGTCACCCAGGGGCAGATCACCACGTCGACGAGCGCCCCGTTCAAGGCGATCGGCGCGGGCTACGTCCTCGGGATACCGACGCCGGTCATCATCGCGCTCGCCGTCTTCGTCCTGCTCAGCCTCCTCGTGCGGCGCACGGCCCTGGGCATGTTCCTCGAGTCCATCGGCATCAACGGTGAGGCGAGCCGGCTTGCGGGCGTCAAGGCGCGCAGCACGACGTGGATCGTCTACATCATCGCGGGCGTCCTCGCCGGGCTCGCCGGCATCGTCTACGGCTCCCCGACGATGGCGGCCGACGCCAACAACATCGGCCTCATGCGCGAGCTCGACGCGATCATGGTCGTCGTCCTCGGTGGCACGAAGCTCTCCGGCGGCCGCTTCTACCTCGGCGGTGTCGTCGTCGGTGCGCTCATCCTCAGCACCCTCGAGCGTGCCGTCATCATCTTCCACCTGCCCTCCGAGACGACGCCGCTGTTCAAGGCGATCGTCCTCATCGCCGTCACCGTGGCCGCGTCGCCCTTCCTGCGCGACCGCCTCCGGGCGCGGCGGGTCCGGGCAGAGCTGGTCCCCTCCCGAGAGAAGGTGGCAGCCTGATGTCTCGCACTGACACGGCGCGCACGACCCGCCCCGCGCAGGGGACCCCGCCCCAGGGCAAGACCGAGGGCGGAGCCCTCCAGCGGGTCCGCGGTGCGCTCGGCAACGTCGACCGGCGCTTCCTGCCGGTCATGGGCACGCTGCTGACGCTCGTCCTCATGCTCGTCATCGGCCAGGCGCGCTACAGCACGGAGACGACGAGCTTCGTCAGCATGCGGTTGTTCTCCAACCTCCTCGTCGACAACTCCTACCTGCTCGTCCTCGCCGTCGGGATGACCTTCGTCATCCTCACCGGTGGCATCGACCTGTCGGTGGGGGCGGTCGTCGCCCTCGTCGGCCTCGTCGTCGCACAGCTCCTCATCGCCGGGTTCCCGCTCCCCGTCGTGCTCGTCATCGGCGTCCTCGTCGGGACGATGTGCGGGCTGCTCATCGGGATCATGGTCCAGGTCTTCGACATCCAACCGTTCATCGCCTCGCTCGCGGTCATGTTCCTCGCGCGCGGCCTCGCCAACGTCGTGAGCGTCCAGTCGCTCGGCATCACCGACGAGGGTTTCGCCGCGCTCTCCTCGTGGAGCCTCCAGTTCGGTGAGGGAAGCGGGCTCTGGCGGATCAGCCTGAGCATGGTCATCGCCTTCGTGGTCCTCCTCTTCGGGTTCTACCTGCTCCACTACACGCGCTTCGGGCGCACGGTCTACGGCCTGGGCGCCGGTGACGACGGCTCGGCGGTCAAGCTCATGGGCCTGAGCGGGGAGCGCACGCGCATCCTCGTCTACGTCATCAGCGGCACGTGCGCCGGCATCGCCGGCATCCTCTTCGCCTTCTACACACGCTCAGGCTTCAACCTCACCGGCATCGGCATGGAGCTCGACGCGATCGCGGCCGTCGTCATCGGCGGCACGCTCCTCGCCGGTGGCGTCGGCTTCGTCATGGGTACCGGCGCCGGTGTGCTCGTGTACGGCCTCATCCAGGTGCTCATCGCCCGTGAAGGGCTCGACTCGTGGTGGACCCGCGTCTTCATCGGCATGGTCCTGCTCGCCTTCGTCGTCCTGCAGCGCGCCATCTCGGTGCGCCGCCGGACCTGACAGACGTCCGTCGGGCCGGGAGGCTGCCACCTCCCGGCCCGACGGCCCCCAACGGCGGGCACGTGGGCGCCTCCTGCCGCAACGCGCTGTGGGGGGGGGCGGGGGAGAGGAAAGGACGGGGGGGGGGGGGGGGGCCCCCCCCCCCCCCCCCCCACGGCCCCCAACGGCGGGCACGTGCCCGCCTCCTGCCGCAACGACGCGCCGCTGGAAAGGAGGCCGAGCACGACGCCCCGTCGGGGGCGCTCCACGCCAACCCTGTCTGAGCTGATGGAGTACTCATGATTATGTCGCGACGGCGCAGCGCTGCGCCGGCTTCAGTCGCATGTGTGACCGCCCTCACCCTCACCGCGGCGCTCCTCGCCGGTGGCACCGCGGCGTCCGCCGCAGCCCCCGCCGAGGTCCTGCCGCCCGACGCCTGGCTCGACGAGTTCGACGCGCCCGAGCTCCACGAGCGGTGGACCGTCCTCGGCGAGGTCGCCGAGAGCTGGTCGATCGACCCGGAGGGCGGCGCCCTGACGATCGGGTCGCTTCCCGGGGACACGTACCAGACCGACAACAACGCCCAGAACGTCTTCGTCGTCGACGTGCCGGTAGGTGACTTCACCGCGGTGACGTCCTTCGCGGCGCCCGCGGTCCAGGACTTCCAGGGCGCCGGGCTCATCGCCCTGGCCGACATGGACAACTACGTCCGCGCCGGCCTCGCGCACGTCGGGTTCGCCGAGGGTGGACCCGTCGTCATCGAGAACGACCTCGAGGTCGGCGGCGCCTTCGCCGCGACCTTCACGCCCCGCCCCGGCTCGACCGGCGAGACGCTGCGCCTCGAGCGGGTGGGTGACACGGTGACGACGAGCTACTGGGTCGACGGCGCCTGGGTCGAGGCGGCGGAGGTGACCGTCGGCTTCGACATCACGCAGGTCGGCCTCTACGCGCTCGCCCCGGCGGGTGCACCCTCGCACGACGCGGTCTTCGACTACTTCGCGATCGCACCCGCTGAGCCGCCCACGGAGGAGCCGACCGGGCCGGAGCCGGTCACCGCGACGCTCGACATCGACGGCGACGGCACCGACATCGAGATGAGCCCCGACCTCTACGGGATCTTCTACGAGGACATCAACTACGCCGCGGACGGCGGCCTCTACGCCGAGCTCGTCCGCAACCGCTCGTTCGAGTTCGCCGCGGCGGACAACAGCTCGTTCAACGGACTCACCGGGTGGCAGACGGTCGAGCGCGGTGGCGCGACGACGACGGCCACCGTCGTCGACGACGACGGACGGATGAACGCGAACAACCGGGCCTACCTCACCCTCAGCTCCTCCGGGGCAGGGGCCGGCATCCGCAACGCCTCCTACAACGAGGGCGTGGCCCTCGAGGCCGGCGCCGACTACGACTTCTCCGTCTGGGCACGGGCGACGACGCCGCAGACCCTGACGGCCCGCCTCGAGGACGTCGCCGGCACCCAGGAGTACGGGACCGCGACCGTCGAGGTTGACGGCTCGAACGAGTGGAAGCAGTACACGGCGACGATCACCTCGAGCGGGACGACGAACGCCGCACGCCTCGCCGTCCTCGCCGGAGCCGCGGGCGTGCTCAACCTCGACATGGTCTCCCTCATGCCCGACGACCAGTGGGTCGGTCCGGTCAACGGCGAGTACGGCCTGCGCCAGGACCTCGCGCAGATGGTCGCGGACCTCGAGCCGTCCTTCATCCGCTTCCCCGGCGGCTGCGTCATCGCCGGGACGTGGAACAGCTACGAGGAGAGCGACTACTCCGACCGACGGCGGGCGTTCCACTGGAAGGAGACCATCGGTGGGCTCGAGGAGCGCGCGACGAACTTCAACTGGTGGGGCTACAACCAGACCTTCGGAATCGGCTACCTCGAGTTCTTCAAGTGGGCCGAGGACCTCGACGCCGAGCCCATCCCCGTCGTGCCCGTCGGGACGAACGCCTGCGGCGGCCCCGCGGCCCTGACCGACCCGGCGCAGCTCGACCGGTGGGTGCAGGACACCCTCGACCTCATCGAGTTCGCCAACGGCGACGTCGACACGGAGTGGGGCGCCGTGCGCGCCGAGCTCGGCCACCCGGAGCCGTTCGACCTCAAGTACATCGGTCTCGGCAACGAGGACTCCCAGCGGCAGTACTTCGACAACTACCCGATCTTCCACGACGCGATCCGCGAGGCGTACCCGGACATCAACATCGTCGCCAACTCGAGCTTCGCCTCGGGCGGCGCGCTCTTCGACGAGCTGTGGGAGTTCGCGGCCGAGCAGGGCTCCGACGTCGTCGACGAGCACTACTACAACCCGCCCGACTGGTTCCTCGCGAACACCGAGCGCTACGACAGCTACGACCGCGAGGGCCCCGAGGTCTTCATCGGCGAGTACGCCTCGCAGGGCAACACCTTCTACAACGCGCTGGCGGAGGCGGCCTACCTCACCGGGGTCGAGCGGAACTCGGACATCGTCACGCTCGCCTCGTACGCCCCGCTGCTCGCCAACGAGGACTACGTCCAGTGGCAGAACGCCAACATGATCTACTTCGACAACGACGAGCTGTGGGGGACGGTCAACTACTACGTCCAGCGGCTCTTCTCCACCAACCGTGGGCACGAGGTCGTGCCGAGCACGCTCGTGGGCGGGACGGTCGAGGCCCCGGACATCTCCGGCGGCGTCTTCCTGTCGACATGGCGGACGAGTGCCGCGTACGACAACCTCGTCGTGACCGCGGACGACGGCGAGGTGCTCCTCTCGGAGGACTTCTCCGCCGGTGCCGCGAGCTGGACGCCGGTGCGCGGGACGTGGGCCGTCGTCGACGGCCAGTACCGCCAGACGGCCACCAGCATCGAGGACGCGCGCAGCCTCCCGGCGGGCGCCTACGAGCAGGACTGGACGAGCTACACCGTCGAGCTCGAGGCCACGAAGCTGGGCGGGGCCGAGGGCTTCCTCGTCGGCTTCGCGGCCAACGGGGGCCAGGACTTCTACTGGTGGAACCTCGGCGGCTGGAACAACACGCGCTCGGTCCTCGAGCGCGCGAACGGCGCACGCCAGGGCGAGGTCGCTGCCGGGCCGGACGTGGCCCTGACGACCGGCCAGACCTACGACGTCCGGGTCGAGGTGGACGGCCGGGACATCCGGCTCTACCTCGACGACGTGCTGCACCTCGAGTACACGGAGGCCGCGCCGACGAGCACGCTCCACCACGTCGTCACCCGCGACGTCGAGGCAGGCGAGCTCATCGTCAAGGTCGTCAACTCCGGGGCGCTGCTCGCCGAGACGGACGTCACCATCTCCGACGTCGAGCTCGCGGGCGCCGGCACGGTGATCGAGATGACCGCGCCGTCCCGGACGGCGACGAACTCGAAGGCGAACCCGACGAACGTCGTGCCCGTCGAGCGGGAGCTCACCGGCCTCGGCAACGAGCTCACCTACGAGTTCCCGGCCGACTCCATCACGTTCCTGCGCATCCCTGTCGTCGACGACGCCGGTCCTGCGGTGTCGGTCGAGGCGGACACGCGGTGCGTCGTCGGGAGGGTCGTGCAGACCGTCCGGGTGACGAACGACTCGGGTGCGCCCCTGGAGGCGACGGTGACCTCGGTGTACGGCTCGCGGTCGGTGACGACCGGTGCCGACCGGGCGACGTCGCTGACCTTCAGCGCGCGTGCGGGCTCGGTGCCCGCGGGGGAGGTGATCGTGACGGCAACCGCGGACGGAGCCACCACGACGGTGACCGCTCCGCACGCGGCCCGCACCTGCGGCTGAACGGACCCGGCGCCTGGCGCCGGTACGGGGCCGGCGGGCGATGACCGCCCGCCGGTCCCACCGGGGCGGCGATGCCGCCCCCGCACGAGGCTCGACCGATGACCTGGCGTGCGAAGGCGCACGTGAACGACGACGAGAGGAAGAACGGCATGAGAAAGCAACGGACAGCGGCGGTGCTCCTTGCCGCCGCGCTCGGCGCGGGGATGATGTCGGCGATGCCGGCAGCCCTCGCGGCCGAGCCCGCGACCGAGGGGCTGGTCGCGCACTACCCCCTCGCCGGCGAGGGCGGCACGGTGGCGGAGGACGTCTCCGGCAACGACCGGGACGCGCAGATCCTCGGTGGCGCGCAGCTCGGGCCGGCCGGCCTCGAGCTCGACGGCACGAACGACTACGTCCGCCTCCCCAACGACATCATGTCTGGCCTCGACTCGATCACCGTGGCGTTCGACGTCCGGATCGACCCGAGCATGGGCAGCGCCTACTTCATCTACGGCTTCGGCAACTCGAGCGGCGCCAACGGCGACGGCTACCTCTTCGCCGAGGGCAACCCGCTGCGGACGACCATCGCCAGCGGCAACTGGTCGACCGAGCAGAACACCCAGGCAGACGGCTACAACCTCCCGCGCAACGTGTGGAAGCACCTCACGTACACGCAGACCGGCACCACCGGCGTCCTCTACGAGGACGGCCGGGAGGTCGCGCGGAACACCGCCGTGACCATCACTCCCGGGAGCATCGGCAACGGGACGACGACGGCCAACTACATCGGCCGCTCGCTGTACTCCGCCGACCCCTACTTCAGGGGCGCCGTCCACGACTTCAGGATCTACGACCGCGCGCTCAGCGCCGGCGAGGTGCTCGACCTCAGCGCGTCGAACGCGCAGCCGTCCGTCGACGCCGACGCCGCTGCGCTCACGCTCGGCGACACGAGCGCCGTCACCGCGGACCTCACCCTCCCGGCCAGCACGCCTGGCGGCTCCGCCGTCACGTGGGCGAGCTCCGACGCGGGTGTCGTCACCGCAGCCGGGGTCGTCACGCGCCCGGCGTACGGCGCCGAGCCGGCGACCGCGACGCTCACCGCCACGCTGAGCCAGCGTGGTGCGAGCGCCCAGAGGCAGTTCACCGTCACGGTCCTGCCCCTCCAGGGCGAGGCCGACCGCGCCGCCGCGGCGGCCGCCGCTCTCGTCGTCCACGACGTCGACGACGTCCGCGGCAACCTCCACCTCCCGGCAACCGGCCCGGACGGCTCCACCGTCACGTGGGCGACCTCGGACGCCTCCGTCATCACGACGACGGGTGAGGTCAACCGCCCCGCCCCCGGCGAGGCGGCCGCGGAGGTCGCGCTCACCGCGACGGTGACGATCGGGGCCGCCAGCACGACGCGCGTCCTCGACGCCCACGTCCCGGCCCTGCCGGCCCCGGCGGACTACGAGGGCTACCTGTTCTCGCACTTCCTCGGGGAGGGCCTCCAGCACGGGGAGCAGGTGTACTTCGCCCTGAGCGAGGGCAACGACCCGCTGCGCTACACGAACCTCAACGGTGGGCAGCCCGTCATGGTCTCCACCAGCGGCGAGATGGGTCTGCGCGACCCGTACATCATCCGCTCCCCCGAGGGCGACAAGTTCTACCAGATCGCGACGGACCTGCGGATGTGGAACAGCTCCAGCGGAAGCTGGGACGAGGTGCAGCGTCAGGGCAGCCGCAACATCGTCGTCTGGGAGTCCACGGACCTCGTCAACTGGTCCGAGAGCTGGGTCGCCGAGGTTGCACCGGAGAACGCCGGCAACGCGTGGGCCCCGGAGATCTTCTACGACGACGAGCGCGGCGAGTACGTCGTCTTCTGGGCGTCGAAGCTCTACGCCGACGACGACCCGAACCACACGGGCAGCACGTACAACCAGATGCTCTTCGCCACGACGCGCGACTTCCGCAACTTCAGCGAGGCCGAGACGCTCATCGACTACGGCTACTCGGTCATCGACACGACGATGATCGAGCACGACGGCGAGGTCTACCGGTTCTCAAAGAACGAGGCGAACCGCTCGGGCACGAACCCGGGTGGCAAGTACGTCTTCCAGGAGGTCGGCCCCTCGCCGACCGCCGACGACTTCGACCTCGTCAGGGAGGCGATCGGCGCCGGCTCCATCAGCCAGGGCGAGGGCCCCACGGTGTTCAAGTCCAACACCGAGGAGCGCTGGTACCTCTTCATCGACGAGTACGGCGGCCGCGGCTACGTGCCGTTCACGACGACCGACATCACGAGCGGCGAGTGGACGATGCTCGCCTCGAACGAGTACTCCTTCCCGTCCCGGTTCCGGCACGGCACCGTCCTGCCCGTCACCGGGGCCGAGTGGGAGGCGCTGCAGATCTCGTACGGCACCCCCGACGCCAGCGCGGTCGCGCAGGACCTCCAGTCGCTCGCCATCCCGAACGCGGACGACGTCCGCGGCAACGTCACCCTGCCCACCCAGGGCGAGGAGGGCACGACGTTCACGTGGGCGTCGAGCGACCCCGCCGTCGTCACGACGACCGGTGAGGTCACGCGCCCGGCCCACGGCGAGGAGCCGGCCGAGGTGACCCTCACGGTCACCGCGACGAAGGGCCAGGTCACGCGTACCCGGACCTTCACGCTGACGGTGCAGCCGCTGCCGGAGCCGCAGGAGTACGAGGCGTACTTCTTCCCGCACTTCAAGGGAGAGAGCACGGCGCAGGGGGAGCAGATCTACTTCGCGGCGAGCCGCGGGAACGACGCGCTCAGCTGGATCCCGCTCAACGACGACGAGATCGTCCTCGAGTCGACGATGGGCGAGCAGGGTCTGCGCGACCCGTTCATCATCCGCTCGCACGAGGGGGACAAGTTCTTCCTCCTCGCGACCGACCTCAAGACCTACCGCCCGGGCCAGGGGCCGGACTTTGCGCGGGCCCAGCAGACGGGGTCGCGCTCGCTCATGATCTGGGAGTCCACGGACCTCGTCGACTGGGGTGAGCCGCGCCTCGTCGAGGTCAACCTCCCGAGCGCGGGCAACACGTGGGCGCCGGAGGCGCACTACGTCGAGAGCATCGGTCAGTACGCGGTGTACTGGGCGTCGAACCTCTACCCCGAGGACGTCGCACCGGCCGACCGCCGCACGAACGACAGCTACAACAGGATGATGATCTCCTTCACCCGCGACTTCGTGACGTTCACGGAGCCGGAGGTCTGGATCGACATCTACCGCCAGCCGGGCCGCGGCATGATCGACTCCACCGTCGTCGAGCACGACGGGATGTACTACCGCTTCACGAAGGACGAGCGGAACGACATCATGGAGGTCCTGCTCGAGAAGTCGCCGGACCTGCTGCGCTACCAGGAGGGGGCCGTCGGCACGAGCTGGGAGCTCATCACCGAGCGCATCGGTTCGGGGGACCCGCTCCGTCACGCGGAGGGCCCGACGGCGTTCAAGGCAAACGACGGTGACGTCAACATCACCCCGGGGCAGGACACGTGGTTCCTCTTCCAGGACTGGCCGCCCTACGGCGGGGGCGACGGGTACGTGGCGTTCTCCTCCACCGACCTCGACGACCCGGACAGCTGGACGCACGAGCCGGGTCTGGACCTCAGCGCCCGGCACGGCACGGTCCTGCCGATCACGGCCGCCGAGCACGAGCGGCTCCTGCGGGCCTACCAGCCCGACGCGCTCGGCCCGGACGTCTCGGTCGAGGCGGACACGCGGTGCGTCGTCGGGAGGGTCGTCCAGACCGTCCGGGTGACGAACGGCTCGGGTGCGCCGGTGGACGTGGCTGTCTCCTCGGCGTACGGGTCGCGGTCGGTGACGATCGGGGCTGACCGGGCGACGTCCCTGACGTTCAGCACCCGCGCGAGCTCGGTGCCCGCCGGTGAGGTGAGCGTGACGGCCACGGCCGACGGTGCCAGCAGGACGGTGACCGCCTCGCACGCGGCCCGCACCTGCGGCTGAGGTAGCCGCGCGCCATGGACGGGCGCTGAGCTGAGCGAGGGCCGGTCCTGCCGAGTGGCAGGGCCGGCCCTCGTCGTATGACGGGACCGGGTGCGTGGCGCCGTAGTCAGAGGGAATGATCGAAATCGATTTCAGCTCTTGACACGGGCCGATGTTAGCGCGCACACTCTTCCCCGGGGGACCCGGATCTTGCTAGCGCGGCGTTGCTGCTGCGGCGGCGGGTGTGGCCACCACGGCCGGCACGGCGGGGTTGCGCGCCGGCGTTCGCAGGGATCGGTGACGGGCGTCAAGGAAGACGAGGGACAGCACATGGCAGAGCGCCAGTCGGCATACACGGTCGGTATCGACTACGGGACCCTGTCCGGACGCGCCGTCGTCGTGCGGGTCTCCGACGGCGCGGAGCTCGGCAGCGCCGTCCACGAGTACCCCCACGCCGTCATGGACCGCACGCTCACCGCAGGTGACGGTCAGCAGCTGCCGCCGGACTGGGCGCTGCAGAACCCGCAGGACTACGTCGACGTCCTCCGCAACGCGGTGCCCGCGGCGATCGCCGCGGCCGGCATCGACCCCGCCGACGTCGTCGGTGTCGGCACCGACTTCACGGCGTGCACGATGGTCCCGACGACGGCCGACGGCACGGCGCTGTGCGACCTCCCGCAGTGGCGCGGCCGTCCGCACGCGTACGTCAAGCTGTGGAAGCACCACGCCGCCCAGGGCCAGGCGGACCGCATCAACGCGCTCGCGCACGAGCGCGGCGAGGCCTGGATCCGCCGCTACGGCGGCTTCATCTCCTCCGAGTGGGAGTTCGCCAAGGGGCTGCAGCTCCTCGAGGAGGACCCCGAGGTCTACGCGGCGACGAGGCACTGGGTGGAGGCCGCGGACTGGATCGTCTGGCAGCTCACCGGTACCTATGTCCGCAACGCGTGCACCGCCGGGTACAAGGGGATCTACCAGGACGGGCAGTACCCGAGCGAGGACTTCCTCGCGGCGCTCAACCCCGACTTCGCCGGCTTCGTGGCGGACAAGCTCGATCACGCCATCGGCCAGCTCGGCCACCAGGCCGGCACGCTCAGCGCCGAGGCCGCCGCCTGGACGGGCCTGCCCGAGGGCATCGCCGTCGCGGTCGGCAACGTCGACGCCCACGTGACCTCACCGGCGGCGGACGCCGTCGAGCCCGGTCAGATGGTCGCCATCATGGGCACCTCCACGTGCCACGTCATGAACGGCGACGAGCTCGCCGAGGTGCCGGGCATGTGCGGCGTCGTCGACGGCGGCATCGTCGAGGGTCTGTGGGGCTACGAGGCGGGGCAGTCCGGCGTCGGCGACATCTTCGGGTGGTTCGTCAGCACGGGGGTCCCGGGCTCCTACGCCGAGGAGGCCGCCCAGCGCGGCATCTCCGTCCACGAGCTCCTCACCGAGAGGTGCGCGACGCAGCAGGTCGGCCAGCACGGGCTCGTCGCCCTCGACTGGCACTCCGGCAACCGGTCCGTCCTCGTCGACCACGAGCTCTCCGGGCTCGTCGTCGGCCAGACGCTCGCGACCCGGCCGGAGGACACCTACCGCGCGCTCCTCGAGGCGACCGCCTTCGGGACGCGCACGATCATCGAGGCATTCACGGGCTCGGGCGTCCCGGTCACCGAGCTCATCGTCGCCGGCGGGCTCCTCAAGAACCGCCTGCTCATGCAGATCTACGCCGACGTCACGCGCCTGCCGCTCTCGACGATCACGTCGGAGCAGGGCCCCGCGCTCGGGTCGGCGATCCACGCCGCTGTCGCCGCCGGTGCCTACCCCGACGTGCGCACCGCCGCGAAGAGCATGGGGCGCCGCGAGGTCGGTGCGTACACACCGAACGAGGCGGACGCGGAGCGCTACGACGCCCTCTACGCCGAGTACCGCCGCCTGCACGACTACTTCGGCCGCGGGGAGAACGAGGTCATGCGGCGGCTGCGCAAGATCCGCCGGGAGGCGGTCCTCGCCGGTGCGCCCGCCGGTGGGGCCGACGCCGTGGACGGGTCGGACGACGCGCTCCTCACGGACTCCGTCGAGCGCGAGCCGGCACGATGAGGGCGCTCACGGACCTCGACGAGGCCACCCGGGACGCCGTCGCGGCCACGCGCCAGGTCGTCGCCGACCTCCACGCCGAGCTGCCGCGCAACGGCCTCGTCGTGTGGACGGCGGGCAACGTCTCGCAGCGCGTGCCGGGCACCGACCTGTTCGTCATCAAGCCGTCGGGGGTGTCCTACGACGAGCTCGCGCCCGACGTCATGGTCGTGTGCGAGCTCGACGGCACGAAGATCGACGACGGCACCCCGGCCAGCCTCCAGCCGTCCTCGGACACAGCGGCTCACGCCTACGTCTACCGGCACATGCCCGACGTCGGTGGAGTCGTCCACACCCACTCGTCCTACGCGACGGCCTGGGCCGCGCGCGGCGAGGAGATCCCGTGCGTCCTGACGATGATGGCCGACGAGTTCGGCGGCCCCGTCCCCGTGGGCCCGTTCGCGATCATCGGAGACGACTCGATCGGTCGCGGCATCGTCGAGACGCTCCAGGCCTCCCGCTCGCGGGCCGTCCTCATGCGCAACCACGGTCCCTTCACGATCGGCAAGGACGGGCTTGACGCCGTCAAGGCGGCCGTCATGTGCGAAGAGGTCGCCCGCACCGTCCACCTCGCCCGGGAGCTCGGGGACCTCGTCCCCATCGACACCCGGGCCATCGACAAGCTCTACGACCGCTACCAGAACGTCTACGGCCAACACGGCTCCGACGAAGACACGGAGGACTGATGAACAACCCGTTCGAGGGCAAGGAGATCTGGTTCCTCACCGGGAGCCAGGACCTCTACGGGGAGGACACCCTGGCCCAGGTCGCCGAGCAGTCCGCGCAGATCGTGTCCCAGCTGGACGACGCCGGGGAGATCCCCGTGCGCGTCGTGCTCAAGGGGACGATGAAGGACCGGGACGCCATCCGGCAGGCCGCGCTCGCGGCCAACGCCGACCCTGCGTGCCTGGGCCTCGTCGTGTGGATGCACACGTTCTCCCCGGCCAAGATGTGGATCGTCGGCCTCGACGCCCTCACCAAGCCGATGCTCCACCTGCACACGCAGGCGAACGTGGCGCTGCCGTGGTCGAGCATCGACATGGACTTCATGAACCTCAACCAGGCCGCCCACGGCGACCGCGAGTTCGCCTACGTCGCCACTCGCATGGGCCTCGCGCGCAAGACCGTCGTCGGGCACGCGAGCGACCCGGGTGTCCGCGCCAAGATCGCCACGTGGGCGCGGGCGGCGGCCGGCTGGGACGCCCTGCAGAACATGAGGGTCGCCCGGTTCGGCGACAACATGCGCGACGTCGCCGTGACCGAGGGCGACAAGACGGAGGCGGAGATCGCCCTCGGCGTCTCGATCAACACGTGGGGCGTCAACGACCTCGTCGAGCGCGTCGAGGCCGTCGAGGAGTCCGCCATCGACGCCCTCGTCGCCGAGTACGACGAGCTCTACGACGTCGTGCCCGAGCTCGGCCCGGACGGCGACCGGCGCGAGTCGCTGCGCTACGGCGCCCGGCAGGAGCTCGCGCTGCGCAGCTTCCTCACCGAGGGCGGCTTCACCGCGTTCACGACGAACTTCCAGGACCTCGGCGGTCTGCGGCAGCTCCCGGGCCTCGCGGTCCAGCGGCTCATGGCCGACGGGTACGGCTTCGGGGCCGAGGGCGACTGGAAGACGGCCGTCCTCGTGCGCACCGCCAAGGTCATGGGCCACGGCCTCCCGGGCGGAGCCTCCCTCATGGAGGACTACACCTACGAGCTCACCCCCGGCCGGGAGAAGATCCTCGGGGCGCACATGCTCGAGGTCTGCCCGACGCTCACGGCGGACCGGCCCTCGCTCGAGATCCACCCCCTCGGCATCGGTGACCGCGAGGACCCGGTCCGGCTGCGGTTCACCGCAGACCCGGGCCCCGCCGTCGTCGTCGCGCTCTCCGACATGCGCGAGCGCTTCCGGCTCACGGCGAACGTCGTCAGCGTCGTCGAGCCCGACGAGCCGCTGCCCGAGCTGCCCGTCGCGTGCGCGGTGTGGGAGCCCCAGCCCTCGTTCGCGACGTCGGCCGAGTGCTGGCTCACCGCGGGCGGTGCGCACCACACCGTCATGAGCACGGCGCTCGACATCGAGGTCTTCGACGACCTCGCGACCATCGCGGGCATCGAGCTGGCCGTCATCGACGCCGGGACGACGACCCGCGGGTTCCGCGACCAGCTCCGCCTCGGGCAGGTCTACTACCGCCTGGCGCAGGGCTTCTGACCCCCGTGCGGCGCGGGTGGTCCCCGCGCCGCACGGGGCACCACCCCGGAAGGGCGCCGCGCGGTCAGTCTCGCCGCGGGACCTCGCGCCACCGGGCGTGGCGTCGTCGGCTGACACCGGGGTGCGCGTGGTCCGACCTGCTCAGGGGCGGGCGGCGAACTTCTCGAGGAGGAGGGTGTCACCGCTGACGATGATGAGGTCGCCGGCGTTGATCCGGGTCTCCTCCGTCGCGTACTCGAAGGGCTCGCCCGGGGGCTTGACGCCGATGACGGTCACGCCGTAACGCTTGCGGATCTGGGACTCGCCGACCGTGAACCCCTGCGTCTCGCGCGGCGGGCGCATCTTGACGATGGTGAAGCCGTCCTCCATCTCGATGTAGTCGAGCATCTTCCCCGAGACCATGTGCGCGACACGCTGCCCGGCGTCGTACTCGGGGTAGACGACGTGGTGCGCCCCGATCCGGCGCAGGATGCGCCCGTGCTCGGCGGACGTCGCCTTCGCCCAGATCTGCGGCATGCCCATGTCGACGAGGTTGCCGGTGATGAGGACGCTCGCCTCGAGGTAGCTGCCCACCCCGACGACGGCGACGCGGAAGTCGGCGGCGCCGATCTGCTCGAGCGCCTCCGGGTTCGCCGCGTCCGCCTCGACGAGCGGGAGCCGGCCCGACCACTGCTGGACGAGGTCGGCGGAGCGCTCGACGGCGAGGACCTCCCGGCCGAGCCGGTCGAGCGTGGCGGCCAGTGCCGCGCCGAAGCGGCCGAGCCCGATGACGAGGACCGCGTTGCCGCGCGACCCACCCTTGTCCGCCATGCGTCCTCCTCGTGCGTGTCTGTGTGCCCAGTGTCCCGCCCGGCGCGGTTCCTGCGCACCGCGTGTCAGCCGATGATCGGCCGTTCCTCCGGCATGCGGATGACGCGGCGGCGCTCGCGGACGGCGAGCGCCGCCGCGACGGTCATCGTCCCGGTGCGCCCGGCGAACATGAGGGCGGCGAGGACGTACTTGCCGGAGTCGGGCAGGTCGGGGGTGATCCCCGTGCTCAGCCCGACCGTCGCGAAGGCGGAGATGACCTCGAAGAGGACGAGCTCGAGGTGGAAGTCGGTGACGACGAGGAGGAGGAGGGTCGCTACGCCGACGAGCGTCGCGCCGATGAACGCCACGGCCACGGCGAGCCGGATCGTCGTCGGGGGGATCCGCCGGCCGAACGCCTCGATGTCGCGGTCACCGCGAGCCTCCGCGACGATCGCCAGGACAAGGACGGCGAGCGTGGTCACCTTGATGCCGCCCGCCGTCGAGGCGGAGCCGCCGCCGACGAACATGAGCGCGTCCTGCAGGAACCACGACGCGTCGTTCATCCCGGCGACGTCGATGGTCGACAGGCCCGACGAGCGCGAGTTCACGCCGCTGACGAGGGAGGCGAGCACCTTCTCGTCGAACGGCAGGCCACCGAGCGTGCGCGGGTTCCTCCACTCCAGCGCGGCGATCGCGAACGTCGCGGCGACGGCCAGGACGCCGTAGGTGACGAGCGTGAGCTTGGCGTGGAGGGTCCACGTCCGGGGCCGGCGCCAGTGCTGGGCCACGTTGAGGATGACCGGGAAGCCGACGGCGCCCACGGCCGTGCCGACGATGATGGGCACGCACATCCACCAGTCCCCCACGAAGGGCTCGAGGCCCTCCTGCAGGATGATGAACCCGGCGTTGTTGAAGATCGAGACGGCCATGAAGACGCCGTGCCACAGCGCCCCACCGATGGAGTCGCCGAGGGCGAGGAACCGCGGGACGAGGACGAGGCTGAGGGCGATCTCGACGGCGAAGGAGGCGATGATGACGGCGCGCACGAGCGTGCCGACCTCGCCGAGGCGCGTCGTCTTCGTCTCCGACGCCGCGAGCATGCGCTGCGTGAGGCCGATCCGCCGCGCGACCGCGAGGCCGAGGATCGAGGCGAGGGTCATGACCCCGAGGCCGCCGATCTTGATCCCGACGAGGATGACGCCCTGCCCGAACGGCGACCAGTAGTCCGCCGTCGAGACGGTCGTGAGGCCGGTGACGCACACCGCCGAGACCGCCGTGAAGAGCGCGTCGACGATCGGGGGGCGCTCGCCGGACGCGGTGGACACGGGGAGGGAGAGCAGGACGGTGACGACGGCGACGATGCCGGCGAAGACGAGGAGCGCGAGGCGCGCGGGGGAGTGGCGGGCGATGCGGTCGAGCGCGTCCCGGCCGGAACCCAGGAGTGCGGGCAGTGCCATGTGCCCCGCTCCTTCCGTCTCACCGGCGCCGAGGTCTCGGCCGCGCCCAGCGCACACCCTGCCACGTCCACGCCGGTCCGGTCCCGCGACCACGCGGCGGGCGTGAGCGCTCGTGAGCGCTCGGGCGCGCGCTACGGTGAGCCATGCCTTCTCCGGCCCTGCTCATGTGGAGCGAGGACCTCCTCGACTACGACTTCGGCGCCGGTCATCCCATGACGCCGCTGCGGCTACGGCTCACCCTGGACCTGCTCGGCGACCTCGACCTCCTGCGCCACGTCGACGTGCGGGCCGTCGAGACGGCGACCGACGCCGAGCTCGCGCTCGCCCACGAGCCCGCGTACATCGAGGCGGTCAAGGCCGCCGGCGCCGGGACGCCGTGCCCGGAGCGCGGCCTCGGCCTCGAGGACAACCCCGTCTTCGCGCAGGTCCACGCGGCCGGGGCGCGGATCGCCGGCTCCACGCTCGGGGCGGTCCGCGCGGTGTGGCAGGGCTCCCACGACCGGGCGGTGAGCCTCGCCGGCGGGATGCACCACGCCATGGCGGGCCGGGCCTCGGGCTTCTGCGTCTACAACGACGTCGCCGTCTCGATCGCGTGGCTGCTCGCCAACGGCGCGGAGCGGGTCGCCTACGTCGACGTCGACGCGCACCACGGCGACGGCGTCGAGCGGACGTTCTGGGACGACGAGCGCGTCCTGACGATCTCGGTGCACCAGCACCCCGGCTCCCTCTTCCCGGGCACCGGTTACCCCCAGGACGTCGGCCCTGCCGCAGCGCGGGGGATGGCGGTCAACCTCGCCCTGCCCGCCGGCACCGACGGTGGGCCGTGGCTGCGCGGTCTCGAGGCCGTCGCCGCCCCGCTCGTCGCCGAGTTCGCCCCGCAGGTCCTCGTCAGCCAGCACGGTTGCGATGCGCACGCGCGTGACCCTCTCGCCGGGCTCGACGTCTCCGTCGATGCCCAGCGCGAGGCGGCGCTGCTCATCGCAGGGCTGGCCGACGCGCACGCCGAGGGTCGCTGGGTCGCCACCGGCGGCGGTGGGTACGACGTCGCCGGCGTCGTGCCGCGGGTGTGGGCGCACCTCGTCGCCGTCGCCGCCGGCCGCCCCGTGGGCGCGACCACGCCGCTGCCGCAGGCGTGGCTGGAGCGCACGCGCGAGCTCGCCGACGTCGACGTCCCGCTCACCATGGGCGACGGGCACCCCGTCACGCTCAAGCCGTGGAACGAGGGGTTCAACCCGGACGACGCCGTCGACCGCGCCATCATGGCCACACGCAACGCCGTCTTCCCCTGGCACGGTCTCGACCCGCTCACCGCCTGAGCGGCGAGTTTCGTTTCCGCCCCGGTGCCTTTGCCTCTAGAGTGCCTGCAGAGACTGCTGCCCTCAGGGCCGCACCGGCGACACGAGGCAGGTAGAGATGGCTGAGCAGCAGGCGCCGCGGTTCCTCACCGTGGCCGAGGTTGCCGAGCTCATCCGCGTCTCGAAGATGACCGTGTACCGCATGGTCCACGCCGGCGAGATCCCGGCGGTCCGGGTAGGCCGCTCGTTCCGTGTGCCGCAGGCGGCCGTCGAGGATCTGCTCTCCAGCGGGGTCGGGGACTGGCAGCCGGAGCGCGAAGCCCGCTGAGACGGGTAGACTTCCCCTGTTCTGCGTGTAGCGCGTGCTGCGCGCCACCCATCATCCGGCTCGATCAGCACTGCGAGGTCCCATGGGCTCTGTCATCAAGAAGCGGCGCAAGCGCATGTCCAAGAAGAAGCACCGCAAGCTGCTTCGCAAGACGCGCCACCAGCGACGCAACAAGAAGTGACGGCCCTGCCGTCATGACCCCCAGGCCCGGCTCATGCCGGGCCTGAGTCATGTCCCCGGCGGGGCGGCCCGCCCACGGCGGCGGGGACCCTACGCCCGCAGGGCCGCGCACGGTGGCGGGGCCGCACGCCCCGTGGCGCGCGACCGGCCCCTCGCTCAGCGGCCCGTGAACCGCTCGGTGAGCTGGCGCGAGAGGGCGCGGACGACGCTCGAGGCGGCCCATGCGGCCCCCGCCCAGCCCGCGCTGCGGACCCCGCGCCGCATGCCCGTGCGCACGTTCCGGCGCCGACGGCGGAAGTCGCGCACCGGCCAGCCCACCTCCGCCGCATGGAGCCGGAGCCGAGGTTCCGGGTTGATGGCGCACGGGTGCCCCACGGAGGACAGGATCGGCGTGTCGTTGATCGAGTCCCCGTACGCGTAGCTGCGCTCGAGGTCGAGGCCCTCGCGCTCGGCGACCTCGAGCGCGGCCGCCTTCTTCCCCTCGCCGTGGAGCATGTTGGCCTCGAGGTGGCCGGTGTACGTCCCGTCCTTCACCTCGGCGATGGTGCCGAGCGCGCCCGTCACCCCGAGCCGGCGCGCGATGAGGTCACCGATCTCGGCCGGCGTGGCCGTGATGAGCCACACCTGGTGACCGGCCGCGAGGTGGCCGTCGATGAGGGCCCGGGCACCCGGGAAGACGCGGTGGGCGAGGACCTGGTCGTAGACCTCCTCGCCGATGGAGACGATCTCCGCGACGGTGCGACCGCGGACGATGCGTAGCGCCCGCGCGCGGACCGCGGCGATGCGGCGGGTGTCCTCGCCGAGGATGCCGTAGGCGAGGGAGTGCCCGGCGAAGAAGACGATGTCCCGGGCGCCGAAGAAGTCGCGCCGGTAGAGCTCGCGCGCGAGGTGGTAGGCGCTCGCCCCGCGAATGATCGTGTTGTCGACGTCGAAGAACGCGGCCACGCCGGCGTCGCCGTCGCCGTCGCGATCGCCGTCACCGTCCGCGGGACGGGACGGGACCGGCTCGGGGTCTTCGCCGCCCCGGGGGCGGGGCGGGACCGGGGAGGGTTGCGGCGTTGGCGTTGGCGTTGGCGTTGGCGCGGGCTCGCCGCTCGGCACTGGCACCTGCTCACCATAACGATCTCACTAGGCTTGCACGGTGCGGAGTGCGCCGGGCGCTGCACGAGGAGAAGGGCGGGCGCCGATGGAGACCGGCGACGAGCGGGCGGTCCTGTACGGGCGCGCGGGGTGCCACCTGTGCGACGAGGCGCGGGCTCTCCTCGCGGCGGAGTGCGCCCGGGCCGGTGTCTCGTGGCGAGAGGTCGACGTCGACTCCGACGCCGCCCTGCGCGAGCGCTACGGCGAGCTCGTCCCGGTCGTCGAGGTCGACGGGGTCCAGCAGGGGTACTGGCGCATCGACGGCGCGCGTCTGCGGTCAGCGCTCGCGCCGCCGTCAGGGGCCGACGGGGCACGCGCGACCTCCCGGATCCCGTGGCGGCGTCGCCGTCCCTGACGGCCCTGCGTCGCCGCCGGTTCGACGTGCCGGCTCCTTCGCCGCCGTCGGGCCGGCTCCCGCTGCGGCTCCCCCCGGGGACGACGAACGGCGGCCGCTGGGCAGCGGCCGCCGTTCGTCGTGCCGGGCTCGGGTGCCCGGACGGTGGACCGGACCCGTGTGCGAGGCCGGTCCGCGGGGATCAGGCCTGGGTCTCGCCCTCGACCGCGGCCTCGGCGGCGTCGCCGGCCTCGACGGGGGTCGCCTCGATCTCGATCGAGATCGAGATCTTGTCGCCGACGAGGAAGCCGCCGGTCTCCATGGCGGCGTTCCAGGTGAGGCCGAAGTCCTTGCGGGAGATCTGCGTCGTGGCGGAGAAGCCGATGCGCGGGGCGCCGAAGGCGTCGACGACCGAGCCGTTGAACTCGGTCTCGAGCGCGACGGGGCGGGTGACGCCGTTGATGGTGAGGTCGCCGGCCAGGACGAACTCGCTGTCGGCGCCCTCGATGCTCGTGCTGACGAAGGTCCACGTCGGCTTGTTCTCGGCGTCCCAGAAGTCGGCGGAGCGCAGGTGGCCGTCGCGGTTCGCGTCGCCGGTGTTGATCGAGGCGGCGTCGATGGTGACGGACGCCGAGGAGGACGCGAGGTCCTCGCCCACGGTGATCGTGCCCTCGAACTTCTCGAACTTGCCACGGACCTTGGAGATGCCGGCGTGACGGACGGTGAAGCTGGCCTCGCTGTGCGCGAGGTCGATGACGTATGTGCCCGGTGCGGGGGTGCTGGCCATGGCGGTTCCTCCAGGAAGTAGTCGGTTGAGACTTCAACTATTGCACGGCCGTGGGAGCGTCGCAAGAGGTCTCCCGCCGTGAGCCGCGCCACCGGCCGTGGCCCTCCCGGGGGGCCGGGCCGCGGCGCGCTGCGCCCGGCGGTCCGCGCGGCCGCCGGGGCCAGGGTGCTGCGGCTCCGGCGTGGACGGGGTGCCCAGGAAGATTTGCGACACTAAGACCATGTCGCGAACGACGGTTCACCTGCTCCGGCACGGGGAGGTCCACAACCCCGACGGCGTCCTGTACGGGCGGCTGCCCGGTTTCCGGCTCTCGGACCGCGGCCAGGCCATGGCGCGCCGCGTCGCGCACGTCCTCCACGAGGGCGGCCACGACCTCCGGCTCGTCGTCGCCTCGCCGCTCCAGCGCGCGCAGGAGACGGCCACCCCGACGGCGGAGGCGTTCGGCCTCCCGCTGCGCACCGACGCGCGCCTGCTCGAGGCGGAGAACGACTTCGAGGGCACGCAGGTGGGCCGTGACCGGGCGATGCTCGCCCACCCGCGGTACTACTCGCGCTACGTCAACCCGTTCCGGCCCAGCTGGGGCGAGCCCTACCGCGACCAGGTTGCCCGGGTGAGCGCCGCCGTCGGCGACGCCCGCAGGCAGGTCGCCGACGAGCCCGGCGCGGAGGCGCTCCTCGTCAGCCACCAGCTCCCCATCTGGGTGACGCGCCTCTTCCTCGAGCGCCGGCCCCTGTGGCACGACCCCCGCCGCCGCCAGTGCGCGCTCGCCTCGCTCACCTCCCTCACGTTCGAGGGCCCCCGCCTCGTGGGACTGGGTTACTGGGAGCCGGCCGCCGACCTCGTCGCCGGTGCCCGTGACATCCTGCCCGGCACCTCTCAGGCGCGGCCGCGGGCGGAGGACGCATGAGGCGACGGCTCGCCGCGCTCCTCGCCGCCGCGGCGCTCCTCGCGGGGTGCTCCACCACCGGTCAGGCGGGCGCCGACCAGGTCGAGGGTGCCGGTTACGAGGCAGGCGACGGCTCCTGGACCGTGTGGGAGGAGGGGGAGCGCACCGGCCCCGTCGAGCTCACGGGGACGACGTTCGCGGGTGAGGAGGTCGACCTCGCGCAGTGGCGCGGTGACGTCGTCGTCCTCAACTTCTGGTACGCGGCGTGCCCGCCGTGCCGCGCCGAGGCCCCGGACCTCGCGGCCGTCCACGCCGACTACGCCCCCGAGGGCGTGCGGCTTCTCGGCGTCAACCCGCGCGACGACGCGGGGACGGCCCAGGCGTTCGAGCGCACCTTCGCGGTTCCGTACCCGAGCCTCCACGACGACGACGCCCGCGGCGTCGCGGCGCTCGAGGGCGTCGTCCCCCTCCAGGCCATGCCGACGACGGTCGTCCTCGACACCGACGGGAACGTCGCCGCCCGCGTCCTCGGGCAGGCCGACCCGACGGTCCTGCGCGGCCTCATCGACGACGTCCTCGCCGAGGCGGCCTGAGTGTCCTTCGACGCCCTCGCCGAGACCTTCCGCGCCACCGTCCTGTCGGGCCCGCTCCTCGCCGCGCTGCCCGTCGCCCTCGTCGCCGGCGCCGTCTCCTTCGCCTCCCCGTGCGTCCTGCCCCTCGTGCCCGGCTACGTCGGGTACCTCGGCGGCATGAGCGGGGACCTGGGCGCCAAGGGGGCGCGCGGGGGAGCGGAGGCGGCGTCCGGTGCGAGCCGCCGGCTGCTGTGGGGCGTCCTCCTCTTCGTCGCCGGTTTCTCCGCGGTGTTCGTCCTCCTCGGCGTCGTCTTCGGCTGGCTCGGGGTGGCGCTGGCCCCCTGGGTGGACACGATCACGCGCGTGCTCGGCGTCGTCGTCATCCTCATGGGGCTCGCGTTCATGGGCGCCGTCCCGTTCCTCCAGCGAGAGCGGCGGCTGCGGCTGAGCCCGCGGGCAGGGCTGTGGGGAGCCCCGGTGCTCGGCGTCGTGTTCGGGCTCGGCTGGGCCCCGTGCATCGGCCCCACCCTCTCCGCCGTCCTCCTCCTCTCGCTCGACGGCGGTGACCCCGTGCGCGGAGGCATCCTCGCCCTGGCCTACTGCCTCGGGCTCGGGCTGCCGTTCGTCCTCATCGCGCTCGCCTACGCGCGCTCGACCCGCACGGTCGGCTTCCTGCGCCGGCACCGCGTGGCGATCATGCGCGTCGGCGGCGCCATGCTCGTCCTGCTCGGGCTCGCGCTCGTCACGGGCGTGTGGGGCGTGTTCGCGGGCTGGGTGCAGGGGCTCGTCGCCGGCTTCGTGACGGTCGTCTGATGGCCTACCGCCCCGAGGGCCTGCGCACGGGCCTCGACGCCCCCGGGTCCGCCCCCGCCCCGGCCGCCCAGCCCGTCGGCCTCGGCGTCCGCGGCTGGCTGCGGTGGACGTGGCGCCAGCTGACGAGCATGCGCGTGGCGCTCCTGCTCCTCATGCTCCTCGCGATCGCCGCCCTGCCCGGCTCGTTCTTCCCGCAGGTCCCGCAGGACCCGGCGGCCGTCACGCGTTACGTCGCCGACCACCCCACCGCCGGGGAGTGGCTCGAGCGGCTCGGGTTCTTCGACGTCTACGCCGCGCCGTGGTTCGCCGCGGTCTACCTCCTGCTCTTCATCTCGCTCATCGGGTGCATCCTTCCCCGGCTCGCCGCGCACGTCCGCGCGCTCCGGGCGGCGCCCCCGCGGGTACCGCGCAACTTCGCCCGCTTCGCCACGCGCGGGGAGCGCACGTCCGGCACGACCCCCGACGCCGCGAGGGACGCCGTCCTGCGCGCCCTCAAGGGCCGCTACCGCACGGTCGTCACGGACGACGGGATCTCCGCCGAGCGCGGGTACCTGCGGGAGACGGGCAACATCCTCTTCCACCTCTCGCTCGTCGGGGTCCTCATCGCCATGGGGGCCGGGCAGACGCTCAGCTACCGCGGCCAGGCGATCGTCGTCGAGGGACGTGGGTTCGCCAACGCCGTCGTCGACTACGACTCCTTCACCCCGGGGACGTTCTTCGCGGAGGGGAACCTCGAGCCGTTCTCCTTCACCCTCGACGAGTTCACGTCCGAGTTCACCCCGGATGCGCAGGCCCGCGACTTCACCGCACACGTCACCGTCACCGAGCCGGGCGGCGCGCAGTACTCCGACGAGATCAAGGTCAACCACCCGCTCCGGGCGGCCGGCGCGAACATCTACCTCTCCGGGAACGGGTTCGCGCCCGTCCTCACGGTCCACGACGCCGAGGGGGAGCTCGCGTTCTCGCAGCCGGTCCCCTTCCTGCCCGAGGACGGCGTCTACACCTCGCGGGGCGTCGTCAAGGTGCCGGACGTCTCCCCGGGGCTCGACCAGCTCGGCTTCACCGGATACCTCCTGCCGACGGCGGTCGTCGACCCGGTCCTCGGGATCCGCTCGGTCCACCCGCAGCCGCAGTCCCCGCTCGTCGTCCTGACGATGTACACCGGCGACCTCGGGCTCGACGCCGGCGTGCCGCAGAACGCCTACGAGCTCGACACCGACGCGATGACCCAGGCGGCGGAGGACGACGGCACGCCGGTCACGCTCCTCCTCGAGCCGGGGCAGAGCGTCGACCTCCCCGACGGCCTCGGCACCCTCACCTTCAGCGAGCTGCCGCGCTTCGCCGCTCTCGACCTGCGCTACGACCCGTCCGTGGGCATGCTCCTCGTCTTCTCCCTGCTCGCCATGACCGGTCTCGCGGCGTCGCTCTTCGTGCCCCGCCGCCGCCTGTGGGTCCGCGTGGGGGCCGGTGCCGACGGACGTACAGTGGTCGCCGCAGCCGCGCTCGCGCGCGGGGAGGACCCGGGGCTGCAGGCGGACCTGGAGCGCGTCCTCGACGCGGTCCCCGACGCCGAACCCGATGCTGACGCTCCCTCACGGAGCGAGTCCCGACCGGCCCGTGGGGGCCTCACCCAGGAGGAACCGTGAACGACCTCGGCCAGCTGAGCACCCTGGCGATCTACGGCGCGATGGCCTGCTACGCCATCGCCATGGTCGCCTTCGGGATCGACCTGTCGGGCCTGCGCGACGGCGGGGACCAGGGGCGCCCGCGCCGCGCGGTGGGCATCGCCATGGCGACGACGACGCTCGGCGCCGTCGTCCACCTCGTCGGCATCGTCCTGCGCGGTGTGGCCGCCGGGCGGGTGCCGTGGGCGAACATGTACGAGTTCTCCATCGTCTTCTCGTTCGTCGCCGTCGCGATCTTCCTCGGCCTCCAGGTCAAGCGGGACCTGCGCTTCCTCGGGGCGTTCATCGTCACCCCGGTCCTGCTCTCCCTCGGCCTCGCCGTGTCGGTGTTCTACCTCGCCGCCGACGGCGTGCAGCCCGCGCTCGACAGCTACTGGCTCGTCATCCACGTCTCCGTCGCGACGATCGCCACCGGCGTCCTGGCCGTGGCGGCGGCGCTCTCCGCCGTCCAGCTCGGCAAGGAGCGCAGCGAGCTCGCGGCGCGCGCGGAGGTCTCGGCCCCCCGGACCGAGGAGGCGCTCACGCCCGTCGGCGTCGGCGGGCGCACGGAGGCGGTGGCTGCGCCCGGCGGTGCGGCCACGTCGGCGGACGGCCGGCGCTTCTGGGGCCGCCTGGCCGACGCCCTCCCCGCTTCCGCCGAGCTCGAGCGCCTCGCCTACCGGCTCAACGCCGTCGGCTTCCTCCTGTGGACGTTCACGCTCGTCGCCGGTGCCATCTGGGCCGAGCACGCCTGGGGCCGCGCGTGGGGCTGGGACCCCAAGGAGGTGTGGACGTTCGTCATCTGGGTCGTCTACGCCGGCTACCTCCACGCGCGCGCCACGCGCGGGTGGGACGGGCGCAAGGCCGCCTACTTCTGCCTCACCGGCTTCGCGCTCATCCTCGTCAACTACTTCGTCGTCAACACGCTGTTCGTCAGCGAGCACAGCTACTCCGGGCTGTAGGCCGAAGCGGCGCTCGTCAGGGCCGGTGACCGGCGAGGAGCGAGCCGGGCGCGCGTCGCCAGGGGCGGGGAAGGAGACGGCATCCCCGGGCGACCGGCGGTCGGCTCAGCCGGCGCTTCCGGCGGGGGTGGTGCCGTCGCCCCGGTCGCGCTCCTGCTCGTCCGGCGCCTCGCCCGGGCCCGGCTTCTCCTCGGGAGCGGCCGCGGGGCCCTGTGCCTCGCGCTCACGGTCGCGGCGCGCGCGATCGAGGTTGGCGAGGAAGTCCGGGTCGTCGTCGGGCGCGACGGGGCCGGCTGGGCGCCGGCTGGGGCGTGTGCTGAACCCGGACGGGTTGGCGGGGCCAGCGCTCGGTCGGGCGGGGCGCGTCGCTCCGCCCGCCCGGCTCGCCCGGCTGACGACGAGCCAGGCGATCGGCCCCGCCGCCGGGAAGATGACGATGAGCACGATCCACAGCGCCTTCGGCATGCCGCTGGGCAGGTTCTCGTCCTCGTAGCGCACGCAGTCCACGAGGGCGTAGATCGTCAGTACCAGCAGGGCGACGAGAGGGAGGTATCGCATCCACGCCAGCCTAATCTCTCGGGGCCCGAAGGAGCACCGCCAGGGGAGGCACCGCCAGGGGAGCGGCGGGCACCGGTCAGACGCGACGGACCGCCCTGGGCAGGGACAGGGCGACGGGACGAGCCCTCGGGCAGCGGTCGTAGGCTGGCTGGGTGCCCCTCGTCGTCTACACCCTCCTGCGCGCCGCGATCCTCCTCGTCGCCGCTGCCGGCCTCTACCTCCTCGGGATGCGCGGCCTCCTGCTCGTCGCCGTCGCCATCCTCCTCGCGGCGCTGCTGTCCTACCTCGTCCTGCCGCGCCAGCGGCAGGCGGCCGCCGTCTACCTCGCCGAGCGGGCCCAGCGCCGGGGCCGGCCGCGGTTCGCCGCGGCGATGGAGGACGACGCGCGGGCCGAGGACGAGGCGGCCGAAGGTCTGGCGCAGCCCGTTGCGGACGAGCCGTCGGCCTCAGCGGACGGCCCGTCGCGCCCGGCGGTCGGGCCGGTGCAGCCCGCGGCAGGAGACCCGGCGCGGTCCGGCGCGGGCCACGAGGCTCGCCCCGCTCCCACCTCCGGACGAAGCGGGGGCTCAGAGGACGAGGGCGACGCCGAGAAGTAGGCCGTAGGCCAGCTCGAGCAGGCCGGTGTCGCGCAGGACGACGATGAGCCCACGGCCGGTAGCTCCGCCCAGCACGGTCCGCGACAGGCGCCACGCCCAGGGCGCGAGGACGAGCACGAGCAGGGCCCACGGGTGCTGTGGTGCGAGCGCGAGCGCGAGGACGAGAGGCAGGACGACCATGGCGACGTAGGTGCGGCGGGCCCGCGCGTCGCCCAGCCGCACGGCGAGGGTCCGCTTGCCGGCGACGGTGTCCGTCGGGATGTCACGGACGTTGTTGACCATGAGCAGCGCGCACGCGAGGAGGCCGATCCCGGTCGCCCCGGCCAGGGCGGCCCACGAGACGGTGAGCGCCTGCGTGTACGTCGTGCCCAGGACGGCCACGAGCCCGAAGAAGACGAAGACGGCGATCTCGCCGAGCCCGCGGTACCCGTAGGGGTTCTTGCCTCCGGTGTAGCGCCACGCGGCCAGGACCGCGACGGCGCCGACGGCGATGACCCACCACGTCCCGGCCACCGCGCACAGGACGAGCCCGAGGACGGCGGCGACGCCGAAGCCCGCGAACGCGGCAGCCTTGACCTGACCCGGCCGGGCGGCGCCCGAGCCCGTGAGCCGCGGCGGGCCGGTGCGCACGTCGTCGGTGCCGCGGACGCCGTCGGAGTAGTCGTTGGCGTAGTTGACGCCCACCTGCAGCGCGAGCGCGACGCCGGCCGCGAGCAGGGCGCGCGGCACGGAGCCCGAGTCGAGGGCGTACGCGGCCCCGGTGCCCACGAGGACCGGCGCGACGGCGGCGGGGAGCGTCCGGAGGCGGGCGCCTTCGACCCAGTCGGCGAGCGTGGCCATGGAACTCCTCAGGATGGGCGGGGGACCAGGGTATCGGCGGCGGGCCAGGCCTCAGCCGAGCCGCTCGACGGCCACGATCCGGGCCTGCGGCGCGGTGAGGTCGGCGCCAGGGCCGGTGTGGCCGGCGAGCGCGGTGGCGGCGATCCTCGTCGCTGCGCGCCGGTCGGTCTTCCCGGGCCCGCGGGACGGCAGTGCGTCGAGGACGACGAGCGCGCGGGGCGCGTGGTGGCGCCCGAGCCGGGCGCCGACGGCGTCCCGGACGGCATCGAGGCGCGGGGCCGGTCCCGACGGCGCGGTCGTGACGACGGCGACGACGAGCGCCGACCACTGCTCGTCCGGCACCCCCACGACGACGGACTCCGCGACGCCGGGCACGTCCCCCAGCGCCTGCTCGACGGCGGCGGGGCTGACGTTGAGGCCGCCCGTGATGATGACGTCGTCGAGGCGGCCCTCGACGAGGAGGCGCGCCCGCCCGTCCGTGCCGGGCGTGAGGATCCCGACGTCGGCCGTGCGGAGCCAGCGCTCGCCGCCGTCGGTGACGAACGTCCGCGCGTGCGCGGCCGGGTCGTCGAGGTAGCCGGTGGCGAGCATGGGCCCGGCGAGGAGGACGCGCCCGTCCGCACCGGTGCGGACCCGCACGCCCGGCAGGGGGACGCCGTCGTACACGCACCCGCCGGCCGTCTCCGTCATCCCGTACGTCGTCCTGACCCGCAGGCCCGCCGCGTGGGCGCGCGCGAGCAGCGAGTCCGGCGTGCGCGCCCCGCCGAGGAGGATGGCGGCGAGGCCACGGAGCGGCTCGACCGCGCCCGGCCCGGCGTCGAGCACGCGGCGCAGCTGGGTCGGGACGAGCGAGGCGTACGTGGGGACGTCCGTGCGCATCGTCGCCACGGCCGCAGCGAGCGCCTCGGGCGTGAAGCCCGTCGTCGTGTCCAGCACGACCGGCTCCGTGCCGGCGACGAGCGAGCGGACGAGCACCTGGAGCCCGGCGATGTGCTGGCTGGGCAGGCAGGCGAGCCACTGCCCCGGACCCGCGAGGTGCTCGTGCGTGGCAAGGGCGGAGGCGCGCAGGGCGTCGCCGCTCAGGGCGACGAGGTGGCCGCTGCCCGTCGTCGAGCCGGACGTCCGCACGACGACGGCGGTCCCCGCCGGGGCCGGCGCGCCCGCGCGCGCCGGCATAGGGGCGGGTGACGCGGGGTCGTAGGGCGCCAGGGGGGCGGCCCCGGGGGAGCCGAGGACGCCGGCGAGCGCGGACAGGAGGGCGTGGACGTCCACGGGCCGGGTGCCTGCCGGGACGGGCCGGGCGTCGCGGGGCAGCGACGGAGATTGCCCGGGCCGGGGCGCGTGGGTCGTCACCCGGTCAGGGTAGATCGGTCGTAGCCTGGCCCCGCTCTGCCCGTGCCGCGCGGGCGAGCGGGGGAGGGGCGTCGTCATGGTTCGTCGCACGGGGTCCCGGGCGGCTGCCTGGACGGGGCTCGTCGCGGTCGCTGCGGTGCTGGCGGGCTGCGCGGCGCCGGCGAAGCAGGCCGCCCTCGCCGATCGTGCCCCGGCCTCCCCCGAGGAGCAGGCGACGGTCGAGGCCACGCCGACGCCGCAGCCCAGCGCGTGGCCGCTCACCGGTGTGCCCGGCGACGTGGACGAGCGCGCCGCCGTCTCGGTCAAGGTGGAGAACAGCCCGCAGGCGCGCCCCCAGACCGGCCTCGAGGACGCGGACGTCGTGTGGGAGGAGCTCGTCGAGGGCGGCACGACCCGGTTCAACGCCGTCTTCCACTCGCGGCTGCCGGACGTCGTCGGCCCGATCCGCTCGCTGCGCCCCATGGACGCGGGCATCACGGGCGCGCTCGGCGGCGTGCTCGTCATCTCCGGCGGCCAGCCGCGGTTCCTCAGCGAGGTGCGCCAGGCGGGGATCCAGCTCGTCTCCGACGACGACGGCGACGGCGGGTTCTTCCGCAGCCAGGAACGGCGCAGCCCCCACAACCTCTACGGGCGGCCGGAGGACTTCCTCGAGCAGGCGGACGCGCGCCATGACGAGCCCCCGCCCGCGCAGCTGCTCTTCGCCGCGAGCGCCGACGACGCGAGCGCCGCCCGCCTCGGCTCGGCGGCCACCGCCGTCGACCTCCGGTTCCCGGCGACGAACCCGGGGTGGACCTGGGACCCCACCGCCGGCCTGTGGCTCCGCGACGAACGGGGGGTGCCCGCGATCACCACTGACGGCGAGCGGCTGGGCGCGGCCAACGTCGTCGTGCTCCGCGTCCGGGTCGCGGACACCGGCGCGCTCGACCCCGCCGGCTTCCCGGTGCCGGAGACCGTCATGACGGGTGAGGGTGAGGCGCTCGTCGCTGGCGCCGGCAGGACGATCCGGGCGACGTGGTCGAAGCGCGGCACCGCCGAGCCGCTCGTCCTCACCGACGAGTCCGGTGACCACGTCCGGCTGGCGCCGGGCATCACGTGGGTCGAGCTGCTGCCCGTGCACGGCTCGGACCTCATTGTCTCCCGGTAGCCGCGTGTCCTCCCTGGGGTGGACACCGGGTGCGCCCCAGGTGCGACCTCTGGTCTCCGGGAACCATCCGAGGGGCCGATGTGGCAACGGCGCGTGCACGCGAGCCTTGAGGCATGGCAGCGATGAGCGTACGACCGGCGGCGAGCAGCACGATGACGCTCCGGAGGCAGAGCGCAAGGCCGATGAGGGCGGTGCGGGGGACGGGCGCGCCGCTGACGAGCGGTGCGCGGGTCCAGGGCGCCCCCGGAGGACCGAGTCCGTGGACGACGCAGGGCACCGCGGTGGGGACCGTCGCGACGACCGCCGTCGACGCGGAGGCCACGCGGGTGGCGGACGCCGAGGTTCGTGGAGCGGTGGACCCGATGGCAGGAGCCTCGCGGTCACCGGGAGCGTGGGCGACCGCGGGGGGCGCCTGGGCGACCGCCGGAGCGCGCTCGGCGAGCAGCCGGCTCGCCCGGTGGGAGTCCGGAAGCGTGCTCTCGCGCATCGCGGTCGTCGGCGCGGCGCTCGTGCTCTCGGCGTTCGTCGTCGTGCTCGCGCTCGGGGCGGGTCTGCTGGCGACGACGATGCTCGACCTCGTCGCGCCCTCCCGCTGACCCGGCCGGCGCTGCCAACGCGTCGGTCGCACCGCTCCCGTGACGTGGTGCGGGCAAGTCCCGCTCAGCAGCTGTCCGGACCGGTCCCGCTCAGGAGTGGGCCGGGCCGGGCCGGCTCAGAAGTAGTACGGGAACTGCGACCAGTCCGGTGCGCGGCGCTCGAGGAAGGCGTCGCGGCCCTCGACGGCCTCGTCGGTCATGTACGCGAGGCGGGTCGCCTCCCCGGCGAACACCTGCTGGCCGGCCATGCCGTCGTCGGGAAGGTTGAACGCGAACTTGAGCATCCGGACGGCCTGGGGCGACTTCGTCGCGATGATCCGCGCGTACTCGAGGGCGAGGGGCTCGAGGGCCTCGTGGTCGGCGACCTCGTTGACCGCGCCCCAGCGCTCGGCGTCCTCCGCGGAGTACTCGCGGGCGAGGAAGAAGATCTCGCGCGCACGCTTGTCGCCCACCTGGCGGGCGAGCAGGGCCGAGCCGTACCCGGCGTCGAAGGACCCGACGTTCGCGTCGGTCTGCATGAACCGCGCGTGCTGGCGCGAGGCGATCGACAGGTCGCACACGACGTGGAGGCTGTGGCCGCCCCCGGCTGCCCACCCGCCGACGACCGCGATGACGACCTTCGGCATCGTCCGGATGAGGCGCTGGACCTCGAGGATGTGCAGGCGTCCCGCGCGCGCCGGGTCGATCTGCTCGCGCCGACGCTCGAGCGGGGCCTCGTCGTCGGAGCCGTCGACCTCGTAGCGGTAGCCGTCACGCCCGCGGATGCGCTGGTCCCCGCCGGAGCAGAAGGCCCACCCGCCGTCCTTGGGGCTCGGTCCGTTGCCGGTGAGGATGACGGCGGCGACGTCGGGCGTCATCCGCGCGTGGTCGAGGGCGCGGTACAGCTCGTCGACCGTCTGGGGCCGAAAGGCGTTGCGCACCTCGGGCCGGTTGAAGGCGATGCGTACGACGGGGAGGTCCCGCTCGGTGCTGCCGCCCGAGGCGCCGGTCCGGTCGACGCCGCGGTGGTACGTGAGGTCCGTGAAGTCGAACCCCTCGACCTCGCGCCACGCCGTCGGGTCGAAGGTCTCGGACACCACCGCGGGTAGCTCGCTCATGGCCCGACCCTACGTCGCGAGAGCTCGACCCTGTCTCGCGCGGACGGTCAGCTCGCGCGAGACAGGGTCGGCGCGCGCGAGGCGTGAGACGCGTCCGCGACGGCGTCGACGAGGGAGAACGCCTCCAGCTGGGTGAGGTCGACCTGCGACAGGAGGCAGGCAAGTGGGAGCCCGGTCGGCTCCTCGGCGAGGGCGGCGGCACCGCCGGTCACCCGCGCGCCCGCGATGCAGATCCCGTCCCCGTCCCCGGCGGGGCCGAGGTCCTCGAGGAGCCCGCGGATGTAGGCGTCGTCGTGCTCGCAGCCTCGAAGGAGTTCCGTTCGCAGCACTGACCCTCGCCGGTCGGGACCAGCGACTGCGGTGAAGCCTCCGCGACGGGCGGGTGAGGCCGGACCGGTGAGACCATGGCCCGCGTCTCGGCGACGAGCACGAGACGCCGGACGCCGCACACCGGTCGCCGGCAACGCAGCACGCAGACATACGGAAACGGGGTGGTCCCCATCGCCTGGACCGTGCTCATCCTCTCGGGCCTGCTCGAGGCAGCGTGGGCCTTGTGCCTCAAGGCCTCGGACGGCTTCACCCGCCTCGGCCCGACGGTCGGGTTCCTCGTGCTCGCGGCCGCGAGCTTCGCCGGCCTCGCCTTCGCGCTGCGGACGCTCCCGGTCGGTCCCGCCTACGCGGTGTGGACCGGCATCGGCGCGGCCGTCACCGCGACGATCGGGATGATCTGGCTCCACGAGGGCGTCTCCACCCTGAAGATCGTCTCCCTCGTCCTCATCGTCGCCGGGATCGTCGGCCTCAACCTCGCCACGACGACGGCGCACGACGGCGAGGTGCCCGCGGTCGTCGCCGGCGACGAGGGCACCGCAGGCCGGTAGGGCGCCGCGTCGGCGCCTCCACCTATCCTGGCGAGCGTGCCCCTCACGCATCCCGCCCCGGTCGCGGTGTACTCCGCGCCCCTGCGCACCCGCTTCCGGGGGATCGACGTCCGTGACGGGGTCCTCCTGCGCGGGGACGCCGGCTGGGGCGAGTTCTCCCCGTTCTGGGACTACGACGACGCCGAGTCCGGGGCGTGGCTCCGCGCGGCGCGCGAGGCGGCGGACGAGGGGTGGCCGCCCGCCGTCCGCGACGTCGTCCCGGTCAACGTCACCGTGCCCGCCGTCGGCCCCGAGCACGCCGCCCGGATCGTGCGGGCGAGCGGGTGCTCGACCGCGAAGGTCAAGGTGGCTGAGGCGGGCCAGGTGCTCGCGGACGAGCAGGAGCGGCTCGAGGCGGTCCGGGACGCGCTGGGCCCGGGGGGCCGGATCCGGATCGACGCGAACGGTGCGTGGGACCTCGAGACGGCGCTCGAGCGACTCGCTCTCCTCGACCGGGCGGCGGGCGGCCTCGAGTACGCCGAGCAGCCGTGCCCGCGGGTGGAGGACCTCGCGGCGCTGCGCCGGCGCACCGACATCCCGATCGCGGCGGACGAGTCCATCCGCCGGGCGCGCGACCCGCTCGCCGTGCGCGCGGCGGAGGCAGCCGACGTCGTCGTCCTCAAGGTCCAGCCGCTCGGTGGGGTGAGGGCCTGCCTCGACCTCGCCGAGCAGGTGGGGCTGCCCGTCGTCGTGTCCTCGGCGCTGGAGTCCTCCGTCGGCATCGCCGCGGGCCTCGCGCTCGCGGCGGCCCTCCCCGAGCTCCCGTACGCGTGCGGCCTCGCGACCGTCCAGCTCCTCACGCGCGACACCGTCGACGAGCCGCTCCTCCCGGTCGACGGCGCCATCCCGGTCCGGCGCCCGGCGCCCACGCCCGCCAGTCTCGCGGTCTCGGCGGCCGACGACGCGACGGCGCAGCGCTGGGCCGCGCGGCTCACCGCGGTGAGCGCCTACCTCGAGGGAGCGCCATGAGCGGCGACGACGCGGCGCAGAGGTCCGGCCCCGCGGCGACGCCCGGGGCCGGCAGCGGCCGCGAGGCGCCTGGCAGCGTCCGCGCCCGCGAGGCGCCCGGCACACACGAGCCGCCCGCGACCCCCGACGTACCCACGACCTCCGAGGCGCCCGCCACCGTCGTCGCGCGCGGGCTCGTCGAGGCGTTCGTCGCCGGGGGAGTACGGCACGTCGTCCTCGCTCCCGGCTCGCGCAGCGCGCCCTTCGCCTACGCCCTCCACGCCGCCCACGAGGCCGGGTGGCTCGAGCTCCACGTCCGCCTCGACGAGAGGTCGGCCGGTTTCGTCGCCCTCGGGCTGAGCCGGTCCTCCGCCGTGCGCGGGCGGGAGCCCGAGCCGGTGGCCGTCGTCACGACGTCCGGCACCGCCGTCGCCAACCTCCACCCCGCCGTCCTCGAGGCGGCCCACGCGGGCGTCCCCCTCGTCGTCGTCAGCGCCGACCGCCCGCACGAGGTCCGCGGCACGGGGGCCAACCAGACGACGGAGCAGGTCGGCATCTTCGGCCGGGCCCCGCGCTGGAGCGCCGACCTCCCCGCCGGGGAGACCGGCGCCCCGGCCCTGCGCCAGGTCGTCGCCCGGGCGCTCGTGGCCGCGACCGGCGCCCGGAGCGCGGACCCGGGCCCGGTCCACCTCAACGTCGCCTTCCGGGACCCGCTCACGCCGGCGGCGCCGTGGCAGCCGGGCGTGCCCCCCGCCCGACGTGCGCTGGTACCCCCGCGACCCATGCCCCCGTCGACGACGCTCCCGCCGTGCCCGCTCACCGTCGTCGTCGCGGGCGACGGAGCCGGGCCCGCCGCCCGCGAGCTCGCCGAGGCCGGCGGCTGGCCGCTGCTCGCCGAGCCCACGTCCGGCGCGCGCTCGCTGCCCAACGCCATCGCGTACTACCGGCTGCTGCTCGGCGAGCCGGAGCTCGGCGGCGCGATCCGCCGCGTCGTCGTCCTCGGGCGCCCGACGCTCTCGCGGCCCGTGAGCCGGCTCCTGGCTCGCGAGGACGTCGAGGTCGTCGTCGTCGCGCCCACCGGGGCCACGTGGACGGACCCCGCGGGGACCGCGAGCCAGGTCCTCGCCGGCGCCGCCCCCGCTCCCGAGGACGTGGCGGCCGCCGCCGCCCCCGAGAGCGAGAACCGGCGCTGGCTCGCCCGGTGGCAGCGGGCAGCCGGAGCCGCGCGGGAAGGGGTCGTGGCGCTCGCCGCCACCTCCTCGCCCTCCTCGGCTGCGGTCGCGGTCGCGGTCGCGGCTCGCGCTGACGACGCCGTCCACTCCCGCCCGTCCGACGGCGCACCGCTCAACGGTCTCGTCGTCGCCCGCGAGGTCGCGCGGGCGACGCAGGAGGGCCGTGGGGGTGCGGAGGTGCTCGTCGTCGGGTCCTCGATGGCCGTGCGCCACCTCGACCTCGTCGCGGCGCCGTGGCCGGCGGGCGCCTCGGCACGTGCCGTGTCCAACCGGGGCCTGGCGGGTATCGACGGGACGATCGGTACGGCGACAGGCATCGCGCTCGGTGCCGGCGTACCCGTCCGCGCCCTCGTGGGTGACCTGACGTTCCTCCACGACGCCGGCTCTCTCCTGCGCGGGGCGCTCGAGCGGGAGGTGGACCTGCAGGTCGTCGTCCTCAACGACGTCGGCGGCGGCATCTTCGCCACGCTCGAGCACGGGGCGCCCGAGCGGGCCGCCCAGTTCGAGCGGCTCTTCGCCACACCCCAGCGCGCAGACCTCGGGGCGCTCGCGGCCGGGTACGGCGCGGCCCACGTCCTCGTCCGCACGGCGGACGAGCTCGACGCGGCGCTCCGGGTGCCCGTCACGGGGCGGAGCGTCGTCGAGGTCGCCCTCGACCGCACCACCCTGCGGGCCGGTCGCGACCGGGTCGTCAAGGCGGTCGGTGACGCGGTCCGCGCCTCGCTCGCCGATTCCCAGACAACTCACAGGTAGCACCGAGCCTGGGACAAGGTCGTCGAGGTCTCCTTGGGGCAGTCGACCTTGGAGGACACGATGACGAACGAGAACCTCGACCCGCAGCACGGCGCTCCGGCGGAGCCCGTCCACTCCGACGTCCCTGGGGCGCCCCAGGGGGAGGCCGCGGCCCACTGGGCGCGGCAGGTCCGCGAGGGTGCCACGCAGAAGAGCCAGTGGGTGGACCCGGGCATCGGTGCGGCCCTGGCGTTCGGCACGGCACCCGCCGACTACCCGGAGCGCGCGACGTTCGACGCGCTCGCGGAGACCGTCAGCGACGCCCCACCGGTGCCGGCACCGGCAGAGGCGGCGGAGCCGGAGCGGGGCAGCGACGCGCTCGCGTCCACGCCGCCGGTCGGAGCCACCGATGGTGCTGCCGCGAACGACCGGAGGGAGGGGGACGCGTCGTCCACGCCGTCGGCCGGCTACGCCCTCCCCGCCGCGCCGCAGACGCCCCCGACGGGCCACGCCTTCCCTGGCGCGCCGCAGTCCGGCCACGCCCTCCCTGCCGCGGCGCAGGCGGGCAACGCCTTCGCGCCCGTGCCGGCCGGCGCCTTCGGGCCTACGCACGAGACCACCACCGCCACCATCCCCGCCCCGCCGCGCCGGTCCGGCCGCCGCGGGTGGGCGAGCCTCGGCGGGACGGCCGCCGCGGCCGCCCTCCTCGCGAGCCTGGGGACGGCCTCCCTCACCGGCGCGTTCGACGAGCAGCCGGCCCTCATCGCGTCCTCCTCGTCGGAGCAGGTCGTCAACGCGGCTCCCGTCAGCTCGACGAGCGACGACCCGGACTGGGAGGCGGTCGCCGCCGCCGTCCGCGAGTCCGTCGTCGCCCTCGACGTCACGACGACGAGCGGGCAGGGCGCGGGATCCGGCGTCCTCCTCGACGCCGACGGGCACGTCCTGACGAACAACCACGTCGTCGACGGGGCCCGGCCGGGCGGCATCGTCGTCAGCCTCTCCGACGCCCGGATGTACGAGGCGGAGATCGTCGGCACCGACCCGACGACGGACCTCGCCGTCGTGCGCCTGGTCGACCCGCCGAAGGATCTGGTCCCAGCCACCTTCGGGACGTCCGGCGACCTCGCCGTCGGTGAGGCGGTCGTCGCGGTCGGCAACCCGCTCGGGCTGTCCTCGACCGTGACGACGGGCATCGTCTCGGCCCTCGACCGCCCCGTGACGACGGCCGCCTCGGACCCGCGGTCCGGCACCGTCGTGACGAACGCGATCCAGGTGGACGCGGCGATCAATCCCGGCAACTCGGGCGGACCGCTCTTCGACGCCAGCGGCCGGGTCATCGGCATCACGAGCTCCATCGCGACGCTTTCGGGCGGCAGCGCCGCGGGAAGCATCGGCCTCGGGTTCGCCATCCCGGTGGACCAGGCCTCCGACGTCGCCGAGCAGCTCATCAAGGACGGCACGGCCGAGCACGCCTTCCTCGGGGTGAGCCTCGCGGACGCGACGGCGACGGCCGACGGCGCGACCCGTCCGGGCGCGCTCGTCCAGCGGATCGAGGCCGGCGCGCCGGCGGACGCAGCAGGGCTGCGCGAGGGCGACGTCGTCACGGCGATCGACGACAAGCCGGTCGGCAGCGCTGCGTCGCTCACCGGGTACGTGCGCCAGTACGCCGCTGGGGAGTCGGTGACGCTCACCGTCGTGCGCGACGGGATGTCCGACGACGTCGACGTCACGCTCGCCGCGCGCGAGCAGATCGGCGCCTGAGCCGTACCGCTCAGGACGTGAGGGCGCTGCGCATCGGGCGCAGCTTCGCCTCGGACTCGGCCACCTCGGCGGCCGGGTCCGAGGCGGCGACGACGCCGCAGCCGGCGTAGAGGCGCACGGACCGGGGGCCCTCGGCGCCGACCTCACCGGAGCGCAGGGCGATGCCCCACTCGCCGTCGCCGTCGGCACCCATCCACCCGACCGGGGCGGCGTAGCGGCGCCGGTCCATCTGCTCGACCTCGGCGATGACGGCGGCGGCCCGCGCCGTCGGCGTCCCGCAGACCGCCGCCGTGGGGTGTAGCGCGGCGGCGAGCGCGAGGCTCGTGGGGCCGGGACCGCCGTCGCTCCGGTCGACCACGCCGGTGACGTCGCTCGCCAGGTGCATGACGTTGGGCAGGTGGAGGACGAACGGCGACTCCGGCACGTTGAAGCTCGAGCAGTACGGCCCGAGCGCCTCGGCCACCGAGGCCACCGCGTACTCGTGCTCCTCGAGGTCCTTGGAGGAGCGGGCGAGGGTGGCCGCGTGCCGCAGGTCCGCGTCGTCGTCCCCGCTGCGCTGGATGGTCCCGGCAAGCACCCGGCACGCGACGAGGCCGTGGTCGCGCCGGACGAGGAGCTCCGGCGTTGCGCCGACGAGGTGGTCGACGCTGAACGTCCAGCACCCGGGGTACTCGGCGGCGAGGTTGCGCAGGAGGTAGCGGATGTCGACGTCGGCGCTCGTGCGGGCGAGGACGTCCCGCGCCATGACGACCTTCTGCACCTCGCCCGACCGGATCGTCGCGACGACCGCGCGCACGGCGTCCTGCCAGTCCCCGACGGCGAGCGCGCCGTCGGTGAACGTCACGTCGCCGGGCGGCCGCACCGGGGTGCCCGTCCCGACCGCCTCGGCTAGCGTCGTGACGGGGGCCTCGCCCGGGGGCGTGGCGACGGTGAGCCAGCTCCGCCCGCCGCGGCGTCCGACGACGACGCGCGGCACGACGAGGACCCCGCCGGCCCGGGACGCGCGCGAGAAGGCGAAGGACCCGAACGCGACCGGGCCGGTGCCCGGCAGCCGGACGTCGTCGGCGACGTGCATCGCGGCGGCGGTGCGCGTCCACCACGCGTCGGCGTCGATCATCCGCGCCGGCCCGCTCGTGCGCCGGACCAGGGCCTCGCCCCACCCGACGATGCCCTCACCGCGGCGCACCCAGCTCATCGTCGTCGCGGGGTCGTCGGTGGGAAGGAGCGCGAGAAGGTCGCCGACGTCGTCGATCTCGACGGTGCGCACGTGGAGCGGCGCAGTGCCGGACGGCGCGTCGGAGGCTACGGAGGACATCGGGGTAACTCTAGGACTCCCGCCGCGCCCCCTCGGCCGGGCCGGGCGGGCGCCCGGGCCTCCGGCGCGCGGACCGCGTCGAGCAGCCGCATCCCGCAAACCTGGGAAGATGTCCCCATGAGTCGCGCGAGCCTGGACAAGAAGCCCCGCGAGGTCGCCGGCATGTTCGACGCCGTCGCCCGCCGGTACGACGTCACGAACGACGTCCTCTCGCTCTGGCAGGACCGCCTCTGGCGCGCGGCCACGCGCAAGGCCGTCGCGGCGGAGCCCGGCATGCGCGTCCTCGACCTCGCGGCCGGCACGGGGACGTCGAGCGAGGACTACGCCGACGCCGGCATCGACGTCGTCCCGTGCGACTTCTCCACGGGCATGGTGGGCGTCGGCAAGCGCCGCCGCCCGGACCTGCCGTTCGTCGCGGGCGACGCGACGGCGCTGCCGTTCGCCGACGAGAGCTTCGACGTCGTGACGATCTCGTTCGGGCTGCGCAACGTCGTCGACACCGACCGCGCCCTGAGCGAGATGCTCCGCGTCACGCGCCCCGGCGGCCGGCTCGTCATCTGCGAGTTCTCCCGGCCGACGCTCGCCCCGTTCCGCGCGGCCTACACGACGTACCTCACCCAGGTCCTGCCGCGGGTCGCCGGGCTCGTCTCCTCGAACACGGAGGCGTACTCCTACCTCGCCGAGTCGATCACCGACTGGCCGGACCAGCGCGGGCTCGCCGCCCTCATCCGGGCCGCCGGGTGGGACCGGGTGGCCTTCCGCAACCTCTCGGGGGGCATCGTCGCGCTCCACCGGGCCACCCGCCCGGAGGCCTGAGCGCCCGGGCCCGCAGCGCCCGGAGCGCCGGGGTCCCGTGCCCGATTCCGGAGGCCTGCGCCGGGGCGGCGTCAAGTAAGGAAGCCCTTAGGAGACGCGGGTCTCAGGGGTTTGTAGAGTGGCACGCGGCCGTCCCAGGCCCTGCATAGAAGCTGGAGAGGTGACGTGGCGCAAGGCGCGAGCGATGACGCCGATGTCATCGTCGTCGGTGCCGGCCCCGGCGGCGCAGCGGCGGCCCACTACCTCGCCCAGACGGGCCTCGAGGTGCTCCTCCTCGAGAAGGGCACGTTCCCCCGGGACAAGGTGTGCGGCGACGGCCTCACCCCGCGTGCGGTGGCCGAGCTCATCCGCATGGGCGTGAGCACCGACCCGGCCGACGGCTGGATCCGGAACTACGGCCTGCGCACCTACGGCGGCGGGCACCGCATCGAGGTGCCGTGGCCCGAGCTCGCCGAGATGCCCTCCTACGGCCTCGCCCGCTCGCGCATGGACCTCGACGAGACCCTCGCGCGTCACGCGCAGCGCTCCGGCGCCACGCTGCGCGAGGGGATGTCCGTCACCGGGCCGGTCCGGCACGAGCGGTCGGGCCGGATCCTCGGCGTGACGGCGCGCCCCGTCGACGGCGCGGGCCGCCGTGCGGGTGACGAGGTGACGTTCCGGGCCCCCGTCGTCGTCGACGCGGGCGGTGTCTCCGCCCGGCTCGCCACGTCGATGGGCGTCGAGAAGAACACGAACCGCCCGATGGGCGTGGCCGTTCGCACGTACTTCCGGTCCCCGCGCCACGACGACGACATGATGGAGTCCCACCTCGAGCTGTGGGACGGCGAGCCCGGCGCCTCGAACCTCATGCCGGGCTACGGCTGGATCTTCGCCCTCGGCGACGGCACGGTCAACGTCGGCCTCGGCTCCCTCAGCTCGACCGCGACGCCGACCCGCCTCGACTACAAGGCGCTCTTCGCCACGTGGATGCGCAACGTCCCGGCCGAGTGGGAGTTCACCGCCGAGAACCAGATCGGCGACCTCCGCAGCGCGGCGCTGCCCATGGCGTTCAACCGCAAGCCGCACTACACGAGCGGTCTCCTCCTCGTCGGGGACTCCGGCGGGATGGTCTCCCCGTTCAACGGCGAGGGCATCGCCTACGCCATGCAGTCCGGGCGCATCGCCGCCGACGTCGTCTCCCAGGCGCTCGCCCGCACGACGCCCTACGCGCTCGAGAAGACGCTGCGCACGTACCCGAAGATCCTCGGCGAGGAGCTCGGCGGGTACTTCACGCTCGGGCAGGCCTTCGCGCGGGTCATCGAGCGCCCGGAGATCATGCGCGCGTGCGTCAAGTACGGCCTGCCGCGCCCGGTCCTCATGCGCTTCGTCATGAAGCTGCTCTCCGACGGCTTCGACCGCCGGGACGGGGACTGGATGGACCGGCTCATCACGGCCCTGACGAAGGCGGTGCCGGCGTCATGACCGGCCACCGGTGTGCGCGAGCACACACCCGACGCCCGTACCCTGGTGCCGACGCCGCCCGCTCCCCGGGCCGCGCCGCACCGGGCGGCTCAACCACGGAGGCACCATGACGAACCCGTTCGTCCCCATCCTCGTCATGATGGCCGTCGCCGCCCTCCTGGCGATCGGCGGCATCGCGGCCAGCGCCGTCATCGGTCCGAAGCGCTACAACCGCATCAAGGTGGACAACTACGAGTGCGGCGTCGAGGCGACGCCGCGCGCGACCGGTGCGGGCCGCTTCCCGATCAAGTACTACCTCGTGGCGATGACCTTCATCATCTTCGACATCGAGGTCATCTTCCTCGTGCCGTGGGCCGTGGCCTTCTCCGAGCTGGCGATGTTCGGCCTCGTCGCCATGCTCGGATTCATCTTCCTGATCACCGTGCCGTTCATCTACGAATGGCGCCGCGGCGGCCTGGACTGGGACTGAGGAGAGAGACGATGGGACTCGAGGAGAAGCTTCCCGCGGGGTTCATGCTGACGACCGTCGAGCAGGTGGTCGGGCTGTCCCGCAAGGCGTCGATGTGGCCCGTGACGATGGGCCTGGCCTGCTGCGCGATCGAGATGATGGCGACGGGCACCCCACGCTTCGACATCTCGCGCTTCGGCATGGAGGTGTTCCGCGCCTCGCCGCGCCACGCCGACCTCATGATCGTCTCCGGCCGGGTGAGCCAGAAGATGGCCCCGGTCGTGCGGCAGACGTACGACCAGATGCCTGAGCCCAAGTGGGTCATCTCCATGGGCGTGTGCGCCTCGAGCGGCGGGATGTTCAACAACTACGCCATCATCCAGGGTGTCGACCACCTGCTGCCTGTGGACATCTACCTCCCGGGCTGCCCCCCGCGCCCGGAGATGCTCCTCCACGCCATCCTCGAGCTGCACAACCAGGTGAAGAACTCACCCCTCGGCGTCAACCGCGAGGAGGCGGCGAGGGCCGCCGAGGCAGCGGCCCTCGCGGCCACGCCGACGCACCAGATGAAGGGGCTGCTGGCGTGAGCGAGCGCGACGACGAGAAGAAGGCGGCGGCGGACACCGTCAAGCCCGGGGCGCCGGACACCGGTGCCCAGTCCACCTCGGCCGCGGCCCTCGAGGCCGGTGGCCAGAACGTCCCCGCGGGCCCGGCCGACGGCCGGACCGAGCTCGAGGTCGTCGACGTCCGCCGCGGGATGTTCGGGGCCAACGGGCCCGGTGACACGTCCGGGTTCGGCGGGCTCGTCAGCACCGTCGCCATGCCGCCGCCCTCGGAGCGCCCCTACGGCGGCTGGTTCGACGAGGTCGTCGACGTCATCGCCGAGCTCCTCGAGGAGGCCGGGATCGCGTTCGAGGCCGCCGTGGAGAAGGTCGTCGTCGACCGCGGCGAGCTCACCCTCTTCATCACGCGTGAGCACCTGCGCACAGTCGCCGCGTTCCTGCGCGACGACGTCGACCTGCGCTTCGAGCTCTGCCTCGGTGTCTCCGGCGTCCACTTCCCCCACGACGCCGGGCGTGAGCTGCACGCGGTCTACGCGTTCCTCTCGCTCACGCACAACCGCCAGCTGCGGCTCGAGGTCACCGCGCCCGACGGCGACCCGCACGTGCCCACGCTCGTCGACCTCTACCCCGGCAACAGCTGGCACGAGCGCGAGACGTGGGACCTCATGGGGATCGTCTTCGACGGCCACCCGTCCCTCGCCCGCACGATGCTCCCGGACGACTGGGAGGGCCACCCCCAGCGCAAGGACTACCCGCTCGGCGGGATCCCGGTGGAGTACAAGGGCGCCACGATCCCGCCGCCCGACACCCGGAGGTCGTACACCTGATGGCGAACCACACGAACGCGCCCGCCGCCGCGACCCGGCCGGCCCGCGACGCCGACGCCGGCCCCGAGTTCACCGCCGAGGGCGGTGACTGGGCCTCCATCGCCGAGGAGGCGGAGCGCATCGGCGAGGAGCGCATCATCGTCAACATGGGGCCCGTCCACCCCTCGACGCACGGGGTGCTCCGGCTCATCCTCGACATCGAGGGCGAGACGGTGAAGGAGCTGCGCCTCGGCAACGGCTACCTCCACACCGGCATCGAGAAGACGATGGAGTACCGCACCTGGACCCAGGGCGTGACGCTGTGCACGCGCATGGACTACGTCGCCCCGCTGTACCAGGAGGTCGGCTACTGCCTCGCCGTCGAGAAGCTCCTCGGCATCACCGACGACGTGCCGGAGCGGGCCTCGCTCATCCGGGTGCTCGTCATGGAGCTCAACCGCATCGCCTCGCACATGGTCGCGATCGGCTCCGGGGGCAACGAGCTCGGCGCGACGACGATGATGACGATCAGCTTCCGCGGGCGCGAGGAGATCCTGCGCATCCTCGAGCACATCACCGGCCTGAGGATGAACCACGCCTACGTCCGCCCCGGCGGCGTCGCCCAGGACCTCCCCGCGGACACCGTGGCGATGGTCCGCGAGCTCATGCCCAAGGTCCGCCGCGACCTCGGCGAGCTCCAGGACCTGACGATGGCCAACCCGATCTTCAAGGCGCGCCACAAGGACGTCGGCTACATCTCCCTCGCCGGTGCCCTCGCCCTCGGCCTCACCGGCCCGTCGGTGCGCGCGACCGGCTACCCGCTCGACATGCGCAAGCTCCAGCCGTACTCCGGCTACGAGACGTTCGACTTCGACGTCATCACGCGCGACCACTCCGACGCCTACAACCGCGTCGCCATCCGCTTCGACGAGTGCTACGAGTCGCTCAAGATCATCTACCAGGCGCTCGAGCGCCTCGAGGCGACGCCCGGCCCGGTCATGGTCGCGGACAAGAAGATCGCGTGGCCGGCGCAGCTGTCGATCGGCTCCGACGGCCAGGGCAACTCCCGCGACCACATCCGCGAGATCATGAGCACGTCGATGGAGTCGCTCATCCACCACTTCAAGCTCGTCACCGAGGGCTTCCGGGTGCCGGCGGGCCAGGTCTACCAGACCATCGAGCACCCCCGCGGCGTCCAGGGCGTCCACCTCGTCTCCGACGGCGGCACGCGGCCCTACCGCGCCCACTTCCGGGACCCCTCGTTCTCCAACCTGCAGTCGTTGGCGCTCATGACCGAGGGCGGCCAGCTGGCCGACGTCGTCGTCGCGCTGGCCTCGATCGACCCCGTCATGGGAGGGGTGGACCGCTGATGAGCGTCACCGGATACGCGCCGGACACCGAGGCGCGCCTGCGCGCCGAGTGCGCCGAGATCATCGCCCGCTACCCCGAGCCACGCTCGGCGCTGCTCCCCATGCTCCACCTCGTCCAGGCCGAGGACGGCTACGTCAGCGCGAGCGGCATCGCGCTGTGCGCGGACGTCCTCGGGCTGAGCCGCCCGGAGGTCTCCGCCGTCGCGACGTTCTACACGCAGTACAAGCGCCACCCCAACGGGCAGTACACGGTGGGGGTGTGCACGAACGCCCTGTGCGCCGTCCTGGGCGGGGACGCGATCTTCGAGACCGTCTCCGGCCACCTCGGCGTCGGGCACGACGAGACCACCGACGACGGCGCCATCACGCTCGAGCGCATCGAGTGCAACGCCGCCTGCGACTACGCGCCCGTCGTCATGGTCAACTGGGAGTTCTTCGACAACCAGACGCCCACGAGCGCGGTCGACCTCGTCAGGAGCCTGCGCGCCGGCGAGGCCGTCGCCCCGACGCGCGGCCCCTCCACCGTGGGGACGTTCAAGGAGGTCTCCCGCGTGCTCGCCGGGTTCGAGGACGGGCGCGCGGACGAGGGCGTGGCGGCCGGGGAGTCCAGCCTCGCCGGGCTCCGCCTCGCCCGTGAGAACGGTTGGCGTGCGCCCGATCTGGCCGCCCCCGGCCCGCACGGGGCTGCCGAGCCGGAGCCCGATGTCGCCGGCGCCCAGACCACCGGTGGCGTGCACTCCAGCGCCGCGCGCAAGCCGACGACCCCGGCCGACAAGGACCCCGAGACCGTGGTGGAGCCGGGCAAGGGCCCCGACGAGGGAGGTACCCGTGAGTGACGTGACGACTTCGGCGCCGAACGCTGGGCCGGGCCGGCTGACGCCGGTGCTCACCGACGTCTGGGACGCGGACCGCTCCTGGACGCTGGCGACGTACCGCGAGCGCGGCGGGTACGAGGCGCTGGCCCAGGCTTTGCGGACCCCGCCCGCGGACATCGTCGAGACCGTCAAGGCATCCGGCCTGCGCGGGCGCGGCGGCGCGGGCTTCCCCACCGGCCTCAAGTGGTCCTTCCTGCCCAAGCCCGACGGCGGTCCTCGCTACCTCGTCGTCAACGCGGACGAGTCCGAGCCCGGGGCGTGCAAGGACATCCCGCTCATGCTCGCCAACCCCCACCTGCTGCTCGAGGGCGTGGCGATCACGGCCTACGCCATCGGCTGCACCCACGCCTTCATCTACCTGCGCGGCGAGGTGGTCCACGTCTACCGCCGGCTGCTCGCCGCCGTGCGTGAGGCCCGCGAGGCCGGGATCATCGGCCAGGGCGCGGGACCGGACGGCGCGTTCGACCTCGAGATCACCGTCCACGCCGGGGCCGGGGCCTACATCTGCGGTGAGGAGACGGCGCTGCTCGACTCCCTCGAGGGCATGCGCGGTCAGCCGCGGCTCAAGCCCCCGTTCCCGGCGGTCGCGGGACTGTACGCCCGCCCGACGGTCGTCAACAACGTCGAGTCCATCGCCTCGGTCCCCGGGATCGTCCGCGGCGGCGTCGACTGGTTCACGTCGATGGGCACGGAGAAGTCGGCCGGCCACGGCCTCTTCTCCCTCTCCGGGCACGTCGAGCGCCCCGGGCAGTACGAGGCGCCGCTGGGCATCACCATGCGCGAGCTGCTCGACATGGCTGGCGGCGTCCGCGCGGGGCACCGGCTGAAGTTCTGGACGCCGGGCGGTTCCTCCACCCCGATCCTCACCGACTCCCACCTCGACGTCCCCCTCGACTACGAGGCGGTGGGTGCCGCCGGGTCCATGCTGGGCACGCGTTCACTCATGGTCTTCGACGAGACCGTCTCCGTCGTCCGGGTCGTGACGCGCTGGACGGACTTCTACCAGCACGAGTCCTGCGGCAAGTGCACCCCGTGCCGCGAGGGGACCTACTGGATGAAGCAGGTCATGCACCGGCTCGAGGCCGGCAAGGGCCTGCCCACGGACATCGACCTCCTCCTCGACGTCTCGGCCAACATCGCGGGACGCTCGTTCTGCGCGCTCGGCGACGCCTCCGCCGTCCCGATCCAGAGCGGCATCGCTCACTTCCGCTCCGAGTTCGAGGCCGGCGTCCACACCCCGGCCGCCGCGCTCTTCCCGTACGAGGCCTCGGCCGCGTTCTCCGAAGTAGGTGCTCGATGACAGCCACGACGTCCCGACCGGCCAGCGCGCCGGTCGAGCTGCTGACGGTGACCATCGACGGCGTCGAGGTCGAGGTGCCCAAGGGCACCCTCGTCATCCGCGCCGCCGAGCAGGTCGGCATCCAGATCCCGCGGTTCTGCGAGCACCCGCTCCTCAAGCCCGTCGGGGCGTGCCGCCAGTGCCTCGTCGAGGTCGCGACCCCGGACCGCGAGGGGAACCTGCGGGCCATGCCCAAGCCGCAGACCTCGTGCACCCTCGAGGCGACGCCCGGCATGGTCGTCTCCACGCAGCACACCTCGCCCGTGGCGGACAAGGCCCAGCACGGGATGATCGAGTTCCTGCTCATCAACCACCCGCTCGACTGCCCGGTCTGCGACAAGGGCGGGGAGTGCCCGCTGCAGAACCAGGCGATGAGCAACGGCCGCCCGACGAGCCGCTACGTCGACATCAAGCGGACGTTCCCCAAGCCCGTCAAGGTCTCCACGCAGATCCTCCTCGACCGGGACCGCTGCATCCTGTGCCAGCGCTGCACGCGCTTCTCCTCCGAGATCGCCGGTGACCCCTTCATCGACCTCCAGGGCCGCGGCGGTGGCGCGCCCGGCCGCGAGGTGCACGGCACGCACGGCCAGCAGATCGGCGGGTTCGACGCCCACATCCTCGACTTCGCCCTTCCCGACGCCGAGGCCGGCCCCACGCACACCGACGCCCACGTCGGACCGCTCGGGGAGGCCGGCCCGGTCGCCGGGTTCGCGAGCGGCCCCATGGGCGTCGCCGAGCTCGACGGCTCCGGGCGTCCGTTCTCCTCGTACTTCTCCGGCAACACGATCCAGATCTGCCCCGTCGGGGCTCTGACGTCCGCCGGGTACCGGTTCCGCGCCCGCCCCTTCGACCTCGTCTCGACCGAGAGCGTCGCCGAGCACGACGCGAGCGGCTCGGCCATCCGGGTCGACCACCGGCGCGGCGTCGTCGTGCGGCGGCTCGCCGGCGACGACCCCGAGGTCAACGAGGAGTGGATCACCGACAAGGACCGCTTCGCCTTCGCGTGGCAGAGCGCCCCCGACCGTCTCGACGTCCCGCTCGTGCGCGACGAGAGCGGCGAGCTCGTCCCGACGAGCTGGTCCGAGGCGCTCGACCTCGCCGCCCGGGGGCTCGAGCGGGCGCGCGACGCCGGCGGCGTCGGGGTCCTGCCCGGCGGCCACCTCACGCTCGAGGACGCCTACACGTGGTCCCGCTTCGCGCGGACGGCGCTGGCGACGAACGACGTCGACCACCGCTGGCGCGCGCACTCCGCCGAGGAGGCGGCCTTCCTCACCCGCCACGTCGCGGGCGCGGACATGGACGTCACCTTCACCGACCTCGAGCACGCCCCCCACGTGCTCCTCGTCGCGCTCGAGCCCGAGGAGGAGGCCGGTGCGATCTTCCTCCGGCTCCGCAAGGGCGTCGTCGCCGGGCGCGTGAGCGTCGCGACCCTCGCCCCGCTCGCCACCCGCGGCACGACCAAGCTCCGGGCGCAGCTCGTCGAGTGCGCCCCCGGCACCGAGGCGGAGGTCCTCGACGCCGTCGTGCCGACCTCCGTCGAGCCCGACCTCGGCGTCCTCGCCCAGGCCCTGGCCGAGCCCGGCACCGTCGTCCTCGTCGGCGAGCGCGCCGGCGCCCAGCCGGGCACCCTCGCCGCCGTCCTGCAGCTCGTGGAGCGCACCGGGGCCCGCCTCGCGTGGGTCCCGCGCCGCGCCGGCGAGCGCGGTGCCGTCGAGGCCGGGCTCCTGCCCGGCCTGCTCCCGGGCGGGCGCCCGGCGGGCGACGCCGAGGCGCGCGTCGACGTCGCCGGCGTGTGGGGTGTCGAGCGCGTCCCGGCCACGCCCGGGCGCGACGTCACCGGCATCCTCGCCGCGGCCCGCGACGGCGAGCTCGGCGGTCTGCTCGTCGGCGGGGTCGACCTGCGCGACGTGCCGGACCCGGCCCTCGCCCGCGCGGCGCTCGCCCGCGCCGGCTTCGTCGTCCAGCTCGAGGTCCGCCGCTCCGAGGTCACCGAGCACGCCGACGTCGTCCTGCCCGTGGCGCCGCCCGTCGAGAAGTCGGGGACGTACGTCAACTGGGAGGGTCGCCGCCGGCCGTTCGGGCAGGTCCTCTCCACCCGTGCGCTGTCCGACCGCCAGGTCCTCACCGGCCTCGCGGACGAGATGGGTGTCGCGCTCGGCTGCGAGACGCTCACGGCGGTCCACGCCCAGCTCGGCGAGCTGACGGCGTGGGAGGGCGAGCGCCCCGCGGTGCCCGCCGGCCCCGCCGGCGAGCCGCCCGCGGCGGCGGAGGGCGAGGCCGTCCTCGCCACGTGGAAGCTGCAGCTCGACGCGGGACGCGGGCAGGACGGCGATCCTCACCTCGCCGGCACCGCCCACCGCCCGGTGGTCCGCCTGTCCGCCGCGACCGCGGCCGCCCTCGGCGTCGCCGACGGCGCGGCGCTCACCGTCCGTGGACCCGCCGGGACCATCACGCTGCCGCTTGCGGTGACGACGATGCCCGAGCGAGTGGTGTGGCTCCCGGAGAACTCTCCGGGCTCGAGCGTGCACGAGATGCTCGGCGCCGGAGCCGGCGCCGTCGTCGCCCTGGAGGTGGCCCGATGATCATGCCCATGGCAGCAGCCGGCACGGCAGCCGACTTCTCGAACGACACGTGGTGGATCTGGGTGATCAAGGCGGTGGCGATCATCGTCTTCCTCCTCGTGTCCGTCCTCATCGCCATCTGGGCCGAGCGGCGCATCCTCGGGCGCATGCAGACCCGCAGCGGCCCGAACGTCCACGGCCCCTTCGGCCTCCTGCAGTCGATGGCCGACGCCCTCAAGCTCCTCCTCAAGGAGGACATCAACCTCAAGGGCGCGGACAAGTTCATCTACGTCCTCGCCCCGTTCATCGCGGCGTTCTCCGCGTTCCTCATCTACGCGGTCATCCCGTTCGGCCCGGAGGTCTCGGTCTTCGGCGTCGTCACGCCGCTCCAGCTCACCGACATGCCCGTGGCGGTCCTCTACATCCTCGCCATCACCGCGGTCGGGGTGTACGGCATCGTCCTGGGCGGGTGGGCGTCGAACTCGACGTACCCGCTGCTCGGCTCGGTGCGCTCCTCCGCGCAGGTCATCTCCTACGAGCTGAGCATGGGCCTCGCGCTCGTCAGCGTCTTCCTCGTCTCCGGGTCGATGTCGACCTCGCAGATCGTCGAGGCGCAGACCCAGATGTGGTGGGCCGTCGCCCTCGCGCCGGCGTTCCTCATCTACCTCGTCTCGATGGTCGGTGAGGTCAACCGCCTCCCCTTCGACCTGCCCGAGGCCGAGGGCGAGCTCGTCGCCGGCCACATGGTCGAGTACTCCTCGATGAAGTTCGCGTGGTTCTTCCTCGCCGAGTACGTCAACATGCTCAACGTCTCGGCCGTGGCGACGACGCTGTTCCTCGGCGGCTGGCGCGCCCCGTGGGGCATCGAGCTCATCAACGACGGGATGTTCAACACCGGCTGGTGGCCGGTGCTGTGGTTCGTCGCCAAGGTGTGGCTCGTCATGTTCTTCATGTTCTGGCTCCGCGGGACGCTCCTGCGCTTCCGCTACGACCAGTTCATGAACCTCGGCTGGAAGATCCTCATCCCCTTCGCCCTCGGGTGGCTCGTCCTCGTCGCGATCGTCCAGGGCACCCTGCAGTTCACCGACGTCGACCTCCAGACGCTGTTCCTCGGGCTCGCGGGCGTCTTCGTCGTCGTCCTCGTCATCACGCTGTTCCTCCCGGAGAAGAAGGCCCCTGGCGCGGAGGGTGGAACGGCGACCGGCCCGGACGCGGTACGGTCGGCGCGGCCGGGGCAGGACGTCCTCGACCCGGAGGCGGAGTTCGACGCCTTCGCCGGCGGCTTCCCGGTCCCCCCGATGCCCGGCCAGGCCATGCCGACCTCGCCGCGCCGCGAGCGTCGCCAGCGCCAGCAGGACGCGGCCCAGGCCGCGACGCAGACCCTGTCGGCCACGAAGGAGAACCACGATGACTGACCAGGACAAGGGCGCCGGTGCGGACGGGCGCGAGCTCGGCCGGCGCGGCAGGCGCCGCGGGGAGGTGGGCGCGCACACGCCCATGCGCTTCGAGCGCGACAAGAAGGGCCCGCTCGGCGAGCTCCTCGCGCCCGTCGCGGGCTTCGGCGTCACCTTCTCCTCGATGTTCCGGCCGTCGGTCACCGAGCAGTACCCCTTCGAGAAGGTGCCCACCCAGCCGCGCTACCACGGCCGCCACCAGCTCAACCGGTACGCCGACGGGCTCGAGAAGTGCATCGGCTGCGAGCTGTGCGCGTGGGCGTGCCCCGCGGACGCCATCTACGTCGAGGGCGCGGACAACGCCCCGGACGCGCAGTACTCCCCGGGCGAGCGCTTCGGCCGCGTCTACCAGATCAACTACCTGCGCTGCATCTTCTGCGGCTACTGCATCGAGGCGTGCCCGACGCGCGCCCTGACGATGACGAACGAGTACGAGATGGCCGGCCCCACCCGCGAGGAGCTCATCTTCGAGAAGGAGGACCTCCTCGTCCCGCTCGCGGACGGCATGCTCGCCGCCCCGCACCCCATGGTCGAGGGCACCGACGACGACGACTACTACCGCGGCGACGTCACGGGCCCGACGCAGCGCCAGGTCGACTGGGTCAGCGAGAACCGTCCCGAGGACCCGAGCCTGGGCTCGGCGCGCCCGGTGGCCGCGACGAAGGGGGCCGGCGCGTGAGCGGGCTCGCACTGCCGACGGCTCTCGTCGAGACCGGCACGGTGGCGGTCTCCACCGGTGAGACCGTGCTGTTCTGGGTGCTCGCGCCGCTCATGGTCCTCGCCTCCCTCGGGCTGCTCTTCGCCCGCAAGGCCGTCTACGCCGCCGTCAGCGTCATCTTCGTCATGATCTGCCTCGCCGTCCTCTACGTCGCCCAGGAGGCGACGTTCCTCGGCGTCGCGCAGGTGGTCGTCTACACCGGCGCGATCATGATGCTCTTCCTCTTCGTCCTCATGCTCGTGGGCGTGGACGCCTCCGACTCCCTCGTCGAGACCCTCAAGGGCCAGCGGTGGATCGGGCTCGTCGGCGGCGTCGGGCTCGCGGCCGCCCTCGGCGGCGTCGCGCTCACCGCCACGATGGGCGCCCCGCAGGGCCTCGCGGTCCCCAACGCGGACACGAACCCCGTGGGCGTCGCCCGGCTCATCTTCTCCGACTACGTCTTCACGATGGAGCTGACGGGCATCCTGCTCGTCACCGCGGCGGTCGGCGCGCTCACCCTCACCCACCGCGAGCGGATCGGCCCCAAGCAGGGCCAGCGCGAGGTCGCGGACGCCGCGATGGCGGCCCTCGCCGACGGCGGGCGCGTGAGCCCCCTGCCTCCCCCCGGCGTCTACGCCCGCCACAACGCGGCGGACGTCCCCGCGCTCGGCGCGGACGGCAAGCCGATCGAGGCCTCGGTGCCGCGCGTCCTGCGCATCCGCGGCCAGCTGCGCACCATCGCCTCCGTCAGCCCCGAGACGGCGACCGCCGTCGCCGCGGCGCAGCAGGCGGACACGACGGAGCGCGGGACGGCCGGCGACCTCGGGGCGCGCACCGTCGCCCAGTCCGGTGCGGCCGGCATGCCGGGCCTCGCCCCGGAACCCGGCCCGACCGGCGCCAGCACGAACGCCGCCGGTGAGACGCCCGCGAGCACGTCGAGCGAGGAGGAGTCGCGATGACCCTGGTGAACTACCTGGTGCTGTCCGGCATCCTCTTCTCGATCGGCGCCGCGGCCGTGCTCCTACGCCGCAACGCGATCATCGGGCTCATGGGGGTCGAGCTCATGCTCAACGCGTCGAACCTCATGCTCGTCACCTTCGCCCGCTGGCACGGTGATCTCCACGGCCAGGTGCTCGCGTTCTTCGTCATGGTCGTCGCCGCCGCCGAGGTCGTCGTCGGGCTGGCGATCGTCGTGTCCATCTTCCGAACCCGCAGGTCCGCGTCGGTCGACGACGTCAACCTGCTGAAGAGCTGACGGGGGCCGGCGTGCTCGCAGCAGTGCTGGGTGAACCAGCCATGTCCCTTTCCACCTCCGTCCTCGCGCAGGCGGCACCGGCGACCGGGATCGCCGCCTACGCGTGGCTGCTCGTCGCCCTGCCGCTCGCGGGTGCCGCCGTCCTCCTGCTCGGCGGGCGCGCGACGAACCGCTGGGGCCACTGGCTCGGCGTCCTCGCCTCCGCCGGCGCCTTCGTCGTCGGGCTCCTCATCGTCATCTCGATGCTCGGCGCCGACGTGAGCGAGCGCGTCCTCGACATCCACCTCTTCACGTGGATCCCGGCCGGGGACCTCGACGTCGACGCCGGGCTGCGGGTCGACCCGCTGTCGATGACGTTCGTCCTCCTCGTGACGTTCGTCGGCACGCTCATCCACCTGTACTCCGTGGCGTACATGTCGCACGACCGGGACCGGCGGCGCTTCTTCGCCTACCTCAACCTCTTCGTGGCGGCGATGCTCCTGCTCGTCCTCGCCGACTCCTACGTCCTCCTCTTCGTCGGCTGGGAGGGCGTCGGCCTCGCCTCGTACCTCCTCATCGGCTTCTGGAACCACCGCCGCGACTACGCGGTGGCGGCGAAGAAGGCGTTCGTCATGAACCGCGTCGGTGACATCGGCCTGCTCGTCGCGATGATGACGATGTTCGCCGCCTTCGGCGCGGTCGACTTCGCCGGCGTCTTCGCCGGCGCCGCCGAGGCGAGCACGGCCGTCCTCACGACGATCGGGCTCCTGCTCCTCCTCGCCGCGTGCGGCAAGTCGGCGCAGTTCCCGCTCCAGGCATGGCTCGGGGACGCCATGGCCGGCCCGACCCCCGTCTCGGCGCTCATCCACGCGGCGACGATGGTCACCGCCGGCGTCTACCTCGTCGTGCGGTCCGGCCCGATCTTCGACGCCGCGCCCACCGCCCAGCTCGCCGTCGTCATCGTCGGCGCCATCACGCTCGTCTTCGGGGCCGTCGTCGGCATGGCGAAGGACGACATCAAGAAGGTCCTCGCGGCCTCGACGATGTCCCAGATCGGCTACATGATGCTGGCCGCGGGCCTCGGCCCGGTCGGCTACGCCTTCGCCATCTTCCACCTCGTCACCCACGGCTTCTTCAAGGCCGGGATGTTCCTCGGCGCCGGCTCGGTCATGCACGGCATGGACGACCAGGTGGACATGCGCCGCTTCGGCGGCCTCGCCAAGCACATGAAGATCACGTGGCTGACGTTCGCCGCCGGGTGGCTCGCCATCATCGGCTTCCCGGGCCTGTCCGGCTTCTGGAGCAAGGACCTCATCATCGAGGCCGCGTTCGTCGGTGAGGGCTGGCGGCCGTGGGTCTTCGGCTCGGTCGCGCTCCTCGGCGCCGGGCTCACCGCGTTCTACATGTCCCGGCTGTTCTTCATGACCTTCCACGGCAAGGAGCGCTGGGCGCCCACGCGCGAGGGCAAGAAGCAGCACCCGCACGAGTCCCCGCTGCTCATGACCGTCCCGATGATCATCCTCGCGCTCGGCTCCCTCGGCCTCGGCGGGCTCCTCGCCTGGGGCGACGGGTTCACGACGTGGCTCGAGCCGATCACCGGGCACGTCGAGCACCACGAGCCGGTCATCCCCATCCCGGTCATCATGGGGGCGACCGTCGTCCTCATGCTCGTCGGTGTGCTGCTCGCCTGGCGCCAGTACGGCGCCGCCCGCGTCCCCGTCGAGGCCCCGCGCGCCTCCGCCCTCACCCGGGCGGCCCGGCGCGACCTCTACCAGGACACCGTCAACGAGGGGGCCTTCATGCGGCCCGGCCAGTACCTCACGCGCTCGCTCGTGTACGCCGACTCCGCCGTCGTCGACGGCGCCGTCATGGGCGTCGCGCGCGCGACGAGCTCCTCCGGCGGGGTGCTCCGGCGCCTCCAGACCGGGTTCGTGCGCTCCTACGCGGCGCTCATGCTCGCCGGCGTGGTCATTGCCCTAGTCGTCGTCCTCGCCTCGCGCGTCTAAGAGGAAGAGGTAGAGGAAGAGTCATGCAGACAACATCCGAGCTCCCCTGGCTGAGCATCCTCATCATCGTGCCGCTCGCCGCGGCCGCGGTGCTGTGGCTGGTCAAGCCGCTGCACCGCGTCGCCCGGCAGGTCGGTGTCGGCGTCTCGCTCGTCGTCCTGGCCGGGGCCGTGGTCATGGCCACGCAGTTCGACCTCGCCACCGCCGGCGAGCAGCAGCTGACCGAGCAGCTGAGCTGGATCCCCCAGCTGGGCGTGTCCTACGCCCTCGGCGTCAACGGCCTGGGCCTGGCGATGGTGGGCCTGTCGGTCTTCCTCGTACCGCTCGTGCTCCTCGCCGGCTGGCGCGAGCAGGAGGTCGTCGCCGAGGGGGCCTCGCTCGAGCGCCGGCAGATGGGCTTCGTCGCCCTTGTCCTCGCCCTCGAGGCGCTCATGATCGCCATCTTCGCGGCGCGTGACGTCTTCCTCTTCTACATCGTCTTCGAGGCGATGCTCATCCCGGTGTACTTCCTCATCGGCAACTACGGCGGCCCGCGCCGCCGGCACGCCGCGACGAAGTTCCTCCTCTACTCCCTCGCGGGCGGGCTCATCATGCTCGTCGGCGTCGTCGCCCTCGGGGTCGCCGGCAACGGCGGCCCGGACGCGTTCCTCATCGACAACCTCGTCGGGGTCGAGCTCGGCGTGTGGGCCGAGCGGTGGATCTTCATCTCCTTCTTCATCGCGTTCGCGATCAAGGCGCCGATGTGGCCGGTCCACACGTGGCTGCCGGACTCCGCGCAGCAGGCCTCGCCCGGCACGTCCGCCCTGCTCGTCGGCGTCCTCGACAAGGTCGGCACCTTCGGGATGCTCGCCCTGTGCCTGCCGCTGTTCCCCGAGGCGTCCCGCTGGGCCGCGCCGGTCATCGTCGTCCTCGCGGTCGTCTCGGTCCTCTACGGGGCGCTCGTGGCCCTGGGGCAGCGCGACATCATGCGGCTCATCGCGTTCACGTCCGTGTCGCACTTCGGCTTCATCGTCCTGGGCATCTTCGTCCGCGACGAGACGGCGCTGGGCGGCTCCATGCTCTACATGGTCGCCCACGGCGTCTCCACGGCGGCGCTCTTCCTCGTCGCCGGCTTCCTCACCCAGCGTGGCGGGTCGCAGCGCATCGCCGACTACGGCGGCATGCAGCGCGTGACGCCGGTCCTCGCGGGCGGCTTCCTCGTGGCGGGCCTCGCGACGCTGTCCCTGCCCGGCCTGAGCGGCTTCGTCCCCGAGTACCTCGTGCTCCTCGGGACCTTCCGGGTCTCGGTCGTCGCCGGCGTCGCCGCGGTGCTCGCCGTCGTCATCGCCGCCCTCTACATCCTCCTGCCGTACCAGCGGATGTTCACGGGCGAGGCCCCCGAGACGCTCCGGGCGCTGCCGGACCTCGGTGCGCGGGAGAAGTGGGCGCTCGCCCCGCTCGTCGCCGCGATGCTCGCCCTCGGGTTCTACCCGGCGCCGGTCCTCGACGCGGTCCAGCCCGTCGCGCGCGACGTGGCGATCGAGCAGGAGAGCTCGGTGAGCGCCGCCCACGGGCCCGGCGCACCGAACGAGGCGTCCGTGTCCACGACCGTGCTGGCTGAGGGGAGCGGGAAGTGAACACCTTCGTCGCACCGACCATCGACTGGGCGGCCCTGACGCCCGTCCTCATCGTCCTGGGAGCCGGCGTCGTCGGCGTCCTCGTCGAGGCCCTCGTGCCGCGCGGCGCGCGCCGCGCGGTCCAGGTCGTCCTCGCGCTCCTCGCGAGCGCCGCCGCCCTCGTCGCGGTCGTCTGGCGCTGGACCGTCGTCACCGACGGCACCGCCCAGGCACTCGTCGGCGGAGCGCTCATCGAGGACGGCCCCGCCCTGGCCACGCAGGCGATCATCGCGCTGCTCGGCTTCATCGGGATCCTCGTCGTCGCCGACCGCTCCGAGTGGGGCGAGGACGCGTTCGCGGCCCAGGCCGCTGCCCGGCCCGGCAGCCTCGAGGAGGCCGAGGTCACCCGCGCCGGACGCACCCAGTCCGAGGTGTTCCCGCTCGTCCTCTTCGCGCTCGGCGGCATGCTCATCTTCCCCGCGGCGGGTGACCTGCTCACGCTCTTCATCGCCCTCGAGGTGCTCTCGCTCCCGCTGTACCTCCTCACGGGCCTCGCCCGCCGGCGCCGGCTCCTCTCGCAGGAGGCGTCGCTCAAGTACTTCATCCTCGGTGCCTTCGCGTCGGCCTTCTTCATCATGGGCATCGCGCTCCTGTACGGGTACTCCGGCACGGTGCGCCTCGCCGGGATCGCCGAGGCCGTGCCGGCCACCGTCGGCATGGACGGGCTGCTCCTCGGCGGCTCGGTGCTCGTCATCGTCGGGCTCCTGTTCAAGGTCGGCGCCGTCCCGTTCCACGCGTGGACCCCGGACGTCTACCAGGGCGCGCCCACACCGGTCACCGGATTCATGGCCGCGTGCACGAAGGTCGCGGCCTTCGGGGCGCTCCTGCGCTTCGTCTACGTCGTCGTGCCGGGCCTCGAGTGGGACCTCGAGCCGTTCCTCTGGGGCGTGGCCATCCTCACGATGGTCGTCGGCACGGTCGTCGCGATCGTCCAGACGGACGTCAAGCGGATGCTCGCGTACTCCTCGATCGCCCACGCCGGCTTCGTCCTCGTCGGCGTCATCGCGCTGAGCACGGACGCGATCGCCTCCGTGCTCTTCTACCTCCTCGCCTACGGCCTGGCGACGATCGGCGCCTTCGGGATCGTCACGCTCGTCCGCGAGCGCTCGAGCGACGGCACGGTCACCGGCGAGGCGACGCACCTGTCGCAGTGGGCGGGCCTGGGCCGTCGCCAGCCGGCCGTCGCCGTCGCGATGGTGCTCTTCCTCCTCTCCTTCGCGGGCATCCCGCTCACGGCCGGGTTCATGGGCAAGTTCACGGTGTTCGCCGCGGCCGTCGCCTCGGGCGCGACCGTCCTCGTCGTCGTCGCGGTGCTCGCGAGCGCGGCGGCGGCGTTCTTCTACGTGCGCCTCGTCGTCCTCATGTTCTTCACCGAGCCCGACGGCGACCGCGTCGCCGTCGTGCGGTCCGAGGGACTGACCGCCGTCGCCGTGGGGATCTGCGCCCTCGGCACCGTCGCGCTGGGTGTCTTCCCCGGCCCCGTTCTCGACCTGGTCGCCCAGGCCGCTATGTTCCTTCCGTGAGCTCAACGACCCTGCCACTCGGCGACGACGCGCTCGCCGCCCGGATCCTGCCCCGCCTCGAGGCGGTGGAGAGGCGGCTGCGCGTCGCCGTCACGGGTGCCGACGAGCTCGTCGACGGGCCCTCCGCGCACCTCGTCCTCGCCGGCGGCAAGCGCCTGCGGCCCGTCCTCGCGCTCCTCGCCGCGGAGCTGGGTGAGGACAAGGGAGAGGACGAGGTCGTCACCGCCGCCGTCGCGGTCGAGCTCACCCACCTCGCCACCCTCTACCACGACGACGTCATGGACTCGGCACCCCTGCGCCGGGGAGCACCGAGCGCCCACGAGGTCTGGGGCAACTCGATCGCGATCCTCACGGGCGACCTCCTCTTCGCGCGCGCCTCGAAGCTCGTCGCGTCGCTCGGTTCGGCCGCCGTGCAGGTGCACGCCGCGACCTTCGAGCGCCTGTGCCTGGGCCAGCTCCACGAGACGCTCGGCCCCCAGGACGGCCAGGACCCGATCGACCACTACATCCACGTCCTCGCGGACAAGACGGGCTCGCTCATCGCGACGTCCGCGCGCTACGGCGCCGACTTCTCGGGCGCGGGCGACGAGATCGTCGCGATGCTCGAGCGGTACGGCGAGAAGGTGGGCGTCGCCTTCCAGCTCGCCGACGACGTCATCGACCTGTCCGCCGACGCGGGAGCGACCGGCAAGACCCCCGGCACGGACCTGCGGGAGGGCGTGGCCACCATGCCCGTCCTGCTCCTGCGCCGTCGCGCGGCAGCGGGCACCCTCGACGCCGACGGCGCCGCACTGCTCGAGCGGCTCGGCGGCGACCTCAGCTCCGACGACGCCCTGCGTGCCGTCGTGGCCGACCTGCGGGCGCACGACGTCGTCACGGAGGCGCGCGAGCTCGCGCACCAGTGGGCGGCCGACGCCGTCGCCGAGCTGTCGGCCCTGCCCGACGGCCCGACGAAGGACGCGCTCGGCTCCTTCGCCGGCCTCATGGTCGACCGCCTGGCGTAGACGGTCCTGCCCGGGGGGCGCGGCGCCGCCCCCGACGGGTGTGAGGTCGCTCGCACCCGCTGGACCGCCCCTGCCCGGGACAGGGCCGCGGCATAGACTTGCCGGCGGACTTCCTTCCCGGGCTCCTCGACGCCCACCCCACGACGAGAGGTACCTGTGAGCAGCTCCCGCCCGCTGAGCGTTGCGATCATCGGCGCAGGCCCCGCCGGCATCTATGCCGCCGACATCCTCACCAAGGCCGGCCTCGACGTCCGGATCGACCTCCTCGAGCGCCTGCCCGCGCCCTTCGGGCTCGTCCGCTACGGCGTGGCGCCCGACCACCCGCGGATCAAGCAGATCATCGTCGCGCTCCAGCGGATCCTCGGCCGGGGTGACATCCAGCTCATCGGCAACGTCGAGGTGGGCTCGGACATCACCCTCGAGGAGCTGCGGGACCGCTACGACGCCGTCATCGTCGCCACGGGCGCCGACCGGGACGCGCCGCTGCCCGTCCCGGGGGCCGACCTGCCCGGGAGCTACGGGGCCGCGGACTTCGTCTCCTGGTACGACGGGCACCCCGACGCGGCGCGCACGTGGCCGCTCGAGGCCCAGCACGTCGCCGTCCTCGGCGTCGGCAACGTCGCCCTCGACGTCGCGCGGATCCTCGCCAAGGGGGTCGACGACCTCCTCGTCACGGAGATCCCCGCCAACGTCGCCGAGGGGCTGCGCGCGAGCGCCGTCACGGACGTCCACGTCTTCGGTCGCCGCGGCCCCGCCCAGGTGAAGTTCACCCCGCTCGAGCTGCGCGAGCTCGGGCACGTGCCAGGCGTCGACGTCATCGTCTACCCGGAGGACTTCGAGTTCGACGAGGGGTCGATGGAGGCCATCCGCTCGTCGAACCAGACGAAGCAGGTCGTCAAGACGCTCACCGACTGGACGCTGCGCGAGCCCGAGGAGCTCACCGCGCCCCGGCGCATCCACCTCCACTTCCTCCACCGCCCGGTCGAGATCCTCGGGACCGACCGCGTGACCGGCGTACGTACCGAGCGGACCGAGCTCGCCGGTGACGGGTCCGTGCGCGGCACGGGCGAGTTCGTCGACACCCCGGTCGGCGCCGTCTACCGCGCCGTCGGGTACTTCGGCTCCCCGGTGCCGGGCCTGCCCTTCGACGCGACGGGCGGCGTCGTGCCGAACGAGGAGGGACGCGTCATCGACGAGCAGGGCGAGGTCGTCACCGGGGTCTACGCCACCGGCTGGATCAAGCGTGGCCCCGTGGGTCTCATCGGCTCGACGAAGTCCGACGCGCAGCAGACCATCGGCCACCTCGTCGAGGACGCCCAGGCCGGCCGGCTCGCTGCGCGCAGCGCGGGCGAGGGCGAGCGGGCCGTCGGCCACGACGCGCTCATCGCCCACCTCGAGGCTGCCGACGTGGCGTACACGACGTGGGCGGGCTGGGAACTGCTCGACGCGTACGAGCGTTCCCTGGGGGAGACCGAGGGGCGCGAGCGCATCAAGGTGGTGCCGCGCGAGGACATGATCCGTGTGTCCCGGGAGGAGACGAGCTGAGGATGGGCAGACGCCACTTCAACGGGGTCAAGACCGCCGCGCTGTTCGGCGTCATGTGGGCGGTCCTCCTCGGGCTGGGGGCCGTCATCGCGAACGGCACCGGCTCCGGTGGCTTCATCTGGCTCTTCGCGGCGCTCGGTCTCGCCACGACGTTCTACGGCTACTGGAACTCGGACAAGCTGGCGATCCGGGCCATGGGTGCCCGGCCCGTCTCCGAGGCGGAGGCGCCGGCGATGTACCGGATCGTCCGTGAGCTCTCGACGGCGGCACGCCAGCCCATGCCGCGGCTCTACATCGCCCCGACGGCGCAGCCCAACGCCTTCGCCACCGGGCGCAACCCCTCCCACGCGGCGGTGTGCGCCACCGTCGGGATCCTCCAGATCCTCGACGAGCGTGAGCTGCGCGGCGTCCTCGGGCACGAGCTCATGCACGTGTACAACCGGGACATCCTCACGTCCTCCGTCGCCTCGGCCTTCGCCGGGATCATCACGTCGATCGCCCAGTTCCTCCTCTTCTTCGGCGGCGGGCGGGACCGGGGCGGCAACCCCCTCGCGATGCTCGCGCTCGCGCTCCTCGCCCCGTTCGCGGCCACGCTCATCCAGCTCGCCATCTCCCGCACGCGGGAGTTCGACGCGGACGAGGACGGCGCCCACCTCACCGGCGACCCCCTCGCGCTCGCCTCGGCCCTCGCCAAGCTCGAGCGCGGTACGAGCGCCCGGCCGCTGCAGCCCACCCCGCAGCTCGAGAACGTGTCGCACATGATGATCGCGAACCCGTTCCGCGGGGGCGGCATCGCGAAGATGTTCGCCACCCACCCGCCCATGGCCGAGCGCATCGCGCGCCTGGAGTCGATGGCCGGCTACCGGTGAGACCTCACATCCCGCGGGGCCCAGGCGTCTACGGGGTGTGATGCTCGAACCGTTCGAGGCCGTCGTCGCCCGCCACGGCCCCGCCGTGCTGCGGGTGTGCCGTGCCGTCCTCGGACCCGTCCACGCCGAGGACGCCTGGTCGGAGACGTTCCTCGCGGCCCTGCGCGCCTACCCGGCCCTGCCGCCGGGGAGCAACATCGAGGCCTGGCTCGTGACGATCGCCCACCGCAAGGCCATCGACGCCACTCGGGCTGCGGCCCGGCGAGCACAGGCGCGGGCGGACCTGCCGGAGCGGGCAGGCAGCGACGGCATACCCGGCTCGTGGGAGCGGGACCTCCTCGAGGCCGTCGGCGCCCTGCCCGAGCGCCAGCGGCAGGCCGTCGCGTACCACCACCTCGCCGGCCTTCCCTACGCCGACGTCGCGGAGCTCATCGGCGGCAGCGAGCAGGCGGCCCGCAAGGCGGGCTCGGACGGCATCAGGGCGCTACGCAGGACCTACCTGGAGGAGGACCGGCCATGAGCGGGACGTGGGACGACCATGCGGCGGCGACCGGGCCGCGCGGGGGCGGGGCGCCGGCTGGGCCGCCCGCCGACGTGCTGCCCGGCGCGGTGCCGGCCACCGACGTCGCCGCTGACGAGGGGCGCACGCGCTCGCTGCTCGCAGCGCCGGACGCGCCGGACGCGGCGGACGCGGCGGACGCGCCCGACGGCACCGTCCGGGCCGGTGGCGCGGACGGGGCGGACGGCGACGACGCAGGAGCTCTTACGCGCCTGCGGGCGGACCTGGCCGTGGCGGCTGAGGCCGCGGACCTCCTCGACGTCGCCTACCGCACGCTGGCCACGCCCGTGGGGGAGCTGCTCCTCGCCGCGACGCCCCGCGGGCTCGTCCGGGTGGCCTTCGACGACCACGACGCCGTCCTCGGCGACCTCAGCACCCGCGTGAGCCCGCGGGTGCTGCGAGCACCCGCCCGCCTCGAGGCGGTCGTGCGGCAGCTTGAGGAGTACTTCGCGGGCGCCCGCACAACGTTCGAGGTGCCGCTCGACCTGCGCCTCGCGCGCGGCTTCCGGCTCGCCGTCGTCGAGCGCCTCCCGGAGGTGGCGTACGGGAGCACGACGACGTACACAGCGCTCGCTGCGCTGGCGGGGAGCCCGGCGGCCGTGCGGGCGGTGGGGACGGCGTGCGCCCGCAACCCGCTGCCCGTCGTCGTCCCGTGCCACCGCGTCCTGCGGGCCGACGGCGGCCTCGGGGGCTACATCGGTGGCGTGGCGGCCAAGCGGACCCTGCTCGCGCTCGAGGGCGCCCACCCGGCCGCGTGAGGTGGTGGGCGAGCGCGTCACGTCGTTCGTGCGCCGTGCGAGCCGGTGCGCAGCTCGGGTGCCCGGTGGGTCATCAGTAGCGAATGGTCTATAGACCAAAGCGGGATGACCCCTTGAACGAAGGGTGCGCCGCCAGTAACATGACCGTTGAAACGCTTCAGTCAATGTGGCCTGGCGTAGGACGGCGTAGGAGTCGGCGTCGACGGAACTCAAGACCGCCAGGTCCGTTGCCCGCACCGTGTTTCACGTCAACTGTGGCGATGGCGCCACCAAGTGATCGAGGGAGACATGAAGAGGAACAGAAACCGGAAGGGTCTGGTCGGGCTGGGCCTGGCACTGACGCTCGCGTGGACAGGCGCGGCCGTCCCGGCGTCCGCGGCGGAGCCGCACGTGTCCGTGGTCGGTCCGCAGGTGAACCACCGGTCCGCTCCGCTGGGCATCGACGACGCCGCCCCCGTCTTCAGCTGGCGCATGGGCTCCAACGTCATCGGTGCGAAGCAGGTGAGCTACCGCATCGAGGTGTCGACCGACCAGGCCTTCGGCGCGGTCGTCTGGGACAGCGGTGCGATCGAGTCGGACGAGTCGACCGACATCACGTACGGCGGCACCGGTGAGGCGGAGGAGCTGACGCCGGAGACCGACTACTGGTGGCGCGTGACCACGGTCGACAACCGTGGCGTCGAGTCGGTGTCCGAGGTCTCGACCTTCTCGACCGGGCTGATGAGCGGCGACATCGCCGCCTGGGACGGCGCGCAGTGGGTGGGCAGCGAGGAGACGAGGCTCGACGCCCAGTCGGCCATCCTCTTCGACATCAACACCGGTTTCACCATCAACAGTGGCGACAACATCTCGTTCATCTTCGGTGCGGACGACCAGCGTTTCACGAGCGAGTTCCGCAACGTGTTCGGTGCGCCGGGTGGTGAGAACTTCATCCGGTTCGAGCTGGACCTGTCCGGCGTGACGGATGACGAGAGCAGCACCGGCGGTGTGGTGAACCTCTACCGCAAGGGCTACCACGCGACCGACGACGTCGACGGTGACCCGAACGTCCACCCGTACAAGTCGGTCGAGCTCGCGGACAGCAGCGAGGCCGCGGTGCAGGCCCTCTTCACGCCGGCCAACGTCGACGACGAGCACACGCTGCGCATCTACGGCAACGCCAGCGAGATGACGTACGAGATCGACGGCGTCGAGCTCGAGGGCTGGGACGCCGACACCATGACGGTGAGCCCGAACCGGCCCGCCGACACCGAGAACCTCGACGTCACCCCCAACTCGATCATCAACGCCGAGGGGGAGCACAACTTCGTCACGGGGAACAACTACAACACGTTCCCCCACCTCAACGAGATCGGCTTCTCGGTCGAGAACGTGGGCGACGACGTCACCATCACCGACTACCGGCTGGTCGACGTCGGGCAGAGCCGCGATCGCGTCCTGTTCGACTCGACCACCGGCCCCGGCTACGACGTCTTCGCCGACCTGCCCGGGATCACCACGTCGGACGACGAGATCCGGGTGAACCCCACCGCCGAGGAGGAGCTCGGCCCGAATTACGCCGATCCCACCTACGGTGCGCAGACCCAGGTCCGCACGGAGTTCAGCACGGACCCGGACAAGGACATCGCCGACGCCCGCATCTACGTGACGGCGCAGGGCGGGTACGAGATGTTCATCAACGGGGAGCGGATGAGCGAGGACTACATGAACCCCGGTATGGCCACGTTCGCCAAGACGCTGCCGTACCACACGTACGACGTGACGGACATGTTGTCCGACGGCACGAACGCCGTGGGTGCGCTGCTCGGTCCTGGCTTCTGGACCGGCCACATGACGTTCAGCCCGGACAACTACAACACGTTCGGTGAGACGGAGGCACTGCTCGCGCGGATGGTCGTCACCTACGACGACGGCAGCACGCAGACCATCGTCACCGACCCGGAGACGTGGCAGGCCTTCACCGACGGACCCAACCGGTACGCCGACAACTTCCAGGGTGTGGTCTACGACGCAGGCAAGGAGTCCACCATCACCGGTTGGGCCACGACGGACTACGACGCGGATCTGCTGGCCGAGTGGTCTGCCGCGGACGTCATCGAGCCCAGGGAGGAGCTCGACTTCGAGTTCATGGCGCGTCAGGACGAGCCGGTCCGTGAGGTCGAGCGGCTGACGGCGCAGCGCGTCCTCGAGACTCACAGCGAGGACGACCTGACCTGGACGTACGACATGGGCGTCAACATGGTCGGGGTGCCGAGCGTGACGATCCCCGCAGGGACGCTGAGCGAGGGCGACGAGGTCATCTTCCGCTTCGGTGAGGCCATCTATCCCGGCAACAGCGACTCGCCGAACGAGATCTGGCCGGGACCCGACCCGCGGGTCCACGAGCCCGTGCCGTACAGCGACCTGTACGGCCCGGACGGGAGCTACCGCCCCGGTGTCGCGGGACAGATCCTCTCCGACACCTACCGAGCCGCCTACGTCACCGACGTCTACGTGGCATCGGCCGAGGACGCGGACCGGGACGTCGTCATCACGCCGAACTTCACCTTCCGGGGCTACCAGTACATCGAGATCACCGTCCCCGGCCGGACGACGCCGCTGCCGCTGGAGAACGTCGAGGGCGTCGTCCTCGCCTCCATCGGGGTGCCCGAGGGCACCTACGAGGCGACGACGAGCGATGACAACTACACCGGTGCGCTCGCCACCCAGTTCTTCGACAACGTCCAGCGCAGCCAGCTCGGCAACTTCTTCTCGCTGCCGACGGACACCCCGGCGCGCAACGAGCGCATGGGCTGGACCGGTGACATGCAGGCGTACACCCGCTCCGCGACCTACAACTCCACCGACACCCAGGCGTTCCTGCGCCAGTGGATGGTCGCGCTCCGGGACGCCCAGGGCGTCAACGGCGGTATCGGCGACACCGTGCCGATCATCAGCCTGACCGGCGACCGGGGGGACCAGTTCCCGCAGGCGCCCACCTGGGAGGGAGCCGTCGCGCAGGTGCCGTGGCAGTTCTACACCCAGTACGGGGACACGCAGATCATCGTGGAGAACTTCGCGACCATCAGGGACTGGCTCGAGGGTTACCACTCCGGCGTGCTGCACCCCGACTACCCCGGGCTCACGAGCCGGACGTCGGGCAATGCTGACCACCTGAGCATGGACCTGAACACACAGGCGCACATGGTCGGCCAGGCCATGTACCTCCACTTCGTCGAGCTCTCCGCCAGGATGGCCGGGATCATCGGGGAGGACGAGTACGCCGAGACGTTGCGGCAGCGCTTCGCGGACGGCAAGGAGAGCTTCAACCGGCTCTACGTCGACCCGGAGACCGGCTACACCCTGAACGCGACGCCGGGTCGGGAGACGCCGAGCGAAGGCCTGCTCGAGGGCAGGACGCTGCAGGACTCGCAGGCCTCCTACGCCACGCCGCTCGCGCTCGACCTGTTCAGCGACGAGATGACGGTCCAGGGTGGCGAGCACGAGGGCCTGACCTACAAGGAGTTCGCCACGATGCGGCTCACGGAGCTCATCGCGGACCCGAGCCAGAGCAACGACGGGAACGGCCCGCTGGCCGGTCGAGGACTGTTCGCCGGAGGCCAGGCGAGCAACAAGCCGTACACCATCACCACGGGGTTCAACGGCACTCCGAACATCCTGCCGGCGCTGACGCAGAACGGTGAGATCGAGACCGCCTACCGGCTCTTCAGCAGCGACGACTACACCAGCTGGCTCTACCCCGTCACCCTCGGCGCGACGACCATGTGGGAGCGGTGGAACGGCTTCGAGCACGCCTTCGCGGTGGGTGGCAACGGGGCGATGAACTCGCTCAACCACTTCGCCCTGGGGGCCTCTCAGGCGTGGATGTACGAGTACCAGCTCGGCATCACCTCCGACGGGGCGAAGGGCTACCGGGAGTTCGTGCTCCAGCCCATCGCCGGTGGTGACTTCACCTCCGTCGAGGGCAGCATGGAGTCCACCTACGGCGTCATCGAGTCCGCCTGGGAGGCCACCGACGCCGAGATCACCTCCTACGCGGCGACGGTCCCGGCCAACACGACCGCCACGCTCTACCTGCCGACGCAGGCGGAGGTCACCGAGTTCGACGACGTCCCGGGCGTCTCGTTCGAGGGGATGACCGAGCGCAACGGCCTCACGACGGCGCAGTTCACCGTGCGCGCCGGCGGGTACGACTTCGAGGTCGACGGCGCCACCGTCACGGCCACGGTCGACGACGCCTGGGTCGTGCCGTCCGAGGAGCCGACGCAGGAGCCGACCGTTGACCCCACGGACGAGCCGACGGACGGGCCGACCGGCCCGGGGACCGACCCCACCGACGGGCCGTCCGGTCCGGGCGCGGACCCGTCGACACCCCCGGCGCCGGGCGGGCCCGGCAGCGGTGGTGAGCTCCCGTCCACCGGCGCCGAGCTCGCCCCGCTCCTGGTCGCGGCGGTCCTGCTCGCGCTCGGTGGCGCGGCGACGGCTGTCACCGTGCGGAGGCGGTCACTGACGGCGGGCTGAGTCCCGGCGCAGGGACGGCGGAGTCCGGGGAGCACCGGCGAGGTGCTTCCCGGACGCCGCCGTCTTGCGCGGGAGGAGGGGGCAGGTCCGGGCGCGACCGGCGCGTGAGGATGCGGGTGGCGCGCCGGGCGAGGAGCGTCCGCGCTCCTCGCCCGGGGCCGCTACCGGTAGTTCGTGAACTGCAGGGCCGCGTCGATGTCCTCGGCGCCCTTGAGCATGGCGATGACGGACTGGAGATCGTCGCGGGCCTTGGCCGTCACGCGGACCTCGTCGCCGGTGATCTGGGTCTTGACGCCCTTGGGGCCCTCGTCGCGGATGAGCTTGGTGATCTTCTTCGCCACCTCCTGGCTCAGGCCCTCCTTGAGCGTCCCCACGAGGCGGTACTCCTTGCCGGAGGGCGCCGGCTCGTTCTCGCCCGTGTCGAGGGCCTTGAGGGACACCCCACGCTTGATGAGCTTCGTCTGGAGGACGTCGAGGACGGCGAGGACACGCTCGGGGGAGTTCGCCGTCATGACGATGGTCTCGCCGCTCCAGGCCACGGAGGCCCCCACGCCCTTGAAGTCGTACCGCTGCGCGATCTCCTTCGCAGCCTGGTTGAGCGCGTTGTCCACCTCCTGGCGGTCGATCTTGCTGACGATGTCGAACGACGAGTCGGCGGCCATGGTGCTCCTCGGGTAGCGGCGATCAGGGCGGGAGGGGGCGGCGGCGGACGAGTCGTGGTCCGCGGTCACGAGCACCCCCTGCTCCTTGCTATCCTGTCATCCGCGGTCCTCACGGACCACACCCCGGCGGGTTGCCCGAGCGGCCAAAGGGAGCTGACTGTAAATCAGCCGCGGAATGCTTCGCAGGTTCGAATCCTGCACCCGCCACGAACGGCCCACCATCGCCCAGCGATGGTGGGCCGACCCGTGTGGTGAGCAGCAGCACATCGGCCGATTTCGTCGCGCGGCCGGCGAGCATGTACTCTCGTCACCGCTGCCCCGATAGCTCAGTCGGCAGAGCGTCTCCATGGTAAGGAGAAGGTCAAGGGTTCGATTCCCTTTCGGGGCTCAGGTCTTCGCAGGACCGAACGGCGCGCGCGTGCGCGCGCCGGGCGGGCGTACGAGGGCCGTGGCGGGGTAGCTCAGGTGGTTAGAGCACACGGCTCATAATCGTGGTGTCGCGGGTTCGAGTCCCGCCCCCGCTACCGTTGAAGAAGCATGACGTGGTGCCGCTAGAGCGGCGGCGCCCGCCCGAGAACAACGTGAGGAACGTCCGTGGCCAGCAAGTCCTCTGATGTCCGCCCCAAGATCACTCTCGCCTGCGAGCAGTGCAAGGAGCGGAACTACATCACCAAGAAGAACCGTCGCAACAACCCTGACCGGCTCGAGCTGGCCAAGTACTGCCCGCGCTGCAACCTCAAGACGACGCACCGCGAGACCCGCTGACCCACGCGGTCCCGCCTGGCCTAGGCTGGGCGGGTGAGTGAGTCCCCTGCACGCCCCACCGGTGTCGACCTGACGCTCGTGGGGCGCTGCTATGCCCCCACGGAGACGTACGAGGTCTCCGCCGTCAAGATCGCCGAGATGGCCGCCGCGCTCGGCGCGACGCATCCCGCGCACAGCGACGCCGCTGCCGCACGGGCCCTCGGCTACCCCGGCGTCGTCGCCCCGCCGACCTTCGCCGTCGTCGTCGCCCAGCGCGCCGAGCAGGCCTACGTCGCGGACCCCGCCTCGGGGATCGACTTCTCCCGGGTGGTCCACGCCGAGGAGCGGATCACCCACCACCGCCCGATCGTCGCGGGGGACCGGCTGCGGGCGGAGGTCCACGTCGACTCCCTCACCGAGCGAGCCGGGATCACGATGGTCGCCACCCGCACCGAGATCGCCGACGACGCGGGCGAGCCCGTCGCGACCGTGCGCTCCACCCTCGCTGTGCGGGGGGAGGGCCGATGAGCGCCCCGGTCCTGGGCGAGCTCACCGTCGGCGACGAGGTCTTCAGCCGGTCCTTCACGCTCGACCGCGCCGCGCTCGTGCGCTACGCCGGTGCGTCGGGAGACTTCAACCCCATCCACCACAACGAGCGCGTCGCCCGCGAGGTCGGCCTGCCGGGCGTCATCGCCCACGGCATGGCGACGATGGGCCTGGCCGCGACGGCGCTCACTGACTGGGCGGGTGACCCCGGCGCCGTCGTCGACTACGGCGTGCGGTTCACGCGCCCCGTCGTCGTCCCGGACCCGGGCGCGGCCGAGGTGGTCGTGACCGGCCGTGTGGGCGTCGTCGACACCGACGCCGGGACCGCGCGGGTGGACCTCGCGGTCACCTCCGGCGGCGTCACGGTCCTCGCCAAGGCGCAGGCCGTCGTCCGCCTCTCCTGAGCGAGCCGGCGGCCGGAGGCTGCGTCGGGGGCCGGCCAACGCCCCGGCGCGCCCGCGCGGTTAGCCTGGGGAGATGACGAGCCAGCCCCCCGCCCCCTCGCCCGACCGGCCGACGCTCGCGGACCTGACGACGCTGCGGGTCGGGGGGCCCGTCGCCCACTACGTCGAGGCGACGAGCGAGGACGAGCTCGTCGCTGCGGTGCGGGCGGCCGACGAGGCCGGCACGCCGCTCCTCGTCCTCGGGGGCGGCTCCAACGTCCTCGCGGCCGACGCGGGCTTCGCCGGGACCGTCGTCCGGGACGCCCGCCGCGGGATCGTCGGGCAGGCCGACTCGGCGTGCGCGGGGGCGGCGGTCACCGTGCCCGCCGGTCACCCGTGGGACGACGTCGTGGCCGAGGCCGTCGAGCAGGGCTGGATGGGCGTCGAGGCCCTCGCCGGGATCCCGGGCTCGACCGGGGCCACCCCGGTGCAGAACGTCGGCGCCTACGGCCAGGAGGTCGCCGAGACTCTCTCCTCGGTGCGCGTGTGGGACCGCGCGCGCTCGAGGGTACGAATGCTCGCCGTCGGCGAGCTCGGCCTCGGGTACCGCACGTCGCTCCTCAAGCGCTCCCTCGTCGCCGACGACGCCGGGCGCGCGTGGGGGCCGACCCCGCGCTACGTCGTCCTCGAGGTGAGCTTCCAGCTCCGGCTCGCGACGCTCTCGGCGCCCGTCCGTTACGCCGAGCTCGCGCGCACCCTCGGTGTGGAGGTCGGGGCGAGGGTCCCCGCGCACGAGGTGCGCACGGCGGTCCTCCAGCTCCGGCGGGGCAAGGGCATGGTCCTCGACGCGGACGACGCGGACACGTGGTCCGCCGGCTCCTTCTTCACCAACCCCGTCCTGGCGACCGGCGAGGCGGACCGGCTCCTGCCTCCGGACGCCCCTCGGTTCCCCGTCGTCGAGCACCAGCGGGTGCGCTCCGTCGACGGGAAGGTCCCGGCCGTCGAGGGGCTCGTCAAGACGAGTGCCGCGTGGCTCATCACCCGCGCCGGCTTCGACAAGGGCCACGGCCTGCCCGGCCCGGCGTCGCTGTCGACCAAGCACCCGCTCGCCCTGACGAACCGGGGCGGTGCGGCGGCCGAGGACGTCCTCGCCGTGGCCCGCGAGGTCCGCGACGGGGTGCGGGCGCGGTTCGGCATCGACCTCGTCCCCGAGCCCGTCCTCGTCGGCCTGACCCTCTGACGCCCACCCCCATGCGAGGTGGGTCCCCCGGCCTGGGTGCTCTCGTGGGGCCGGGTGCAGATGGGCAGCCGTCCGGGTCCGGCCACCGGGCGCCCGGTCAGGCGCCTGGCGCGCCCGACGGGTCCCCGACGGAGGGCGCCGCCGTCCCGGCGATCTCCGCGACGGTCTCGAGCACGACCTCGAGCACGGCGGGGTCGGAGAGGACCCGGAAGTGGCCGACGGCGTCGAGGCGCACGTTCCGGCGGGCTCCGGCGAGGGTGCTGCCGCCGGGGATGTGGGGGTCCCACCGGGCGAAGACCGAGACGATGCGGGCGTCGACGCGCCGTTCGCGGGCGAGCGCGAGGAGGGCGGTGTCCCGGGGGGAGAACGCCCGGAGCGTGCGTCCCGGCAGGTAGCGCGCGTACCGGGACCCGGCGAACGGGGTGTTGACGGTGACCATCCCGGTGACGCGGTCCCCGGCCCCGGGCAGGAGCATGAGCTGCTTGCCGACGAGCCCGCCCTTGGAGTGGGCGACGAGGACGACGCGCCGCAGGTCGCGGGTGTCGAGCACCTCGGCGGCGCGGTGCGCCATGTCGAGCACGGGCCCGCGGTTGAGCCCGAGCGTCTCGACGACGTGCACGGGGTACCCGGCCCGGCGCAGGTGCTGCGCCAGCGGGGCGAGGAACCGCCACGGCTCGTACACCCCGGGCAGGAGGACGACCGGGACGGGACGGTCGACCGCGGAGGGCCCGAGGAGGGCGTCCGGCCCGGACCGGGACAGGGCCGCGCGCAGCTGGTGCCACCCGGCGTAGGCGTAGTCGGCGGCCCAGGCCCCACCGAGGCGCAGTGCGTCGCGTCTCCGGGGGCTCCTGCGCGGTGGGGCCGCCACGCCCTGCTCGCGCGACCGGCTCCCTCGGCGTGCCCCGCCTCGGCGGCTCACGCCCGGTCCGGCCGCCCGGCCCCCGCGCCGGCGCCGACGAGGCCGGTCCCGCCGTCGTCGCGGCCCGCCTGCCCCTCCGGCGGACCGGCGAGCCAGGCATCGACGTCGGCAAGCATGGACGCCTTCGCGGACGGCGAGGCGAGGGAAGCGGTGATGGAGCCCCGGGCCAGGTCGGCGAGGGCCTCGTCGTCGAGGCCGTGGACCTCCCGTGCCGTGCGGTACTGCTCGACGAGCCGTGAGGCGAAGAGCAGCGGGTCGTCCGCCCCGAGCGCGACGGTGGCCCCGGCCTCGAGGAGGGTGCGCAGCGGCACCGCGGAGCTCTCGTCGTACACGCCGAGGGCGACGTTGCTCGCCGGGCAGACCTCGAGCGCGATCCCGGCGGCCGCGACCTGCTCGAGGAGCGCCGGGTCCTCGCTGATGCGGACCCCGTGGCCCAGCCGCGTCGGACCGAGGTGGGTGAGGACGTCGCGGACGTGGTCCGGCCCGAGGAGCTCCCCGCCGTGCGGCACGCTCGCCAGGCCGGCTCGGCGGGCGATGGCGAACGCAGGCGCCCACGCGCTCGTCACGCCGCGGCGCTCGTCGTTGCTCAGCCCGAACCCGACGACGTCACCGGGCCGGTCGCCGGCGTAGTTGACGGCCAGGCGCGCGAGGGTGCGCGCGTCGAGGGGGTGGCGGGTGCGCGAGGACGCGACGATGACGCCCACCTCCACCCCCGTGGCCACGCTCGCCGCCCGGGCCTCGTCGAGGACGATCTCGAGCGCGGGGGTGAGGCCGCCGACGAACGGCGCGTAGGAGGTGGGGTCGACCTGGATCTCGAGGCGCCGGGAGCCCTCGGCCGCGTCGTCCTCGGTGGCCTCCCGCACGATGCGCCGCATCGCCGCCTCCGACCGGACGACGGAGCGCGCGGAGTCGTAGAGCCGCTGGAAGCGGAACCACCCGCGCTGGTCGGCCGGCACGCGCAGCGCCTCCCCGTCGAGGAGGGCGGGGGGCAGGCGCCGCCCCTGCTCCTGCGCGAGCTCGGCCATCGTGGCCGGGCGCATCGACCCCGTGAAGTGCAGGTGGAGGTGCGCCTTGGGCAACGCCGTCAGATCCCGCACACGGTGGAGTGTGCCACCCCGCACCGCTGCGCCGCTCGTGGTGGGGGGAGGCGCACGCGTGATGAACTGGGCGCATGGACGCGAGACTGGCCGCGGTGGAGCGGGACGAGGTGGCCCTCCTCAGCGGTCCTGGCGCCGGCGAGCTGCTCGGTGCGGCGCTCGCGGCCGACGGCGCCGTCCTCGGCGAGTGGGTGGTCCACACCGTCCACCACCGACCCGGTGCCGGCGTGAGCGTCGGGTACTCCGTCCGCGTCGTGCGCCCGGGGGAGGACCCTGGCGGCGTCGACGACTACCTCTGCGCGACGACCGCGCGCCTCGACGCCGCGGCCGGCGCGGGACTCGTCCGGCTCGAACGGGACGGGACCGTCGTCCACGTGTGGCGCCACCCCGGGGACCCGGAGCTGCCGGCCCTGCCCGTCGCCTGCTCGCCGGACCTCCTCGCCGCCCGCCTCGGCACGCGGGAGCAACCGCGGGTCGAGCTCCTCGCCTACCGCCCGCTGCGCCGCGCGGTCGTGCGCGTCGAGGGAGCCGGCGTGCCCGGCGGGCGCGCGTACGTCAAGGTCGTCCGCCCCCACGCCGTCGCGGCCTTCGACGGACGGCACCGCATGCTCACCGACGCGGGGGTGCCCGCCCCGCGCAGCCTCGGCGCCCACGACGACGGGATGGTCGTCCTCTCCGCCGGCGCCGGCACCCCGCTCGCCTCCGCGCTCGCCCGCGGCCTCACCGGTGACGCAGCACGCGAGGTCCTCACCGACGTCGTCGGCGTGCTCGACCGGCTCCCGGAGGGGGCGCTCACGCTGCCGCGCAGGCCCGCGTGGTCAGAGCGTGCCGCGCACTACGCGCACGCCGCCGCGACGGCGATGCCTGAGCACGCGAGCCGGATCACCGACCTCGCCGAGGGCATCGCCGCCAACCTCCTGCGGACGGACCCGGGGCCGCGGGTGCCCACGCACGGGGACCTCTACGAGGCGAACCTCCTCATGGAGGGCACCCGGGTGAGCGCCCTGCTCGACGTCGACGCCGTCGGGCCGGGACACCGTGCGGACGACCTCGCGTGCCTCCTCGCCCACGTGAGCGTGCTGCCGCACCTCGCCCCGGCCAGCTATCCACGGGTGGCGGACACCCTGCGCGAGTGGACCCGGATGTGCGAGGACATGTGCGACCCCGCGGCGTTGTGGACCCGGTGCGCCGGCGTCGTCCTCTCGCTCGTCGCGGGAGCGCGCCGCACGAGCGGCCAGGACTGGCGCCGGGACGCCGAGGGACGCCTCGCCGAGGCCGAGCGGTGGCTCGCCGCCGCACATTAGAGCTTTCTCATCCGGCGCTCCTCGTCCTCTCACGCGGGTGGGGTGGCATGGGTGCAGCAACGACGACGTGCCGCGAGGCGCGGGAGGAGGCGTCATGGACGCGCGCAAGGCATGGATCGCCACCGGGGTGCTCGGGGTGCTCGGCGTCGCCGGGGCCGGTGCCGTCGGGGCGGTCGTCTCCCAGCCGCCGGCCTCCGCGACCGAGCCCGGCGTCGTCGTCGACGGCCCCGCCACCCCGGCGGTGAGCGCGACGGCGGACCCGCGGGCCACCGACCCCGCCTCCGTCTCCGCCGGCTCGGCGACGACGACGGCGAGCCCGGCCAGCCCGGCGACGCCGGTCTCGGCCGCGACGCCCGACACCGCGCCGGCCCCCGCCGTGGACCGCGCTCCCGCGCCGGCGCCCGCCCCGGCGGCTCCCGCGCCCGTCTCGGCACCGAGCCCGGTGACCCCGCCGAGCCCCGTCAGCGCCGCCTCCGCCGGCAGCGGCGCCTCGGCACCCTCGGCGGACTCCGGCGACTGACCACACCCACGGACGGCCCGGCACGCACGTGCGTACCGGGCCGTCGTGCGCCTGCGCCGGCTGGGCCGTCGTGGCCGCACCGGGCGGGCCGTCGTGGCCGCACCGGCCGGGCCGTCGTGTCCGAGCCGGGCCACGCCCTCCTGGGTGAGCCTGCTCAGGCCGCTGTTCGGCTGCTTGTCCGGCCGCGTCTGGTCGCCCGTCCGGCCGGATCGTGGTGTCCGGGGGGCGTGGGCCGGGCGGTGCATCGGCGCTCATGAGAGAGCCCTCATCGAGGCCTCCTCGGGGTCTCACGGGCGTGGGGTTGTGTCGTGGGTACCGACAGGACCGCCGACGGGGCGGCACACGAGAGGAGCACGACCATGGCTGCACGCACCACATGGGTCATCACGGGGGCGCTCGGCGTCCTGGGCGTCGCGGGAGCCGGTATCGCCGGTGCCACCGCCGCTGACGGCACGACGACACCCACCGTCGAGCGCACGTCGGGCACGGAGCGGTCGACGGCGCGCGAGGCGGCCGCGCCGGCGACGGCGGACCCCCGGGCAACCGACCCGGCCTCCCTCAGCGCCGGGTCGGCGACGACGGCGCTCACCGCGCAGTCGGCGGGCTCCCCGACGAGCCCCCAGAGCCCGGCGAGCCCGGCCTCCGCGCCCTCGCCGGTCTCCCCGCAGACCCCGGCGAGCCCGGCCTCGGCTCCCTCGCCAGCGTCCGCGCAGAGCCCGGCGAGCCCGGCCTCCGCGCCCTCGCCGGTCTCCCCGCAGACCCCGGCGAGCCCGGCCTCGGCTCCCTCGCCCGTCTCCCCGCAGAGCCCGCAGAGCCCGGCCTCGCCCGCCAGCCCGGCGTCCGCGGACTCGGCCGACTGACCGGCTCCCCGTGGCGGGCGGGATGCCGGCGCTGCGGCCGGGGGTGGCGGGACGGTCGCACCAGTGCGGCGCCCGGGGCGCCGCACTACCGTGGCCGGATGGAGAACGGATGATCGCCGTCGTCGGGCCCGGTGCCGTGGGGGGCCTGCTGGCCGCGATGCTCGAGCGCGCGGGGGAGGACGTCGTCGTCGTGGCGCGCCCCGCGAGCGCCGCCCGGGTCCAGTCCGAGGGCATCACCGTCCGCTCGGCCGCCCTGGGGGAGTGGACGAGCCGCGTCCGGGCGCAGGAGGCGGTCCCGCCGGGAGCCGCCGTCGTCCTCGCCGTCAAGGCGTACGGGCTCGACGACGTCCTCCCGCAGCTCGGGACCGCGCGTCCCGCCGAGGTGCTCGCCCTTCTCAACGGCGTCCGGCACGCCGAGCGCCTCCGCACGGCTCAGGGCCTCCAGCAGGTCGTCTCCGGCGCCGTGAGCGTCGAGGCGCAGCGGACCGGCGGCGCGGTCGAGCACCGCAGCCCGTTCGTCAGCGTGAGCGTCCCTCGCGGCGCCGCGTCCTGGCGCACCGTCGCGGCCCTCGAGCGCGCGGGCGTCACCCTCCGGCTCGGTGGGAGCGAGAGCCGGGTGCTGTGGACGAAGCTGCGCCTGCTCGCGCCGATCGCCCTCCTGACGACGTACTGGGACCTCCCCATCGGGGCAGCGCTCGCCCGCGACGAGGCGCTCGCCGCCGGCATCGCCGGTGAGGTCGCCGCCCTCGCCACCGCGGCCGGCCTGCCGACCGACGCGGACGAGCTCCTCACCACCCTGCGGGGCGTCCAACCCGGCCTGCGCTCCTCGCTCCAGCACGACGTCGCCGCCGGCCGCCCGAGCGAGCTCGAGGACATCGGCGGCGTCCTCCTCGCCCTCGCGCCGGCGCCCGTGCCTGCCCTCGGCCGGGTCGTGGAGGAGCTGCGTCAGCGGGTTGTGTCGACCAGCCGGTAGCCCATGCCGCGGACCGTGACGAACCGCTCGGCGCCCAGCTTCTTGCGCAGGTACCGCACGTAGACGTCGACGACGTTCGAGCCCGGGTCGAAGTCGTAGCCCCACACCCGCGAGAGCAGCTGCTCGCGGCTGAGGACCTGTCCCGGGTGGCGCAGGAACGTCTCGGCGAGCGCGAACTCGCGCGCCGAGAGCTCCACCTCCACCCCGGCCGCGCTCGCGCGCCGGGTGCGCAGGTCGAGGGTGAGGTCGCCGTAGGCCAGGACCGTCCCGCCGTCGGCCGCGCCGGACGCGGGCCGCAGCCGCAGGCGGATGCGGGCGAGGAGCTCCTCGAAGCGGAACGGCTTGGCCATGTAGTCGTCCGCGCCGCCCTCGAGGCCGGCGACGGTGTCGTCCACCGACGTCCGCGCCGTGAGGATGATGACGGGGATCGCGCAGCCCACGCCCCGGAGCCGGCGCAGCACGGAGAACCCGTCCGTGTCGGCGAGCCCGATGTCGAGCACGAGGAGCTCGAACTCCCCGCCGAGGGCGAGGGCGATCGCCTCCTCGCCCGTGGTGACGGCGGTCGAGGCGTAGCCGGCCGCGCGCAGCCCCTTGGTGATGAACGAGGAGATTCCCACCTCGTCCTCGGCGATGAGGATCTGCGACATCTACGGCTCCTGGGGGCTGGGCGGGGTGACGGAGGGCGCGGGGACGTGGAGGGTGAACCGGGACCCGGCCCCGGGCACGGAGACGACCGAGACGCGGCCGCCGTGCCCGGCGGCGATGGCGGCCACGATCGACAGGCCGAGCCCGGAGCCCTCGGTACGGGGCGCGTGCGGGGAGGCCACGCGGGCGAACCGCTCGAAGATCCGCGTCGTCTCGGAGGCGGGGATGCCGATGCCCTCGTCCTGGACCCACAGCAGCAGCTCGCCGTCGCGCACGGCGCTGCCGAGCTCGATGGTCGAGCCCTCCGCGGAGAACCGCACCGCGTTGGCGGCGAGCTGGAGCAGCGCCTGGGTGATGCGCTGGGCGTCGAGCGGTGCCACGGCCTCGACGCGCTCCTCGAGGCGCCAGCGGCGCTCGCCGAGCTGACGCGCCTGGCCGAGGACGTTGTCGCACAGCTCGCCGACGTCGACCGTCTCGAGCCGTACGAAGTCCGGCTGCTCGGCCTTGGCGAGGAGGACGAGGTCGTCCGCGAGCCGGTGCATCCGGTCCAGCTCGCTCAGTGCCAGCTCACGCGTGGCCGCCGCGTCCTCAGGATCGGCCGGGTCCATGAGCTCGAGGTGGCCCCGCACGATGGTGATCGGTGTGCGCAGCTCGTGCCCGGCGTCGTCGAGGAGGAGCCGCTGGGAGCGGAACGACGTCTCGAGGCGCGCGAGCATGTCGTTGACGGTGCGGGTGAGCTCGGAGAGGTCGTCGGTGCCGGTGACCGGGATCCGGCGGGAGAGGTCGGTGTCGCTGATCTGCTCGGCCGCCTCGCGCAGGGCCCGCACCGGGCGCAGGAGGCGCCCGGCCAGCACCCACGCGGCGGCAGCGAGGACGAGGAGGGAGGCTGCTGCGACGAGCGCGTACGTCCGGAAGGTGTCGGCGACCTGCGACTGCTCCGCCGTGCGGTCGAACGCGAGGACGAGCGCACCGGGCGTTGCGTCCCCCACGCGGACGGGCACGGCGCGGTAGCGGTACTCCGTGCGCTCGGTGCGCAGCGACTCCGCCGGGACGTAGCGCGTCTGCGCCGACGCGTCGCGCACCGCGGCGATGAGCTGCGGGTCGGTGTGGAGGTCGAGACCGACGTCCTGCGTGCGGTAGCGCAGCGTCTCCCCGACGAACGCGACCATGCCCTCGTTCGCCGCCGGGACCTCGCGCTGCATGAACGTGTAGAGCAGCGCGTCGGCGTCCCGGAACCTCGTGCCGGTCCGCGGGTCGACGCCGTCGGCCGCGAGGGCGCGGACCTCCTCCGTCGTGCGCGCGAGGGACGCGTCGATGAGCTGGTCCACCCGCGCCCGCTGCAGGGCGAAGGCCGTCCCGCCCGCCACGAGGAGCGCGAGTGCCGTCAGTGCCAGCACCGTCGCGAGGATGCGTTCGCGGACGGTCAGGCTCCGGCGGGCCCTCGCGGTCGTGGTCACGGGAGGAGTCTCGCCCCCGCGGATGAGAGCACCATGAGAGGCCCGCGGTCGCTCAGGCGAGCAGCTCCTGGATGCGGCCGACGCCCTCGACGAGGTCGTCGTCGCCCAGGGCGTAGCTGAGCCGGAGGTAGCCGCTCGGGCCGAACGCCTCGCCGGGGACGACGGCGACCTCGACCTCGTCGAGGATGATCGCGGCCAGCTCGGCCGACGTCGTCGCCGTGCGGCCGCGGATCGTCCGACCGAGCACGCCCTCGACGCTCGGGTAGGCGTAGAACGCGCCCTGCGGGACGGGGCACGTGACGCCGTCGATCGCGCCGAGCATGTCGACCATCGTCCGGCGGCGCCGGTCGAAGGCCTCCCGCATCTGCGCGACCGCGGAGAGGTCGCCCGTGAGGGCGGCGAGCGCCGCGCGCTGCGAGACGTTGGCGACGTTCGAGGTGAGGTGCGACTGGAGGTTCGTCGCGGCCTTGATGACGTCGGACGGGCCGATCATCCAGCCCACCCGCCAGCCCGTCATCGCGTACGTCTTCGCGACGCCGTTGAGGACGATGGAGGTGTCGACGAGCTCGGGGACGAGACGCTGGATGGGGGAGAAGACGGCGTCGTCGTAGAGGAGGTGCTCGTAGATCTCGTCGGTGATGACCCAGATCCCGTGCTCAACCGCCCAGCGGCCGATGGCCTCGGTCTGCGCGGGGGAGTAGACGGCGCCCGTGGGGTTGGAGGGGGAGCAGAAGAGGAGTGCCTTCGTCCGGGGCGTACGAGCCGCCTCGAGCTGCTCGACCGTGACGAGGTAGCCCTGGTCGGCGCCCGCGAAGACCTCGACGGCGCGGCCGCCGGCGAGGGCGATGGCCTCGGGGTACGTCGTCCAGTACGGGGCGGGGAGGAGGACCTCGTCGCCCGGGTCGACGATGGCGGCGAAGGCCTGGTAGACGGCCTGCTTGCCACCGTTCGTCACGAGCACCGCGTCGGGCGACACCTCGTAACCGGAGTCCCGCAGCGTCTTGGCGGCGATGGCCTCGCGCAGGACGGGCAGACCCTTCGCCGGCGTGTAGCGGTGGTTGACCGGGTCCGCAGCGGCGGCGACGGCCGCGGCGACGACGTAGTCCGGAGTCGGGAAGTCCGGCTCACCGGCGCCGAAGCCGATGACGGGACGCCCGGCGGCCTTGAGGGCCTTCGCCTTGGCGTCGACTGCCAGGGTGGCGGACTCCCCGATGGCCGCGAGGCGCGCGGAGACGCGCGGCGCGGCGGAGGACGGGGCAGGGGCTGGGGTGCTGGTGGGCTCGCTCACGTCGCCTATCGTGGCACGTCCGGCCCTCCGGCATCCGTGGGCGCACGGTCCCGCGGGGCCGCACCGCGGGACGGCGCCGGTGCCTCGCCGCCGGGCGGGGGACGCCCGCAGGGGCGTGGGAGAAGGCCGCCGGGCGGCTCCCGGACCCCGCGAGGTGGCCGTGCCCGGCACCGGGAGGAGCGCCGCCGCGGGAGGCGGCCGGCATGCTCGAGCGGTACCGGTTAGACCCGGGGCGCTCCGGTGCGTACACTCGTCGGCGGTGGTTGACTTCCGCCACGCTGGAGCGCGCACTCCGGTCCACGTCCGGGCCGGTGCTGATCGGCCGGCGGGGAGAGGTCGCCCTGATAGGGCAGTGGCGCAATTGGTAGCGCACCGGTCTCCAAAACCGGCGGTTGTGGGTTCGAGTCCCTCCTGCCCTGCTAGGAACGGTCCGGGCGAACGGCTCGGACGGCCCCCGGTCGACATGACCCAGAACAGTGAGGATCGGCTTGTGAGTGAGTCCGCCAGCACGACGTCGGGCAGGCCCGAGCGTGCGGGGCAGGGCCCGGCGAAGCCGCGGTCGACCAAGGAGCGTGGCTTCTTCGGCCGGATCGCCCTCTTCGTCCGCCAGGTCATTGCCGAGCTGAAGAAGGTCGTCCGTCCGACCCGTAACGAGCTGTTCACGTACTTCGTGGTGGTCCTCGTCTTCGTCCTGGTGATCATGGCCTACGTGGGCCTCCTCGACCTGGCCTTCGGACGACTTGTGCTGTGGGTCTTCGGCGCCTGACATCGTCGGGCGCTGCCCGCGGCACACCGGTATGAACACCCCATCACGAACAGAAAGCAGGTGACCTGTGTCTGAGGAGACGCTGGAGCCCACGGCCACCGACGAGGCCGGTCTCGACAGCCCCCAGAACGAGGTCGCCGAGGACGCCGACGACGTCCTTCGCGGCGACGAGCAGGCGGAGGTCGCCCCGGGCGACGTGCCCGACGCGCTCGAGACCGGCGACGACGCGGCCGACACCGAGCCGCTCGCGACCGACGACGCCACCGAGGCCGACGCCGAGCCCGACGCCGACGTCGAGCCCGAGGAGGTCGACCCGGAGGAGGAGTTCCGCCGCGAGCTGCGGCTCCAGCCGGGCCACTGGTACGTCGTGCACTCCTACGCCGGCTACGAGAAGCGCGTCAAGGCGAACCTCGAGAACCGGACGCAGAGCCTGAACATGGAGGACTACATCTACCAGGTGGAGGTCCCCATGGAAGAGGTCGTGGAGATCAAGAACGCCCAGCGCAAGGTCGTCAGCCGCGTCCGCATCCCCGGCTACGTCCTCGTCCGCATGGACCTCACCGACGAGTCGTGGGGCGCGGTGCGGCACACGCCCGGCGTCACGGGCTTCGTCGGTCACACGCACCAGCCCGTCCCGCTCACCGAGGACGAGGTCTTCTCCATGCTCGCGCCGACCCTCCAGGCCAAGGCGCCGGTCAAGGGCGAGGCGCCCACCGGTACCTCCGGCCCGGCCATCGAGGTGGAGTTCTCCGTCGGTGAGTCGGTCACCGTCACCGACGGCCCCTTCGAGACGCTCCCGGCGACGATCTCCGAGATCTCCCCGGAGTCGCAGAAGCTCAAGGTGCTGGTCTCGATCTTCGGCCGGGAGACCCCGGTCGAGCTGTCGTTCTCGCAGGTCGCCAAGATCTGAGGGGACGTCCCGGCGTGCACGACGCACGCCGGACCCGCACGACGGCGCCGGCGGTCACCGGCGCTCATCACGAGGAACGTAAGGACCCGACATGCCCCCCAAGAAGAAGGTCTCTGGGCTGATCAAGCTCCAGATCAAGGCCGGCGCGGCCACCCCCGCGCCGCCGATCGGCCCCGCGCTCGGTCAGCACGGCGTCAACATCATGGAGTTCTGCAAGGCCTACAACGCCGCCACCGAGGCGCAGCGTGGCAACGTGGTTCCGGTCGAGATCACGGTCTACGAGGACCGCTCGTTCACCTTCATCACGAAGACCCCGCCGGCCGCGGAGCTCATCAAGAAGGCTGCCGGTGTGGACAAGGGGTCCGGCACCCCCCACACCGTCAAGGTGGCCTCGCTCAGCCGCGCGCAGGTGCTCGAGATCGCTCAGACGAAGCTCGAGGACCTCAACGCCAACGACATCGACGCCGCGGCGAAGATCATCGCCGGCACCGCCCGTTCCATGGGCATCACCGTCAAGGACTGACGTCGCCCCGGCGTCCATCCGTTCCCGGCACCCCGGTGCCAGTGGCAGGGTCCGCGCGGACCCGCAGACCACGACTGCTCAATCGAGGAGAAGCAGAATGACCACGCGCAGCAAGAGCTACAGCTCGTCCGCAGAGAAGATCGACCGCAGCACCGTCTACGCCCCGCTCGAGGCCGTGCGCCTCGCCAAGAGCACCGCGACGACGAAGTTCGACTCGACCGTCGAGGTGGCCTTCCGCCTCGGCGTCGACCCCCGCAAGGCCGACCAGATGGTCCGTGGCACGGTCAACCTGCCGCACGGCACGGGCAAGACCGCCCGCGTCATCGTCTTCGCGACCGGTGAGCGCGCCGCGCAGGCCGAGGCCGCCGGCGCCGACGAGGTCGGCGGTGACGAGCTCATCGAGAAGGTCGCGGCCGGCTACACCGACTTCGACGCCGCCGTCGCCACCCCGGACCTCATGGGCAAGGTCGGCCGCCTCGGCCGCGTCCTCGGCCCCCGCGGCCTCATGCCCAACCCGAAGACGGGCACCGTCACCATGGACGTGACCAAGGCCGTCACCGAGATCAAGGGTGGTCGCGTGGAGTTCCGCGTCGACAAGCACTCCAACCTCCACTTCATCATCGGCAAGACCTCGTTCGACGAGATCACGCTCGTGGAGAACTACGCGGCGGCGCTCGACGAGGTCCTGCGCCTCAAGCCCGCCTCGTCCAAGGGCCGCTACATCACGAAGGCCACCATGGCCACGACGATGGGCCCGGGCATCCCGCTCGACGCCACGAAGACGCGCAACCTCACGAGCACGGACGCGTCCTGATCGCCTAGCTGCTCCCGCGCAGGGCCCGGCACCGCTTCGGCGGGCCGGGCCCTGCGTGCATGACGGGCACCGCCCGGCGGCCGTCGCAGCCGTTTTGCTCTGGCGCGGCGTCCGGGGTAGGCTCACCTCTGCCCAAGACCGCAGGTCGCCCGTCCGCCACGGACGGGGCCAAGTCCGCACGCAGCGGAGCCAGCGCAGGTGAGAGCAGAGCTTCCCCGCCGTCCTCGGACGGTTGGACCCCAAGCCCCGCGCGAACCTGCGCGGGGCTTTTTTCTGTGCTGACGCCGACCATCGGCACAATCGGAAGGAGGGCCATGGCGAGGCCTGACAAGGCAGCAGCGGTTGCCGAGCTCACGGAGAAGTTCCGCGAGTCGAACGCCGTCGTGCTGACCGAGTACCGCGGGCTCAGCGTCGCCCAGCTCAAGACGCTGCGCCGCACGCTCGGCGACAACGCCAGCTACGCCGTCGTGAAGAACACGCTGACCGCCATCGCGGCCAAGGAGGCCGGCCTCGACTCGTTCGGGGACGACCTCGCCGGTCCGACGGCGATCGCCTTCGTCTCCGGGGAACCGGTCGACGCGGCGAAGAGCCTGCGTGACTTCGCCAAGGCGAACCCCCAGCTCGTGATCAAGGGAGGCGTGCTCGAGGGCCGCCGCCTCACGGCAGCCGACGTCACCACGCTCGCGGACCTCGAGACCCGCGAGGTGCTGCTCGGCAAGGCAGCTGGCGCATTCAAGGCAGCGCTCTACCAGGCTGCCTACCTCTTCACCGCGCCTACCACCAAGGCAGTGCGCACCATCGAGGCCCTGCGCGAGAAGCAGGCCGCCGAGGCCTGAGAGGCCGCGGCACGCTCTACCCCACCCCTCTGCTGCTCGCGTAGCAGGACAACGTAGGAAGGAACGCCCACCATGGCGAAGCTCAGCACCGACGAGCTCATCGAGGCCTTCAAGGACCTCACCCTCATCGAGCTCTCCGAGTTCGTGAAGCAGTTCGAGGAGACCTTCGAGGTCACCGCCGCGGCGCCCGTCGCCGTTGCCGCCGGCCCCGCCGGCGCCGGCGCCGGCGCCGAGGAGGCTGCCGAGGAGCAGACCGAGTTCGACGTCGTCCTCGACACCATCGGCGACAAGAAGATCCAGGTCATCAAGGAGGTGCGCGCGCTCACGAGCCTCGGCCTCAAGGAGGCCAAGGACCTCGTGGACTCCGCCCCCAAGGCCATCCTCGAGGGCGTCGCGAAGGACGTTGCCGAGAAGGCCAAGGAGCAGCTCGAGGGCGCCGGCGCGTCCGTCACCGTCAAGTGACGACCGCCGCCTGAACGACCGTCCCGGCGGTCGCCGCCAGGCGGTGGACCGACGACGGCCCGGGAGCTGCACGCAGCTCCCGGGCCGTCGTCGTCCCGTCTCGAGCCGTTCGCGGCGCGGCGGTCTGGGCGCTCGCGCCCGGATGTCGTATGGTGAGCGCGGGTAGATCACGGGAGCACGGCGTGACCGTCGTCACGCGGCCAGGACAACGCGAAGGGGCGTTGGACTGGACCTGACCTCTCATGTATGCTTGCGCTTTGCGCTGACCTCTGCCTGCCCACCACGCGCCCGTACGCCCCGACCCGTGCCAGCATCTCGCACGGCGACGCCGTCGGCAACGGATGGCCAGGATTCCGGTAGTGCAGTGTGCACACAATTCGCAGGGAAGGATCCCCTTTGGCTGCCTCGCGCACCCCTTCTGCCCCCACCGCTGACGCAATCGCCGCACGGACCGCATCGCGACGGGTCTCATTCGCGAAGATCCGAGAGCCGCTCCAGGCTCCGGACCTGCTCGGACTCCAGACCGACAGCTTCGACTGGCTGCTCGGCAACCCCGCCTGGCGCGCCCGCGTCGAGGCAGCTGTCTCCAGCGGCGACACGAACGTGCCGCAGACCTCGGGCCTGGAGGAGATCTTTGCGGAGATCTCCCCGATCGAGGACTTCGGCCAGTCCATGTCGCTCTCCTTCCGCGACCACCGCTTCGAGCCCCCGAAGTACACGGCCGAGGAGTGCAAGGAGAAGGACTTCACGTACGCGGCCCCGCTCTTCGTGACGGCCGAGTTCATCAACTACGAGACCGGCGAGATCAAGTCGCAGACGGTGTTCATGGGTGACTTCCCGCTCATGACCGAGCGTGGCACGTTCGTCATCAACGGCACCGAGCGCGTCGTCGTCTCGCAGCTCGTCCGTTCCCCGGGCGTCTACTTCGAGCGCACGCCGGACAAGACGTCCGACAAGGACGTCTTCACGACGAAGGTCATCCCGAGCCGTGGTGCGTGGCTCGAGTTCGAGATCGACAAGCGCGACGCCGTCGGCGTGCGCATCGACCGCAAGCGCAAGCAGTCCATCACCGTGTTCCTGCGTGCGCTCGGCATGACCGAGGGTGAGATCCGCGAGGAGTACGCGGACTACCCCGTCATCATCGAGACGCTCGAGAAGGACAACGTCTCCACGCAGGACGAGGCGCTGCTCGACATCTACCGCAAGGTCCGCCCGGGCGAGCCGCCGACGGTCGAGGCCGGCCGCACGCTGCTGGAGAACTACTACTTCAACCCGAAGCGGTACGACCTCGCCAAGGTCGGGCGCTACAAGATCAACAAGAAGCTCGGCACCACCGGTGAGCTGAGCGACTCCGTGCTCTCCCTCGAGGACATCAAGGCCGCGGTCAAGTACCTCGCGGCGCTCCACAAGGGCGACTCCGAGATCGTCTCCGAGCGCGACGGCGAGCAGGTCGAGGTGCGCGTCGAGACCGACGACATCGACCACTTCGGCAACCGCCGCATCCGCGCGGTCGGCGAGCTCATCCAGAACCAGGTCCGCACGGGCCTGTCCCGGATGGAGCGGGTGGTGCGCGAGCGCATGACGACGCAGGACGTCGAGGCCATCACGCCCCAGACGCTCATCAACATCCGCCCGGTCGTGGCCTCGATCAAGGAGTTCTTCGGGACCTCCCAGCTGTCGCAGTTCATGGACCAGAACAACCCGCTCGCCGGCCTCACGCACAAGCGTCGCCTGTCCGCGCTCGGCCCGGGTGGTCTCTCCCGCGACCGCGCCGGCATGGAGGTCCGTGACGTCCACCCGTCGCACTACGGACGCATGTGCCCGATCGAGACCCCCGAGGGCCCGAACATCGGCCTCATCGGCTCGCTCGCCACGTTCGCGCGGATCAACCCGTTCGGCTTCATCGAGACGCCGTACCGCCGGGTCGTCGACGGCCGCGTCACCGACGAGGTCGACTACCTCACGGCCGACGACGAGGACCGCCACACGATCGCGCAGGCGAACGCCCGCCTCGACGACGACGGCAACTTCGTCGAGAACCGCGTCCTCGTCCGGACGAGCGGCGGTGGCGGCGAGGTCGCCAACGTCCCGCCGAACGAGATCGACTACATGGACGTCTCGGCCCGCCAGATGGTGTCCGTCGCGACCGCGATGATCCCGTTCCTCGAGCACGACGACGCCAACCGCGCCCTCATGGGTGCGAACATGCAGCGCCAGGCCGTGCCGCTCGTGCGCAGCGAGGCCCCGCTCGTCGGGACCGGCATGGAGCGTCGGGCCGCCGTCGACGCCGGTGACGTCATCGTCGCCGCGAAGGCGGGCGTCGTCACCGAGGTCTCCGCCGACTCGATCCACGTCGCGGCCGACGACGGCACGAACCAGGTCTACCGCGTGGCGAAGTTCCGCCGCTCGAACCAGGGGACGTCGTACAACCAGCGTGTCCTCGTCGAGGACGGCGCCCGCGTCGAGGTCGGCTCGGCCCTGGCCGACGGCCCCGCCACGGACGAGGGCGAGCTCGCCCTCGGGCGCAACCTCCTCGTCGCGTTCATGTCGTGGGAGGGCCACAACTACGAGGACGCGATCATCCTGTCGCAGCGGCTCGTCGCCGACGACGTCCTCTCCTCCATCCACATCGAGGAGCACGAGGTCGACGCGCGCGACACCAAGCTCGGCGCCGAGGAGATCACCCGGGACATCCCGAACGTCTCCGAGGACGTCCTCGCGGACCTCGACGAGCGCGGCATCATCCGTATCGGCGCCGAGGTCAGCGCCGGCGACATCCTCGTCGGCAAGGTCACGCCCAAGGGCGAGACCGAGCTGACGAGCGAGGAGCGCCTCCTGCGGGCGATCTTCGGGGAGAAGGCCCGCGAGGTGCGCGACACCTCGCTCAAGGTCCCTCACGGCGAGTCCGGCACCGTCATCGGCATCCAGGAGTTCAACGCCGCGGACGACGACGAGCTGCCCGCCGGCGTCAACCAGATGGTGCGCGTCTACATCGCCCAGCGCCGCAAGATCACCGACGGCGACAAGCTCGCCGGGCGCCACGGCAACAAGGGCGTCATCTCGAAGATCCTGCCCGTGGAGGACATGCCGTTCCTCGAGGACGGCACCCCCGTGGACATCATCCTCAACCCGCTCGGCGTGCCCGGCCGCATGAACGTCGGCCAGGTCCTCGAGACCCACCTCGGGTGGGTCGCGAAGCAGGGCTGGGACGCGACGGAGGTCGCCGCCGGCGGCAAGGACGCGTGGACCGAGAAGCTCCCCGAGGAGGCCCTCAAGGGCGCTCCGGGGACCCCGGTCGCGACGCCGGTCTTCGACGGCATCCAGGAGCGCGAGCTCACGGGGCTGCTCAACTCGACGACGCTGAACCGTGACGGTGCGCGCATGGTCGACGGCAGCGGCAAGGCGCGGCTCTTCGACGGCCGCTCCGGCGAGCCGTACCCCGAGCCGGTGGCGGTGGGGTACATGTACATCCTCAAGCTCCACCACCTCGTCGACGACAAGATCCACGCCCGCTCGACCGGTCCGTACTCGATGATCACCCAGCAGCCGCTCGGTGGTAAGGCGCAGTTCGGCGGCCAGCGGTTCGGCGAGATGGAGGTGTGGGCGCTCGAGGCGTACGGCGCCGCGTACGCCCTCCAGGAGCTGCTGACGATCAAGTCCGACGACATCCCGGGCCGCGTCAAGGTCTACGAGGCCATCGTCAAGGGCGAGAACATCCCCGAGCCGGGAATCCCCGAGTCCTTCAAGGTGCTCATCAAGGAGATGCAGTCGCTGTGCCTGAACGTCGAGGCCCTTGACGCCGAGGGCAACGCGATCGAGCTCCGTGACGCCGACGAGGAGGTCTACCGCGCCGCTGACGAGCTCGGTATCGACCTCTCTCGCCGTCCCGACGCCAGCAGCGTCGAAGACATCTGAGGCCCGGCGGGCGCCGTCGTCCCTGACGGCGGCGCCCACCCCCGGCCCACAAAGTTCCACACGGTGATACACCGAAGGAAGTAGGAAACCTTGCTCGACGTCAATGTCTTCGACCAGCTGCACATCGGCCTGGCCACGGCTGCGGAAATCCGTGACTGGTCGAACGGTGAGGTCAAGAAGCCCGAGACGATCAACTACCGCACGCTCAAGCCGGAGAAGGACGGCCTTTTCTGCGAGCGTATCTTCGGTCCCACCCGGGACTGGGAGTGCAACTGCGGCAAGTACAAGCGCGTGCGTTACAAGGGCATCATCTGCGAGCGCTGCGGCGTCGAGGTCACCCGCTCGAAGGTCCGCCGTGAGCGGATGGGCCACATCGAGCTCGCGGCCCCGGTCACGCACATCTGGTACTTCAAGGGCGTCCCGTCGCGCCTCGGCTACCTGCTCAACCTCGCGCCGAAGGACCTCGAGAAGGTCATCTACTTCGCCGCGTACATGATCACGGAGGTCGACAACGACGGCCGCCACGAGGACCTCACGAGCCTCCAGAACGAGATGGACCTCGAGAAGGCGGAGGTCGCGCGCCGTCGCGACACCGAGATCGAGGCCCGGGCCAAGCGGCTCGAGTCCGACCTCGCCGAGCTCGAGGCGTCCGGCGCGAAGGCGGACGCCCGCGAGAAGGTGCGCAAGTCGGCCGAGCGCGAGATGGCGCAGCTGCGCAAGCGTGCGGACGCCGACCTCGACCGCCTCGACACGGTCTGGGACCGGTTCAAGAACCTCAAGGTCGGCGACCTCGAGGGCGACGAGCTGCTCTACCGCGAGCTCCAGGCGCGCTACGGCATCTACTTCAAGGGCTACATGGGCGCCGCGGCGATCCAGAAGCGCCTGGAGAGCTTCGACCTCGCGGCCGAGGCCGAGTCGCTGCGCGAGACCATCAGCACGGGCACGGGGCAGCGCAAGACGCGCGCCCTCAAGCGTCTCAAGGTCGTCAACGCGTTCCTCACGACGGACAACTCCCCGATGGGCATGGTCCTCGACGCCGTCCCGGTGATCCCGCCGGACCTGCGTCCGATGGTCCAGCTCGACGGTGGCCGCTTCGCCACGTCGGACCTCAACGACCTCTACCGTCGCGTCATCAACCGGAACAACCGCCTCAAGCGGCTGCTCGACCTCGGTGCGCCGGAGATCATCGTCAACAACGAGAAGCGCATGCTCCAGGAGGCCGTCGACGCACTGTTCGACAACGGCCGCCGCGGACGCCCCGTCACGGGCCCCGGCAACCGCGCGCTCAAGTCGATCTCCGACATGCTCAAGGGCAAGCAGGGGCGCTTCCGCCAGAACCTCCTCGGCAAGCGCGTCGACTACTCCGGCCGTTCGGTCATCGTCGTCGGCCCGCAGCTGCGCCTGCACCAGTGCGGCCTGCCGAAGCAGATGGCGCTCGAGCTCTTCAAGCCCTTCGTCATGAAGCGGCTCGTCGACCTCAACCACGCCCAGAACATCAAGGCGGCCAAGCGCATGGTCGAGCGCGCCCGCACCCAGGTGTGGGACGTGCTCGAGGAGGTCATCACGGAGCACCCGGTGCTGCTCAACCGCGCACCCACGCTCCACCGCCTCGGCATCCAGGCGTTCGAGCCCCAGCTCGTCGAGGGCAAGGCCATCCAGCTCCACCCGCTCGTCTGCGGCGCGTTCAACGCCGACTTCGACGGCGACCAGATGGCCGTGCACCTCCCGCTGAGCGTGGAGGCGCAGGCCGAGGCCCGCATCCTCATGCTCTCGAGCAACAACATCCTCAAGCCGTCGGACGGTCGGCCCGTGACCATGCCCAGCCAGGACATGATCATCGGCCTGTTCCACCTCACGTCCGACCGTGACGAGGCGCGCGGCGCCGGCGGGGCCTACGCCTCGCTCGCCGAGGCGACGATGGCGTTCGACGCCGGGATCCTCGACATCAACGCGGTCGTGCGGATCCGGCTCGAGGACATCGTGCCGCCGCTCGGCTGGACCGCACCGGAGGGCTGGACCGAGGGCGACGCGATCCTCCTCGAGACCTCGCTCGGTCGGGCGCTGTTCAACGAGCTCCTGCCCGTCGACTACCCGTTCGTCAACGGCGTCGTCGGCAAGAAGGAGCTCTCGAGCATCGTCAACGACCTCGCCGAGCGGTACCCGAAGGTCGAGGTCGCCGCGAGCCTGGACGCGCTCAAGGAGGCCGGCTTCCGCTGGGCCAGCCGCTCAGGCATCACGATCGCCATCTCGGACGTCGTGGCGCCGGAGGCCAAGGCCGGGATCCTCGAGCAGTACGAGGTCAAGGCCGAGAAGGTCCAGCAGGAGTTCAACATGGGTCGTCGGAGCGAGGAGGAGCGTCGCTCCGAGCTCATCGACATCTGGACCCAGGCGACCAACGAGGTCGACGCGGCGATGCGGGTCAACTTCCCCGAGCGCAACACCGTCTACCGCATGGTCAACTCCGGGGCGCGCGGAAACTGGCACCAGGTCCGTCAGATCGCCGGTATGCGCGGTCTGGTCGCGGACCCGAAGGGCCAGATCATCCCGCGGCCGATCAAGTCGAACTACCGCGAGGGCCTGTCCGTCCTCGAGTACTTCATCGCCACGCACGGCGCCCGCAAGGGGCTGGCGGACACCGCGCTGCGGACCGCTGACTCCGGGTACCTCACGCGACGTCTCGTCGACGTCTCGCAGGACGTCATCGTCCGCGAGGACGACTGCGGGACCCGCGCGGGCCTGACGATGCAGATCGCCGAGGCCGACTCCACCGGTGCGCTGCGCCGCAGCGAGACGGTCGAGACCAGCGTCTACGCACGCACCCTGGCCCTCGAGGTCACGGCGGAGGACGGCACCGTGCTCGCCGAGGCGGGCACGGACGCCGGTGACGTCATCATCGAGAGCCTCATCGCGGCCGGCGTCGAGCAGGTCAAGGTCCGCTCGGTCCTCACGTGCGAGTCGCGCGTCGGTACCTGCGCGAAGTGCTACGGCCGTTCGCTGGCCACGGGCAAGCTCGTCGACATCGGTGAGGCGGTCGGCATCATCGCCGCCCAGTCGATCGGCGAGCCCGGCACCCAGCTGACGATGCGTACCTTCCACACCGGTGGTGCGGCGTCCGCGGACGACATCACGCAGGGTCTTCCGCGTGTGCAGGAGCTCTTCGAGGCCCGCACCCCCAAGGGTGAGGCCCCGATCAGCGAGGCCGCCGGCCGGGTCAAGATCGAGGACCTCGACCGCAGCCGTCGTATCGTGCTCACGCGCGACGACGGTGGCGAGGACATGATCTACCCGGTGACTCGGCGCTCGCGCCTCCTCGTCGAGGACGGCGAGCACATCGGCGTCGGCCGCCAGCTCATCAGCGGCGCCGTCGACCCGAAGAAGGTGCTGCGCATCCTCGGCCCGCGTGCGGTGCAGAAGCACCTCGTGGACCAGGTGCAGGAGGTCTACCGCTCCCAGGGCGTGGACATCCACGACAAGCACATCGAGGTCATCGTGCGGCAGATGCTGCGGCGCGTGACCGTGCTCGACTCCGGCGACTCCCGGCTCCTGCCGGGTGAGCTGGCCGAGCGTGGTCGCTTCGAGGACGAGAACCGCCGCACCGTGGCCGAGGGTGGCACCCCCGCCTCCGGCCGTCCGGAGCTCATGGGCATCACGAAGGCCTCGCTCGCCACGGACTCCTGGCTCTCCGCCGCCTCCTTCCAGGAGACGACGAAGGTCCTCACGGAGGCCGCGATGAGCGGGCGCCGGGACCCGCTGCTCGGGCTCAAGGAGAACGTCATCCTCGGAAAGCTCATCCCCGCCGGCACCGGGCTTCCCCGGTACCGCAACGTGGACGTCGAGCCGACCGAGGAGGCCAAGGCCGCCGCGTTCTCCCGCCTGGGTTACAGCGAGCTCGACTTCGCGCCGGCCGGGTCCTCGGACTCGGTCATGCTCGAGGAGCTCGACTTCGGCCCGGACACCTACGGCGTCGACTTCCGCGGGGTGTGAGCCTCGCGTGGTGCCGGGGGAGATCGGCGGATCTCTCCCGGCACCGCCACGCCGGACGTGACGCAGGTCAAAGCCGCCACGCTTTGACGTGGTAAAGCGTCGCGGAGTACGCTGGTCGGCGGTGCCCGCGCCGTCGGGCCCTCGTGCATGCACGTGCGCCTCCCAGGGTGCGGCCGGAGACGGCTGCGCGGCGGGGGGCTGCGCGGGTGCCGGGATTCATCGACAGCCGGCAGCTGCCGGCGACCAGCCCCTGTGAAGGAGTGGTCGCCCAGGTGCGCCTCGCGCGGGTGACACGCCCGGGTGCGGGGGCTGGGGGAGCGTGCGCGTGCGGGCAGTTCCGGACGCAGGCGGACCCACCGGTTCGGACCCAGAACATCGACACAGAAGAACCTTTCGAGACGGAGACGTAGTGCCCACGATTCAGCAGCTGGTCCGCAAGGGCCGCAGCGTCAAGACTTCCAAGTCCAAGACGCCGGCCCTCAAGGGCAGCCCGCAGCGGCGCGGGGTCTGCACCCGCGTGTACACGACGACCCCGAAGAAGCCGAACTCGGCTCTGCGGAAGGTCGCACGCGTGCGCCTGTCCAGCGGGATCGAGGTCACCGCCTACATCCCCGGTGTCGGCCACAACCTCCAGGAGCACTCCATCGTGCTCGTCCGCGGCGGTCGCGTGAAGGACCTGCCCGGCGTCCGGTACAAGATCGTTCGTGGCGCCCTGGACACCCAGGGTGTGCGCGGTCGCCAGCAGGCTCGCAGCCTTTACGGCGCGAAGAAGGAGAAGAAGTAATGCCTCGCAAGGGACCCGCCCCGAAGCGTCCGCTCGTCGTCGACCCGGTCTACGGATCCCCGGTCGTCACCCAGCTCGTCAACCGCGTGCTCGTCGACGGCAAGAAGTCGACCGCCGAGCGCATCGTCTACGGCGCCCTCGAGGGCGTCCGTGACAAGACCAGCAGCGACCCCGCCGTCGTCCTCAAGCGTGCGCTTGAGAACGTGCGCCCCTCGCTCGAGGTCCGCTCGCGCCGCGTCGGTGGTGCGACGTACCAGGTCCCGGTCGAGGTCCGCCCCGTCCGCCAGACCACGCTCGCGCTGCGCTGGCTCGTCGACTACTCGCGGTCCCGCCGCGAGAAGACGATGACCGAGCGCCTCATGAACGAGATCCTCGACGCCTCCAACGGCCTCGGTGCCGCGGTCAAGCGCCGCGAGGACACCCACAAGATGGCCGAGTCCAACAAGGCATTCGCGCACTACCGCTGGTAGGTCTGCGCACGCTGCCCTCCTGAACCGAACCGACCGAAGAGAGTCCCCTGTGGCACTTGACGTGCTGACCGACCTGACCAAGGTCCGCAACATCGGCATCATGGCGCACATCGACGCCGGTAAGACCACGACGACCGAGCGGATCCTGTTCTACACCGGCATCAACTACAAGATCGGCGAGACGCACGACGGTGCCTCGACGATGGACTGGATGGAGCAGGAGCAGGAGCGCGGCATCACGATCACGTCCGCCGCGACGACCTGCTTCTGGCGCGACAACCAGATCAACATCATCGACACCCCGGGCCACGTCGACTTCACGGTCGAGGTGGAGCGCTCGCTGCGCGTCCTCGACGGTGCCGTGGCGGTCTTCGACGGCAAGGAGGGCGTGGAGCCCCAGTCCGAGACCGTCTGGCGCCAGGCCGACAAGTACGCCGTCCCGCGCATCTGCTTCGTCAACAAGATGGACAAGCTCGGCGCGGACTTCTACTTCACCGTCAAGACGATCATCGACCGCCTCAAGGCGACGCCTCTCGTCATGCAGCTGCCGATCGGGTCCGAGTCGGACTTCATCGGCGTCGTCGACCTCGTCTACAACCGCGCGCTCACGTGGCGCGGTGAGGTCAAGATCGGCGAGGACTACACCATCGAGGAGGTCCCCGCGGACCTCGTCGAGAAGGTCGCCGAGTACCGCGCCAAGCTCATGGAGCAGGTCGCCGAGGCGGACGAGGAGCTGCTCGAGAAGTACCTCGGCGGCGAGGAGTTCACCCCCGAGGAGATCAAGCGGGGCGCGCGTGCGCTCACGGTCTCGGGTGCGGCGTTCCCCGTCTTCTGCGGCACGGCGTTCAAGAACAAGGGCGTCCAGCCGATCCTCGACGCCGTCCTCGACTACCTCCCCTCCCCGCTCGACGTGCCGCCCATGGTCGGCCACTCGATCAAGGACGAGGAGGTGGAGCTCACCCGTGAGCCCAACGAGGACGAGCCGTTCTCCGCGCTCGCCTTCAAGGTCGCGAGCCACCCGTTCTTCGGCAAGCTCACCTACGTCCGCGTCTACTCGGGCAAGGTGGGCCAGGGCGCGCAGGTGCTCAACTCGACGAAGGGCAAGAAGGAGCGCATCGGGAAGATGTTCCAGATGCACTCCAACAAGGAGAACCCGATCGAGGAGGCCCACGCGGGCCACATCTACGCGTTCATCGGCCTCAAGGACGTCACCACGGGTGACACCCTGTGCGCCCAGGACGCCCCGATCGTCCTCGAGTCGATGAGCTTCCCCGAGCCCGTCATCCACGTCGCGGTCGAGCCCAAGACGAAGGGTGACCAGGAGAAGCTCTCCACGGCCATCCAGAAGCTCGCCGAGGAGGACCCGACGTTCTCGGTCCGCCTCGACGAGGAGACCGGCCAGACCGTCCTCGGCGGCATGGGCGAGCTCCACCTCGACATCCTCGTCGACCGCATGCGTCGCGAGTTCCGCGTCGAGGCGAACGTCGGCAAGCCGCAGGTCGCCTACCGCGAGACGATCCGTCGTACCGCGACGAAGGTCGACTACACGCACAAGAAGCAGACGGGCGGCTCCGGCCAGTTCGCCAAGGTCCAGGTCTCCTTCGAGCCGCTCAGCACCGCCGAGGGCGCGCTGTACGAGTTCGACAACAAGGTGACCGGTGGCCGCATCCCGCGCGAGTACATCCCGAGCGTGGACGCCGGCATCCAGGACGCCATGCAGAACGGTGTCGTCGCGGGCTACCCGCTCGTCGGCATCAAGGCGATCCTGCACGACGGCGCCTACCACGAGGTCGACTCCTCGGAGATGGCGTTCAAGATCGCCGGTTCAATGGTGCTCAAGGAGGGTGTCCGCCAGGCGGACCCCGTGCTCCTCGAGCCCGTCATGGACGTCGAGGTGCGTACGCCCGAGGAGTACATGGGCGACGTCATCGGCGACCTCAACTCCCGACGTGGCATGATCCAGTCGATGGAGGACGCGAGCGGCGTCAAGGTCGTCCGCGCCCTGGTGCCGCTGTCCGAGATGTTCGGGTACGTGGGGGACCTGCGGTCGAAGACCCAGGGCCGCGCCGTGTACTCGATGCAGTTCGACAGCTACGCCGAGGTCCCTCGGAACGTCGCCGAGGAGATCGTCAAGAAGACCCGGGGCGAGTGAGTCCCACAGGTCGACCAGCACTACCCCAGATAACCGACCCGTAGGACCGCAAGCCCCGCAGGCGCACAAGCACCTGCGAATGGTGAGCAGACAACTACCCGAGTCCCAGGAGGACCCCAGTGGCGAAGGCCAAGTTCGAGCGGACCAAGCCGCACGTCAACATCGGCACCATCGGTCACGTCGACCACGGCAAGACGACGCTGACCGCTGCCATCTCCAAGGTGCTGGCTGACAAGTACCCGGACCTGAACACGTTCACGCCGTTCGACCAGGTCGACAACGCTCCCGAGGAGCGTCAGCGTGGAATCACGATCAACGTGTCCCACGTCGAGTACCAGACGGAGAAGCGGCACTACGCGCACGTTGACGCGCCCGGTCACGCTGACTACATCAAGAACATGATCACCGGTGCCGCCCAGATGGACGGCGCGATCCTCGTGGTCGCCGCGACCGACGGCCCCATGGCCCAGACGCGTGAGCACGTGCTGCTTGCCCGCCAGGTCGGCGTGCCGTACCTGCTCGTCGCGCTCAACAAGGCCGACATGGTCGACGACGAGGAGATCCTCGAGCTCGTCGAGGTCGAGGTCCGTGAGCTGCTCTCGAGCCAGGAGTTCCCCGGCGACGACGTCCCCGTCGTGCGCGTCTCGGGCCTCAAGGCCCTCGAGGGTGACCCGGTCTGGGTCAAGTCCGTCCAGGACCTCATGGACGCCGTGGACGAGAGCGTGCCGCAGCCGGCCCGCGACGTCGACAAGCCGTTCCTCATGCCCGTCGAGGACGTCTTCACGATCACCGGCCGCGGCACCGTCGTGACCGGCCGCGTCGAGCGCGGCATCCTCAAGGTCAACGAGGAGGTGGAGATCGTCGGCATCAAGGAGAAGGCGATCCGCACCACGGTGACCGGCGTCGAGATGTTCCGCAAGCTGCTCGACACCGCCGAGGCCGGCGAGAACGTCGGACTGCTCCTGCGTGGCACGAAGCGCGAGGACGTCGAGCGTGGCCAGGTCGTCGTCAAGCCCGGCTCGATCACCCCGCACACGCAGTTCGAGGCGCAGGTCTACATCCTCGACAAGAACGAGGGCGGACGGCACAACCCGTTCTACTCGAACTACCGCCCGCAGTTCTACTTCCGCACCACGGACGTCACCGGCGTCATCCAGCTGCCCGAGGGCACCGAGATGGTCATGCCGGGCGACAACACCGAGATGACGGTGGACCTCATCCAGCCCATCGCCATGGAGGAGGGCCTCGGCTTCGCCATCCGTGAGGGTGGCCGCACCGTTGGCTCCGGCCGCGTGGTGAAGATCCTCAAGTGATCTTCCGCTGGGTCGGCTGACCCAGCACCCGTCGGGGCGACCCGGCACCGCTCCGGGGGACCGGCGCAGACGAAGGGCCCGGTGGCAGCTGCCACCGGGCCCTTCGGCGTTCCCGGAGCAGGCGAGCGGCACGACCTGCAGCGGGGTCTCGAGGTGAGCAGAGGGAACGGGAGCACGAGCCGGGCGTGTCGACGGCGTGCGAGGGGTCTCGGGCGCGAGGTGCCGGGGTCGCCGAGGCGAGCGCAGGGGGCGCGTGGGCGAGCGCAGGGGCGCGTAGGCGAGCGGCTTGGGGTCGCACAGGCGCGCGCGGGCCCGTGCGCCGTGTCGAGCTCCTGCGCGCCGCCCCCGCCGTGCGGGACGCGCGGCGCACGCGCCGCTCGTGGCGGGGATCACGAGGGTCCGTGGGGGCCTGGGGTTCAGCCCCTGCCCAGGGGCTGGTAGGGTTGCCCAGCCGGGTCACGCCCGGCCGACGCGTGGGCAGGTACCCGCGGTCGTGCACATGATCGGACGGGTCCAGAGCGCGATTGGCCAAGTGCCTGTCGTTCTGGCAGACTAGTCCGGTTGCCTGGGGCATGCCCCCAGACGTCCAGACTGCTGAGTCGGGCCCCGTGGCCCAGGCTCGTGAAGCAAAACAACGGCCCAGCACGCCCAGTGCTCCGGGGTCGGGTGTGTGCGCAAAGCGCGACACGCCCGAGTGCGGGGGCCGGTACAGGTAGCGGTTCGAGAGAGGTTAGACGACGCCATGGCGGGACAGAAGATCCGCATCCGGCTCAAGTCCTACGACCACGAGGTCATCGACAGCTCGGCGCGCAAGATCGTCGACACGGTGACTCGCGCTGGTGCGACGGTCGTGGGTCCGGTGCCGCTGCCGACGGAGAAGAACGTCTTCGTCGTCATTCGTTCGCCGCACAAGTACAAGGACAGCCGCGAGCACTTCGAGATGCGCACGCACAAGCGGCTCATCGACATCATCGACCCGACGCCGAAGGCGGTCGACTCGCTCATGCGGCTCGACCTTCCCGCGGACGTCAACATCGAGATCAAGCTCTGAGGACTGCTGCAATGACAACCCTTTCCAAGCAGGCTGCTGGCGCGCCCGTCAAGGCGCTGCTCGGCACGAAGCTCGGCATGACCCAGGTGTGGGACGACGCCGGCCGCTTCGTGCCGGTGACGGTCGTCCAGGTGGGCACCAACGTCGTGACGCAGCTGCGTACCGACGAGGTAGACGGCTACAGCGCCGTCCAGCTCGCCTTCGGACAGATCGACCCGCGCAAGGTGACCCAGCCGCTGAAGGGACACTTCGGCAAGGCCGGTGTGACCCCGCGCCGCTTCGTCGCCGAGATCCGCACCTCTCCCTCCGACTCCTTCGAGCTCGGCCAGGAGCTCGGTGCTGACTCCTTCGAGGTCGGTTCCAAGGTCGACGTCGTCGGCACCACCAAGGGCAAGGGCACGGCCGGTGTGATGAAGCGTCACGGCTTCCACGGCGTCGGCGCCTCCCACGGTGCGCACCGCAACCACCGCAAGCCCGGTTCGATCGGCGGGGCCTCGACGCCCGGCCGCGTCTTCCGTGGGCTGAAGATGGCCGGCCGCATGGGCCACGACCGCCAGACCACCCAGAACCTCACGATCCACGCCGTTGACGCCGAGAAGGGCCTGCTCCTCATCACGGGCGCAGTCCCCGGCCCCAAGGGTGGCGTCGTCGTGGTCCGTACCGCCGTAAAGGGGGCGTGAGGCCATCATGGCAACCACCCAGACCGTCGACGTGCTCGACGCCGCAGGCAAGAAGGCCGGCACGGCCGAGCTGCCCGCCGAGGTGTTCGACGTCGCTACGAACGTCCCGCTGATCCACCAGGTCGTCGTCGCCCAGCTCGCTGCGGCGCGCCAGGGCACGGCGTCGACCAAGAGCCGCGGCGAGGTCCGCGGCGGTGGCGCGAAGCCCTGGAAGCAGAAGGGCACCGGCCGCGCCCGTCAGGGCTCGACCCGCGCACCGCAGTTCACCGGCGGTGGCGTCGTCCACGGCCCGCAGCCGCGCGACTACAGCCAGCGCACGCCCAAGAAGATGAAGGCCGCCGCCCTGCGTGGCGCCCTCTCCGACCGGGCCCGCGGTGGCCGCGTGCACGTCGTCTCCTCACTCGCCGGTGGCGAGGTCCCCTCGACGGCGACCGCGCTGCGTGCGCTGGCGAACATCGTCGAGACCCGTCGGGTGCTCGTCGTCGTCGAGCGCGGTGACGAGCTGACGATCAAGAGCCTGCGGAACGTCGACCGCGTCCACCTCATCTGGGCGGACCAGCTCAACACCTACGACGTCCTCGTCAACGACGACGTCGTCTTCACCGCCGGCGCCCTGGAGACCTTCCTCGGTACGAAGCCCGCGGCCGAGCAGGCGGAGGAGAGCAAGTGAGCCTCGAGAACAACAAGAACCCCCGGGACGTCATTCTCGCCCCGGTCGTCTCCGAGAAGAGCTACAACCTGATCGACGAGGGCAAGTACACCTTCCTCGTCGACCCGCGCTCGAACAAGACCGAGATCAAGAACGCCGTCGAGGCGATCTTCAACGTCCGCGTCTCCTCGGTGAACACCGCCAACCGCACGGGCAAGACCCGCCGCACCCGGTTCGGCATCGGCAAGCGTAAGGACACCAAGCGCGCGATCGTCACGCTGCGCGAGGGCACCATCGACATCTTTGGCGAAGTGGCCGGCTAACGCCGCTCGCTGAAGAGACAGAGGATCGATACCCATGGGAATCCGTAAGTACAAGCCGACCACACCGGGCCGTCGCGGCTCGAGCGTCGCCGACTTCGTCGAGATCACGCGTTCGCAGCCCGAGAAGTCGCTCGTGCGCCCGCTGACGAAGACCGGTGGCCGTAACAGCACGGGCCGTATCACCACCCGGCACAAGGGTGGCGGCCACAAGCGCGCGTACCGCGTCATCGACTTCCGTCGCCACGACAAGGACGGGGTGCCGGCGAAGGTCGCGCACATCGAGTACGACCCCAACCGCACGGCGCGCATCGCGCTCCTGCACTACGCCGACGGCGAGAAGCGTTACATCCTCGCGCCGAACAAGCTCGCGCAGGGCGCCGTCATCGAGAACGGCCCCGGTGCGGACATCAAGCCGGGCAACAACCTGCCGCTGCGCAACATCCCGGTCGGTACGGTCATCCACGCCATCGAGCTCAAGCCCGGTGGCGGCGCGAAGATCGCCCGTTCGGCGGGCGCCTCGGTCCAGCTCGTCGCCAAGGAGGGGCCGTACGCCCAGCTGCGCATGCCCTCCGGGGAGATCCGCAACGTGGACGTCCGGTGCCGCGCCTCGATCGGTGAGGTCGGCAACGCCGAGCAGTCGAACATCAACTGGGGCAAGGCCGGACGCATGCGCTGGAAGGGCAAGCGCCCGACCGTCCGTGGTGTCGCCATGAACCCGGTCGACCACCCGCACGGTGGTGGCGAGGGCAAGACGTCCGGTGGACGTCACCCAGTCAGCCCGTGGGGCCAGGCCGAGGGCCGCACCCGCCGTCCGAACAAGCCGAGCGACAAGCTCATCGTGCGCCGTCGGCGTACCGGCAAGAAGCGCTGAGACAGGAGAGCGACGAGATGCCTCGCAGTCTGAAGAAGGGTCCCTTCGTCGACGGCCACCTGCTCAAGAAGGTGGACGTCGCGAACGAGGCGGGCTCGAAGAACGTCATCAAGACGTGGTCACGCCGGTCGGTCATCACGCCCGACTTCCTCGGCCACACCTTTGCGGTTCACGACGGTCGCAAGCACGTCCCGGTCTTCGTCACCGAGTCGATGGTCGGCCACAAGCTGGGGGAGTTCGCCCCGACCCGCACCTACCGCGGGCACGACAAGGACGACCGCAAGGCCCGTCGCCGCTGACGCGGTGAGCAGGCCAGCGAACCCCACCCACTGAGCACAATCGACAAGTAAGGCAGGATCCGATGGAAGCCAAGGCGCAGGCGCGATACGTCCGCGTCACGCCTCAGAAGGCCCGGCGAGTCGTGGATGTCATCCGCGGCAAGCAGGCTGAGGAGGCTGTGGCGGTGCTGCGGTTCGCCCCGCAGGCGGCGGCCGAGACCGTGCGCAAGGTCGTCGAGAGCGCGATGGCCAACGCCCGCGTGAAGGCGGACCAGGCGAGCGAGGCGTTCGACCCCAGCGCGCTGGTCGTGCTGGAGGCGTACGTCGACGAGGGCCCGACCCTCAAGCGTTTCCGCCCCCGTGCGCAGGGGCGGGCGAACCGCATCCTCAAGCGCACGAGCCACATCACGGTCATCGTGGGCGAGAAGACCAAGGACGGCGCGACCACGGTCGCTGCCGGGACGAAGGGGAGGGCCCGCTAGTGGGTCAGAAGGTCAACCCGACCGGGTTCCGGCTCGGAATCACCACCGACCACCGCTCGCGGTGGTTCGCTGACAGCACCAAGGTGGGTCAGCGCTACCGCGACTACGTCCGCGAGGACGTCGCCATCCGCAAGCTCATGGCCTCCGGCCTCGAGCGCGCCGGCATCGCCAAGGTCGAGATCGAGCGCACGCGTGACCGCGTCCGCGTCGACCTCCACACGGCGCGCCCGGGCATCGTCATCGGCCGCCGCGGCGCCGAGGCGGACCGCCTGCGCGGGGAGCTCGAGAAGCTCACGGGCAAGCAGGTCCAGCTCAACATCCTCGAGGTCAAGAACCCCGAGATGGACGCCCAGCTCGTCGCCCAGGGCATCGCCGAGCAGCTCGCCAGCCGCGTGTCCTTCCGTCGTGCGATGCGCAAGGGCATGCAGTCCGCCCAGCGCGCCGGCGCCAAGGGCATCCGGGTGCAGTGCTCCGGCCGCCTCGGTGGCGCCGAGATGTCGCGCTCGGAGTTCTACCGCGAGGGCCGCGTGCCGCTGCACACCCTCCGCGCGAACATCGACTACGGCTTCTTCGAGGCCCGCACCACGTTCGGCCGTATCGGCGTCAAGGTGTGGATCTACAAGGGCAACATGACCGAGAAGGACTTCGCCCGCGAGCAGGCCGAGGGCGGCTCGCGCGGCCCCCGCGCCCGCACCGACCGGCCCGACCGCCCCCGCGGTCGCCGCGGCGGCGACGAGCGTCCGCCCCGCGCCCCGCAGGCCGCTGACGGCGCGGCTCCGGCCGCCGAGGCCGCAGCTCCCACGTCGGCTCCCACCGGAACGGAGGCCTGAGCCATGCTCATCCCTCGGCGGACGAAGTTCCGCAAGCAGCACCACCCGAAGCGCTCGGGTGTCGCCAAGGGCGGCACGACGATCGCGTTCGGTGACTTCGGGATCCAGGCTCTCGAGCCTGCCTACGTCACCAACCGGCAGATCGAGGCCGCACGTATCGCCATGACGCGCCACATCAAGCGTGGCGGCAAGGTGTGGATCAACATCTACCCCGACCGCCCGCTCACGAAGAAGCCTGCCGAGACCCGCATGGGTTCCGGCAAGGGCTCGCCCGAGTGGTGGATCGCCAACGTCAAGCCCGGCCGGATCATGTTCGAGCTCGCCGGTGTCCCGGAGCAGCTGGCCCGCGAGGCTCTCTCGCGTGCGCAGCACAAGCTCCCCATGAAGACGCGTTTTGTTAGCCGTGAGGGTGGTGACTTCTGATGGCCATCGGATCCAAGGGTCTTGCTCCCTTCGACCTGGACGGGATGGACGACGAGCGCCTGGCCGAGGAGCTGACCAAGGCCAAGGACGAGCTGTTCAAGCTCCGTTTCTCCTCGGCCACCGGTCAGCTCGAGGACCACGGTCGACTCAAGGCCGTACGCCGCGACATCGCGAGGATCTACACGATCGTCCGCGAGCGCGAGCTCGGCATCCGCACCGCTCCCAGCACCGAGAAGTGAACGAGGCAGCCACAGTGAGCGAGAACACCGCCCAGACGCCGCAGGCCGACGAGGTCCGCAACGACCGCAAGACGCGCCGCGGCTACGTCGTGAGCGACAAGATGAACAAGACCGTGGTGGTCGAGGTCGAGGACCGCGTCAAGCACGCCCTCTACGGCAAGGTCATCCGCCGCACGAACAAGGTCAAGGCCCACGACGAGGAGAACTCGGCGGGTGTCGGGGACCTCGTGCTCATCTCCGAGACGCGGCCGCTCAGCGCCACGAAGAACTGGCGCGTGGTCGAGATCCTCGAGAAGGCCAAGTAACCGCCTAAACCGTCGAAGCGAGCTTGGTTCGGCGGGACAGACAGACAGCCCGGCGAAGCCGGACAGTGCTGTACAGAACTAGTTCACCAAGGCTCGCGCACCGAGCGAGAACCAGGTCGACAAGGAGAAATCAGTGATCCAGCAGGAGTCGCGGCTCAAGGTCGCCGACAACACCGGGGCCAAGCAGATCTTGTGCATCCGGGTGCTCGGTGGCTCCGGCCGGCGCTATGCCGGTATCGGTGACGTCATCGTCGCCACCGTGAAGGACGCCATCCCCGGCGGCAACGTCAAGAAGGGCGATGTCGTCAAGGCGGTCATCGTGCGGACGACGAAGGAACGCCGCCGCCCCGATGGTTCGTACATCAAGTTCGACGAGAACGCTGCCGTCATCCTCAAGGCTGACGGCGAGCCGCGCGGCACGCGCATCTTCGGCCCCGTGGGCCGGGAGCTGCGCGACAAGCGGTTCATGCGCATCGTCTCTCTGGCGCCGGAGGTGCTCTGACGTGGCAAGGATCAAGAAGGGCGACCTCGTCGTCGTCATCGCGGGCCGTGACAAGGGCAAGCAGGGACGCATCCTCGAGGTCGACCTCAAGAACGACCGGGTCGTCGTCGAGGGTGTCCAGCGGGCCAAGAAGCACACGAAGGTGGGCCAGTCGGGGCGCGGCGCCAAGACGGGCGGCATCGAGACGATCGAGGCTCCCATCCACGTGAGCAACGTGATGGTTGTCGACCCGGGCACCAAGAAGGGCACCCGGGTGGGTACGCGTACCGAGACGGTCGAGCGCGACGGCCGGACCCGCACCATGCGGGTCCGCGTGGCCAAGCGCTCCGGTAAGGACATCTGAGCATGAGCGAGAACACTGCCACCGCGACCGAGCAGGTCCGCGAGCTCCCGCGCCTCAAGCAGCGCTACCGCGAGGAGATCGTCGCCGGGCTCCGCGAGGAGTTCGCCCACGAGAACGTCAACCAGGTCGCCGGCCTGACCAAGATCGTCGTCAACATGGGTGTGGGGGACGCCGCGCGCGACTCCAAGCTCATCGAGGGCGCCATCCGCGACCTCGCGACGATCACCGGTCAGAAGCCGCAGGTGACGAAGGCCCGCAAGTCCATCGCGCAGTTCAAGCTCCGCGAGGGCCAGCCGATCGGTGCGCACGTCACGCTGCGCGGCGACCGGATGTGGGAGTTCCTCGACCGCCTCCTGTCCCTCGCGCTGCCCCGCATCCGCGACTTCCGTGGGCTCTCCCCGCGCCAGTTCGACGGTCACGGCAACTACACCTTCGGCCTCAACGAGCAGTCGATGTTCCACGAGATCGACCAGGACAGCATCGACCGCGTGCGCGGCATGGACATCACGGTCGTCACCTCGGCCACTACCGACGAAGAGGGGCGCTCGCTGCTCAAGCGCCTGGGCTTCCCTTTCAAGGAGAACTGACGTGGCCAAGACTGCCCTGATCCAGAAGGCGAACCGCAAGCCGAAGTTCGCCGTCCGTGCCTACACCCGCTGCCAGCGGTGCGGCCGCCCGCACTCGGTGTACCGCAAGTTCGGGCTCTGCCGGATCTGCCTGCGGGAGATGGCCCTCGCGGGTCAGCTCCCCGGTGTGACCAAGTCCAGCTGGTAAACGACTACGTCGCAGGTCCCGCGAGGAAACCACGACGAGGAAGGGCTGAGGCCCGATGACAATGACTGACCCCATCGCGGACATGCTCACGCGTCTGCGTAACGCCAACTCGGCGTACCACGAGACGGTGACCATGCCGTACTCGAAGCTCAAGGCAAACATCGCGGAGATCCTCAAGACCGAGGGCTACATCAGTGGCTGGTCGGTGCAGGACGCTCCCGTGGGCAAGTACCTGACGCTGGACCTCAAGTTCGGCCCCCAGCGCGAGCGCTCGCTCGCCGGTGTGCGGCGCGTCTCCAAGCCAGGACTTCGCGTGTACGCGAAGTCGACCAACCTGCCGAAGGTCCTCGGCGGCCTGGGGGTGGCGATCCTCTCGACATCCTCCGGTCTCCTCACGGACCGCGAGGCGAAGAACAAGGGCGTAGGCGGAGAAGTCCTCGCCTACGTCTGGTGACCGGGAACAAGGAGGAGTAGACGATGTCCCGTATCGGAAAGGTCCCGGTCCCGGTCCCCGCAGGTGTCGACGTCACGATCGACGGCGCCGTGGTGACGGTCAAGGGCCCCAAGGGAACGCTGAGCCACACGGTGGCCGCGCCCATCACGGTTGCCCGTGACGACGCCGGCGCACTGGTTGTCACGCGCCCCGACGACGAGCGCGAGTCGCGCTCGCTGCACGGCCTCACGCGCACGCTGCTGTCCAACCTCGTCACCGGGGTGACGCAGGGCTACGAGAAGAAGCTCGAGATCGTCGGTACCGGTTACCGCGTGGTGGCGAAGGGTTCGGACCTCGAGTTCGCCCTCGGCTTCTCGCACCCGGTCTCGGTCACCCCGCCGGAGGGCATCACCCTCACGGTGGAGTCCCCGACGAAGATCACGGTCTCGGGTATCGACAAGCAGCAGGTCGGCGAGGTCGCCGCCAACATCCGCAAGATTCGCAAGCCCGAGCCGTACAAGGGCAAGGGCGTGCGATACGCCGGCGAGCAGGTCCGCCGCAAGGTCGGAAAGGCTGGTAAGTGACCATGGCTATCTCGATCAAGGGCAAGGGCAAGACGATCTCCCGCGCACGCCGCCACCTGCGCGTGCGCAAGAAGGTCAGCGGCACGACGGCACGACCGCGTCTGGTCGTCACGCGCTCCTCGCGGCACATGGTCGCCCAGCTCGTCGACGACACGACGGGGCGCACGGTGGCATCGGCCTCGACGCTCGAGGCGGACCTCCGCGGGAACGACGGCTCGAAGGTGGACAAGGCCCGCGTGGTGGGCGAGCTCATCGCCCAGCGCGCCAAGGCAAACGGGGTCGAGTTCGCTGTATTTGACCGTGGTGGCAACAAGTACCACGGCCGGGTCGCAGCGGTCGCCGACGGCGCCCGCGAGGGTGGTCTGACTCTGTGACCATCGTTGACGTACGAGAGCAAAGGAACATCTGATGGCTGCACCGCAGCGAAGCAGGACCGGCTCCGGTTCCGGTACCGGCAGCGCCGGGAACAGTGGATCGGGTGAGCGCGCAGGCGGCGCCGGCGGCGCCGGCGGCGGCGGCGGCCGTCGCGACGGCGGACGTCGCGGCGCCGAGGAGAAGAACGTCTTCATCGAGCGCGTCGTGACGATCAACCGCGTCTCCAAGGTCGTCAAGGGCGGTCGGCGCTTCAGCTTCACCGCGCTCGTCGTCGTCGGCGACGGGGACGGGACTGTGGGCGTCGGCTACGGCAAGGCCAAGGAGGTGCCCGCGGCGATCGCCAAGGGCGTCGAGGAGGCGAAGAAGAACTTCTTCCGCGTCCCCCGCATCCAGAAGACGATCCCCCACGCCATCACGGGTGAGGCCGCCGCTGGTGTGGTCTTCCTCCGGCCCGCCGCCCCGGGAACCGGCGTCATCGCCGGTGGTCCGGTGCGCGCCGTGCTCGACTGCGCCGGCATCCACGACATCCTCAGCAAGTCGCTGGGCTCCGAGAACGCCATCAACATCGTGCACGCCACGGTCGCGGCGCTCCGGGGGCTCGAGCAGCCCGAGGCGGTGGCCGCACGTCGTGGGCTGCCCCTCGAGCGCGTCGCCCCGGCCAGCATGCTGCGCAACCGCGCGGCAGGCGAGGCCAAGGCTCGCGACGAGGCCGCACTGGCCGGGAAGGCAGGGGCCTGATGGCACAGCTCAAGGTCACCCAGACCAAGTCCGTCATCGGCGGCAAGCAGAACCAGCGTGAGACGCTGCGGACCCTCGGGCTCCGGCGCATCGGCGGATCCGTCGTGCGCGAGGACCGTCCCGAGGTCCGCGGGATGATCACGACGGTGGCGCACCTCGTCACCGTCGAGGAGGTCGAGTGAGCATGGCCGACACCGAGAACACCCCGACCACGGAGAACGCCCCCGGGCGTCCTCTCAAGGTCCACCACCTGCGCCCGGCGCCCGGAGCCAAGACCGCGAAGATCCGCGTCGGTCGTGGTGAGGGCGGCAAGCGCGGGAAGACCGCGGGTCGCGGCACCAAGGGCACGAAGGCCCGCTACCAGGTGCCCGCCGGGTTCGAGGGCGGGCAGATGCCGCTGCACATGCGGCTGCCCAAGCTCCGCGGCTTCACGAACCCGTTCCGCACCGAGTACCAGGTCGTCAACCTCGACAAGCTGACGGCACTGTTCCCCGAGGGAGGCACCGTCACGGTGGCCGATCTCGTGGACAAGGGCGCGGTGCGCTCCGGCAAGCTCGTCAAGGTGCTCGGCACCGGCGAGATCGCCGTCAAGGTCGACGTCGCCGTCGACGCCTGGTCGGCTTCGGCCAAGGAGAAGATCGAGGCTGCTGGCGGTTCCGTCACGCAGCCGTGACACCAGTGCGGGCGGCCCGGTAACGGGCCGCCCGCGCTTGTCATCGGGCGCCCGCGCACGCGGGACGCCCGGACCGCACCGGACAGCGTCGTCGAACCGGTAGGGTTCAACGCGGTCCACGAGCTTCCGCCACGGCATCTACGCCGGGGGCGGGCACGATGCAAGCAGGAGGAAGATTGCTCAGCGCATTCGCCCAGGCGTTCCGTACGCCTGACCTGCGGCGCAAGCTGCTGTTCACACTCGGAGTCATGGCGATCTTCCGCCTCGGGTCTTTCATCCCGACGCCGGGTGTCTCCTACCCCAACGTGCAGGAGTGCGTCGCCCTCACCGGTGGCAGCAACGACCTCATCGGTCTCGTCAACCTGTTCAGCGGCGGGGCCCTGCTGCAGCTGTCGATCTTCGCGCTCGGCATCATGCCGTACATCACCGCGAGCATCATCGTCCAGCTGCTGCGTGTGGTCATCCCCCACTTCGAGACGCTCCAGAAGGAGGGACAGGCCGGCCAGGCGAAGCTGACGCAGTACACGCGCTACCTCACCATCGGCCTCGCCGTCCTCCAGTCGACGACGGTCATCACGATGGCGCGCTCGGGGAACCTGTTCCCGGGCTGCCCCGTGCCGCTCATCCCCGAGGACTCGGTCATGACGATCGTCCTCATGATCATCACGATGACGGCCGGTACCGGCCTCGTCATGTGGATGGGCGAGACCATCACCGAGCGTGGCGTCGGCAACGGCATGTCGCTCCTCATCTTCACCTCCATCGCCGCTGGCTTCCCGTCCGCCGTCTGGTCCGTCGGCGGCGCGGACAACGGCATCGCGAACGTCACGGTCGTCGTCGCGCTGCTCCTGCTCGTCACGCTGCTCGTCGTCCTGGTCGAGCAGTCGCAGCGCCGGATCCCGGTCCAGTACGCCAAGCGGATGGTGGGTCGCCGGATGTACGGCGGCTCGAGCACCTACATCCCGATCAAGATCAACATGGCGGGTGTCATCCCCGTGATCTTCGCGTCCTCGCTGCTCGCGCTGCCCGGCCTGTTCGCGCAGTTCGGCGACATGACGGCCCCGTGGGTCCTGTGGATCACCGAGAACCTCGCCTCGCCGACCGCGCCGCTCTACATGGTCGTGTACTTCTTCCTCATCGTGTTCTTCGCGTTCTTCTACACGTCGATCACGTTCAACCCGGACGACGTCGCGGACAACATGAAGCGCTACGGCGGGTTCATCCCCGGCATCCGCGCCGGGCGGCCGACGGCGGAGTACCTCCAGTACGTCATCTCGCGGATCACGAGCGCCGGTGCGCTCTACCTCGGGCTCGTCGCGCTCATCCCGGTCATCGTCTTCGCCGCGCTCAACCTGCCTGACAACGTCGGGTTCGCGCTCGGTGGCACGTCGATCCTCATCGTCGTCGGTGTCGGTCTGCAGACCGTCAAGGAGATCGACTCCCAGCTCCAGCAGCGGCACTACGAGGGCTTCCTCAAGTGAGCGCGCGGCTCGTCCTCCTCGGACCTCCCGGTGCGGGCAAGGGCACGCAGGCCGCCCGCCTCAGCGAGCGGCTCGGCGTCCCGGCGATCTCGACCGGAGACATCTTCCGGTCGAACGTCGCGGGCCAGACGGAGCTCGGGCGGCGCGCCCAGCGGTACATGGACGCCGGGGAGTACGTCCCCGACGAGGTCACGAACGACATGGTGCGGGCACGGCTCGCGGAGCCGGACGCCAGCGACGGCTTCCTCCTCGACGGGTACCCCCGCACGCAGGACCAGGTCCGTGAGCTCGACGCGATGCTCTCCGCGCACGGCCACGACCTCGATGCCGTCGTCGAGCTGACGGCCGACACCGATGCCGTGGTCGAGCGCCTGCTCAAGCGGGCCGCCGAGCAGGGACGCGCGGACGACACGGACGTCGTCATCCGGCGCCGGCTCGAGGTCTACCGCGAGCAGACCGAGCCGCTCGCGGGCGCCTACGAGGAGCGGGGGCTCCTCGTGCGCGTCGACGGCATGGGGGAGATGGACGCCGTCACGGAGCGTCTTCTCGCCGCGCTCGAGCGCCTCGGCTGAGGCGTAAGCACCACACGGCCTGACGGCGCGCCCCGCGGAACCGCAGGGCGCGCCGTCGGCTTGTCTCGACGAGAGGGGACGCCATGTTCGGACGAGAGCGCATCGAGTACAAGAGCACGGAGCAGATCCGGGCGATGCGGCGGGCCGGGCTCGTCGTCGCCGACATCCACGCCGCTCTGCGCTCCGCCGTCGCGCCCGGGATGACGACCGCCGAGCTCGACGACGTGGCCGCCGGCGTCCTTGCCGACGCGGGCGCCGCCTCGAACTTCCTCGGCTACCACGGCTACCCCGCGAACGTGTGCATCTCGGTCAACGAGGAGGTCGTCCACGGCATCCCCGGCGGGCGCGTCCTCGCGCAGGGTGACGTCGTCTCCTTCGACTGCGGGGCCGTCGTCGACGGGTGGCACGGTGACGCCGCCTTCACGGTCGTCCTGCCCGGCGGGGACCCGCTCGACCAGCGGCTCGCCGAGGTCACCGAGGAGGCGATGTGGGCGGCCATCGCCGCCCTGGCCACGGGAGAGCGGCTCGGCGTCGTCGGCGAGGCGGTCGAGGACACGGTCGACGCGTACGCCGAGGGTGCGGGCGTGCGCCTGTCGATCATCCAGGAGTACGTCGGCCACGGGATCGGGACGGCGATGCACCAGCCGCCGGACGTCCTCAACTACCGCACCGGCGAGCGGGGGCCGAAGCTGCGGCCCGGGATGTGTCTCGCTGTCGAGCCGATGATCGCCCGCGGCAGCAGGCACACCAAGGTCCTGGCCGACGAGTGGACGGTCGTCACCGCGGACGGCTCACGCGCCGCGCACGCCGAGCACACCGTCGCCCTCACCGAGGACGGGATCTGGGTCCTCACCGCGCCCGACGGCGGTGAGACGAAGCTGCGGAGCGCAGGTGTGAAGATCGCGCGTCTGCAATCATAGCGTTATGGCACACCTGGGGCGGCAGGTCTACGGCGTGCTGCCGCGCGCCAGCCGGGATGCCGAGATCGGGGCGAGCGTCACCGACACGCTCGCCAACCGTGCGCCGCTGACGATCGTCCGTGGGCCCCGGGGGTACGGCAAGACGACGGCGATCGTGCGGTGGCTCGGCCAGCGGGACGACGACGACCCGGTGCTCTACCTCAGGCTCTCGATCGAGGCGCGCATCGCGTCGGGCTTCTGGCGCCTGCTCCGCGCCGCGCTCACGGACGCGGGCCTGGTGACCGACCCGGCAGGGGACGACCGGGTCGCCGTGTGCCAGGCGCTCCTCGGGCGGCGCAAGCCACTCATCCTCGTCATCGACGACTTCCACGAGGCGGGCCGCATCGAGGGCGCCGACGAGATCGACGAGGACCTCGTCGAGCTCGTCCGGCAGAACGAGCGGCTCGACCTCGTCGTCGCGACGCGGGCCCTGCGCGCGCTCGAGACGACCGGGGCGCTCTCGGTGGACACCGCGGTCATCCGGCCCGAGGACCTCGCGCTCACCCCGGAGCTCGTCGCAGCGCTGTCCGAGCGCATGGGCCTGGAGATGACGCGCAGGCAGGCGCACGAGATCGCGCACGACCTCGGCGGGTGGCCTGCCGCGATCCGCTCCTGCATCGAGGACGCCGCGGTGACGGGCGGGGACGCGCGGGTCGAGGCGAGCCTCGTCGACGGCTACCTCGCCACCCTCCTCAACGACCTCCAGTCCGAGGGGCTCCGCGAGTTCCTCCTCCGGACAGCGGTGCCCGAGGAGTTCACCGCGAGCGGCGTGACGGCCATCGTGCCCGGGGAGCGAGGCGCCCGGGACCTGCGGAACATGCGGCTCACCGGGCTCCTCACCGTGCGCAGGACGGACGCGGGCGTGCGCTACGGCTACCCGCCGGCGATCCGTGAGGCGCTCGTGCGGATCCTGCGCGAGTCGCGGCCCGACGTGGAGCGTGAGGTGCACCTCGCGCTCATGGTCGAGGCGGCGCGCGAGGAGGGGGCAGCCGGGGTCCTGCGGCACGCGTGCCGTGCGGGGGAGTGGGACATCGCGCTCCAGGTCATCGAGCAGGACTGGGCGTCGCTCGTCACGTCGCACCAGATGACCCTCATCGAGGCGGCCCGGGCGTTCCCCGAGGAGATGGTGGCCGCCCACCCACGGCTGGCCGTGGCGCGCGCCGAGCTGCCCCGGATGCCCTCGCGGCAGGGCCCGGACGGGCAGCAGTGGGCCACGCGCGAGCCGGCGTTCCTCCAGATGGCCGGGCAGCTCCGGGCCATGGACGGCTTCAGCGAGGACGACCTCGTCATCGTCCTCGTCCAGTGGGGCGTCAGCGCGGTGCTCGCCGGGGACCCGGCCGCGGCGATCTACGCGTTCGGGCTCGTGCGCGAGCGCGGGCTCGACACGAAGGACGCGGGCGCGATCCTCATGGGCAGCGCTGGCCTCATGGTGACGAAGGCGCTGAGCGGAGAGGTCAACCAGGCGCTGCGGTGGGCGGAGCACGCGGACATCAAGCCGCTCCTCAGCGGTCCCCGCCGCGAGGGACTGACCGACCTCGTCCAGACATGGGCGCGGCTGGCGTACGCGCTCGCCTGCGTCGACGGCATGACTCCCGAGGCCGAGGAGGCCGTGGCCGCGATGCTCGAGCCGCACCGGCGCGACGACCTGTGGGCGATGACCGTCTTCGTCCGCGGGCACGCGGCCACGGTGAGCGGCTCCGTCGAGCAGCAGGCGCGCTCCGCCAACGACCTTCGCGCCGCGATGCGCCACCTCGAGCGCAACGGCATCACCGAGTCCCTGCTCGGCACGACGATCGTCGAGCTCCTCGTCGTCGCCGGGATGCCCGACGTCGCCGAGGAGTCCCTCGCCCGGTTCGCGGCGTCCCACGTCTCGAACCCGACGTGGGCGACCGTCCACTACGCGCAGGGCCGGCTGCGTGAGGCGATCGACAGTGCCCAGGCAGCCCTGCGCGACCCGCGCCTCACCGTGCGCGCGACGCTCGAGACCAACCTCGTGCTCGCGCGCGCCCACCTCAGCCTCGGCGAGCGGACGTCGGCGGCGGCCGCGTTCTCGCGCGCTGTGCACGCCGCCCGTGCCACGGGCCAGCGCCGGCCGTTCGCCCTCGTCCCGCTCGATGCCTTCACCGACCTCGCTCGTAGCGACGAGAGCGTGCTCGCGCTGCGCGTCCCGTCCGGGGGCGAGCGCGTCCGCGACTCCGAGCTTGCCTCCCTCGGGCATGCCCGGGGCAACAACCAGCGCGGCGAGCACCGCGGCGACCACCGCGGCGACCAGGCGCAGGCCGCGCCCGTCGTCGATGCGGTGGAGCCCGTCGAGGACGCCCCGCGCCCCGCGGAGACCCGGGGCGTCCGGACGCGCCTCGACGGTCTCGACCTCCTCAGCGACCGCGAGCTCGAGGTCCTCATGGCGCTGCGCGACCACCCGGGTCCGGCCGGCATCGGCGCCGAGCTCGGGGTGTCCGTCAACACGGCGAAGACGCACCTGCGCAGCGTGTACCACAAGCTGGGGGCGTCGGGCCGGGAGGAGGCGCTGCGACTGAGCCGACGGCTCCTCCCGCCGCCGCCGAGGCGCTGACCGTCATGCCCGAGCGCGCTCACGACTCCGCGCAGCGGTTCCTGCCCCGCGTGCCCGCGGCGTTCGTCGCCACGCACGCTGCCCGAGTCCCGGACGCGCTGCCGCCTCTCGTCGTCCTGCGAGCGCCGCGCGGCTTCGGCAAGACGAGCACCGTGGCCTCGTGGATGCGGGGGGCAGGCGCACGGGGCCGGACGGTCATCTGGGTGACCGTCCCGCAGCGGGACGTCGGCCCGCTCGAGCTCTGGCGGCTCATCCATGACGCCCTCGTCGAGCGGGAGCTGGTCGATGCCGTGGAGGAGCCAGGCCTTCGCTCCGTCGAGCGGGCGCTCCGGCGCATCGTCGGTGAGCCCGTCCTCGTCCTCGACGGGCTCGACGAGGTCAGCGACGAGGAGGTGGACTCCGACCTCGTCCGGTTCGTGCAGACGAGCCCAGGCCTCCACCTCGTCGCACTCACCCGGACCGAGCGCCCGATCGAGCGGATGGGACCGGCGAGCGTGGACTCGCTCGTCCTGCGCGCTCCCGACCTCGCGCTCGACGCCGCCGGCGTGGCCGAGCTGGCGGAGCGCCTCGGGTGCCCCCTCGCCTCGGCCGAGGCCGAGCAGGTGCGCCGCGACGTCGCCGGCTGGCCGGCGCTCGCGCGGGCGGTGCTCCTCGACGCGTCCCGCGCGGACGACGGGACGCTCGACCTCGACCTCGCCGGTGCTCGCCGGTACGCCACCGCGGTGCTCCACGACCACGACTCCGACCGCTTCTACGAGTTCGCCACCGGCGTCGCCGTGCCGACGAGCTTCACGCGCGAGGAGGCTGTCGACCTCGTGGGCAAGGACGCGGTGGCGCAGGCGTTCACGCGGATCTACGCCGCGGGGCTCTTCCGCGTGACCCGGAGCCCTGGCGAGGACCCCCGGTACGCGTACACGACGTTCGTCCGGCGCCTCGTGGCGTCCGTGCTCCGGGAGGACGACCGCCCACGGTACCGCCGGCTCCACCGCCGCGTCGCCGGCCACCGGCTCGCCGCCGGCGACGGACCGGCGGCCTTCGCGCACGCCGTCGAGGCGGAGGACTGGGACCTGGCCGTGGCCGTCGCCGAGCAGTGGTGGGCCGAGCTCCTCGCTCAGCACACCGACGCCCTCCACCGCGCCGTCCACGCGATGCCCGAGGAGGTCATCGTCTCGAGCGCCCGGCTGCTCGTCGCCCGCGACTACATCCTCGACGAGCACACGCCCCAGCGCGCGGCGGACGTCCTGCGCAGTGGCCAGCTCGCGCCGGGTGAGCTCCTCGACGGGCGGCCCCTCACCCTGACCGAGCGACTCGCGAGACGGTCCGGCGACGGCTGGAGCGCAGCGTCCGCGGACATCGCTGCCGGTCTCCTCGACGGCGCGCGCTCCGGCGGCACGGAACCGTCGAGCACGTGGTCCCCCGAGGTGCGGCGAGCGGTGCCCGAGCTCATCCTGCAGTGGGCGATCTCGGTGCTCGCGGAGGAGGACTCGGTCTCCGCCGCGTTCGCGTTCGGTCAGGCCGTCAAGCGGGGCCGAGAGGCGGGTGACCAGACCGCCGCCCGGGAGGCGGCGGTCGGGCTCTCGCTCGCGCTCGTGGTTCTCGGGCACCTCGAGGCGGCGGAGGAGTGGCTCGCGCACGCCCGGGGGCTCGAGGCGCCGGAATCGGTGCTGGAATCGGTCGGCACCCCGATCGTCGAGTCGATGATCTCCTCGATGCGGCTCGAGCCCGAAGCGCTCACCGTCGCCGCCCGCCGGTTCCCCGCCGGCCTCGAGCCGTTGAAGGGCTTCGTCAGCTACGTCAACGGCGCGCGGGCGCTCCGGACCGGCGGAGGCCTCGAGGCGATCGCCGAGATCGAGGCGTACCGGCGCGTCCTCGACCCGAGCCACCGGGGCCTCGCGGGCAACATCACCGCGGCGGTCCTCTCCGACCTCTACCTCGTCACCGGTCAGCTCGACAGGGCGGCCGCCGTGCTCCGGGAGAGCAGCAGCTCGAGCGTGTGGCTGCGGGTCTCACGGGCGCGGTACGCGATGTACGTCGGAGCCCAGCGCGAGGCGTTACGCCTGTCCGAGGGAGCGGCGTCCGTGGCCGCGGTGCGTCCGCGCCTGGCCATGGAGCTCAGTCTCGTCCGCGCGTGCGCGGCCCTGCGCTCGGACCAGACCCAGACGGCGATCGAGGCCCTCCACCTCGCGACGAGCCTCGCGCAGGACACCGGCCTGCTCCTGCCGTTCCTCTACGTCCCGCGGTCCGACCTCGACGCCATCACCGAGTCGATGCCCAACGCCCGGGTCTTCCTGGCGCGCGCCCTGCCCGCCGACGGCCTCGGGATCTTCCCCGAGCCGCTGCGCTCCGGCGAGCTGAGCGAGGCAGAGCTACGCGTCTTCGAGCAGCTCGTCGGCAACCGGCCGCTGTCGTACATCGCCCACAAGCTCTTCCTGTCCGAGAGCACGGTGAAGACCCACGTGCGCCGGATCTACCGCAAGCTCGGGGTAAGCAGCCGCGCGGACGCGGTCGCCCGGGCGCGCGAGCTGTCGATCATCCCGTAGGAGCGTGCGGGGCGGCGACGTGACCGCTCCTCGCCCGGGACGGGTCAGGGCCTGGCGCGGGTCAACGGGGGGGGCACGTGTCACCCTCACGATCATCCGATGATCACCCTGCATCCGTCGCCACTTTTCGCGCGCGCAGGTGTGTCCTGGGCAGGCCCACTGATCACAAGGGAGCCTACGATGCGCCACTCTGCCCGTCGACCCGCCATCAGGCCCGCACGCAAGGGCGCTCGAGCGCTCTTCGTCGCGCTGCTGAGCATGGCACTCGTCTCCTCCGGGAGCGCCTCGCTCGCGACCGGTGCGCCACCGCGCGACGTCGAGCAGCTGCTCCAGGAGGCGGTCGAGTCCGAGACGACGCTCGAGGCGAGCGACGCGGCCGAGGCGTCCCGGGCGGGCGTGCCCGACGGCGCCGGTCCGGACGCCGAGGCGCCGGCCCCGGACGTCGAGGCGCCTGCTCCGGACGCGGAGGCGCCCGCTCCCACGGTGAGCGCACCCGAGTCGGCTCAGGCCGAGGGCGAGACGGCGGACGCCGCCGCGGACGTGGCACCGAGCGCGGAGGAGGCGGACGCGAGCGACGTCGGCCCGCTGTTCGTCCCGCCGGGCGACCCCGGGTCCGACGAGGCCAAGATCATCATCACGGCGGGGGGGGACCGGACAGGCACCGGCTCGGCCAGCACGAGCACGACACCGCTCGCCGGTGCGACCTTCGAGTTCTTCAAGACCGGCGCCCCGGACGACCTCACCGGCGGCGTGGCGACCGGTGAGACCTGTACGACCGACGCGTCCGGCGAGTGCGGGGTCTTCGTCGACCTCACTCCCGGGGCGAACTACTTTTACGCCGTCCAGACTGCCGCGCCGGCGGGCTGGATCGTCCCGACGCAGTGGGCCGCCGGGACCCCCTACCGCTTCTCGACCCGCGCGGGGATCGAGAGCTCCGCCACCGCCGCGGAGCGTACGGTCCGCCTGCCCCGCCAGATCCCGGGCACGGCGCCCGACCCGGTCTGGGCGAGCGTGCGGCCCAACCCGGCGGCGCCGCCGCAGTGCGGCCTCGACATGGCGATGGTCGTCGACCTGTCGAACTCGGTGACGAACTCCTCCGCCCTCCTCGACCAGTACAAGGACGCGGCCGCGGGCTTCGTCGCCGCACTGACCGGTACGCCGTCGCAGGTCGCCCTCTACACGTTCGCGACCAACGCCCCCGCGAACGGCGGCAACAACGGCGGGCTGCCGCTCACGTCGGTCGCCACCGCCGCCGGGGCGTCCCTCCTCACGGCCCGCATCAACGGGTTCACCCAGACGCCGAACGAGTTCGACGGCGGCACCAACTGGGACCGTGGCTTCCACCAGGTCGCCGAGAGCAGCGAGCTGTACGACGTCGTCCTGTTCCTCACCGACGGTGCCCCGACCTTCCACCGCACCGCCTTCGGCACGGGCAGCGACACGAACATCCGCGAGGTCAACGAGGCGATCCTCTCCGCCAACGCCGTCAAGGCGACCGGTGCCCAGGTCGTCCTCGTCGGCATCGGCCCCGACGCGTTGCTCCCCGGCGCGGGCGTCCGTATCCCGCTCGTCTCCGGCCCGGCGGAGGGCGTCGACTACTACGTCACGCAGTTCGACCAGCTGGCCCAGACCCTCGAGGACATCGCGACCGCCAACTGCGAGGGCACGCTCACCGTCGTCAAGGAGCTCGTCGACACCGAGGGCACCGTGACCCCGGGCGGCGCCGGCTGGACCTTCGCGACCCCCACCTCTGGCGTCACCCCGGCCACCGCCACGACCGAAGAGGACGGCGCCGTCAACTTCGTCGTCACCTACCCGGGCGGGACCTTCACACGACCCGTCACCGTGACCGAGACCGTCAACGAGGGCTACGAGCTCGCCCCGGTCGGCGGCGCGAACGCAGTCTGCACGAACACCGCGACCGGCGCGGCGGTCTCCGTGACCAACGCCGGCGCCGCCGGGTTCAGCGTCGACGTCCCGGCGACCGCGGTCATCAGCTGTGTCGTGCGCAACGCCGAGCTGCCACCGGACTACGAGGAGCTCACGGTGACGAAGACCGCGGATACGCGGTACGACCGTGACTACGACTGGACGATCGAGAAGCTCGTCCAGGACCCGGCCCGCCAGGAGCTCCCCGCCGGGGAGGACGCGACGTTCACGTACGACGTCACCGTCACTCCGAGCGGCCCGATCGACTCCGGCTTCCAGGTCACCGGCACCATCTCGGTGACGAACCCCAATGACATCCCCTTCACCGGCCTCAGCGTCCTCGATTCCGCCCCCGGGAGCGTCTGCTCGGTCCCGTACGGCGCCTGGGACCGGACGGTCGGTGCGAACGCGACGATCACCCTGCCGTACACGTGCGATCTCCCGGGCGGGACACCGACGACGTCGGGCGTCAACACGGTCCGCGTGACCTGGGACGCTGCGGCGTTCCCGGGGACGACCGGCACGGTCACCGGCACCGCGCCGTTCGACTTCGCCGACGCAGAGGTCAACACGACCGACCAGTCCGTCGTCGTGACGGACGACCGCATCGACCTGTCGACCTACGACGACGGCACCCAGGTCGGCAACGTCCTCGACGCGCGGACCGGCCCGGTCACCTTCACGTACGACCTCACGTGGCCGAGCGTGCCCGGTGAGTGCGTCACCTACGACAACACCGCGACGGTGGCCAACAACATCATCGCCCGCATGGCGCCCGGCTTCGGCACCCTCGCGGTCGACCAGTCGAGCACGGAGACCGTCGAGGTCTGCGCCGGCGTGGACCTCGAGATCGAGAAGAACGTCGTCCACAGCTTCGACCGCACGTACCTCTGGGACATCGAGAAGGACGTCGACGCCACGCGGATCGAGGTCGGCCCCGATGGGACGGCCGAGTACACCTACACCGTGACCGCCACCCCGCTCGCGTTCGAGGACGACGAGTGGGCGATGACCGGCACGATCACAGTCACCAACCCGAACGAGTGGCTGGACATCACCGCCGACGTCGTCGACTCGGTCGACGTGGGCGGCGGCGCGGTCTGCACCGTCGCCGGTGGCACTGACGTCGTCGTCACCGCGGGGGCGACCGTCAACCTTCCGTACACGTGCAGCTTCACCTCCGAGCCCGACTACGACGGCACGAACACAGCGACCGTGACGTGGGACGGCGACGTGCCGACACCCATGCACTCCGCCGTCGGCACCGCGGAGGTGACGGCCGACGGGTGGTCGCAGAACCCGATCAACCAGACGATCACCGTGATCGACGACATGACGGACCCGGCCAACCCGGTCGAGCTCGGCACGGCGACGTGGAACGAGGCCGGCGAGCCCGAGGTGTGGGAGTACCCACTCACCCTCGAGGGCGTGCCCGGCACGTGCGTCGACCTGACGAACACCGCGTGGATCGCGCAGACGCAGCAGGAGGACAGCGCGACCGTCACCGTCTGCGAGCAGGCGCCGGTCACCGTGACGAAGACTGCGGACGCCTCCTTCGACCGCACCTACCTCTGGGACGTCGAGAAGTCTGTCGACCGGACGTCCGTGACCGTGGACGAGACGACGGGCGAGGCGACGTTCGCCTACCTCGTCGAGGCGGTGCCGTCCGGGTTCACGGACTCCGGGTGGGAGCTGTCCGGTGAGATCACCGTGACGAACCCGAACGACTTCTCGCCCGTCACCGTGACGGTCACCGACGTCGTCGACGTCGGCGGCGGCGCGGTCTGCACCGTCGACGGCGGCGCCGGCATCTCCATCGCGGCGGGCGCCACGGCGACGTTCGACTACGACTGCACCTTCACCACCGAGCCGGACTACGAGGGCGCCAACACCGCCACGGTGACGTGGACCGACCTCGACGGCGGCGCGCAGAGCAGCACCGGTACCGCCGACGTCGCGTTCGCCCTCGCCGGCGAGACGGATCTCACGGTCGATGTCGTCGACGACAAGACGGACCCGGGCAACCCGGTGCCGCTGGGCCAGGCGACGTGGAACGCGGCGGGGACCCCTGTTCCGTTCCCGTACTCCCTCATCCTCCAGGGGGTGGGCGGTGAGTGCGTCGAGTTCACCAACACGGCCTGGATCGTCGTCACGGGCGAGGACCCGAGCGACGACGAGACGGTCGAGGTGTGCCTGCCCTCCGTGCTCGAGCTGGAGAAGACGGCGACCACCGCCGACCAGAACGCGGACGGCTCGTGGACGGTGACATACGACGTCGTCGTGACGAACGACGCGCTCTTCGACGGCCGGTACGACCTGTCCGACACCCTCGAGTACGGGGCCGGCATCACGCCGACCGCGGCGTCGTGGGTGCTCGAGGGCACCGCGACCTCCGGGACGTGGGACCTCGGCGCCGGGGACTCGGCCGTCCTCGCCACGGACGCGCTCATCGAGGCCGGCACGACCCACACGTACGTCGTGACCGTCGTCGCCGAGGTTGCCGCGGGTGTCATCGGCTCCGAGCCGGGGCATTGCTCCGGTGACGAGGGAACCGACGGCGGTGGCTTCCTCAACGCGGCGAACCTCACCGCGTACGAGCAGGACATCACCGACCGCGACTGCGCGGAGCCGGTGGCCCCGCTCATCGACAAGGAGGTCGGCGACCTCGTCGAGAACGCCGACGGCACGTGGGACGTGACGTACACGGTCGTCGTCGACAACCCGAGCGACGCGCACGACCTCGCGTACGACCTCCGCGACGAGCTCGGCTTCGCCGAGGGCGTCGTCATCGAGGACGCCACGGTCTCCCGCGACGGGACGACGTACGAGGACTGGGACGGCGTGACCGAGACGGTCATCGTCACGGGCGAGGCGCTGCCCGCCGGTGCGACGCACGTCTACACGGTCCGGGTGACGGTCTCGCTCACGACGACGGTCGCCGACGAGGACCGCGAGTGCGGGGTCAACGGCAGCAACGCCGGGCAGGGCCTGTTCAACGAGGCGACGCTGACCTCGGGCAATGACTCCTACGACGACGAGGCCTGCATCCCCGTCCCCGACCCCGAGCTCGAGCTGGAGAAGACGGCCACGGCCGCCGACCAGGAGGCCGACGGGTCGTGGACGGTGACGTACGACGTCGTCGTCTCCAACACCTCGAGCGTCGGCGGGTCCTACGACCTCACCGACACCCTCGAGTACGGCGCGGGCATCACCCCCACGGCCGCCTCGTGGGTGCTCGAGGGCACCGCGACCTCCGGGACCTGGGACCTCGGGGCCGGCGGCACGACCGTCCTGGCCACCGACCGCGCACTCGACGGCGGCGAGACCCACACCTATGTCGTCACGGTCACCGCGACCGTCGCGGCCGGTGTCATCGAGTTCGACGAGGACGGGGACCTGGTGGGGCCCGCAGCGTGCTCCGGTGACGACGGGACCGACGGCGGCGGCTTCCTCAACGCGGCGAACCTCACCGCGTACGACCAGGACATCACCGACCGCGACTGCGCCGAGCCGGTGGTACCCACCGTCGTCAAGACGGTCGGCGGCCTCACGGAGAACGCCGACGGCACGTGGGACGTGACGTACACGCTCACCGTCGACAACCCGAGCGACGCGCAGGACCTCGCGTACGACCTCAGCGACGAGCTCGGCTTCGCCGCGGGCGTCGTCATCGAGGACGCGACCGTCTCCCGCGGCGGGACGACGTACGAGGCCTGGGACGGCGTGACCGAGACCGAGATCGTCACGGGTGAGGAGCTCCCGGCGGGGGCGACCCACACGTACACGGTCACGGTGACGGTCTCGCTCACGACGACGATCACCGACGAGGACCGCGAGTGCGGCGACGACGGCGGCAGCGCCGGCAACGGCCTGTTCAACGGCGTCACGCTCACCTCGGGCGAGGACGACTACGACGACGACGCCTGCGTCGACATCCCCGACCCCGAGCTCGAGCTGGAGAAGACGGCCACGGCCGCCGACCAGGACGCCGACGGGTCGTGGACGGTGACGTACGACGTGATCGTCTCCAACACCTCGAGCGTCGGCGGGTCCTACGACCTCACCGACACCCTCGAGTACGGCGCGGGCATCACCCCCACGGCGGCGTCGTGGGTGCTCGAGGGCACGGACGTCGAGGGTGCGTGGGACCTCGAGGCCGGGGTCACGACCGTCCTGGCCACCGACCGCGCACTCGACGGCGGGGACAGCCACACCTACGTCGTCACGGTGAGGGCGACCGTCGAGGCCGGTGTCATCGGCTCGCAGCCGGGGCAGTGCTCCGGTGACGACGGCACCGACGGCGGCGGGTTCCTCAACGCCGCGACCCTCACCGCCTACGGCGAGGACATCACCGACCGCGACTGCGTCGAGCCGAGCCTGCCGGAGCTCGACAAGGTGTTCGGGGCCGCGACCCAGCGTCCCGACGCCACGTGGGACGTGACGTACACGCTCACCGTCGACAACTCGGGCAACGACGCGACGGTCTACTACGACCTCGACGACCAGCCCGGGTTCGCCTCCGGCATCGAGATCCTCGGCCAGAGCGTCTTCGACGTCACCGGTGAGCCGGTCACCGAGATCGAGTGGGACGGGACGAGCGAGATCGTCAGCGGCATGGCGATCCTCGGCGGTGCCGTGCACCGGTACGAGGTCACCTTCCACGTCGACGTGCCGACGACGCTCCCGGACGAGGCCGCCGAGTGCGACCCCGCCGGGGCTCCGGGACGCGGGTTCTTCAACTCCGCGACCCTGACGAGCGGCGGCGACGAGATCTCCGACGACGACTGCGGTGAGGTCGTCGAGGTCGTGGCACCCGACGTCGCCAAGTCGGTGGCGGACGGCTACCCGGTCCAGGGTCCGGACGGCACGTGGCGGATCGAGTACCTCATCACGGTGACCTCGCCGCAGGTCGACCCGCTCGCGGCGCGGTACGCCCTCGAGGACACCCTCGACTTCGGGGAGGGCATCGAGGTGCTCGCCTCGTCCATCGCGGCGGACGACGACGGCACGCCGGACCCGCTCGGCTCGTGGACGGGCCTGGGCGAGGACACCGCGGTGACCGACGGGGAGATCCTCCTCCCGGCCGGCGAGACCCACACCTACCGGGTCCGGGTCGTCGCCGAGCTCGAGGACGGGGTCGTCGGGACCGAGGCCGGGGAGTGCTACACCGGCGAGGTGCGTGCGGCCGGCGGGTTCCTCAACGTCGTCGAGCTGACGAGCGGCGACCTCGTGCGGACCGACGACGCGTGCGCCGAGCCGTACGACGCCCCGTGGACGATCGAGAAGTCCTCCGACCCGGAGTCCGGCTCCGAGGTCGAGCCGGGCGACACGATCACCTACACCGTGACCCTGCGGGCCACGGGCGAGGGTGACCCGACCGGCGTGGTCGTCACCGACGACCTCTCGCGGGTGCTCGACAACGCCGACCTCACCGGGCCGGTCACCGCGAGCATCGGCGGCGTGGTCCTCGAGGGCGACCAGCTCGTCTGGGAGGTCGGGACGTTCTCCGGCACGGCGACCCTCACCTACTCGGTCGAGGTCGACGACGACGCGTTCGACGTCACGGTCCTCAACGTCGTCACCGGCGAGGGCTGGACCGAGCCGGTCTGCATCGGCACCTGCTCGACCACTCACTTCACCCAGGGTGAGGGTGGCGAGAACCCGGGCGAGGAGACGCCGGGCGGCGAGACGCCGGGGCTGCCGGACACGGGCGCCGACGTCGTCGGCCTCGCGGCCCTCGGGCTGCTCCTCACCATCGGCGGAGCCATGTTCCTCGGTGACCGCCGGGGGGGGGTGCGGGGGGGGGGGGGGGGGAGACGCTCCCCCCCCCCCCCCCCCCCCCCGCGCCCGTACCAGCTGAACGACCAAGAGCTCCGTCTCCTGTGACAGCACCCCGCCCGGTCTGTCGGAGATGGGCAGCACGTCCCGGCCGCGAGGCCGGCGCCGCGTTTGTGATCGACGCGTCGCCATGGGGCTCCACCGCGAGTGGGACGGGCTGAGTGTGGGGGAGTCGCGCATCGCGCGGCTCCCCCACACGTTTGTCCGCCGCCGCCGCCGCCGCCGCCGCCGTCCGGCTCCGTGCGGTCACCCCCCGGCGGACGGCTCCGTGCGGTCACCCCCGGCGGAGTCCGCGTCACCCCCGCTCACCCCTCGCTCTCACCCTGGGGTGAGGTGCGGGTCATCCGGTATGGGACCCGTGGCAGGTGCTGTCCGTCTCGTACGGGGTGGTGTGCTTCTCGGGCAGGTCGACCACGAGGAGATTCCCCACATGCTGACGTCACTTTCGAACCGCGCGCCCAGTCTCGGGAAGCGGGGTTCGCGGGCACTTCTCGTAGGCCTCCTCGGCGCCGCGCTGCTCAGCGCCGGAGCGCCCGCCGGCGCGAACGGTGCTGAGGTCGCGGCACCCGCGGCCGTTGCGTCCACGACCCTCTCGCTCACGGTGCCTCGCACGACCGGGGTGCCGGCTGCGGAGCCCGCGCACGACGAGGCGAAGCTCATCGTGCGCAAGGGAGGCGACCGGGCAGGCACCGGCTTCACGAGGAGCGTGACGCCCCTCGCGGGGGCGACCTTCGAGTTCTACCGCACCGGGAGGACCTCGAGCCTGTCGGGCGGCGACCACGTCGGCACGTGCACGACGGACGGCGCGGGTCTGTGCGGCGTCATCGTCGACCTCCCGAGCGCGTCGTCCGCGGGCAACCACTTCTACGCGGTCGAGACGGGCGCGCCCTCCGGCTGGACCGCCCCGGCCCACTGGGGTTCCGACAGCGAGCCGTACCGGTTCGCGACGGGCAAGGTCACGACGAACGGCTCGACCGGAAGCCGCACCGTCACCCTTCCCGCCACGGACCGCCACTGGGCCGACGCCCGCGTCAACCCGGGGTTCCCCCCCACGTGCGGGATCGACGTGGCCGTCGTGGTCGACCTCTCCAACTCGGTGGCCGACGATGCTCGGCTGCTCGCCCAGTACAAGGCGGCGGGCGTGGCGTTCGTCGACGCCCTCTCGGGGACGGCGTCGCAGATCGCGGTGTACACCTTTGCGGGCACCGCACCGGCGACCGGCCCGGCGAACAGCCCGCTCCCGTCGACGTCGGTCAGCTCCGCCGCAGGCGCCGCCGCGGTGACGGGCAAGATCAACAGCCTGACCGACACCCTCGTCCACGACGACGGCGGGACGAACTGGGACCGGGGTCTGCACCAGGTCGCCGAGAGCGGGGAGACCTACGACGTCGTCCTCTTCCTCACTGACGGGTCCCCGACGACCTACCGCGACCAGGACGGCACGGGCAGCGACACGACCACCCGCGAGGTGGAGGAAGCGGTCCACTCGGCCAACGCCGTCAAGGCGACCGGGGCGCGGGTCGTCGCGGTCGGTATCGGCGCGGACGCCGGCGGCACCGCCGCCGAGCGGCGCCTCGCCCTCATCTCGGGCCCGAGCGAAGGGAGCGACTACTACACCACCGGCTTCGACGGGCTCGCCGAGACCCTCGAGCAGATCGCCTCGGCGGGCTGCGCCGGCACGCTCACCGTCGTGAAGGAGGTCGAGACGCTCGGTGGGGACGTCGTCGACGGCGGCGCCGGATGGACCTTCACCACCCCGACCCCGGGCGTCTCCCCCTCCTCTGCGACGACGGATGCCACCGGCGCCGTCAACGTCGACGTCACCTACCCGCAGGGCACCCTCACCCGGGCGGTGACGGTGGAGGAGCCCCCCACTCCGGGGTACTCCCTCGTCCCGCGGGACGGTCGCAACGCGGTGTGCCGCGACACGGTCACCGGCGAGGCGATCGCGCCGACGAACACCGGCGACAGTGGGTTCACGGTCGACGTGCCGGTCTCCGCGGTGGTCAGCTGCGTCGTACGCAACCGGGAGCTCGCCCAGGACCTCGCCGTGACCACGACGGCACAGCCGTCGTTCGACCGGGACTACGACTGGACGATCGACAAGCGCGTGCGCGGGGCGGACCGGGTCGAGGTTCCCGCGGGGCAGGACGCGACAGTCAGCTACGACGTCGAGGTCACCCCGTCCGAGCCGATGGACGCCGCCTTCGTCGTCACGGGCGCCATCACCGTCGTGAACGGCAACGACGTCGCCGTCTCGGGCATCACCGTCCGCGGTGACCTCCCCGGCGCGACGTGCAGCGTGGATGGCGGCACGGGCGTCACGCTCGCCGCCGAGGGGCAGCTCGTGCTCCCGTACCGGTGCGAGCTCCCGTCCGGCACGCCGACGACGACAGGTGCTGTCACGGCCATGGTGACCTGGGACGAGGCCGCCTACCCCGGCACGGGTGGCGCCGTGCGGGGCATGCACGCGGTCGACTTCGCCGACGCCGAGATCCGGGTCACCGACGCCTCCGTCCGCGTCACCGACTCCGCCGTCGACCTCGCCGGGTACGACGACGGGACCCAGGTGGGCAACACCGTCGACGTGGCGGACGGGCCGACCGTCTTCGCCTACGACGTCACGTGGCCCGACGTGCCGGGGGAGTGCCGGACGTACGAGAACACGGCGACGATCGCCGAGGTGAGCGCCTCGAGCGCCGCCACGGTCGAGGTGTGCGCCGGCGCGGACCTCGTCGTCGCCGCGACCGCCGACGTCCGCTACGACCGGACCTACGGCTGGACGATCGACAAGAGCGGCAGCGTCCGCGAGGTCGAGGTGGACGCCACGACAGGCACGGCGGCGGTTGACTACGCGGTCGACGTCACCCCGGACGGGTACACCGACTCCGACTGGGCCTCGAGCGGCACCGTCACGGTGACCAACCCCAACGCTTGGCAGGACGTCGTCGCCACGGTCTCGAGCGCGACGACCCTCGGCGGTGGCGCCGTGTGCACCGTGGACGCTGCGGACGTCGACCCTGATGTCCCCGGCCTGCAGGTGCTCGTGCCCAGGAACGGGGAGGTCGTCCTCGACCACGACTGCGACTTCTCCTCCCGGCCGACCGCCGCCGGGGAGGTCGCGCTGACCGTCGACTGGGACAACGGCCAGCACGCGACGCCACACGCCACCGCCCGCGCCGCCGTCGTCATCGGTGAGGCGGACTGGGTTCGCACCGACCTCGACGAGACGGTCACCGTCCTCGACGACCAGAGCGACCCCGACGGCGAGCCCGTCCCGCTCGGCACGGTGACATGGGACGACGAGCCGCAGACCTTCTCCTACACCCTCACCCATGACGGGAAGCGCGGGGAGTGCGGCACGGAGTACACCAACCGGGCGTGGCTCGCCGAGACGGGTCAGGACGACACATGGGCCGTCGAGCTCTGCTGGCCGACGGACGAGGAGCCGACGCCGACGCCGACGCCCGTCCCGGAGCCGACGCCGACGCCGACGGACGAGGAGCCGACGCCGACGCCGACGCCGACGGACGAGAAGCCGACGCCGACGCCGACGCCGACGCCCGCCCCGGAGCCGACGCCGACGCCGACGGACGAGGAGCCGACGCCGACGCCCGTCCCGGAGCCGACGCCGACGCCCGTCCCGGAGCCGACGCTGACCCCTGCGCCGGACGAGGAGCCGACGCCGACGCCTGCGCCGGACGAGGAGCCGACCACTGCGGTCACCCCCGAGGGCGAGTCAGCCCCCACGATCACCCCGTCTCCTGGTACGACCCCGCCCGGTCTGCCGCAGACGGGGGGCCCCGTCCTGGGGATCGTCGTCGGAGCCTTTGCAGCGCTTGTGATCGGCGTTGCGCTGAGCACCCGACGGCGGTCGCGAACCTAGGGCGGGGCGGCGGGTGGGGGAGGCGTTGGATGGCCGCCTCCCCCACCTCGCAGAAGTGTCGACCCACGCCTGCACGCGGCCACCTCGTGAGCCATCTCATGGCGCGCGGGGAGGTCGCCGTAGCGTATGCTGGTTCGCTGGACGTGCGTGCCAGGCGGTCAGGGCTGCCCAACCGGGGCCCCGACGCGATGCAGGACCGGCACGCCGCGTCGTCACCCATCCTGGCTCAGTTCCATGGGCGGTGACGACGGCCGCGCAGATGAGAAGAGTTAGCGGAGGATATGGCGAAGAAGGACGGCGTCATCGAGATCGAGGGCAGTGTGGTCGAAGCCCTGCCGAATGCGATGTTCCGGGTGGAGCTGAGCAACGGCCACAAGGTGCTCGCGCACATCTCGGGAAAGATGCGTCAGCACTACATCCGGATCCTCCCCGAGGACCGAGTGGTCGTCGAGCTCAGCCCGTACGACCTCACCCGGGGTCGTATCGTCTACCGCTACAAGTAATCACCACGATCATCGCCGTCGCGGGGCGTGCCTCAGGGCGCGTACGCGCGCGGCGGCGGAGGAATGACATGAAGGTCAAGCCGAGCGTCAAGAAGATCTGTGACAACTGCAAGGTGATCCGGCGTCACGGCCGGGTCATGGTGATCTGCACCAACTTGCGTCACAAGCAGCGCCAGGGCTGAGTCCCGGCGTCGGTGGGACGCGCAGCAGCGCGTGCCACCACCAGCGCACCACCAGTGCTGTGGGAGACCGCAGCACAACCCCCGGTCGGAGGCCGGGGCTCGCCGGTCCGGCGGGACGGTGGTGCGGAAGACCTCCGACAGCATGAGGAGCATTCAGTTGGCACGTCTTGCCGGCGTCGACCTCCCCCGCGACAAGCGGCTCGAGGTTGCGCTCACCTACATCTTCGGCGTGGGTCGCACCCGCGCCGAGCAGACCCTCAAGGCCACCGGTATCAGCCCTGACCTTCGCGTCAAGGACATGACCGATATGGACCTCGTGGCGCTGCGCGACTACATCGAGGGCAACTTCAAGGTCGAGGGTGACCTCCGCCGTGAGGTCGCCGCGGACATCCGCCGCAAGGTGGAGATCGGCTCGTACCAGGGCCTGCGCCACCGTCGCGGCCTCCCGGTCCGTGGCCAGCGCACCAAGACCAACGCGCGTACCCGCAAGGGTCCCAAGCGCACCGTGGCCGGCAAGAAGAAGGCCCGCTAGCAGTCCGAGCCGCTGCCTCAGCGCGGACCGGTCCGACGACCTCATCCAGGAGAGAACCGCATGCCCCCCAAGACCCGTACGGCGACCGCCGCGCGCAAGCCGCGCCGCAAGGAGCGCAAGAACGTCTCCCACGGTCACGCCTACATCAAGAGCACGTTCAACAACACGATCGTCTCGATCACCGACCCGAGCGGTGCCGTCATCGCCTGGGCGTCCTCGGGCCAGGTCGGCTTCAAGGGCTCACGCAAGTCGACGCCCTTCGCCGCCCAGCTCGCGGCCGAGGCCGCGGCTCGCCGCGCCCAGGAGCACGGCATGAAGAAGGTCGACGTCTTCGTCAAGGGTCCCGGCTCCGGCCGTGAGACCGCGATCCGTTCCCTCCAGGCCACGGGCCTCGAGGTCGGGTCCATCTCGGACGTCACGCCTCAGGCGCACAACGGCTGCCGGCCCCCGAAGCGCCGCCGCGTCTGAGCCGTCCCCCGCCCCTCGGGCGGGTTGCTCGACCCCCGCCGGCCGGACCGATGGCCGGCGGGGAATTGCCTGGCGTCATATAGCGGACGCCTGCGGAAAGGACACACCGTGCTCATCGCACAACGCCCCACGCTGACCGAAGAGGTCGTCTCCGACTACCGCTCGCGGTTCGTCATCGAGCCGCTCGAGCCCGGCTTCGGCTACACCCTCGGCAACTCGATGCGCCGCACCCTGCTCTCCTCCATCCCGGGGGCAGCGGTGACGAGCATCCGCATCGACGGCGTCCTGCACGAGTTCACGACGGTCCCCGGTGTCAAGGAGGACGTCACCGAGATCATCCTGAACATCAAGAACATCGTCGTCTCCTCGGAGCACGACGAGCCGGTCGTCATGTACCTGCGCAAGCAGGGCCCGGGCGTCGTCACCGCGGCGGACATCACCCCGCCGTCAGGCGTCGAGGTGCACAACCCCGAGCTGCACATCGCGACGATCAACGCGAAGGGCAAGCTCGAGGTCGAGCTCACCGTCGAGCGTGGCCGTGGCTACGTCTCGGCGAACCAGAACAAGAGCTACGACTCGGAGATCGGCCGCGTGCCGGTCGACTCGATCTACTCCCCGGTGCTCAAGGTGACCTACAAGGTCGAGGCCACCCGTGTGGAGCAGCGCACCGACTTCGACCGCCTCATCGTCGATGTCGAGACCAAGCGCTCGATCGCCCCGCGCGACGCGCTCGCCTCGGCGGGCAAGACGCTCGTCGAGCTCTTTGGGCTGGCCCGCGAGCTCAACACCGAGGCCGAGGGCATCGAGATCGGCCCGTCGCCGACGGACGCGGCGCTGGCCGCGGACCTCGCGCTGCCGATCGAGGACCTGGGACTGCTCTCGCGGTCCTACAACTGCCTCAAGCGCGAGGGCATCCACTCCGTGGGTGAGCTCGTCGCACGCAGCGAGGCCGACCTGCTCGACATCCGCAACTTCGGGGCGAAGTCGATCGGCGAGATCCGTGAGAAGCTCGCCGGCCTCGGCCTGAGCCTCAAGGACAGCCCTGCCGACTTCGACCTCTCCCTCGTGGAGGATGACGAGGAGTCTTACGAGGGCGACCTCGAGTTCAGCGACGAGAAGCGCGACTGACGCCACCACCGGCGATCGAATTACTGAGGAGAGACCATGCCTACACCCCCGAAGGGTCCCCGCCTGGGTGGCAGTCCGGCGCACGAGCGGCACATGCTGGCCAACCTGGCCACGGCGCTGTTCGACCACCGACGGATCACGACGACGGAGACCCGCGCCAAGCGGCTGCGCCCGCTGGCCGAGCGTCTCATCACGCTCAGCAAGCGCGGCGACCTCAGCTCGCGTCGGCGCGTCCTGGCCACCGTCAAGGACAAGCGAGTCGTCCACGAGCTCTTCACGGAGATCGCGCCGACGATGACCGAGCGTGACGGCGGCTACACCCGCATCACGAAGATCGGGCCGCGCAAGGGCGACAACGCCCCCATGGCGGTCATCGAGCTCGTCCTCGAGCCCGTGAGCCCGAAGCAGGGTGTCGTCCGCGAGGCCGACTCCGCGACGAAGCGCGCGGCGCAGAAGGCCAGCTCCGTCTCGGCCAACCCCGAGAAGGTCGACGCCGAGCCGGCGGCCGACGACGCCACCGCGGCGGGCACCGACGCGAGCGTCGACCCGACGGCGGCTGACGGCACGGAGGCCCAGGAGGCCCAGCAGGTGGCAGCCGAGCAGTCGGCCACGGCGGCCGACGACCAGGCCCTCGACGCGACGCAGCCGCCCGGGGTCACCCAGCCGAAGAACTGACCGGCCCCGCGGACGACGCGTCCGCGTGGTGCGAGCGTACGAGAGGTGGGGGGAGAAAAGGAAAGAAAAACCCCCCCCGTCTGCCCCCCCAATTGGACGCCTCTCCCTGGTGGTGGGATCTGGGGAAGGGGGCGGGTCACACGTGCCCGGCACCTCTCGTACGTCTGCCCCCCGACGGCGTGCTGTGCCGCGCCCTCCGCGCCGTGGCACGGCACCAGTCCCTACCCTGGACCGGTGAGCACGCCGGCTGTCCTCCTCGTCCACGGCATCCGTGCCTCGCGCACGATGTGGCTCGCCCAGCTCGCCGCCCTGGAACGTGCGGGCGTCCCGGCCCTCGCGCCCGACCTGCCCGGGCACGGGGAGCGCTCGGGGGAGGACTTCACGATCGCGGGGGCGCTCACGGCCGTCGAGGACGCCGCCGCGCGCGTCGACGGCCCGCTCGTCGTCGTCGGCCTCTCGTTGGGCGGCTACCTCGCGCTGCACTGGGCGGCGCGGACCGACCGGCGGCCGGACGGCGTCCTCGCCGCCGGGTGCTCGACCCGACCGCGGGGCCCGGGGCTCAGCGGCTACCGGCGGCTCGCTGCGCTCATCGCGCGCCTGCCCGACGGCGGCGCCGGGCTCAACGACGCGCTGGCGCGCCGGGCGCTACCGGCACAGGCGCTCGACGACCTCGCCGCGGGCGGGATGAGCATGGGCGTCATGGACGCGGCCCTCGCCGGCATGGCCGACGTCGACCCCCTCGGGGACCTCGCGGCGCTCGGTGACGTGCCCGTGTGGCTCCTCAACGGCAGCCTCGACCACTTCCGGCTCGAGGAGCGCCGGTTCCTCGCGGCCTGCACGCGGGGGCGGCTCGTCGTCGTCCCGGGCGCGACGCACCTCGTCTCGCTCGTGCGGCCCGTCGCGTTCACCCGGGCCGTCCTCGAGCTCGTCGACGTCGTGCGCGCGGACGTCAGCGCGCGAGAAGCTCCCACGCGCGGAGCCCGCCGATGATGCCGGCGCTGTTGGGGACGACGACGACGTCGTCGCCGAGACGGCCGAGGACCTGCGGGCTGATGCGCCGCGAGTTCCCGCCCCCGACGTAGAGGCGGTCCCACACGTACATGGGCCGCAGCGCCTCGACGACGCGGCGCACGCGGCGCGACCACATGGCGTCGCCGAGGCGCAGGCGCTCGTGCTCGCCGATGTAGTCGTCGTACGTGAGGCCCCAGCGCACCGGGCCCTGGCTCAGCTCGACGTGCGGGGCGAGGACGCCACCGTCGAACACGGCGTTCCCGAGCCCGGTGCCGAGCGTGATGACCATCTCCAGGCCCGCGCCCGCGACGACGCCCGCCCCGTGCACCTCCGCGTCGTTGAGGACGAGCGCGGGCAGGCCGAGGGCCTCCTCGAGGGCGCCCCGCATGTCGAAGCCGGCCCACTGCTCGACGAGGTCGGGGAGCACGCGCGTGCGCGGACCGGACCTCGTCACGTAGTGCGGTGTGGCGACGACGACCCCGTGGCGCAGCATCCCCGGCATCCCGACCGTCGCCCTGTCCGCGGCAGGGAGCTGCTCGGCGAGGGACGCGATGGCCCGGACGAGCCTCGCGGGCGGGAGCGGGTAGGGCGTCGCGGCGCGGACGGGCTGGGCGTGCATCGTGCCTGCGGCGTCGAGGACGGAGGCCTTGATGCCACCGCCGCCGCAGTCGACGGCGAGCGTCGCTCCGGAAGGGTCCACGGGACGACTCTATTGACCTGGGCACCCCGGCGGCGCGTGCGCGGGAGCCGTTAGCCTCGCCGATGTGGAGAGCACCATCGCCGAGGCGCCGACGACGACCGTGCGGGTGCGCCTCGACCTCGCGTACGACGGGACGCACTTCGCGGGCTGGGCCACCCAGCCCGGGCAGCGCACCATCCAGGGGGAGCTCGAGGACGCCCTGACGACGATCCTGCGGCTGCCCGACCCCGCCCGGCTCACCGTGGCGGGGCGCACCGACGCCGGGGTCCACGCCCGGGGGCAGGTGGCGCACGTCGACGTGCCACGGGCCGCCTGGGAAGAGCTGCCCGGCCGGGGCGACCGCACGCCCGGGCAGGCCCTCGTCCTCCGCCTCGCCGGCGTCCTCGGGCAGGCGGCCCGCCCGCGCAGGGCGGGGGACGTCGTCGTCCTCGGCGCCGCGGAGGCGCCGCCCGGCTTCGACGCCCGGTTCAGCGCTGTGTGGCGGCGCTATGCCTACCGGATCGCCGACGACCCGGCGCGCCGGGACCCGCTCCAGCGCACCCACGTCGTCTGGCGCGCGCGGCGCCTCGACGTCGAGGCGATGGACCGGGCCGCGGCGCTGCTCGTGGGCGAGCATGACTTCGCGGCCTACTGCCGGCCCCGGGCCGGCGCGACGACCATCCGCACGCTGAAGGAGCTGCGCTGGCAACGGGTCCCCGGGGAGGGGCCGGGCGCCGGGCTCGTCGTCGCGCACGTCCGGGCCGACGCCTTCTGCCACTCGATGGTGCGCGCGCTCGTCGGCGCCCACCTGGCCGTCGGCGACGGGCGCCGAGGGGTCGAGTGGCCGCTGCGCGTGCTCGAGGCCGGTCGGCGGGACCCCGGCGTCACCGTCGCCGAGGCTCACGGGCTCACGCTCGAGGAGGTCGGCTACCCGGCCGACGACGCCCTCGCCGCGCGGGCGGCGCAGGCCCGGAACCGCCGCACGCTCTGACCCGCGGGGGTCAGAGCGTGCTGGGTGGTGCTGCCGCGCGGGCGCGGGTCAGGCAGTGGGCGGGTCGGCCGTGTAGCCCTCGTCCGCGGCGAAGAAGGCGCCCGGGGCGTCGTCCTCGTCGACGACGTGCATGGCGGCCTCCTCGGCCGTCGCCGCCCCGCCGGCGACGCCGACGTCGGTCGCCATGACGGACTGCGACTCCCCGAGGGTGTCGCTCGGGTCGTCGTCGTCGGGTGCGGCCTCGAGGCGGCCCGCACGGTCCTCCTGGCGCTCCGGCGCCGGCTCGCCGCCACCGGCCTCCCAGACCTCGGGCTCCTCGGCGTCGATGCGCTCCGTGAGGGAGTCGCCCTCGATCTGCTCACGCTGCGTGAGGTTCTTGCCGCGCAGCGGGTCGCGCTCGGGCGGGGAGTGGCCCTCGTCCTCGAGGTCGTCGACGCCGCGCTCGACGAGCATCTCCTCCTTCTGCAGCTGGTTGCTGTCACCCTCCCCGGCGAGGGAGGGGTCCTGGCTGGTCGCCGACGTGTCCGGCGTCGAGTCCGTCGCCGCGGCGACGTCGGAGGTGTCGGGCTGGGCGGAGAGATCTGACTGGCTCATGCCGTCCAGGCTGCCACCGCCCCTCGCCGCGCGCACGGCGGCACCGCACCGGCCGCCGTCGCCGATCTCACAGCGGGAAGGTTTTGACCCAGGGGGCCGCCCGGGCGTACTGTGGGACGTCGCCTGGCATCCCCATGCGCTCCCGGTGCCTCCCACTCGCCGGACGAGCGGCGCGGGTGCGGCGAGCGAGCACCACCTGACCATGGGCCGCAGCACGCGCTGCCGCCCGATGAGAACGCTGAAGAAACGAAGGCTACGCCCGTGCGCACGTACACCCCGAAGCCCGGCGACGTCGAGAAGAACTGGTACGTCATCGACGCCAACGACGTCGTCCTCGGCCGACTGGCGACGCACGTCGCCACCCTGCTCCGTGGGAAGCACAAGCCGACCTTCGCCCCGCACACGGACACCGGCGACTTCGTCATCGTCATCAACGCTGACAAGGTCGCCCTGACCGGGAGCAAGCGCGAGGACAAGGTCGCCTACCACCACTCCGGCTTCCCCGGTGGGCTCAAGGCCACGAGCTACGCACAGCTCCTGGCCAAGCACCCCGAGCGTGCGGTGGAGAAGGCCGTCCGCGGCATGATCCCCAAGAACACGCTGGGTCGCGCGCAGCTGAGCAAGCTCAAGGTCTACGCAGGTCCTGAGCACCCGCACAGCGCGCAGAAGCCCCAGACCTTCCAGATCATCCAGGTTGCCCAGTAGCGCCTACGCGCGCTGCGGGCACCACCTCAACAGGACACGAGGAGAACTGTGGCTGAGACCACTGCCGAGATCGAGCTGGACGAGGACAACGCGCCCAGCAGCTACACCAGCGAGAGCTCTGCTCCCGCGACCGGCCAGGGCCAGAGCCTCGTCGCTCCGGCGCAGGCCCTCGGGCGCCGCAAGGAGGCCATCGCCCGCGTCCGTCTCGTTCCCGGGACGGGCCAGTGGAAGGTCAACGGGCGCACGCTCGAGGAGTACTTCCCGAACAAGTTGCACCAGCAGCTCGTCAACGCGCCGTTCACGCTCCTCGACCTCGAGGGGCGCTTCGACGTCGTCGCCCGCATCACCGGCGGCGGCATCTCGGGCCAGGCCGGTGCGCTGCGCCTCGGCGTTGCCCGTGCGCTCAACGAGATCGACGCCGAGTCGAACCGTCCCGCGCTGAAGAAGGCCGGCTTCCTCACCCGCGACGCCCGCGTCGTGGAGAGCAAGAAGGCCGGCCTCAAGAAGGCCCGCAAGGCCCCGCAGTACTCCAAGCGCTGATCCTCAGCTGCTCCCGCACGGCCCCGCCAGACGACGTCAGGCGGGGCCGTGCGTGCGTCCAGGGCCCGAGGCCCGAACCCTCACGCGTTCGTCACATCCCGTGCGCACCCGGCCCGCCGGCGCCGTGCCACGATGGTCACCGGCCGTGGCCCCCTGGGCCGCGCAAGAGAAGGAGAGCTGATGCCGCGTCTTTTCGGCACCGACGGCGTGCGTGGCCTCGCCAACCGGGACATCACCGCTGAGCTCGCGCTCGACCTCGGCGTGGCGGCAGCCCGCGTCCTCGGCACGGTCGGGCAGTTCGAGGGGCACCGCCCGCGCGCCGTCATCGGGCGCGACACGCGCGTGTCCGGGGAGTTCCTCGGTGCGGCGATCGCGTCGGGGCTTGCCAGCGCCGGCGTCGACGTCGTCCAGCTCGGCGTCCTCCCCACCCCGGGCGTGGCGTACCTGACGTCGACGCTCGACGTCGACCTCGGCGTCGTCATCTCCGCCTCGCACAACGCCATGCCGGACAACGGCATCAAGTTCTTCGCCCGTGGGGGGTTCAAACTCGACGACGCCATCGAGGACGCCATCGAGGCCGAGCTCGGCGCACAGTGGGAGCGCCCGACCGGCGAGCGCGTCGGCCGGATCGAGGAGGACGACCGCGGCTCCGACCGCGCCTACATCGACCACCTCGTCGCCGCGTGCGGGGCGGACCTGTCCGGCGTGCGCATCGCCGTCGACTGCGCCAACGGCGCGGCCAGCGAGGTCGGCCCACTCGCGCTGCGTGAGGCCGGGGCGGACGTCGTCGTCATCAACGCCTCCCCGGACGGGCGCAACATCAACGACGCCTGCGGCTCGACGCACCCCGAGCAGCTCCAGGCCGTGACGGTCGCCTCCGGCGCCGACCTCGGCGTCGCCTTCGACGGCGACGCGGACCGGTGCCTCGCCGTCGACCACACCGGCGCGCTCGTCGACGGCGACCAGATCATGGGGTTGCTCGCGACGGGCATGAAGGACGCGGGCACCCTCGTCAACAACACCCTCGTCGTCACCGTCATGAGCAACCTCGGCCTCATCCTCGCCATGCGCGAGGCCGGCATCACGACGGTCCAGGCGGGGGTAGGGGACCGGTACGTCCTCGAGGCCATGCGCGCCGGCGGCCACGTCCTCGGCGGCGAGCAGTCGGGCCACATCATCAACGCGGCCCACGCCTCCACCGGCGACGGCGTGCTCAGCGCGATGCACATCGCCGCGCGGGTCGTCAGCACCGGGCGCACGCTCGCCGACCTCGCCGGCATCGTCCGGCGCCTGCCGCAGGTCCTCGTCAACGTGCCCGGGGTCGACAAGTCCCGTGCCAGCAGCGACGAGGCGCTGCTCGCGGCGGTCGCCGGCGCCGAGGCCGAGCTCGGGGAGACGGGGCGCGTGCTCCTGCGCCCGTCCGGCACCGAGCCCCTCGTCCGTGTCATGGTCGAGGCGGCGAGCCAGGAGCAGGCCGATGCCGTCGCCGGGCGCCTGGCGAGCGTCGTCAAGGACCGTCTCACCCTCTGAGGGGACCCGCATGGTCGAGATGATGGCCGCGGTCGAGGAGTTCGTCCTCGGCCTCACCGGCTCACCGTGGATCCTCCTCGCGGTCTACCTCCTCGCGACGATCGACGGGTTCTTCCCGCCGGTCCCGAGCGAGTCCGTCGTCATCGCCGTCGCGGCGCTCGCGACCGTCGGCGAGGGCCCGAGCATGTGGCTGCTCGTCGCCGTCGCGGCGGCGGGCGCGTTCACCGGTGACCTCATCGCCTTCACGATCGGGACGAGGCTCCCGATCCACCGGATGCGGCTTTTCCAGGGGCGGCGCGGGCAGTCCACGCTCGCGTGGGCGAGCAAGGCGCTCGCCAACCGGGGGACCGTCTTCATCCTCTCGGCGCGCTTCATCCCCATCGGCCGCGTCGCGGTCAACATGACCGCCGGGGCCGTCGCTTACCCCCGGCGCCGGTTCGTCGTCATCGCGGCCATCGCTGCCGTCGTCTGGGGCGTCTACTCCACCCTGCTCGGCATCGGCGCGGGTGTCTTCCTCCACGACCACCCGCTCGTCGCGGTGGCGGTCGGGGTGGCCGGCGGCGTCGTCCTCGGCTTCGGCGTCGATGCCCTCCTGCGCCGGGTGCACGCTCGCTACGGTGCCCGCGGCGGCGAAGGCGCCGGCGGCGCTGCCGGCCCCGACGGCGCTGCGGGCCCCGACGGCGCTGCCGGCCCTGCCGCGCCGGAGCAGAGCCCCTCGCCCGGGACGCCGTAGCGGGACCGGGGCCCGGCAGGGCTCAGATCTTGCGTAGCCGCATCCGGTGCATCCGGTGGTCGGCGGCCTTGGTGAGCACGAGGGTCGCCCGGCCCCGGGTGGGCAGGATGTTGCGCTCGAGGTTCGGCTCGTTAATGGAGGCCCAGATCTCGCTCGCCCGCGCGACCGCCGCCTCGTCGTCGAGGCTCGCGTACCGGTGGAAGTAGGACTCCGGGCGCGCGAAGGCCGTCCGGCGCAGGGAGAGGAACCGCTCGACGTACCAGCGGCGGACGTCGGCGGTGCGGGCGTCGACGTAGATCGAGAAGTCGAAGAAGTCGCTCACCGCGAGGCTCGGCGCGCCGTCGGCCGTCGTGCGCGCCGGCTGCAGCACGTTGAGGCCCTCGACGACGAGGACGTCGGGCTGGCGCACGACGACGTGCTCGCCCGGGACGATGTCGTACGTGAGGTGGTCGTACACCGGGGCGCTCACCTCCGGCAGGCCCGCCTTGACGGCCGCGAGGAAGCGCAGGAGCGCCCGCTGGTCGTAGGACTCCGGGAACCCCTTGCGTGCGAGGAGGCCGCGGCGGTCCAGCTCGGCGTTGGGGTAGAGGAACCCGTCCGTCGTCACGAGCTGGACGTCGGGGGTGTTGGGCCAGCGCCGCAGGAGCTCGCGCAGCAGCCGCGCCGTCGTCGACTTCCCGACCGCGACGGACCCGGCCACGCCGATGACATACGGCGTGCCGGCGCCCCCACCCCCGAAGAACGCCGACGTCGAGGCGTCGAGGCGCTGCGCCGCGGCGACGTAGAGCGCGAGGAGCCGTGAGAGCGGCCGGTAGACCGTGTCGACCTCGGCGAGGTCGATCGGGTCCCCCAGGCCGCGCAGGTGCTCGACGTCCTCGCTCGTCAGCGGGAGCGGCGTGGACTCCGAGAGCCGGCTCCACGCCTCCCGGCCGAATTCGAGGAAGGGGGACGGCGGGGTGCCCACGTGGGCGGAGGACGTCACCGCCACAGTCTGGCGCACCGGGACGCCCGGTGGCGCACCGGGCGCCCGGCGCCGCGCGGCCGATACTGTGTCCCGCATGTGTGGAATCGTCGGATACATCGGCCCGGCAGCGCCGGGCCCACGCGCGCTCGAGGTCGCCCTCGGTGCCCTGGGGCGTCTCGAGTACCGCGGGTACGACTCCGCCGGCGTCGCGCTCGTCACCCCGGCCGGGCTGGCCGTTCGCAAGCGCGCGGGCAAGCTCGCCAACCTCCGTGGGGCGCTCGAGGAGGACCCGCCCCCCGAGGCGACCGCGGCGATCGGCCACACGCGGTGGGCCACCCACGGCGGGCCGACGGACGTCAACGCGCACCCGCACACCTCGACGGACGGGCGCCTCGCCGTCGTCCACAACGGGATCATCGAGAACCACGCCTCCCTGCGCCGCGCCCTCGCCGCCGACGGCGTCACGCTCACCTCGCAGACCGACACCGAGGTCGTCGCCCACCTCCTGGGCGCCGCGTACGACGCCGCCGGTGACCTCACCACCGCGATGCGGGACGTCACCGGCCGGCTCGAGGGCGCGTTCACCCTCGTGGCCGCCCATGCCGACGCCCCGGGCACCGTCGTCGCCGCCCGGCGCAACTCCCCGCTCGTCGTCGGGCTGGGCGAGGGCGAGAACTTCCTCGGCTCGGACGTCGCCGCGTTCATCGAGCACACCCGCGAGGTCCTCGAGATGGGGCAGGACCAGGTCGTCACGCTCACGGCCGACTCCGTCGTGGTCACAGCCGCCGACGGCACGCCGGTCGAGCCGGGCCGCTACACGGTGACGTGGGACGCGACCGCTGCGGTCAAGGGCGGTTTCGCGACGTTCATGGACAAGGAGATCCACGACCAGCCCAAGGCCGTGGCGGACACCCTCCTCGGTCGCACGGACGAGCAGGGCTACCTCCAGCTCGACGAGCTGCGCATCGACACCGCGATCCTGCGCAGCATCGACAAGATCATCGTCGTCGCGTGCGGGACGGCGGCCTACGCCGGGCACGTCGCCAAGTACGCCGTCGAGCACTGGGTGCGCATCCCCGTCGAGGTCGAGCTCGCCCACGAGTTCCGCTACCGCGACCCGGTCGTCAACGAGAAGACCCTCGTCGTGGCCATCTCCCAGTCCGGGGAGACGATGGACACGATCATGGCCGTCCGGCACGCGCGCGAGCAGGGCTCGAAGGTCCTCGCCGTCGTCAACACGTACGGCTCGACGATCGCCCGCGAGGCCGACGCCGTCCTCTACACGCACGCCGGGCCGGAGGTGGCCGTCGCCTCGACGAAGGCCTTCCTCGCCCAGATCACCGCCACCTACCTCCTCGGCCTCTACCTCGCCCAGCTCCGCGGGACGAAGTACCTCGAGGAGGTGGCCGGCTACCTCGACGAGCTCGGCCGGCTGCCCGCGCGGATCCAGGAGGTCCTCGACCGCGCGGAGGAGGTCCGCGAGGTCGCCCGCTCGATGCGGGACGCCACGTCGGTCCTCTTCCTCGGCCGGCACGTCGGCTACCCCGTGGCGCTCGAGGGCGCGCTCAAGCTCAAGGAGCTCGCCTACATCCACGCCGAGGGCTTCGCCGCCGGCGAGCTCAAGCACGGGCCCATCGCCCTCATCGACGCCGGGCAGCCCGTCATCATCGTCGTGCCCACCCCGCGCCGCCCGACCCTGCACGCCAAGGTCATCTCCAACATCCAGGAGGTCCGCGCCCGCGGCGCGCGCACGATCGTCATCGCCGAGGACGGCGACGACGCGGTGCTCGACTGCGCGGACGTCATCTTCCGGATCCCGCCCACCCCGACCCTCATGACGCCGCTCGTCGCGGTCGTCCCGCTCCAGGTGTTCGCCTGCGAGCTCGCCGGGGCGAAGGGGCTCGACGTCGACCAGCCGCGCAACCTCGCGAAGTCGGTGACGGTGGAGTGATCGTCGGCGTCGGGATCGACGTCGTCGACGTCGCGCGGTTCATGGACACCCTCGCCCGGGTGCCCAGGCTCGGCGAGAAGCTCTTCACCCCCGACGAGCGCGACCTCCCCCCGGCCTCCCTCGCGGCGCGCTTCGCCGCGAAGGAGGCGATCGCCAAGGCGCTCGGGGCCCCCGGCGGCATGTCGTGGCAGGACTGCACGGTCGAGCGGGTCCCCGGCGGCGCGCCGGTCGTCCACCTCCGCGGCACGGTCGCGGCGCGGGCGGACGAGCTCGCCGTCGCGCGCTGGCACGTGTCGATCTCCCACGACGCCGGGATCGCCTCGGCCATGGTCGTCGCCGAGAGCGGGGGCTGAGGACGTGCTCCGCGCGTACACCGCCGCGGCCGTGCGGGCCGCCGAGGAACCGCTCGTCGCAGCGGGTGCCCCGGACGCCCTCATGCGCGAGGCGGCGTTCGCCCTCGGCACGGCCGTCCTCGGGGAGCTGCGCGGCCGTGGGGCGCGCGTGCCGGGGAGCGTCGTCCTCCTCCTCGTCGGCGGGGGCGCCAACGGCGGCGACGCCCTCTACGCCGGCGTCCGGCTCGCGGCGCGCGGGGCGCTCGTCCACGCGGCGCTGTGCTCCGAGCAGGTCCACGCACCCGCGCTCGCCGCCGCCCGCCGGGCGGGGGTGCGTGTGCACGAGGTGGCCGCCGCCGGCGGGCTCGACGTCGGCGCGCTCCTCGACCTCGCGCGGCGCTCGGGCGTCTGGGTCGACGGCCTGGCCGGCACGGGCACGCGCGGCGCGCTGCGCGAGCCGCTCGCCGGCGCGGTGCGGGCCCTCACCGACGAGCTCGCCGGGTCGCCGGACGAGCCCGTCGTCGTCGCCGTCGACGTGCCCTCGGGCATCGGTGTCGACGACGGGGCGCTGCCCGGCGCGGTCCTGCCGGCGACCCTCACCGTGACGATGGGCGCCCCCAAGCCGGGGCTCCTCCTGCCGCCGGCGGCGGCGAGCGCCGGGCGCCTCGCGCTCGTCGACCTCGGGCTGGAGGCCGGCCTGGGGGCCGGTGAGCCGGCCGTCTGCCGGCTCACGAGCGCTGACGTCGGGGACCTGTGGCCCGTGCCGGTCGCGAGCGACCACAAGTACACCCGCGGCGTCCTCGGGCTCCTCGCCGGCTCGGCCACGTACCCGGGGGCCGCCGTCCTCGCCGCCGGCGGGGCGCTCGGCGCGGGGCTCGGGATGGTGCGCTACCTCGGCCCGCGGGAGGTGACGACGCTCATCCACGCCCGCCACCCCGAGGTGGTCCCGGGCGAGGGGCGCGTCCAGGCGTGGGCGATCGGCTCCGGGCTCGACCCGCAGGACGGCGCCCGGGCGGACGAGGCCCGCGCGGCGGTCTCCGCGGCCGCCACCGACCAGGCCCCGGCCGTCCTCGACGCCGGTGCCCTCGCCCTGCTGCCGGAGCGGCTGTGGCCGGGCGCCGTCCTCACCCCGCACGCGGGCGAGCTCGCGACCCTGCTCGGCACCCGCGGGCACGACGTCACCCGCGCGGAGGTCGAGGCCGAGCCGCTGCGACACTCGCGCCTCGCCGCCGGGCTCACCGGGGCGACGGTCCTCCTCAAGGGCGAGCTCACGGTCGTCGCCGGGCCGTCCGGGCCGGCCTACGCCCAGGACGCGGGGCCGAGCTGGCTCGCCACCGCCGGGAGCGGGGACGTCCTCACCGGTGTCCTCGGGGCGCTCCTCGCCGGCTGCGCCGACGAGGTCGCCGCGGACGGCCCGGGCGGCGACCTGCCGGCGCGGCTCGCCGCGGCGGCGGCCCTCGTCCACGGCCGGGCCGGTGACCTCGCCGCCCGCGGCGCCCCGACGACCGCGAGCGGGGTCGCGGCGGCCGTACCGGACGTCCTGCGCGAGATCCTCGCCGGCACGGGCTAGGCCCGGCCCCTCAGCGGGCGCCTTGACGCAGCGCCCACCGCCCGGTCGCCGGGTCGAGCGCGGCCACCCCCGCGTCGGCGAGCTCGGTGAGCCAGCCCTCCATGGGCCACCAGCCCCACCGCTCGTGGAAGACGTTGGCGTTGGCGACCATCTCACCGGCTCGCGCGGGGGAGGCGCTCGGCGGGTGGTGCTGGTGGAACGCGCTCGCCCCGCCGACCCACCACAGCTCGACGCCCGCCGCCCGGGCCAGCTGCCCGAAGTCGGTGTCCTCGGCGCCGTAGCCGCGGTAGGCGGTCGAGAACCCGCCGAGCCGGGTCCACGTCGCGGCGCTGACGGCGAACGAGAGCGACCAGAAGAGCGTGTAGTCCTCGCCGCGCTCGAGGATCATCTTTCGCGCGCCGAGCGCGGTCCGGGGCGGGCGCGACCGGGGAGGGCGCCCGCGCGTCGTCCGGCGGCGGCGGGACCGCGGGAGGCGAGGCCGCACGGGTGGCGGCAATGCACCGGCGCGGCCCGGCACCACGTCGCGCCGGCGGCGCGGTGGGAGACTTGCCCGGTGAGCTACTACCCGGCCCGGGCCGTCGTCGACCACGCCGCGATCCGTGCCAACGTCTCCCGGCTGCGCGAGGCGGCCGGCCCCGCCGACGTCATGGCGGTCGTCAAGGCCGACGCCTACGGCCACGGCCTCGTGCCCGTCGCGCGCACGGCGCTCGCGGCCGGCGCGACCTGGCTCGGCGTCGCCCAGCTCGCCGAGGCACTCGCCCTGCGTGCCGCAGGCGTCGGCGCACCTTTGCTCACGTGGATCTACGGGCCCGGTGCGCCGCTCGACGAGGCGCTCACGGCGGACCTCGACCTGTCCGCCTCCGCGCCGTGGGCGCTCGCCGAGATCGCCGCGGCGGCGCGCGCGACCGGCCGGACCGCACGGGTCCACCTCAAGATCGACACGGGGATGGCCCGGGGCGGGGCGACCGCCGCGGACTGGCAGGCGCTCGTCGTCTCGGCCGCACGGCTGCGCGCCGAGGGCGTCCTCGACGTCGTCGGCATCTGGTCCCACCTCGCCCGTGCCGACGAGCCGGGCCACCCGGCCACCGCGGCGCAGGTCGCGGTCTTCACCGATGCCGTCGAGCGTGCCGAGCGGGCCGGCCTGCGCCCGCACGTGCGCCACCTCGCCGCCTCCTCCGCGACGCTCACCGCGCCGGCGACCCACTTCGACCTTGTCCGCCCTGGGCTGGCTCTCTACGGGCTCTCGCCGGTGCCGGCCGTGGCCTCCGCCGCCGCGCTCGGGCTGCGCCCTGCGATGCGGCTCGAGGCGGACGTCGTCCTCGTCAAGGACGTCCCCGCCGGCACCCCCGTCTCCTACGGGCACACGTACGCCACGAGCGGGCCGACGCGCCTCGCTGTCGTCCCGCTCGGCTACGGTGACGGAATCCCGCGCCACGCGAGCAGCGCCGGGGGAGTCCAGGTCGCGGGGCGCCGCGCGCTCGTCGCGGGCCGGGTCTGCATGGACCAGGTGACGCTCGACCTCGGCTCCCCGGACGTCCCCGTCGCGGCCGGGGACGTCGCCGTCCTCTTCGGGGACGGCAGTGCGGGAGAGCCCACCGCGCAGGACTGGGCCGAGGCGGCCGGGACGATCTCCTACGAGATCGTCACGCGGCTCGGCGAACGCGTGCCCCGCGTCCACGTCGGGGCCGAGGAGGAGGACGGACGATGAGCGCGACGTACGAGGTCGATCTCGCCGGGCCCGAGGAGACGCGCGCGCTCGGGTCCCGGCTGGCGGGTGTCCTGCGGGCGGGCGACCTCGTCGTCCTCACCGGTGACCTCGGCGCGGGCAAGACGACGCTCACGCAGGGGATCGGCGCCGGCCTCGATGTGCGCGGCCAGGTCGCCTCCCCGACGTTCATCATCGCGCGGACCCATCCCCCGCTCGGCACGGGACCCGCCCTCGTCCACGTGGACGCGTACCGGCTCGCCTCGCTGGAGGAGGTCGACGCCCTCGACCTCGACACGTCGCTCGAGGAGTCCGTCACCGTCGTCGAGTGGGGCGCGGGCCTCGTCGAGGGGCTCGCGCAGGACCGTCTCGAGATCGACGTCCGCCGCCCCCGCGGGGGGCTCGACCCCGCCGCCGCGGAGGTCGCCGACGCCGGCACGCGCCACGTCGTCGTGCGCCCGGTCGGACCGCGCTGGGAGGGCGAGAACCTCCCCGCGGTCGTCGGCGGCGCCGTAGTCTGAGGCCGGACGCCAGCGTCGGCGGAAGGAGCACGATGCACCTGCGCAACCTCGTCGGAGCGCTCGCCCTGCTCGCCGTGCTCGCACCGGGGCCCGCGCTCGCCGTCGAGGCCGGCGTCGAGCCCGAGCCGGCGGTCCCCGCCGAGGTGGCCGCCTGGTTCGTCGCGGCGGCCGACGAGCACGTCCGCGAGGGCGCCGAGGTCCTCGACGTCCCCGAGGACCAGCGTGACGACATCGCGGTCGGTGCGCCGCGCGTCGTGCGCGCGTGGGCGGACAGCTTCATCGACGGCAGCGCGCTCGAGCCGGTGAGCGTCCCCCTCGAGGAGTGGATCGCCCCGCTCGTCCTCCAGTCCGCGGAGCAGCCGGCGCCCGTCGGCACGGTCCGCGCGTGGCGCGACCCCGAGCAGGGCGGCGCCGTGTCGCTGGCGACGATGGACGGTGACACCGAGCTGGCCGCCACCCTCCTCTCGCTCGCCCCCGGGGTGGCGTTCATCCTCGACGCCCCGCTCGACGCGTGGTTCTCGGCGGCGGACGGGGAGATCTGGCCGCTGACGAGCCGCGCGGAGGAGGTGCTCGTCGGGTCCGTGCCGGTCGAGGCCTTCCAACCCCTCCTCGCCGAGCGTTACGAGGCGGCCGAGCGGGGGGGCGGTGGGGACAGTGCCGGCGGGGCAGGGGAGCCCTCGGAGGAGGACGACGGGCCGCGGCCCGTGCTCGTCGCCGTCCTCGCCGTCCTGCTCCTCGGCGCGGCCGCGGGCACCGTCGTCGTGCGCCAGCACCGGCGCACGGACTCCCGGCTCGACGCGGACGTGCGCGGCGACCACCCGGACGACGGGGCCCCGGTCGGCCCAGGTGTCCCGGTCGACGCGGACCGCCCGTAGCAGCGCCTACGCTGGGGCGCGTGCTCATCCTGTGCCTCGACACCTCAGCCGGCAGCGCCGTGGCCCTGTGCGAGGGGCGGACCGTCCTCGCCCGCGCGGAGAGCGTGGACCAGCGCCGCCACGCCGAGACCCTCACCCCCCTCGTCCGCGACGTGCTCGCGCAGGCGGGACGCGCTCCCGGTGACCTCGACGCCGTCGCCGTCGGGACGGGCCCCGCGCCCTTCACCGGGCTGCGCGTCGGCCTCGTGACGGCGCGCACGACCGCCCACGCCCTCGGGATCGGCCTCCACGGCGTCTCGAGCCTCGACGTGCTCGCACGGCAGGTCCTCGACGCCGCTCCCGGTGCCGGTGACGTCGTCGTCGCCACCGACGCCCGCCGCAAGGAGGTCTACTGGGCCCGCTACCGCGCGGACGGCGCGGACGACGTCGCGCGGCTCGCCGGCCCGGAGGTCTCCGCACCGGACGAGCTCGCGGCGCGGCTGGTCGCCGGGGACGCCCGTGACGAGGGCGCGGACGCGGGTGGCGCCGTCCTCGCCGGCCGGGGCACCGAGCTCTACCCCGCCGCCCTGCCGTCCGCGCCGGGCCTGCCCGTCACGCTCGACCCCGCCGTCCTCGCGCGCATCGTCACCGCGCGCCTCGCGCGCTCGGCGGGCGGGGTGGAGGTCGAGCTCGGCACCGAGCCGCTGTACCTGCGCCGCCCGGACGTGACGATGTCCGCCGGGCGCAAGCGCGCGTCATGAGCGAGGGCGGGATCCGCCTGCGGCCGCTCGAGACGGGGGACCTCGACCGGGTCATGGAGCTCGAGGCGGAGCTGTTCGGCCCGGGTGCGTGGTCCCACGGCGCGTACGTCGAGGAGCTCCGCGCCGCCGACCGCCGGTACGTCGCAGCCCTCGACCCGGCGGGGACCGTCGTCGGGTACGCGGGGATCGCGCTGGCCGACGAGGCGTCCGTCATGACCGTGGGCGTGGCGGGGACGCACCGGCGGCGCGGGATCGGCCGGCTCCTCCTCGAGCGGCTCCTCGAGCACGCCCGTGCCGCCCGCGCGCGCGAGGTCTTTCTCGAGGTGCGCGCCTCCGACACCGGGGCCCAGCGCCTCTACGCGGGCGCCGGGTTCGAGCCGATCGGCGTGCGGAAGCGGTACTACGCGGCCGAGGGCGAGGACGCCGTCGTCATGCGGCTCGTCCTGCGCCCACGCGGAGGACCCGTGGGAGCCGAGGTCCGCTGAGGCGCACGGTCCCGCCGTGCGCGCTGAGCGGTTGAAGGCGCGGTGGATCAGCACGGACGCGGCGCGGGCGGGGTCGAGCCGGGCTGCCGCCGTCGCCTCAGAGCACCTCGACGACGTCGGCGAAGTCCAGGCGCGCGGCGCGGGGGCGCACCGCACCCGGGGTGCCCGCGGGCGCGTGGCCGACGTTGAGGACGACGAGCGCGCGCCAGCCGTTCGCGGCGAAGAGCTCGGCGTCGACGCCGGCAGCGTCCATGCCGGTCATGGGGCCGACGTGCAACCCGGCGCCGCGCAGGCCGACGAGGAGGTAGCCGACCTGGAGGAGCGCGCTCGTGCGGGCGAGCGCCTCGCGGACCTCCGGCTGCGCGTCGAGGTCCTCGCGCATCCCCGCCCCGTGCGGGGCGAGCACGGGCAGGTGCTCGTGGAAGGACGGGTCGTACGCGGCGACGAGCGTGAGCGGGGCGGCGAGGGTCTTCGCCTGGTTCCCGGGAGCGAGCTGCGCGACGAGCCGCTCGCGCGCGGGCGCCGAGGTGACGACGGCCAGGCGCAGGGGTGAGGAGTTCATCGCGGTCGGCGCCCAGCGGACCGCCTCGTACACCGCGCGGACGGCTTCGACCGGGACGGGCTCGTCGGTGAACGTCTCGACCGTGCGAGCCTGGGTGAAGAGCAGGTCCCAGGCATGCTCGTCGAGGGCGGCGGACGTGGGAAGCTCAGTGATAGTCACATCTTCAACTAACACGGTGACCGGCGCGATCGTGCCCCCGCGCGGATGTGAGCTCGCTCACCACACGCGACCGGGACGAGTCCCGGGAACGGACGAAGGACGCCGTCGCCGCCGCCCGCTGGGCCAGGCACCCCGAAGGGCACCGCTTCCTGGACTAGAAGATGAGGAAGATGGCGCACGCCAGCGCGAAGCCCATGACGGCGATGAGGGTCTCCAGCACCGTCCACGTCTTCAGAGTCGTCTTGACGTCCATGTCGAACAGCCGGCCGACGAGCCAGAACCCGGAGTCGTTGACGTGCGAGAGGCCCACCGACCCGGCGGCCGTGGCGAGCACGATCGCCGCGAGCTGCAGCTCGCTGAAGCCCCCGGCCGCCACCGCCGGCTGGACCAGTGAAGCCGCTGTGATGAGCGCAACCGTCGCCGAGCCCTGCGCCACGCGGAGCAGGAGGGCGATGATGAAGGCCGCGAGGATGACGGGCAGACCGAGGTCCTGCAGCGTGCCGGAGAGTGCGTCGCCGATCCCCGAGGACCGCAGCACACCGCCGAACATGCCACCGGCGCCGGTGATGAGGATGACCGAGGCCACCGGACCGAGCGCGGAGTCCAGCGTCTTCTCCAGCGCCGACTTCTCCACGCCGCGCCGGTTGCCGAGCACGACGGCGGCCACGATGACCGAGATCAGCAAGGCGACCGGGGTCGCCCCGATGGTGGACAGCACGCCGTACCAGGATGCCTCGGCGTCGACCAGCCCCTCGGCGCGCGCCATGTCCAACCCGGTGTTGAGGAAGATGAGCAGCACGGGCAGCACGAGCAGGAGGACGATCGTGCCGGCCGAGGGCGGGTTGAGGGCGGGGTCCTTGTCCTGCTTGCCACCGGAGAGGATGTCCGGCACCGAGAGCGGGAACCGCCGGCCCGCCCACTTGCTGAACAGGTAGCTCGTGACGTACCAGGTGGGCACGGCGACCACCAGGCCGGCGAGGAGCACGAAGCCGGAGTTGGCGCCGAGGAGCTCGGAGGCGGCCACGGGGCCGGGGTGGGGTGGCACGAACACGTGCATGACCGAGAACGCCCCAGCGACGGGCAACCCGAAGAGCAGCAACGGGGCGTTGAGCCGGCGGCCCGTCGCGAACACGACGGGCAGCATGACGACCAGCCCGGCGTCGAAGAAGATCGGGAAACCGAAGATCAGCGAGGCCACGCCCAACGCCAGGGGCGCGCGGTCGTCACCGAAGCGGCGCACCAGGGTGGCGGCCAGGGCCTGGGCGCCGCCCGAGGTCTCCACGAGCCGGCCGAGCATCGCGCCCAGGCCCACGAGCAGGGCGACCGAGGCGAGGGTGCCGCCGAATCCGTCGGTCAGGACGCCGACGACCGAGCCTGCCGGGATGCCGGTGGCGAACGCGGTCAGGAGGCTGACGAGGATGAGCGCGACGAACGCGTGCATCCGGAGCCTCATGATGAGGAACAGCAGCACCGCCACGGCGGCGACCGCGATCCCCAGCAGGGCGGGCGCCCCCAGGGTCTGGGTCCACTGCTCCATCGGTCAGCCCCCCGGCGTCGGTGACTCTGTGCTGAGCTGCAGCGCTCGAGGCAGCTCCTGCTCGAGCTCGCTGACCTGACGACCGTACGGCTTCGGGCGAGAACGCACCAGGGGCGCAGCAGCGGTCGCGCGGCGGCCCCGCCGACGCCGGGTCCTCCGCGGCCGACCTCCCTCGGGCGGGGGTGGGTCCGCTCACCCGCCACGCGCGACTAACCTTGCCCCGTGAGCGAACCCCTGGTCCTCGGCATCGAGACGAGCTGCGACGAGACAGGTGTGGCGCTCGTACGAGGCCGCGAGCTCCTCGCCGACGTCACCGCCTCGTCGATGGACGAGCACTCCCGCTTCGGCGGGATCGTGCCTGAGGTCGCCAGCCGCGCCCACCTCGAGGCGTTCGTGCCCACGCTCGACGCCGCCCTCGAGCGCGCGGGCGTCGGCCTCGCCGACGTCGACGCGATCGCCGTGACCGCCGGGCCGGGGCTCGTCGGCTCCCTCACGGTCGGTGCCGCCGCCGCCAAGGCCCTCGCGCTCGCCACGGGCGTGCCGCTGTACGGGGTCAACCACGTCATCGGGCACATCGCCGTCGACGAGCTCGTCGACGGTCCGTTCCCCGAGCGGCTCATCGGCCTGGTCGTCTCGGGCGGGCACACCTCGCTGCTCGAGATCCGGGACATCGCCACCGACGTCGTCGAGCTGGGCCAGACCCTCGACGACGCGGCGGGGGAGGCCTTCGACAAGGTCGGCCGGCTGCTCGGGCTGCCGTACCCCGGCGGCCCGCACGTCGACAGGCTCTCCCAGCAGGGCGACCGGGAGGCCATCCGGTTCCCGCGGGGGCTCTCCCGCGGCAAGGACGTCGCCCGCCACGCCTACGACTTCTCCTTCTCCGGCCTCAAGACGGCCGTCGCCCGCTACGTCGAGGGCCGCGAGGACGCGGGCGAGGAGGTGCCCGTCGCCGACGTCGCCGCCTCCTTCTCCGAGGCCGTCGCCGACGTCCTCGTCACCAAGGCCCTCGCCGCCTGCCGGGACGCGGGCTGCTCGACCCTCGTCATCGGCGGCGGCTTCTCGGCGAACTCCCGGCTGCGGGCGCTCGCGGCCGAGGAGGGGGCCCGGCTCGGCATCGACGTGCGCATCCCGCCGATCCGCTACTGCACCGACAACGGCGCGATGATCGCCGCGCTCGGCGCGGCGATGCTTCGCTCGGGCGTCGAGCCCTCGGCGCTCGACCTCGCCACCGACTCCGGCATGCCGCTCGCGACGATCCGCGCCTGACGTGCGGCGCTGGGTCGGCCGCCTCACCCTCGTCCTCGTCTGTGCGGTCCTCGCCTCGGCCGTCGTGCGGGCCCCCGCGCCGCACGAGGCCCACGTCAGCCTCTACCTCGACGGGGTCCACCTCATGGCGGACGGCACGGTCGCGCCCGTGCCCGCCGGGTCCGGTGCGACGTACCTGCCCGGATCGCGCGTGCTCGCCGGGGACCCGGCGGCCCGTGACCGCGCCGCCGCCCAGCGCGCGTGGCTCGCCACCGGCACCGTCCCCGGGGCCGGCACCGCCTACGAGGAGCTGGTGGCGGGCGCGCTGCTCGACCTGCACACCCTCACGGGGGCGCGCCTGCGCGGCGCCGGCGGCGCGGTCACGCCCGCCTCCCCCGGGGCGGCGGTGGCGGGCTGGACCGACCGCTGGCGCTACGTGTGGCCCCGCGACGCGGCGTTCGTCGCCGTCGCGCTCGCCCGTACCGGGCACCCCGAGGACGCCCGTGAGGTCCTCGCCTTCCTCGCCGGCGTCCAGGCCGGTGACGGCCTCCTCGAGGCGCGCTACCTCCCCGACGGCTCCGGCCCGCCGGACGGGCGGGGGATCCAGCTCGACGGGCTCGGCTGGGTGCTGTGGGCCGCCGGTGAGGTGCTCGCCGAGCTCGACGCCGCCACCGCGCAGGAGGCGTTCGCCGAGCTGCGCCCGCTCGTCGACCGCGCGAGCGAGCAGGTCCTCGCGCTCACCGCGGGCGCCTCGCACCTGCCGCCCCCGTCGCCGGACTACTGGGAGGTGCCGGAGCGCGAGCTCACGCTGGGCACCGTCGCGCCGATGCTCGCCGGGCTCGAGTCCGCCGCGGGCGTCTACGCCCGGGCCGGGCACGCCGGTCGCGCGGAGACGATCCGCACCCGGGCGGTCGAGGTGCGCGGCGCCGTCGAGGACGCCTTCGGGCCCGGCTACCACCGCTACGCCCGCACCGGCCCGCTCGCGCTGCTGCGGGGGAGCGGGCACCGGGACGCCGCCACGGCCGTGCTCCTGCCGCCGTTCGTCCCCGTCCCGCTCGCCGGCGCCGAGGCGGCCTGGCTCGCCTCGGCCGAGGAGATGGCGCGCCCGGCCGGCGGTCTCGCGCCGGGGGCGGGGTGGAAGCAGGACGGCATCTCGTGGACGCCGCAGACGAGCCTGTACGCGCTCGCGGCCGCGAGCAACGGCCACCCCGGGCTCGCGCGGGAGTGGCTCGACTGGCTCGCCGCCCACCGCACGGCGTCGGGGGCGATCCCGGAGAAGGTCCTCGCCGACGGCGCGCCGGCCGCCGTCGCCCCGCTGACGTGGTCGAGCGCCAACGTCGTCCTCGCCGTGCTCGCGCTCGAGGAGGCCGGCGCGCTCGAGCGAGCGCCGGGCGCTCGCTAGAGCGGGCGCCCGGCGCGCATCTCGGCGACGAGTGAGGCGACGACGGCGTCGAGGTCGCCGTCGTTGCGCCGGGCCACCGCCCGCTGGCGCTGGTACGACGCGCCCTTGCGCAGGATCGTGCGCACGCCGTCGAGCTCGGAGAGGCAGCCGAGCCGGTCGGCGACCGGCGTGAGGGTCTCGAGCAGCTCGGGGAGGGACTCGGTGACGAGCTGCTCGTTGCCGGCGGCGTCGAGGATGACGATGGCGTCCATCCCGTAGCGCGCCGAGCGCCACTTGTTCTCCTCGATGAACCACTGCGGCATGCTCGGCAGCTCCTCGCCCCGGTCGAGCATGGCGGAGAAGTGCTCGACGAGGCAGTGGGTGAGAGCCGCGAGGGCGAGCACCTCGGAGAGGTTGGAGGCGCCGTCGAACGCGCGGACCTCGAGGGTCCCGAGGTGCGGGGCGGGCCGGATGTCCCAGCGGATCTCGTCGAAGGCGTCGATGACGCCCGTATGGGTCATGCCCTGGGCGTACTCCTCGAGCTCGGACCACACACCGAACGGCTGGGGGAGCCCGGCGGTCGGCAGCTGCTGGAACAGGAGTGCGCGGTTCGAGGCGTAACCGGTGTCGCTGCCCGCCCAGTACGGCGAGGACGCCGCGAGGGACTGCAGGTGGGGGAAGTACGTGAGCATGGCGCGCAGGATGGGCAGGACCTTGTCCCGGTCCTCGATCCCGACGTGGACGTGGACGCCGTAGATGACCATCTGCCGCCCCCACCACTGCGTGCGGTCGATGAGGGTGGCGTACCGGCCCTTGTTCGTCACCCGCTGGTAGGCGGGCCGGGCGAAGGGGTGGGTGCCGGCGCACATGAGGTCGACCCGGAGCGGGTCGATGACGGTGCGCAGCTCCTCGACGGTCCGTTCGAGGTCACGCCCCGCCTCCCCGACGGTGTGGCACACGCCCGAGACGACCTCGATCGTGTTGAGGAGGAGCTCGGCGTGGACGTTGGGGTGGCTCTCTGCGCCCGCGGGGCGCACCGCATCGAGGACGGTCTCGGCGACCTGCCGCAGGTCTCCGGAGTCCGCGTCGACGAGCGCGAGCTCCCACTCGATGCCCACCGTCGAGCGCTCCGACGAGGCGAAGGGGATCCTCATGCGCCCATAGTGCCGTGCCGGGAGGCCGTGCGCGCGGTCCCGCGGGCGACGACCCTCACACCGGTTCGACGACGATGACGCTCTGCCGCCCCCCGAGGCGCGTGAGGACGATCGTCGCCGACGCGGAGCCGCGCAGGTTGAGCTGGCGGCGCAGCTCGCCCGGCTCGACGGCGGTGCCGCGCTTCTTGATGGCGAGGACGCCGACGTCCCGGTCGCGCAGGTACGTGCGCAGGCGCTTGAGGCCGAAGTCGAAGGAGTCGAGCACGCGGTAGGCGCGGGCGAACGGCGTCGGGACGAGGTAGTCCCCGGTCAGGTACGCGATGGACTCGCTCACGAGCCCGGCGTCGACGAGGTCGCCGACGCGCGCGACGAGCCCGGCCCGGATGACGGCGCCGTCCGGCTCGTAGAGGTAGGACGCGAGCGGGCGGACGACCCCGGCGCGCACGGGCGCGTCGGGCGGTCCCTGCTCGCCGGCGGCCTCGGTGAGGGTGTGCGGCTCCTCACCCCGCAGGACGAGGGCGCTGCGCCCCGGCCCCTCGGGGGCGAGCGGCCCGAACCACAGGCCCGCCTCGACGACGTCGCCGTCGACGCTCACCCACTGGGCGTGGGTGTCCGCCGGCAGGGCCGGGTGGGGGATGCCCGGCGCGACCTTGATCCCGAGCGCCGGCACGGTCTCGCGCAGGGCGAGCACGGCGTCCAGCGGCGGGCTGTACGCGCGGGGGTCGAAGACCCGGTTCCCGCGACGTGTGCGGCGGGCCGGGTCGGCGAACGCGGCGTCGACGCCCTCGGCCCGCAGGTCGAGCGCGAGGGCGTCGCCGTGGCGCACCTCCGCCGTGGGGAAGTGCCGCAGGTTGACCGTGGCGATCGCCGCCGTCATCTCGTCCTGCTCGACGGCGAGGACGTCGAGCCCGAGCGCGCTCAGCGCCATGGCGTCGCCGCCGATCCCGCAGCCGAGGTCCGCTACCCGCCGTACGCCGGCGGCGGCGTAGCGCCGCCCGTGGTGCGCGGCGACGGCGAAGCGGGTGGCCTGCTCGAGCCCGCCGGAGGTGAAGAGCATGGCCGCGGCGAAGTCGCCGAACTTGCTCACGGCCCGGGCGCGCAGGCGGCTCTGCGTCATCGCCGCGGCGACGAGCTCGGCGTCGACGCCCCGGTCCCGCAGGCCGCTCGCGATCCGCAGCGCGGCGCTCTCGTCGTACGGGGGCAGCTGGCCGAGGAGGGCCCAGCCCTCGGGGGAGAGGAGCTTGGTCAGGCCGGCGGGATCCACCCCTCGATCCTCCCACCTCGCCCCCGCGTGCCTCGACCGCGCCGGCGGCGTTGGCACTCGCCTTGACCGAGTGCTAACGCCGCCATAGATTTGGCCATGGCGCAGCCCCCGGGCTGTGACTGCCGCAGCAGAGCTCACCCGTTCGATCCCCGCGACGGCGGACGGTGCAGGGATGTTGCGGCGCACCTGACCACGTTCCGTTCCACACTCACGTGAAGGGGAGGTCCGCAGTGTCGGTCTCCATCAAGCCCCTCGAGGACCGCATCGTCGTGCAGACGCTCGAGGCCGAGCAGACCACGGCGTCTGGTCTCGTCATCCCGGACACCGCCCAGGAGAAGCCCCAGGAGGGCACGGTCATCGCGACCGGTCCCGGGCGTGTCGACGACAACGGCAACCGCGTCCCGCTCGACGTCTCCGTCGGTGACGTCGTCATCTACAGCAAGTACGGCGGCACCGAGGTGAAGTACGCCGGCGAGGAGTACCTCATCCTCTCCGCGCGCGACATCCTCGCCGTCGTCGAGAAGTGACGCACTGACCCACCAGCTCCACGACGAAGCCCCCGGTCCTCTCGGACCGGGGGCTTCGTCGTTGTCAGGCTGCCGTGCTCTCAGACGACGCGGCGGGCGCTGCCGGCGAGGATGTCCTGGCGCTCGTCCTCGGACAGCCCGCCCCACACGCCGTAGGGCTCGCGGACCGTGAGTGCGTGCTGGCGGCAGGCCTCGATGACGGGGCACGCGGCGCAGATGGCCTTGGCCGCCTCGTCGCGGCGCCGGCGGGTCCCGCCACGCTCACCCTCGGGGTGGAAGAACAGGTCCGGGTCGGCCTCGCGGCACGCACCCTCGTACTGCCATTCCCACAGGTCCATCACCGGTCCGGGAAGCCTCGAGAGCTCAGCCATGTCACCGCTCCTTCTCTACGTCGAGTGCCGTTCGGCTGGCGAGGCCCTCCTCGCCGTGCACTGGGATGAACGTAGCAAGCGATGCACAACTTGTTCAAGCCCCTGGCGCGACCGATTCAAGAAACGATGCAAGGGTCGTTCGTCCCGGGTGTGCGGCCGAGTGGCATGCCCGGCCCTCGGCGAGGGGGCACAATCGGACGGCGAGAGACGAGGGGGACTGGTGGCAGCAGAACGGTTCGACGCGGACGGGGCACCGCTCACCGTGGCCGCCGTGGCCAACCGCCTCGGCGTCGCCGCGTCGACACTGCGGACGTGGGACCGCCGCTACGGCCTCGGGCCGTCGTCCCACCAGGCGGGCAGCCACCGGCGCTACACCCCGGACGACGTCGCCCGCCTCGAGACGATGCGCCGGCTCACGCTGCGCGGGGTCGCGCCCGCGGACGCCGCGCGCATCGCGGCGGACGAGGAGGGCGGTGCCGCGACGCCCGAGCGGGTGGAGTCACCCGCGAGCCGGGACGACGACGCCCAGCTCATCATCGACCCGCTCACGCTCGCGGCGGCCGCCGTCGAGCCCGACCCGCCCCGCCTGCAGCGCATGCTCGCGCGCGCCGCCGCCGAGCGCGGGATCGTCGAGACGTGGACCGAGGTGACGAAGCCGGCGCTGGCGATGCTGCGCCAGCGCGGCCGCCTCGAGCGTCCCGGGATGGACCCCGAGGGCGTCCTCGAGGCCGCCATGCTCGCGACCGTGCGCGACGTCGCCGCCCGCACCGAGCGGGCGCAGCGGGCGCACGAGCCGGCGAGCGTCCCGCGCCCGGCCTCGGTGCTCCTCTACGCGAGCGAGGAGTCACGGCTGCGCGCGCACGTCGTCGGCGCCGCCCTGCTCGAGGCCGGCGTGCGGGCGCGGATCGTGCGCGGCGTCCTCGGACCGGCGGCGCACGACGGTGCGGCAGCGGCCCGGGGCGAGGCGGCGGCCGCCGGCACCGCCGCGCTGCTCGACCTCGTCCGCGAGGAGGGGGCCGGGGCCCTCGCCGTCCTCGGAGCGCCGGCAGGCGCCGTCGGGCTGGTCGAGGCGGCGAGCGAGCGCGGTGACGTCGAGATCTTCCTCCTCGGCACGGACGCGCCCGAGGTGTGGCTGCCCCGGGTGCGCCGGGTGCGCACCGCCGTCGCGGCCGTGCACGAGATCGCCGGTGTCCTCGGGGCGGAGCACTCGCCGTAGTATCGGGGGGTGAGTGACTCCCACCCCGCACACGACCCGTTCGGCCTCGTCGGCCTCACCTACGACGACGTCCTCCTCCTGCCGGGGGAGACCGACGTCCTGCCCTCCGAGGTCGATACGACGGCCCGGCTGACCCGGGAGATCACGACCCGGATCCCGCTCGTGTCCGCGGCGATGGACACGGTGACCGAGGCGCGCATGGCCATCGCCATGGCTCGCCAGGGCGGCATCGGGATCCTTCACCGCAACCTCTCGATCGAGGCGCAGGCGCAGCAGGTGCGCATGGTCAAGCGCTCCGAGTCCGGCATGGTCACCGACCCCGTCACCGTCGGGCCCGAGGCGACGCTCGCCGAGCTCGACGCGCTGTGCGCGCGGTACCGCGTCTCCGGGCTGCCCGTCGTCGACGAGCGCGGCATCCTCGTCGGCATCATCACGAACCGCGACCTCCGGTTCATCTCCCCGAGCGCCTTCGCGGACATGCGCGTCCACGAGGTCATGACCCGCATGCCGCTCATCACGGCGCCGGTGGGCATCTCCTCGGCCGACGCCGCCGCGCTCCTCGCCCGGCACAAGGTCGAGAAGCTGCCGATCGTCGACGCCGACGGCGTCCTGTCGGGCCTCATCACCGTCAAGGACTTCGTCAAGTCCGAGCAGTACCCCTCGGCGACGAAGGACGACGAGGGCCGGCTGCGTGTCGGCGCGGCGATCGGGTTCTACGGGGACGCCTGGGAGCGTGCCACCGCGCTCGTCGAGGCGGGGGTCGACGTGCTCGTCGCCGACACCGCCAACGGCCACGCCCGCGCGCTGCTCGAGATGGTCGCCCGGATCAAGGCCGACCCGTCCATGCGCCACGTCCAGGTCATCGGCGGCAACGTCGCCACCCGCGAGGGCGCCCAGGCGCTCGTCGACGCCGGCGTCGACGCCGTCAAGGTGGGGGTGGGGCCGGGCTCCATCTGCACGACGCGCGTCGTCGCGGGAGTGGGCGTCCCGCAGGTCACCGCCATCCACCTCGCCGCGCAGGCGTGCAAGCCGGCGGGCGTGCCCGTCATCGGCGACGGCGGCCTCCAGTACTCGGGCGACATCGCCAAGGCGCTCGTCGCCGGCGCGGACACCGTCATGCTCGGCTCGCTCCTCGCGGGTTGCGACGAGAGCCCCGGCGACCTCGTCTTCGTCAACGGCAAGCAGTACAAGCACTACCGCGGCATGGGCTCGCTCGGGGCGATGGCCTCCCGCGGGCGCGTCTCCTACTCCAAGGACCGCTACTTCCAGGCCGACGTCTCCACCGACGACAAGATCGTCCCCGAGGGCATCGAGGGCCAGGTGCCCTACCGTGGCCCGCTCTCGGCCGTCGCCTACCAGCTCATCGGCGGCCTGCACCAGTCGATGTTCTACGTCGGCGCCCACAACCTCCCCGAGCTCGCCGCCCGCGGCAAGTTCGTGCGCATCACCGCGGCGGGGCTCAAGGAGTCCCACCCGCACGACGTGCAGATCACCGCCGAGGCGCCGAACTACAACCGCTGAGGCCCCGCGTCGCGCGCCGGCTACGCGCGCTGGGCGCTCGGCTCGAGCGCGCGGGCGACGTCCGGCAGCGGCATGGGCCAGCCGAGGTTCGCGCCCGGGCCGTCGTAGCCCTGGCTCGTGCGCCAGGCGTTGAAGCTCACCGCCCAGTCACGGTGCCGGTCGACCTGCCACGCGTGGAGGTCACTGAGCCGGGCGGCGGCGATCTCGGGGAAGCGCGCCGCGATGCGGGCGAGGACGTCGAGCGTCGCGACGACGTCGACCTCGGCCGTGTGCAGGTCCGCCTGCTCGGCGACCCGGTAGTGCACGCACAGGTCCCCGAGCTTGCGCTTGCCCTTGCGGTAACGGTCGAGGCCCCGGTCGAGCACGAGCGGGTCGATGACGGGCATGCAGTCCCGGCCCAGCCGGTCGGCAAGGGTGGCCAGGCCGTGGCGGCGTAGCTCGTGGTCGAGGATGGCGAGGTCGTACGCGGCGTTGTAGGCGACGACGGGGACGTCCCGCGCCTGTGCGCGGGCCAGCTCGTCGGCGATCTGCGACAGGGCGAGGCCGGGGTCCATGCCCTCGGCGCGGGCGCGCTCGGTCGTGATGCCGTGGACCGCCGTCGCCTCGGCGGGGATCTCGACCCCAGGGTCGATGATCCACGTGCGGACGCGGGTGCCCGCGGCGTCGCGCTCGACGAGCGCCGCGGTGACGATCCTGTCCTGGGTGACGTCGATTCCGGTGGTCTCGGTGTCGAAACCGAGGAACGGGCCGCGGGGCCATGCGCTCATGGGAGCCTCCTTCGATCTGCTGCCACCCTGCCAGCGACCACCGACACCGCCGTCGAGGCGCGCGGGCCGGGCGCCCGCCACGACCGGTAGCCTGCTCTGGTGAGCAACGAGATGGAGATCGGCCGGGGCAAGCGGGGCCGCCGCGCCTACTCATTCGACGACATCGCGGTGGTGCCCTCGCGGCGTACCCGTGACCCGGAGGACGTGTCGGTGGGGTGGCAGATCGACGCCTACCACGTCGACCTGCCCGTCCTCGCGGCGCCGATGGACTCGGTCATGAGCCCCGCCACCGCCGTCCAGCTGGGCCGGTTCGGGGGCATCGGCGTCCTCGACCTCGAGGGGCTGTGGACCCGGTACGACGACCCCACGCCCCTCCTCGAGGAGATCGCCACCCTCGACGGCGAGCAGGCCACCTCCCGCATGCAGGAGATCTACGCCGCGCCGATCCAGCCCGAGCTCATCACGGCCCGCCTGCGGGAGATCCGTGAGGCCGGCGTCACCGTCGCCGGCAAGCTCTCGCCGCAGCGCACGCAGGAGCACTGGCGCACCGTCGTCGAGGCCGGGGTCGACCTCTTCGTCATCCGCGGCACGACCGTCTCCGCCGAGCACGTCTCCTCCACGGCCGAGCCCCTCAACCTCAAGCGGTTCATCTACGAGCTGGACGTGCCCGTCATCGTCGGCGGGGCCGCGACGTACACCGCGGCGCTGCACCTCATGCGGACCGGAGCCGCCGGCGTCCTCGTCGGCTTCGGCGGCGGAGCGGCGCACACGACGCGCGTCTCCCTCGGCATCCACTCCCCGATGGCCACCGCCGTCGCCGATGTCGCGGCCGCGCGCCGCGACTACCTCGACGAGTCCGGCGGGCGTTACGTCCACGTCATCGCCGACGGCGGGGTCGGGCGCTCCGGCGACCTCGTCAAGGCCGTCGCGTGCGGCGCGGACGCCGTCATGCTCGGTGCTGCGCTCGCCCGCGCGAGCGAGGCCCCCGGCCGGGGGTGGCACTGGGGCTCGGAGGCGCACCACCCCGAGCTCCCGCGCGGCGAGCGGGTCCGCGTCGGCACCGTCGGGACGATGGAGGAGATCCTCCACGGCCCCAGCCGCAAGGCCGACGGCACGCTCAACCTCGTCGGCGCGCTGCGGCGCGCCATGGCCACGACCGGCTACTCCGACGTCAAGGAGTTCCAGCGCGTCGAGGTCGTCGTCTCGCCCTACAGCCCCTTCTAGCGACACCCACCACCAAGGAGAACCCACATGGCCCAGCGCACCGCCACCATCGGCTCGAAGGTCGGCCTGCACGCCCGTCCCGCCTCGATCTTCGTCAAGGCGGCCAACGAGGCCGGGGTCCCCGTCCAGATCGCCAAGGCCGGTGGTGACCCCGTCGACGCCGCGAGCATCCTCGCGATCATGACGCTGGGCGCCAAGCACGGGGACGAGGTCACGCTCAGCGCCGAGGGCGACGGGGCCGAGGGCGCCCTCGACTCCCTCGCGGAGCTGCTCGGCAAGGACCTCGACGAGAAGTGACCGGCAACGTGACCGACGACGTCCGCATCGAGCACGACACGATGGGGGAGGTGCGCGTCCCCCGCAACGCCCTCTACGGCGCCCAGACCCAGCGCGCCGTCGAGAACTTCGCGATCTCCGGCGCCGGCCTCTCGCGGCACCACATCGCCGCGCTCGCCCAGGTCAAGCGCGCCGCCGCCCTCGCCAACGCCGAGCTCGGTGTGCTCGACCCGGCGATGGGCGACGCGATCGCGGCGGCGGCCGACCAGGTCATCGCGGGCGAGCACGACGAGCACTTCCCGGTCGACATCTTCCAGACCGGCTCGGGCACGTCGTCGAACATGAACACGAACGAGGTGGTCGCCAGCCTCGCCGGGACGCTCCTCGGGCACCCGGTGCACCCCAACGACCACGTCAACGCCTCGCAGTCCTCGAACGACGTCTTCCCGTCCTCGATCCACATCGCCGCGACGCAGGCGGTCGTCACCGAGCTCCTGCCCGCGCTCGACGTCCTCGCCGGCTCGCTCGAGGCCAAGGCCGAGGAGTTCGCCGACGTCGTCAAGGCGGGGCGCACCCACCTCATGGACGCCACCCCCGTCATGCTCGGCCAGGAGTTCGGTGGCTATGCGGCGCAGGTCCGGCTCGGCATCGACCGGGTCCGGGCGGCACTGCCGCGCCTCGCGGAGCTGCCGCTCGGGGGCACCGCCGTCGGCACGGGCATCAACACCCCGGCGGGGTTCTCCCGGCGCGTCATCGAGCTCGTCGCGGAGCACACGGGCCTGCCGCTGACGGAGGCGGGCAACCACTTCGAGGCGCAGGGCGCGCAGGACAGCCTCGTCGAGACGTCGGGAGCGCTGCGCACCGTGGCGGTCTCGCTCGTCAAGATCTGCAACGACCTGCGGTGGATGGGCTCCGGGCCGAACACAGGTCTCGGCGAGATCGCCATCCCCGACCTCCAGCCCGGCTCGTCGATCATGCCGGGCAAGGTCAACCCCGTCATCCCCGAGGCGACCCTCATGGTGTGCGCGCAGGTCATCGGCAACGACCAGACCGTCACGTTCGCCGGGGCCTCGGGCTCGTTCGAGCTCAACGTCATGCTCCCGGTCCTCGCCCGCAACGTCCTCGAGTCGGTCACGCTGCTCGCCAACGCCTCCCGGGCGCTCGCGGGCCGGTGCGTCGACGGGATCACCGCGAACGTCGACCGCTGCCGCGCCCTCGCCGAGTCCTCGCCCTCGATCGTCACGCCGCTCAACCGCGTCGTCGGCTACGAGGCTGCGGCGAAGATCGCCAAGCACGCCGTCGCCCAGGGGATGACGGTGCGGGCGGCTGTCGAGGACCTCGGGTACGTCGAGCGCGGCGAGATCAGCGCCGACCAGCTCGACGTCGCCCTCGACGTCGCGTCGATGACGGCGCCGAAGACGTCATGACGACCCCGGCCGGGGCCTCCCGCACCGAGGAGGACCTCCTCGGGCAGCGGGAGGTCCCGGCCGAGGCGTACTACGGCATCCACACGCTCCGGGCCACGGAGAACTTCCGCATCTCGGGGCGCCCGGTCGGGGACGTCCCCGCGCTCGTGCGGGGCATGGTCGCCGTGAAGAAGGCCTCGGCGCTGGCGAACCGCGAGCTGCGTACGGTCCCCGCGGAGATCGCCGACGCGATCGTCGCCGCGTGCGACGAGGTCCTCGTGCGGGGCCGCTGCCTCGGGGACTTCCCCGTCGACGTCTTCCAGGGCGGCGCCGGCACGTCGGTCAACATGAACACGAACGAGGTCGTCGCCAACCTCGCCCTCGAGCACCTCGGCCTGCCCAAGGGCCGCTACGACGTCGTCAACCCCAACGACCACGTCAACAAGAGCCAGTCGACGAACGACGCGTTCCCGACCGGCCTGCGGGTGGCGGTCTACCGCGCCGTCGAGGAGCTGACGGCGGTGCTCACCGACCTCTCCGCCGCGTTCTCGCGCAAGGGCGAGGAGTTCTCCCGCGTCCTGACGATGGGTCGCACCCAGCTGCAGGACGCAGTCCCGATGACGCTCGGGCAGGAGTTCACCGCCTTCGCCGCGCTCCTCACCGAGGAGATCCACCACCTCGAGCGGAACCAGGAGCTCCTCCTCGAGGTCAACCTCGGCGCCACGGCGATCGGCACGGGGCTCAACGCGCCCGAGGGGTACGCCGCGCGCGCCGTCGCCCACCTCGCGGAGGTGACGGGGCTGCCCGTCGTGCCCGCCCCGGACCTCATCGAGGCGACGTCCGACGCCGGCGCCTACGTCTCCATGCACGCGGCGGTCAAGCGGTCCGCCGTCAAGCTCGGCAAGATCTGCAACGACCTGCGGCTGCTCTCCTCGGGGCCGCGGGCCGGGCTCAACGAGATCAACCTGCCCGAGCTCCAGGCCGGGTCCTCGATCATGCCCGCCAAGGTCAACCCCGTCCTGCCCGAGGTGGTCAACCAGGTCTGCTTCAAGGTCATCGGCAACGACGTGACCGTGACGATGGCCGCCGAGGCGGGGCAGCTCCAGCTCAACGTCATGGAGCCGGTCATCGCCCAGGCGCTCTTCGAGTCGATGTCGCTCCTCACCAACGCCTGCCGCGCGCTCGCGGAGCGCTGCGTCGAGGGCATCACGGCCAACGAGGAGGTCTGCCGCGCCTACGTCATGGGCTCCATCGGCATCGTCACGTTCCTCAACCCCGTCATCGGGCACCACAACGGCGACGTCGTCGGGCGCGAGTGCGCGCGCACCGGCCGCAGCGTGCGCGAGGTCGTCCTCGAGCGCGGGCTCCTGAGCGAGGCCGAGCTCGACGAGCTCCTGTCGGTGGAGAATCTCATGCGCCCGCAGTACCGGGGCCCCTTCTACGGCGAGGACCCCGACGTCGTCGCGCCGACTGCCGACGAGGCCGCGGAGAGCGCGCCGAGCGACGACGACGCCGTCGTCGAGCAGGGCGAGCTCCCCCCGGAGCCCGAGCCCGACGACGCAGAGCCGCGAGTCGACGACCCACAGCTGCGAGTCGACGACGCCACGTAGCAAGGAGCCCCGACCGACCGGTCGGGGCTCCTTGCCACATGGCGTCGGGGGAGTGTCTAGCTTCCCAGTCCGCCGACGTACTCGACGTAGAAGTCAGCGAAGGCTTCGCGGTCGATGTCGAAGAGGATCTCGACCTTCTGGGTGTGGGGCGGGAAGTTGGACGGGTCGTCGAAGTCGCGGTTGCGGCTCTCGTGGTAGCCGATCGACCGGCCGTAGTTCGGGCCGTAGTTGACGTCGATGTCGATGTATCGCTCCTGGACGTCGGTGGCGATGCTCGGATCGATGAAGACTGCGGCGGTGAGCAGGTCCCAGACGTAGGACTGCCGGTCGGGGTCTGCCTCGAAGCGGGGGCCGTGCTGGTCGATGAACATCTGGCGCACGGGGGTGCGCTCGCCCTCGATGACGCGGTCGTAGATGTCCTTGGTGTAGTAGACCCGCTCGGCGATGTCGTTCGGGACGACGAGCTGGCGCTCGAAGGGGGTGTTGAGGGTGATCTTGATGGCCTCGGGGTCGAACCACCAGTTGAACTCCGCTGCCGGGGTGGTGTTACCCGGGATGTCGATCGCGCCGCCCATGTAGATGACCTGCTTCACCAGCGGGACGATCTCGGGGTAGGTCTTGACCGCGAGGGCGATGTTCGTGGCTGGGCCGAGCACGAAGAGGGTGACCTCGCCCGGGTTGGCCTTGACGCTGTCGACGATGAAGTCGACGGCGTTGACGTCCAGCGGCTCGGTCTCTGGGTAGCCCTGGTAGGGGGCGTTGGCGAGCTCGAGGTAGGAGCTGGGGCGTTCGCGGCTCCATGCTCCGATGTACTCGGAGTTGCCCCACAGCATCTGCTCGGCCTCCAGCTGGGCCTGGCGGTCGCCCATGAGGGGGCCACCGGCTCCCTGGATGACCGGGACCTCGGTGTGGCCGACGATCTCCAGCTGCTTGAGGGAGTAGGCCGTCCCCTCCTCGACCCAGGTGTTGCCCGCGACGGTGGTCACGCCGAGCACTTCGGTGTTCTCGTCGTTGAGCAACGCGAACATGGCCAGTGCGTCGTCGTTCAGCTGGCCCATGTCCGCGTCGATAATGACCTTCTCCGAGGCGTCCGTCGCCTCAGGATCGGAAGTTGTACCAAACGCGGCACCGGCGCCGACTGTCGCAACCAACGCACCCGTCGTGACTAGCGCAAGCATCTTCGGCTTGTTCTTCACAGTAGAGCATCCTCTCAATTCACTGGTCGAATGATGATTCGTTCTGCCTGGCTGGGGTCTCAGCGCTCTGCACGCCGCCGGACCGCCAGCAGAGCCACGGCGGCACCGAGGAGGGCCAGGGCGGTGATGATCACCGGCAGGACGCCGGCGCCGGTGGACGGGAGGTTGCCGCCGGCATCTGTCCCGCCGTCGGACCCGCCCGTGCCGTCTTCGCTGGGGTCAGTGGTAGGCGTCCGCGTGCCGTCACTGCTGGGTTCGGTCGTCGGCTCGCCTGTCGGTTCGTCAGTCGGTTCGCCTGTCGGTTCAGACGTGGGCTCGGTCGTAGGTTCGCCCGGGGGTTGCTCACCGCCGCTTCCCAGTCCGCCGACGTACTCGACGTAGAAGTCAGCGAAGGCTTCGCGGTCGATGTCGAAGAGGATCTCGACCTTCTGGGTGTGGGGCGGGAAGTTGGACGGGTCGTCGAAGTCGCGGTTGCGGCTCTCGTGGTAGCCGATCGACCGGCCGTAGTTCGGGCCGTAGTTGACGTCGATGTCGATGTATCGCTCCTGGACGTCGGTGGCGATGCTCGGATCGATGAAGACTGCGGCGGTGAGCAGGTCCCAGACGTAGGACTGCCGGTCGGGGTCTGCCTCGAAGCGGGGGCCGTGCTGGTCGATGAACATCTGGCGCACGGGGGTGCGCTCGCCCTCGATGACGCGGTCGTAGATGTCCTTGGTGTAGTAGACCCGCTCGGCGATGTCGTTCGGGACGACGAGCTGGCGCTCGAAGGGGGTGTTGAGGGTGATCTTGATGGCCTCGGGGTCGAACCACCAGTTGAACTCCGCTGCCGGGGTGGTGTTACCCGGGATGTCGATCGCGCCGCCCATGTAGATGACCTGCTTCACCAGCGGGACGATCTCGGGGTAGGTCTTGACCGCGAGGGCGATGTTCGTGGCTGGGCCGAGCACGAAGAGGGTGACCTCGCCCGGGTTGGCCTTGACGCTGTCGACGATGAAGTCGACGGCGTTGACGTCCAGCGGCTCGGTCTCTGGGTAGCCCTGGTAGGGGGCGTTGGCGAGCTCGAGGTAGGAGCTGGGGCGTTCGCGGCTCCATGCTCCGATGTACTCGGAGTTGCCCCACAGCATCTGCTCGGCCTCCAGCTGGGCCTGGCGGTCGCCCATGAGGGGGCCACCGGCTCCCTGGATGACCGGGACCTCGGTGTGGCCGACGATCTCCAGCTGCTTGAGGGAGTAGGCCGTCCCCTCCTCGACCCAGGTGTTGCCCGCGACGGTGGTCACGCCGAGCACTTCGGTGTTCTCGTCGTTGAGCAACGCGAACATGGCCAGTGCGTCGTCGTTCAGCTGGCCCATGTCCGCGTCGATAATGACCTTCTCCGAGGCGTCCGTCGCCTCAGGATCGGAAGTTGTACCAAACGCGGCACCGGCGCCGACTGTCGCAACCAACGCACCCGTCGT